>NZ_JARFYN010000008.1 GCF_030272695.1 Martinezella calliandrae
CCAGACGGCCTTCAGCTTCCCATCGGCGCAATGTCGTGATCGACACGCCCAAAACTTCCGCCGCTTCGCCTATGCTCACAAATCTCTCCATTTTGGATGACCCTTCAACCTTCAATCGCTGTTCTC
The DNA here is from genome assembly GCF_030272695.1 of Martinezella calliandrae. GTDB lineage: Bacteria > Pseudomonadota > Alphaproteobacteria > Rhizobiales > Rhizobiaceae > Rhizobium > Rhizobium calliandrae. The sequence continues at coordinate 127 of NZ_JARFYN010000008.1, forward strand.
TTTCAGTAGGGATCAGATAACGCGCACGATCTACTCGCATTTCTGGCAGTTGCGACCGATGACGGGCTGTTTACGGTGCGGGCGACAATCGACGAAGCAAAGCCGCAAGCGATCATGTCGGAGGTGTTAGAGAGAATGGCGCGCAAGACGATCGAACAACGCATCGCCGAACTGGAGGTGCGCAAGAAGACGCTGAAGGCGCGGCTTGAAAGACAGGAGCGTGTCGAGGACACGAGACGGAAGATCCTGCTTGGCGCGCTCGTGCTGCACCGTCTCGAACTTGGCAAGGACCAATTTTCCCACGATCTAATGAGCTGGTTGCGCCGAGAACTCCCAGGCTTCTTGAGCCGCGATCATGACAAGGCGCTGTTTCCAGCCATCCTCGATACGTCGATCTCCCAAGCCCAAGACGAGCCAGGAATGGACAGCCAGCCATGACCGCCGTCGATCTGCTGAAGGCGGTCGTCAAAGCTCCGATCTACGCGGTCGTCTGCGGGGTTCTTGGTCTGGTCCTCGCCGCAGTCCTCGTACTCGGCAATGCAGTTGTGCAAGCGCTCACGGACATCGAGCCAACAGGCGTCCATCGCGCCGTCGACATCGTCGCAAAATACCTGCCGGCCATCATGGCCATCGGCGGCTTCATCGCTGCGTTCGTGCCAATCACCGATCTTCGCGCAGCCGTCTTTGGCACCGCCCGTTGGGCCAACCGGAAAGAGCTGCAATCTCTCGCCAAAGTCGAGAGCGGACTGTTGATCGGCCGCGACAGCAAGGATGGAAAGCTGCTTCGCTACGACGGACCAGGGCATCTGCTGACGATGGCGCCGACGCGAACCGGCAAAGGCGTAGGAACTATCATTCCCAATCTGCTGACTGCCGACCGCTCGGTGATCTGCATCGATCCGAAAGGCGAGAATGCCAGGATTGCCAGCCGGGCGCGGCAATCATTCGGGCCGGTCCATATCCTCGATCCGTTCGGGGTGACCGGCAAACAATCGGCTTCATTCAATCCGCTCGACATGCTCGATCCGTCGAGCCTCGATGTCGCCGAAGACGCCAGCACGCTCGCCGACGCATTGGTGTTCGATGAACCGGGCATGGCAGGCGAGACACATTGGAACGAAGAGGCCAAGGCGCTGATCGCCGGGATCATCCTTTACGCTGTCACACACGATCCGCCGCATGAACGAAGTCTCGTCCGTCTGCGTCACCATCTGACCTTGGCGCCCGAAGCGTTCGATGTTTTGCTGAAACAGATGCAGGCCTCAATCGAGGTGAATGGCCTTGTCGCTCGTGCCGCCAATCGGCATCTCGGTAAATCCGATCGCGAAGCCGCAGGCGTACTCTCGGCCGCGCAACGCCACACACATTTTCTCGACAGTCCGCGCATGGCGGCCGTGCTCGGCCGATCGGATTTTCGCTTCACTGATTTGAAGCACCATAACGCGACGGTGTTTCTGGTTTTGCCGCCGGACCGGCTTTCGACCTATTCGCGTTGGCTTCGCCTGCTCGTCAGCCAGAGCCTCACCGACATGGCCCGCGATCCCATGAAACCGATAGCGCCGGTTCTCTATCTTCTCGATGAGTTTGCAGCTCTGGGGCACCTCGAACCAGTCGAGCGAGCCATGGGGCTGATGGCCGGTTACGGTGTTCAGCTCTGGCCAATCCTGCAAGATGTCCACCAGCTCCGCGCTACATACGGAAAGAGGGCGGGGACCTTTCTGTCCAATGCCAGCGTCCTTCAACTGTTCGGTGTCAACGACATCGAGACCGCGGAACTGGTCGGCAAGACGATTGGCAGGACAGATGCGCGGTATTTCACGGCCTCGTGGAGCGAAGGCAAGAGCTCGACCGCCGAACATATCTCCGCCCGCGACTTGATGAATCCGGACGAGGTGATGCGGCTGGCGAGCGATCAAATGATCTTATTGCGACAAGGCCGGCGGCCGGCGCTGGTTCGCAAGCTCCGCTATTACAATGATCCAGAGTTCAAAGGACTGTTCGATCCATCATGAGAGATGAAACAGAAGATTTGTTCCAAACATTGATGTTCACGGTCGGCTGCATTACGAGCAGCAACGCTGCTGACCGAAGACGGATCGCTGAAGCCTACGTGCATGCTCACAAGCTCGTTTCAAAAATCGCGCTTGACAACGGAGACGCCTATCCCCGCATCGTTGCCTGTTCTCAACATTTTGATCGTTATCTGGCGGCGGGCGATATCGCATGTGCCGGATGGATGTTGACCGCGTTGGCGCTTCGAGTCGACGAACGAAACCTTCGAGAGTGGAGAGTGCTCCGTGGGTTCATTGACGGGGCCGTAGCGCTTTTGCCGATCGCCGTCGCGAGAGTTCACTAGCTGCGTCGAAACCATCTACCTGGAACCAAGTTCGGTTCATTCTGCGCCGTCCGCTTTTGGCTTGGCGAAGCGCACCCCGGCGCCGCCGCCGTTCTCGTCGATGAATTCCAGTCCAGCCTCTTCAAAAGCAACACGTATGGCTAGCAGAGTCGCAGCATAGGCGGGCTTGCCCGCTTCGATTCGGTTGACCGTGACTGATGTTATGTTTGCTCTTTTCGCCAAATCCCGGATGCCCCATTTCAGAGCGGCACGCGCCATTCGAACTTGATCAGGGGTTAACACATTTAATCCTTGATTAAATCTGAAAATGATTCATGTGGGTTCTGACCGCTCATTCGGTCGCGGTCAGGCAAGGCGCGCGAACAACCAGCCTGACCTACCACAATCTGGCTGGTTGGAGCTTGGATCATGGATGGTTCTGAGATTAGCAGAACTTTGCTTACGCATCATTGTGGCAACTTGCGATCGGTCGTAACGGCCTTTTTGGGTATGCCCACCGAAAACCATACGAAGGACGAGGTCGCGGAGGTGGACAAAGGAACTGCCGTCGATCCGATCGTCTCAATATGGAAGGTCTGGTATCGCGCTCCGGCAAAACAAATTGTGCGGGCGGCAGCAATGCATAGAAAAGAAGCTGTTGGAGATCATCGGGGGGTTTCCACAGAGGACGAGGCCCCAGAGCCGGAAAGGCCGGAAGAACCGGCAGCGGACGAAGATGGCGGAACAGTCATTGACGGCGTGAGCGTCAACGGCGATGGCGAGGTGACGGATGATGGCGACCATGACGAGGAAGCGGAGGACGACGGCAAGCCGCTGTCGGATTCGCTTATCCGCGATCTGACCGCCCATCGCACCCTTGCCCTGCGCCTTGCTCTTGGCGAGCAGCCGGATATGGCCTTGATTGCCGTCACGCATACGCTGGTCGCGCAGACCTTCTATCTCGCCAGCCATGCGGATGGTATCGAGGACACGGCGGCGGCAAAGGCGCTGGCGGATCGTCATACCGGGTGGGCGGCGGACATGCCACGCGACGTGGCCGACCTTTTGGGGCTGCTTCGTCGCCGGGCTGGACCATGCAAGCGTCATGGCGCTGTTTGCACATTGCGCCTCGCTGACGGTCAATACTGTCAAGCTGCCATGGGAAGCCCACAAGCGGCGCGCCCATGAGACGCCGGACAGGCTGGCGACGGCGGTTGCGCTTGACATGACGGCACACTGGACGCCCACAGTTCGCGCTTATCTCGGCCGCGTCACGAAGGCCCATATCCTCGCCGCCGTGCGGGAAGCCCTTGGCGACGAGGCAGCGGAGCGGATCGCAGAGAAGAAGAAGCAGGAGATGGCCGAAGCCGCCGAGCAGCTTCTTGCCGGAACCGGCTGGCTTCCGCCTGTGCTGCGCACCGAGCGACCCGCGTGGCTAGCCGATGTGCAGCTGGAGGCACAGACCACCGAGGTCGAGGCAGGGACGCAAGCGCGCAACGATGAGGCTTTCACCGTTGCGGCGGAATGAAAGGCGAGCCGGGGCCGCGCAAGCGGTCCCGGCTTTCTATCCGAGAAATCGCGGCCGCGCGGCTTCACCGCGCGGCCGAATACCTCGACAGTTCAAGGACAGTCGGATTTATCAGGCTCGGCAGGACAGACAAGCATCGGCACATGCCCAAGGTTCATTCGTCAGGCCCATGACGGCACGAAAGGCGCCGGCGCAAGTTAAAGGTGAAAGATCATGGTTGTGGTGATGTTCGTGAGCGTCGCGCTAGTCGCAGTTCTCTGCGTTCTAGCTTATACGCTCGCCATCGACGCGCTGCCCTTCCTGCTCGGGCTGACCGCCGCGCAATTTATCCCCCACCTAAGCATGCCTACATTATTCCAAATCCGGCTCTAGCGGTCACGATGCGATGGCGGATCGGCAGCCACCCACCTGGTCGATCAGGCCCGCCAGATAACGGGCGGCGCGTCGCGCCTAGCCGAACCCTGCCACGACTGTTTCGATGGGCAGGAACAGCGTCCGGCTGTCTTCCGGATATTCGATGAACTCCGCGCAACGCAGATAGAAGCGCTTTGCCACATCGTCCTTGGCCTGGACCAGAACCGCCCCGATGCCAATACTCTGCGATGCCAGGGCGATCCGGCGCAGTGCATCGGACAGGAGATCCGCACCGAGGCCCTTTCCCGCATGATCACGACTGACCGCCAACCGCCCGATAACTGACACGGGAATCACGTCGGGCGCATTGCGCCGCACCTTGCCGGGAGCAGCCCCACGCTCGACCGATCCGGCTGAAATGCAGAAATAGCCGACCACCCGATTGCCCTCACACAAGACATAAGTGCGCGAGAACCGGCTTTCGTTCTTCAAGGCCCTATGGCGCAGCCAGTCATTCAGTACCGGCTCACCACAGTCGAACCCCGAAACATCATGGTCGGCAGTCAGGGGAACGGGAGCGGAAAGCCGAGGCGCGGGCTGGTCCGGCGCGTCGTCTATTTCTGCCATGCCGGAGTCCGGCGCAGCAGGGCCTTGAGCTTCGGTCCGGGCGCGGGCGGATTGTCGAGCGCGTGCATAAAAGCGTCGTGGCGCTCGGGATCGAGCGTGAACAGGCGCTGGTCAAGCAGCACATCGACTGCTTGCCGCCGGGCGCTTTCCACCATGAACTCGGTGCGCGTCTTGCCCAACACCGCCGCCGCATCGTCGATGAGTTGGCGAGTGCTGGTCTCGATCCGCAGGTTGATGCTGCCCTTGGCGTCGGCCGCAGAGGCGCGCGCCGAGACAGCAGCGGAAGGGGAAGATGCCGAGAGAGCGATACGAGTTTTTCTCATGCTCGGAACATGGGGCTTTGTATCCACATTGTCAATACGCCCGGCTTTCTGTAAGATCGGGACAGCACCTGATTCATAAAAGGAAAATTGTCGAGGGCTCAAGATCATAACCCAGGATTTCATCAAGCCGGAAGCCATCGAAATCGTCCTGCCACTCTATCGCGAACTGGTCGAGAAGACCCGGCAGGAACGCTGTATCGTCTATGACCTGTTCATCGACCAGAAAGACCCGGGACATTTCGTTTTCATGGAAGAGCGGCAGGACCGAGCATTTCACGCGGTTGGTTCCACTCATCAACGCTCAACAGCGGCAGGACGCGACAGTTATCCTGATGGATGCGTTTCGAAGCGCCTAACCGTGTGGATTCGCACTATACGTGCAACGATATGACGAGCTTTGCAATCAGTTTCACTCGGGATGACGTGCGTCTGCTTTCCGGAACTCCCGGTTCGGACTTGAACGACGAAATGAAGGCGCAAAGCGGAAATGATTTCCGTTTCGGGGCTGGGAACGTCCGCTCTGCGGTGGCGTCGGCGACGAAAAAGGCACACTTTTTCCGTTGGTCAGGTCGATCAATTGACGGCTCATCCGCCATGGCTAAAATAAGCGGTGGCTAAGAATGGGATCGGAACTCTATGGCGCAATCGAGAATCACTTATTGCAATCGATCGTATGCCAAGAAGTGGTTGGAAAACCTCGAACGTCAAAACCCAAAACACTTCGAAATCCTGCAAGCCATCATTCAAGAAATTGAGGACAAAGATGGAAGCGACATCGTCAAGGCTGATCTCTATGAACGCCGGCCTGATGTCGCACAGTGCATTGCTGACTTAAAATTTGACCCACTGCCGAGCCGAGGTCAGATGTTGAGGCACAATGGTAACGGTATCCGACACGCTAAGTTTGCGCCGTCAAGGAGCATCGCAGTGGTTTGGGAGAAGATCGGCGATGTGATCTACATCACGTTCGACGATCATGCCCCAATTCGTTATTACCGGGCTATAAGCCATCTTCGCGAGATTAGATTAGGTAATCCGAGTTCCCCAAGCGGGCAAGAAACACGGGCCGGTTTCTCAGGAAGCTTAAGCAGTTCTGGTTGCGACGGCACTTTAGAAAGTTGCGTGGCTTCAACCCACGGTCGCGATATTACGAGTGATTTGTGACTTTCCATCAAAGGAAAGCGAACGAGGGCAGCTTGCAGGATTGGGCGTCGAGCAGTTGATTGACTGCATTGGAGGCGCAAAGCGGCCGTATACTCGAAGCTTTTCAGATCAATCCCTCCTCGGTGAGCGCCTGGATCACGGAACGGATCGCGTCCATGCGCTCGAAGCAGTTCCGTAGATTTTTCGGCAGCTCGACGCCGCTTCTCGGCGCGGCCATCAGGACCCAGAAGAGATAGCAATCGGCAATCGTCATCTCGTTGCTCACCAGGAATGCCTTGTCGCCCATCTGGTCGGCGAGGATCGCGAAGGCCTTCTTGAGCTTTTCGCGCGCATGTAGCTTTTCCGGCTCCGGGAAGAACGGGGTATAGGTGCCGTGGATTTCGGAGGACATGAAGGCGAGCGCCTCAAGCGTCCGCCAACTGAGATTTCTATCCCTGGGCAGTAGCTTGCCACCAGTCGGCCCGTCCCATGGCCTTTACCATCAACAAGGCTCTGCTGCTTTCCGGTCTCCTCAACCTGTTTCAGAGCGCGGCGAATTTCTCCATCTGTAAGGCTTGGCGCTGGGGTCTCCCGTAGGCTTTCAAGTGGGATCGGCGGACGGATAGTAGGGGTCTGTGCTTGGGTCCAAAATGGGCCTCGATCCCCCTAAAACCGACCCCAATACGCCACGGTATCCGGCTCTACGGTAAGCCTAAAAATCCTTATGCTTCAATGTGCTACAGCGTGATCCAGCGTGATCGAAAAATGGGAAGTGGGATGGTTGTGCACCATGCCGACCCCGAACCCATCTGGCGATCGCAAAACATTGTCGTCGCATCGGACGATTTGTCATTACGTCGCCCGGGGCGGTTTTTATCCGCTGACGGCCCTCCTTTTCGGTGCCATCGCCATGGCCATCACACCAATGATGACGCAGACGAGCCCGATGCCGGCTGTCGGGGTCAATGGCTCGTCGAGGAAGACGACGCCGATGGCGACCCCGATCGGGACGCGCAGATAGGCCTGCGCCGTTGTGCCGATCGGACCAAGGGTCTGGATCAGCCGGAAATAGATCGAAAAGGCAAGCGCGGTCGACAGAACTGAAAGGGCCAGCAGAGCGATGACCGATGGGACGGCAGGCGCGAGTGTCCAAGGCCGATCGACAATAAGGCTCACCGGGATAAGAATGACGGCGCCGCAGAGAAGAGAACCGACCGCAGGCATCATCGGATCGAGTCCCTTGAAATTGCGGCCGAACAAGGCGGCACCGGCATAGCAGACCGATGCCGCCACGACCGCAAGCTGCGCTGGCAGTTGCTGGCCGAAACCGTTCAGGGCGTCGAAGCCGATAATGAAGCAGATGCCCGTCAGACCCATCGTAATGCCGAACAGTTTACGCGCGGTGACGAGCTCGTTGCGAAACAGGAGGGCAGCCAGCAGGAAGGTGAAGATCGGCGTGGTCGAATTCAAGATGGTCGCAAGACCGGCATCCATCGTGCGTTCCGCCCAGGCGATGAGCGTGAAAGGAATTGCGCTGTTGAGACAGGCCTGAACAAGGAAACGGCGCCATATTGTCGGGCCGAGCGGCAGCCTTAGTCCACGCCAGCGGACGATGGCAAACAATATGCCGCCAGCGATGAGTGTGCGTGTAGCGATCAGGGTGACCGGCGGGATCGTCGCCACGGCGATTCTGATGAATGTGTAGGAGGCGCCCCAGAAAGTCGCGAGCATGAGCAGGAGCACAAGCTCCGTCGTCGTGTTGGTTTTGGTCGGTGACATTAGGCTGAACTTTCGAGGTCGATGATTGGAACATACGTCACCGTCCCTAGCGCCCAATTGCAGCCTAATGCTTCGGGCACGATCGAAGTATGATGCCTAGCGTTCAGTGCCGCCTTCAATCCCGCAACCGCAGTTCATCCGTCTGCATTTGCATCGAGCCCAGTGTTTCCAGGAAGCTCATGCCGAGCAGGCTCTGGTCGAGCTTACCGTCTTCCGCGACGGTCGCTTTCACGTCGCGGCGCAGGATCGGGCCGATGGCGACCGAGCCGAGTTCTACGGGAGCAGCCCTGGCCCGGCCGTTGGCGGTGACGACTGTCATGGAATAGGTGAGGTTTTCCGGGATGATGCCGACGCGCTCGGCATCTCGCTGCGACAATGCGATGGTGCTGGCGCCAGTATCGACGAGCATGTCGATCGGTTGGCCGTTGATCGTCACCTTCGCCTCGAAATGGCCGTTCTGCAGCTTGTGCAGGATGACTTCCTGGCCACCTTCGCTGGTCGTGACAACGACGGCGTGTCCAGGCACAAGGCCCGCAAACAGCCGGTCGCCGACCTGCTGGGCATCGCGCCGGTAAATATATGCCGTCGCCAGCGCCATGATAATAACCAGCCAGATCAGCAGATTGCGCAGGGACTGGCTGGCGGTATGGCGGCTGGCCCAGATGCCCGCGCCGATGACCAGGGCGAGCGGTACCAGATAGATGACGCCGGCAAAGGCATTATTGTCCATGCCGAGGGTCGTACCACTGTTATTGTTGAACACGAGGAGCGCGAGGCCGATACCAATGACAGCAAGCGCGATGTTCAGGCGGTTCATATTGCGCTGCGCTCCCGCGCCAGCCGCTGGCGGCGGGTCTCCCGGCGCGGCTTGCGTTCGACGGTGGCGAGGCGCTGGGGCAAAACCTCCATAATGTCGCGGCGCTCGTCGTCGCTGTAGGTCATCCACGCGCCGATTTCTTCGCGCGTACGCCCGCAGCCGAAGCAATAGCCGGTGTTCGTATCGATGGAGCAAACAAGAATGCAGGGTGTTAGCATGAGATCATATATATCGATGCTTCAAACGCACATGGCAAGGGTACAGAGGGCAGCAATCTCGCAAATCTGCTGCGTTGCACCGACGGTGTCGCCGGTGTGACCAGAAAGCCTTTGGCGTACTCGCCGGGTAAAGATAAAAGCCGCGGCCGCGGTGACAAAAAGGCTTAGGATAAGGCCAGGAAGCCTGAGGCTCGGCCAAAGCAGAAAGGCAGCAAGCACCAGCGCGGTAATGAGTGCGATTTGCATTGCGCCGTAATCCGGCTTGCCGGCCGAGGCGGCAACTCCGTCCGGCTTGGCGGCAGGCAGAACATACCAATGCCAGACCATGGCGCCGCGGCTCAGAACAGCAGCAGCCAACAAGGCAAGGGCTGCGGCAATTGGCGCAAGGTCGCTGGCGATGGAGGCAAGCGCAGCCGCCCGCAGTCCAAAAGAGAGAATCAGCGCGATCGCACCATAAGTACCAATGCGGCTATCCTTCATGATCGCAAGCGCCCTATCGCGATCCTTGCCGCCCCCGAGGCCATCCGCCGTGTCGCTAAGGCCGTCCTCGTGCAGAGCGCCGGTCGTCATCGTCTGAATGGCCAGCGCCAACAACGAAGCCATGAACGGGTCGGCATTGAAGGCAAGCAGCACGGCGAAGGCGATCGCGGCGGGCAGGGCAATCATAAAGCCGGCGAGGGGGAAGGTGCGCGAGACGCGGGCGAGCCTGCCGTCATAGCCTTCGAAGAAAGAAGACGGCACTGGAATACGGCTTAAGAAGGCCACGGCGCGCGCTATATCGCTTGTGTATTCCCTAATATTCATTCACTCCCCGTCATACCTGCGACAGCATCGGGCGTTTTTGGAGTTGTTCGCAACGGTGCCGGCGACTAATAGAGTCGCACGCAAAAAACCTGATTTGAGATCAAAAAACAAGGAACGGCATTCATGAGCGTTACCGGCTTGCCATTCGACGATTTCCGCACATTGCTGCGCGACCTTCCTGGCCCGGACTCCCGAGCACTGGTGGCGGCGCGCGAGCGTGACGCGCAACTCACCAAACCGCCGGGCGCTCTCGGTCGTCTCGAAGAGATTGCCTTCTGGCTCGCCGCCTGGTCCGGTCGGTCGCCCGCGGTCAATCGGCCGCTAGTGGCGATCTTTGCTGGCAATCACGGCGTCACCAAGCAGGGCATCACGCCGTTTCCGCCTGCCGTCACGCAACAGATGGTCGAGAATTTCGCGGCCGGTGGCGCTGCGATCAACCAGATCTGCGTCGCCTATGATCTAGGCCTGAAGGTATTCGACCTTGCGCTGGATTTCCCGACCGCCGATATTACCGAAGAGCCTGCACTCAGCGAACGTGACTGCGCCGCAACCATGGCCTTCGGCATGGAAGCCATTGCCGGCGGTACGGATCTGCTTTGCGTTGGCGAAATGGGGATCGGCAACACCACGATCGCCGCCGCCATACACTACGCGCTCTATGGCGGCACGGCAACGGAGTGGGTTGGTCCCGGAACCGGCTCTGAAGGCGAGATGCTGAAGCGCAAGATCGCCGCCGTCGAGAAGGCGGTCGCGCTGCATCGTGACCATCTTTCGGATCCGCTGGAAGTGCTGCGCCGCCTCGGCGGCCGTGAGATCGCGGCCATGGCTGGCGCCATTCTCGCGGCCCGCATGGAACGTATCCCCGTCATTATCGACGGCTACGTCGCAACCGCGGCTGCCTCGATCCTCAAGGCGGCCAATCCCTCGGCGCTCGACCATTGCCTCATCGGTCACGTCTCGGCCGAGCCCGGTCATCTCAAGGCCATCGACAAACTCGGCAAGACGCCGCTTTTGGCGCTCGGCATGCGGCTTGGCGAAGGCACGGGTGCAGCGCTCGCCGCCGGTATCGTCAAGGCCGCCGCCGCCTGCCATTCCGGCATGGCGACTTTCGAGAGCGCCGGGGTAACCAACAAGCATTGACGGATGAAACGGCGGGGCGCGGCGATTAAGCGCTCCGCCTCCCAAATTCCGACCGACTTTCGATTTATGTCATAAAACTGTAATTGTTTGTCTGACCGAACCAGTCGTCGGCTTGCCTTGAGAGTGGCGAGACGGTATTCGCAAGGCTGCTAATTTGCTGTTAGGACATTGCAAGCGAGGCAGGGATGGCCGAGTTTTCGAAATCAGCACTAACCAAGGAAACCGGGGTCCGGCACTTCCTTGCGGCCGCCGGCTATTCCTGGGGCGGTTTTCAGCGCCTGCTGCAAGAATCGGCTTTCCGGCAGGAGCTTTTGTTCGCGGCCGCCGGATTGATCCTGCTCGTCGTCGTTGGGGCTACGCTTGCAGAAATCATGATCGCCATCGTGCTGTTTCTCGGCGTTTTTGCCGTCGAGGCGATGAACACGGCGGTCGAGGAAGTCATCGACCGGATTTCGCCGGAGATTTCCAACGTCGGAAAGCACGCCAAGGATCTTGGCTCCTTCGCAGTTCTCTGCATGCTGGTCGCTTCCGGCCTTTACTTGCTTTTCACGATCGCCAGCCATCTGTTTTTTATGGCCTAAACGTCAGGCAAAGCTCTTCTTGCGGCGCTCGACCGACGGCGCGTCCTCTATGGCGGGCAGGCTTTGCAGCACGCGCTTGGCGGGCAGGATGGCGATGACTTCCGTGCCCTCGCGCAGCTTGGACTTCAGCATGAATTGGCCGTCATGCTTGGCAAGGATCGCCTGAACGATCGGCAGGCCGAGGCCGGTCCCCTGTTCGGCGCTCTTGATGGCGATCGAGCCTTGGCCGAAGGCCGAAAGAACGACCGGTATCTCTTCTTCCGGAATGCCGGGGCCATTGTCCTTGATCGCCACATATTGGCCGCCGCCGGCGGTCCAGCCGACCTTGACAGTGATTTCACCGCCTTGCGGCGTGAATTTCACGGCGTTGGACAGAAGATTGAGGATCACCTGGCGCATGGATTTTTCATCGGCCCAGACCGAAGGAAGCTCTGGCTCGAACTGCGGCGAGATGGAGATGTTCTTGCCACGCGCGCGCAACTGCACCATGCCGATGCAATCTTCCGCCACATCCAGCAGCGAGATTGCCTCCTCGTTCAACTCATACTTGCCGGCCTCGATGCGGGAAAGGTCGAGGATCTCGTTGATCAGGTTGAGCAGATGCTGACCGGAACGATGGATATCGGTGGTGTATTCGCGATAGGTGGCGTTGTTCAGCGGCCCCATGACTTCCGCCGACATGACCTCGGAGAAGCCGAGGATGGCGTTGAGCGGCGTTCTGAGCTCATGCGACATCGAGGCCAGGAAGCGGGATTTGGCGAGGTTGGCCTCCTCGGCGCGGCGGCGCGCTTCATCCGACATGGATTTCGCGACTTCCAGCTCGGCGATCAGGTCATCCTTTTCCGACTGGAAGGAGAGGATCTTCAGATTCGACTGAAACATCCGATTGGTAATGAAGGTGAAGAAGACGACGGCGACCGCGACGGCGGCGGTGAGTGCGATATCGAGAGGATTGCGGGTCAGCACCGCTTTGACCGCAAGTGCGACGGTTGCCGGCGCAAACGAGAAGGGCACGGTTCGCGGCAGCATGAAATTTGCCATCGCAGTGATACAGATCGCCACCAGCAGCGTCGCGCTCTTATAGAGTACGAAGCTGTCGCCGCCGCAGGTCGAACAGCTCTGCATGGCGAAGAACGCGAAGCAAAAGCCGATGAGCAACTGGCCAAGCAGCAGGATCCGGCGCCATTTCCTGGTGCTCTTGGCGGTCATCTCGCGCTTCTTGGCGCGACGGCCAAGCAGCATGTTGATGGCGTGTGCGGAGAGGGTCGGGATGGCCCAGATGAAAATCTGCGCGTCCCGTGTGAGATAGACGCCGAGTGCTGCCACGATGATGACGAAGATCGGCATGACCGAAGCACCCTGGAGGAGGGTGTCGACATGCATCATCATGACTTCGCGGTCGAAGCTCCGGCTGTGACCGGTTTGCAAGCGCTCGCGCGTCTGTCGCACCGCCTTCGACACAGCCCGGTTACGGTGACTGCGCGATCGGTCGACGATGATTTTATCTGTCGATGTGCTGACGCCGGTGCTCATGGATACGTTGAAACTTGGCCTGCCGAGGGCTACAGACTAGCGGCCAATCCTTAAGAAGATGCTGCTCAGAAATGATTTGTTTGCCATCTTTGCCAAGGTTTTGTTCTTTAAGGAGGCAAAAGCGTGACGCGGTTCGGCCGCTTGTTTCGTGACGGCGTAACCACATTTGCGCCGCTGGCGCTGATCGGCCTGCTTGCATTAAAGATGAAAAATCGCCCAGAACTCGTTCAAACCGGACGTTTTTATGTCGTTGACGCCGACACCCTCGCTCGGGACGGCAATCGTCTGCGCCTTATCGGCATCGACGCACCTGTATTTCGCCAGCAATGTCAGTGCAATCTTCGGGACTGGGCCCGCGTCACAAAGGCGCGCAAAGCATTTGATAAATTAATGAAGACGGGTGCGGGCGAATGTCGGGTGAGCAAGCATGACCGCTATGGCCGACTATCGGTAACTTGCAAAGCTGATGACGTCGACATCAACGGCGCGATGGTGCGCAGACGCATCGCCTTGTCTTATGGCGGCTATGCCGCCGAAGAGGTTGCGGCGTGCAAGGCCAAGGCCGGGCTCTTGGCCGGCGATTTCGAGCGGCCGCGCGATTATCGGCGCGAAGAGCAGATGGACCGCAAGGGCGATCGGCTGGCGGGGCTCGGTGGCTATCTGCGACGGATTGTCGGATGGGATCGGTGATGGCGCAGGAAGAGAAATTGCAGGCGCTGGGCAAGGCCATCGCCGCTTGCCGTGTCTGCCGGGATGCGCCGATGCGTGGGCAGGCCGATCGGCTGCCGCATGAACCGAGGCCGGTCGCCGTCTTGTCGGCAACGGCGCGCATCCTGATTGCGGGACAGGCACCAGGGCTGCGGGTGCATGAAAGCGGCCTGCCGTTCAACGATGCGTCCGGCGACCGGCTGCGGCAATGGTTGGGCGTCGATCGAGACAGTTTTTACAACGCTGATCATTTCGCCATTATGGGAATGGGCTTCTGCTTCCCCGGCTATGGCGCTGCGGGTGGTGATTTACCGCCGCGCAGGGAATGCGCGCCGCTTTGGCGGCAGAGAGCCATGGACGCGATGCCGCAAATCGAGCTCGTCCTGACCATAGGCCAATATGCTCAGGCTTGGCATCTCGGTTCGGCACGAATGGCATCGATGACAGAAACCGTTGCGGAATGGCGGCGGTACCTTTTTACCAATCATTGGCCAGCGATCTTGCCGCTGCCGCATCCGAGTTGGCGCAACAGCGGCTGGTTGAAGCGCAATCCTTGGTTTGAGATTGAGCTGCTGCCCGTATTGCGAGAGCGCATAAAAAGCCTTGTTTCTTGAAACAAGTTTCTTTTCCTTCGGCAAAAATGCGCTATAGAGAGAATATAATTCGAAAGGGCAATCGAAATGGACCGTCTTGACCGCAAAATCCTGCGTCTGCTGCAGGAGGATTCCACTTTGGCCGTGGCCGATCTCGCCAAGAAGGTCGGGCTGTCGACGACACCATGCTGGCGCCGTATCCAGAAGATGGAAGAGGATGGCGTCATTCGCCGTCGCGTGGCGCTGCTCGATCCCGAAAAGGTCAACACCAAGGTCACCGTTTTCGTCTCGATCCGCACCAACAGCCACTCGATCGAATGGCTGAAGCGCTTTTCCGAAGTGATCGCGGACTTCCCGGAAGTGGTTGAATTTTATCGCATGAGCGGCGACGTCGATTATCTCCTGCGCGTCGTCGTCCCGGATATCGCCGCCTATGACGCCTTCTACAAACGCATGATCGCCAAGATCGAAATCCGCGACGTCTCCTCGGCCTTCGCAATGGAACAGATCAAATATTCGACGGAACTGCCGCTGGACTACATGCTGCTGGAGAATGCAAAATCAAGCGACGATTGAGCGCCATTAAAAAAAATGGCGCCCTTTAAAGAGCCGACTTCTGGACGATCGCTTTAAATTACTTTTTATCCAGCCTTGCCAGCAGCGACGACGTGTCCCAGCGGTTGCCGCCCATGGCCTGGACGTCGCCATAAAACTGGTCGACCAAGGCAGTCAGCGGCAGTTTGGCTTTGTTCCGACGGGCTTCGGACAACACGATGTCGAGGTCCTTGCGCATCCAGTCGACGGCAAAGCCGAAGTCGTATTTGCCGACATTCATGGTCTTGTGGCGGTTTTCCATCTGCCAGGAACCGGCCGCCCCCTTGGAGATGACTTCCACGACCTTTTCGATGTCGAGGCCAGCCTGCTTGCCGAAATGGATGCCTTCGGCCAAGCCCTGAACGACGCCGGCGATGCAGATTTGGTTGATCATCTTGGTGAGCTGTCCCGCGCCCACCGCGCCCATCAGACCCACCATGCGGGCATAGGCGTCGATCACCGGCTTTGCTTTTTCGAACACCGTCTCATCGCCGCCGCACATGACGGTCAGGACGCCGTTTTCTGCACCGGCCTG
Organism: Martinezella calliandrae; assembly: GCF_030272695.1. GTDB lineage: Bacteria > Pseudomonadota > Alphaproteobacteria > Rhizobiales > Rhizobiaceae > Rhizobium > Rhizobium calliandrae. The sequence continues at coordinate 15,739 of NZ_JARFYN010000008.1, forward strand.
ACCGCCGGAGACGGGGGCGTCGATGAAGTCCACGCCTTTTTCCTTGGCCGCAGCATGGAGTTCGCGGGCGACCTCGGCGCTGGCTGTCGTGTTGTCGATCAGTGTCGCGCCCGCCTTCATACCCGAGAGCACGCCATCCTTGCCGATCGTTACCGAACGCAGGTCGTCGTCATTGCCGACGCAGGTAAAGACGAAATCGGCGCCTTCGGCCGCAGTCGCTGGCGTGGGGGCAAACTTGCCGTCAAACTGTTTCGCCCAAGCCTCTGCCTTGGCGATGGTGCGGTTGTAGACGGTGACATCGTGACCGCCCTTCACCTTCAAATGCCCTGCCATGGGGTAGCCCATGACGCCCATGCCGATGAATGCGACCTTTGCCATTCGCGAGACTCCTTCCAAAAATTTGCCTGAAGACTTATCGGAAAGGCGAGGGGGACGGAAGACCGATTTGTCGGCGCAGTTGTCGCGGTCCCATGGGTCTTGAAAGATAATTCCGCGATTTCCCACTCAATCGAAACCGAATTTCGTCTCGGTCGCGAAAAATTACAATTTCAGTTGTCGATATAATCTATGGATTTGCAATTCTTAGATATCGACAACAGGGCCGGCGTTCGCGGGAAAGCGTCCCGGACCGGTGGGGAAAGGAACTTTCGATGATCACGCGCAGACAGACACTTAGCCTTCTCGGCGCCACGGCCGCCGCCATAGCGCTGCCTTCCGTCCCGCCGGCACGCGCGGCCACTGCAACGACCTTCCGCATAGGTTGGCAAAAGAATGGCGTGCTGGCGCTCGCCAATCGAAAGGGCTCGCTGGAAAAGCGGCTTTCCGATCGCGGCATCTCCGTTGCGTGGTCTGAGTTCACCTCTGGCCCGCCGCTCCTGGAAGCGCTCGGTGCCGGCGCGCTGGATTTCGGTGCCACGGGCGACGTGCCGCCGCTTTTCGCACAGGCTGCGAACGGCAATCTTGTTTATGTCGGCCAGTACAAGGGAAGTCCTGAGGGCTCGGCCATCTTGGTGCGCAAGGATGCGCCGATACAGACGCTTTCCGACCTCAAAGGCAAGAAAGTTGCCTTCAAGCGCGGGTCGAGCGCCCATAACGTCACCGTGAAAGCGCTACGCAAAGGCGGCCTGACGGTGGACGATATCCAGGCGCTTGATCTCGCGCCGCCGGATGCTTCCGCTGCTTTCAAGACCGGCGCCATCGACGCCTGGTCGATCTGGGATCCCTACCTCGCCATCGCCGAGGCCGATCCGGATACCCGCATCCTGGCGACGGCGCGGGGCATCGTCGATTCCTTCAGCTATTTCCTGGCAAACGGCGATTTCGCCAAGGACAATCCACAGGTGATTGTGGACGTCATCGACGAACTTGCCGAGGTCGGTGCCGATGCACAGACGCATCTCGATGATACCGTAACGGCGCTGGCGGCGATCACCGGCGTAGCTGCCGACGTGACCCGGGTGACTTTGACGCGTCCCGATTTCAATCTTGGCGGTGTTTCCACCATCAGTGACGAGGCGGTCGCCTATCAGCAGGGTTTGGCGGACGAGTTCTACGAGCTCGGTATCGTGCCGAAAAAGCTTGCGGTTGCCGATATCGTGTGGAGACCGAAGGCGAGTTGAGGCGCCAGGGCTTGCCCTTGGCCGCCGCTGCGGTCCGCGCTCGAAACATATCGGCGCGGCGCATAGCGGGGAAAAATATTTCGCTGCTTCGGTGGCAATAGAAAATCTGTATTGTCGATATAATAAGTAGTCTATGCAACTATCCGGTAAAAGGCCCTGAGAAGCGGGCTCCCGATCAAGCATATCCAGGAGACAGGAAACATCATGACCGAGACTGCCAAACCCATCGACTTCCTGTGGTTCATCCCGACCTCTGGCGACGGCACCTATCTCGGCTCGAGCGATCTCAATCGCGGGCCGGAAATAGGTTATCTCACGCAGATCGCGCAGGCTGTCGATCGGCTTGGCTACTCGGGCGTGCTGCTGCCGACGGGCGTCTCGTGCGAGGAGTCGTTTGTCACCGCCGCGGCGCTCTCAGCGCAGACGCAGAAATTGAAATTCCTGGTCGCAATCCGTCCCGGCACAGCATCGCCTGCCTATTATGCTCGTCTCGCTTCGACACTCGATCGTGTCTCGAATGGTCGAGTGTTGCTGAACATCGTGGTTGGCGGCAGCCCTGCCGAATTGGCGGGCGACGGCATTCATCTCGCCCATGACGAACGTTATGCCCATGCCGACGAGTTCTTCACCGTCTGGGAAGAACTCTTGGAGAAGGGCACGTCGACTTTCGATGGCAAGTATATCAAGGCGACGGGCGCCAAGCTTGGATTGCCGCCGGTGCAGGCGCCGCGCCCGCCGCTTTATTTTGGCGGATCGTCGGATGCAGGCATCGAATTTTCGGTCGGCCGCGTCGACAAATATCTGACCTGGGGCGAGCCGCCGGCACAGGTGGCGGAGAAGATCGAGAAGGTGCGCGCGGCTGCCGCCCGCAAGGGCCGCGAAATCAGCTTCGGTATCCGCCTGCATTTCATCGTCCGCGAGACGGACGAGGAGGCGTGGGCCGCGGCCGACCGGCTGATCTCCAAGCTCGATGACGAAACGATCCGCGAAGCGCAGGAGCAGTTCGTCAATCAATCCGACTCCGTCGGTCAGAGGCGCATGGCGGCCCTTCATGGCGGCCGCCGCGACAGGCTTGAAGTTTCGCCGAACCTCTGGGCAGGCGTTGGCCTCGTGCGCGCCGGTGCCGGCACGGCGCTGGTCGGGTCGCCCAAGACAGTGGCGGCAAGGCTACGCGAATATCAGGACATAGGCATCGAAACGGTGATCGGCTCCGGCTATCCGCATCTGGAAGAGGCCTATCGCGTCGCGGAGCTGCTGTTTCCCGAGCTTGGGTTGGGCCGGGAACAGCAGCGAGCCGGCTTTCGCAACGAATTCGGGGCAAAACAGATTTTCGCCGGTGGCAGCCATGGCGGCAATCTGAAAGTCGTTTCCGGCTCTTAACCCCATCCTTCCAGGGAGATCTCCATGTCGGCTTTCGACACATCCTTCGCACGCACGGCCGCCGAAAGCAGGGTTCGCCCGGCCAGATCAGTGCGGCCGACCTTCACCCTGGGGCGGTTCTTGCCCTTTTTGCTGCCGATCGTCGTCATCGCGATCTGGCAGCTCGGCTCATCGGTCGGGTGGATCTCCACCCGCATCATGCCATCGCCGGCCGCTGTCGTCGTGGCATTCTGGCAGACAACGATCTCCGGGCAATTGCCGCATAATATTCTGGTCAGCGCCGGCCGAGCCTTCGCCGGCCTCTTCGTTGGCGGCTCGATCGGCTTCCTGCTCGGCATTGCCAACGGCGTTTCAACGCTCTCTGAGCAACTGACCGATACGACACTGCAGATGCTGCGCACGATCCCACATTTGGCAATGGTGCCGCTGGTCATCCTCTGGTTCGGGATCGGCGAAGAATCGAAATTGTTCCTGACGGCGCTCGGCGTGCTCTTCCCGATCTATCTCAACACCTATCATGGCGTTCGCAATGTCGACCGCGGACTGATCGAGATGGGCCGTGTCTATGGCATGAGCGGCTGGACCCTGTTTAAGAAGGTGATCTTTCCCGGCGCCCTGCCGTCTATTCTTGTCGGGCTGCGCTTCGCGCTCGGTATCATGTGGCTGACGTTGATCGTCGCCGAATCGATCGCAGCGTCATCGGGCATCGGCTACATGGCCAACAATGCCCGCGAGTTCGGCATGACCGATGTCGTGGTGTTGACACTGGTCATCTATGCCGCGCTTGGAAAGCTCGCCGACGTCGTTGCCCGGACGCTGGAACGCAGGGCGCTGCGCTGGAACCCGGCCTATCAGAATTGAGGAGCATCCCATGACCGCTATCGCACTGGAACGCGTTCAACCGCGCCCCTCCGAGGACGCTCTGTCGAAGACAGGCGCGGTTGCCATCCGCATCAATGCTCTGGAAAAGAGTTTTGGCCACAATCGTGTGCTGCGCGGCATCGATCTCGATATTCCCGCCGGCCAGTTCGTCGCCGTCATCGGCAAAAGTGGCTGCGGCAAGAGCACCTTATTGCGCATCCTGATGGGCCTCGATGAGCCGACTGCAGGCCACGTGCTATTTGAGACTGCCGGCGGAAGTGACGAAGCGCCGAACGCCCGTATCGTCTTTCAGGAACCTCGGTTGTTGCCTTGGCTCGCCGTTGCCGACAATGTCGCCGTCGGTCTCGGTGAGGGTGTTCCGCGGCACGTGGCGCGGTCCGAGACTGCGTCAGTCCTTTCGGAAGTGCAGCTAGCGGAAAAGGCGGCCGAATGGCCTTCGCGGCTTTCCGGCGGTCAGCGGCAGCGGGTAGCGCTCGCCCGTGCGCTGGTCAGCAAACCAGGTATTCTGGCACTGGACGAGCCGCTTGGCGCATTGGATGCGCTGACCCGCATCAGCATGCAGGAATTGTTGAACCGCGTCTGGCGCGAACTCGGCTTCACCGCCGTGCTCGTCACCCATGACGTCAGCGAGGCCGTGCATCTGGCCGATCGGGTCGTGGTGCTGGACGAGGGGCGGATCGTGCTCGATCTTACCGTTCCCCATCCGCATCCCCGCCGCCACGGCAATCCGGGGCTGGCGCAACTCGAAGGTCAGTTGCTGGCGGCTATCCTCGGTGATGTCAGAGAAGGCTAATTCGGCCTGGTTTCGTTGCCTTCGACATAGAGCCGCAGATTGTCGAAGCCTATTTCCGTGCCCATCAGCCGCGAGCCATTGTCACCATAACCGTCCAGAAAAACCACCTGCTCGGTAAAAAACATCGCCGTGCCGGTCGGTTCCGGAGCGAAGGTGACGGTGGCCAATGACACCGAGATGCGCTTTTCGTCGAGCATCATGTCGAAAGCATAAATGATGCGCTCATTCGGCACGATATCGATATAGCGGCCCTGATAGGCGTGCACCACACCGTCCGTCGAGGCGACCCGATTGCTCTCGTTGCCGCCGGGACGAAAGTCGAGCTGGAATTCCAGCGGCGTCCAATCGTCGTGACAAGCAAACCACTGGCGCTTGTTCTCGGCCACCGCCCAGGCGCCGAAAACGCGCGTCAATGGTGCTTTGAAATGGCGCTCTATGGCCAAAGTCGTGTGTTGCGTCGATCTTTCAGTCATTTCACAACTGTCTCCTCGGAATTGTCGGCGAGAAACTGGTCCAGCCGGTCAAAGGTCCTGTTCCATCCCGCCTTACGTTCGCCAATCCAGCGCTCGAGCGTTGCCAGCGCCTCCTTGCGCAGGTGATAAGTCCGCACCCGGCCGGTCTTTTCAGATAACACCAGCCCACTGGTCTCCAACACGTGCAGATGTTTCATCACGGTCGGCAGCGCCATGGCGAACGGCTGTGCCAATTCAGTTACCGAGGCGGGACCGCGGCCGAGGCGGTCGATCATGCCGCGCCGACTCTGATCCGACAAAGCCTGGAACATCCGGTCGAGCGCCAGGGGTTCCTCAAGCATGTGGGCGTTCCGGCTGGAACTCGGCGGGCAGCTTTTCACGATAGGGATAGAGGTGGAAGTAGGGCATTGCCTCCCTCAGCACGCGGGCGAAGGACGCACGAGCGAGCAGGCGCTGATAATATTGTTTCAGCCGGACGTGCTGTTGGCCGAAGGGCACAAGCGTCTCGGCGTAGAATAGCGCCGGCGCCGCAGCGCAATCCGCCATCGTTAGAGCGTCGCCGGCGATCCAGGGCTTTTCGGCGAGTTGCTGTTCGATCATGCCATAGGCGGTGTGCAGCCGGGCCTGCGCCTGAGCGACGGCTTTGGAGTCGCGCTGATCCTCCGGACGGCGAATATCAGCGACGATCGCCTGCATCGGTTCCTGGACATAGAGATCGAAGAAGCGGTCCCAGAGGCGGACGCAGAGTGCGTCCGCCGGATCGAGCGGCAGCAGAGGCGCGGGGCCAGGATAATGCCGGTCGAGATATTCGATGATGATAGTGCTTTCTGGAACGGTGCTGTCGAGCGCCTCGTCGCGCAGGACAGGGAATTTTCCGATCGGCCAAAGCCGCAGCAGTGAGGCGCGAGACTCTTCGTTGCCGAGGTCGATGATGCGGCTTTCGAAGGGCGTGCCGTTCTCATAAAGCGCGACCAGGACCTTGTGACAGAAGGAGGCAAGGGGGTGCTGGTAGAGAATAAGGGACATGCAAAGAACCTTTCCCATATCGAGGCTTTGTGGCTTAAACTTATCTAAATGGCTAAGTAACAGATCAAAGTTCATCGAGCAATGGATAGTTACCCAATTGGGTAACTATTTCAGGCATCCTGCAGATGGGCCGTCTTATTCCGCGACGAGGCGTGCGATGACCAGATGGCCGGGCGTCGGCTGGCCGTCTTCCATGCGGACATTGATGTCGGTGATTTCGATCAGCTCGAAGCCGGTCGCGTTCAGACGCTCGCGCACATAGCTTTGCGCATGGGCGAAACGCTGGTGCGGGCCGACCATGTAAGGACGGCCGGCAAGCGCGCTGTCGGGCAGGGTTTCCGAGGAAAAGATGAAGAGACCGCCCGGCGTCATGTTGTCGGCGGCGCCGAAGAACAGCGGCTCCAGTGCGCCGAGGTAGGGCAGGACATCGGTGGCGGTGATCAGATCGAATGGCTCCTCGTCATTGTCGTCGAGGAAATCCTCGACCTCGGCGACGAACAGCGTCTCGTAGAGATCCTTTTCATGGGCGACTTCGACCATGTTTTCGGAAATGTCGATGCCAGTGATGTCCTCGACGATATCGCGCAGCGTGCCGCCCGTCAGGCCCGTGCCGCAGCCGAGATCGAGCATGCGCTTGAAGGGGCCGAGCCCAAGCGCCTGCAGCCGCTGACGCACGAGAACCGGAACATGGTAGCCGAGCTGCTCGACGAGTACGTCCTCGAAAACTTCAGCATGCTGGTCGAACAAGGTCTCGACATAGGCGTCCGGCGCCTTTACAGGCGTTTCGCCGCGACCCATTGAGGCGATGCGAACGGTAGCGCCGCCATGGTCCTCGGGATCGATTGACAGCACATCCTCATAGGCCTTGACCGCGGCGTCGATGTCGCCGGCTTTTTCCAGCGCAAGGGCGCGATTATAGGCTTCCGCCAGCGCGTCTTCGTCGATCTTTTTCTTCGCCATGAGTACCAGCCCTTTCATTTGTCAACGAGGCCTTAAGACGCTTGAATGGCTTTTGCAATGGCTGCGTTGAAGGAGCAAAATATTCGTCTGCGACAGCGGCGGGCCATAAGGCCGTTGCGTGAAAAAAGAATAGAGGAGGAAAAAGCCATGGCCACCGAGCTCACCACGTCCCATCTCATCGATAGCTCCACGAACATCAGACTGCCGCCGCTACCCCAGACGACCGGGGAGATCACCAACACATTGAACCATTATTACCGTGGCGAGCTCGCGCGGATGACCAGTTGGCGGGACCGTATCGACCGGACGTCGAACTGGGCGATCACTGTCGTTGCGGCGCTGCTTTCCGTGTCGTTGTCGACGCCGACGTCGCATCATGGCGTATTGCTGTTCGGCATGATGCTGATCACATTGCTTTTGATGATCGAGGCGCGGCGTTATCGTTTCTTCGATGTCTATCGGGCGCGCGTGCGGCAACTGGAACGCAGCTATTTTGCGCAGATCCTGGCGCCCGAAGCGGAACTCAATCCCGATTGGGCGCAATCGATTGCGAAGAGCTTGCGTTCCCCGCGCGTTCTGCTCGGCTATTTTGAGGCCATGCAGCGGCGGTTGCGACGGAATTATTGCTGGATGTACGCGATCCTTCTGCTGGCATGGATCTTGAAGATCTCGACGCCGAAGCTGCAAACGGAAGGCGCACCGCAAGACCTGGCGCATTCGTGGAGCTACATCGTCGACAATGCAGCACTCGGACCGATCCCCGGCTGGCTGGTGATCGCTGCCGTGGTCTTGTTCTACGCTGTCATTCTCTATAGCACACTGCGCCGGGGGACGGACGATGGCGATTTCATCCATGGCGAAGCGCACGTCTGATCGCTTGGCAAAGCCGAGCTATTGCAGAATGAACTCTCCCTTCATCGCCCGCCATTCGGTCGCAGAGATCAGCTGGCGGTGTACATAGCGCACCGAATGCAGCGGCCCGTCAAGCTTCTCCTGCCAGAACTTCAGGAAGTTGCGCATCTCCGGGAAATTCGGAGCAAGATCGTAGTCCTGCCAGATATAAGTCTGCAGAAATTGCGGATGATCGGGCAGGCGATAGAGGATCTGCGCCGTGGTCAGCCCATAGCCCTGCATCTGCTTTTGCATGTCGTTGTGCATGAGGTCGCCCTTTCTGTTCCCATGTTTTTCGTGACTGAGATGTCACGAGAAAATAGAAGCAGCTCATGGTAAACCCAAGCTTCACAAAAGTGTTGCATAAAAAGATTTTTTTCTAAAAAATCAATATGATAGCAGCGCTATAAGGCGAGTGCTGCTAATGCCGCGGGCGGCAAAAGGAGACGCCGTTCTGGTAAAGATCAGCGTCTCAGATGGCGTGTCAGATAGGCTTCCATGCGCGCCCAGCCGTTGCGCATGATCTCGACGATGGACAGGTAGAAAATCGCCGCCCAGAGGTAAGTTTGGTAGTCGTAGGTCTGCGAGAAGGCATAGCGTGTCTCGCCCATCAGATCGTAGACGGTGATGATCGAAACGGTTGCCGAACTCTTGATCAAAAGGATGATCTCGTTGCCGTAGGGGCGCAACGCCACGATCAACGCTTGAGGCAATATGACCTTGTAGAAGGTGATGAGCTTGTGAAGGCCGAGCGACGCCGCAGCCTCGCTTTGGCCGCGATGGACGCTCTGTATGGCGCCGCGGACAATCTCGGTCTGATAGGCAGCCGTGTTCAACGTTATGGCAAACAGTCCGCAGTAGAATGGATCGCGGAAAAACCACCAGAGACCGATAGTTTCAAAGAAGCCGCGCGCCTGCGGGAAGCCGTAATAGACCATGAATATCTGCGCCAGCAATGGCGTGCCGCGGAACAGATAGACATAGCCATAGGTCAGGCTCCTCAGGATCTTGTTCGTCGACATCCTGGCGAAAGCGAGCGGGATAGAGAGTATCGCCCCGAGAAAGAAAGAAAGCCCGACCAGCTTCACCGTGATCCAGAGTCCATGCAGAAGGCGAGGGCCAAACCGGAAGAATTTCTCGTTGTCCCAGTTGGTGATCATCATCGCGATCAGCGAAATGCCGAGCAGCGCCCAGAGTGCCAGGAAGAAATAACCGGCTACGCGGGCTCTCGAGACGCCCTTCATTGCCTCTGGTGGTGCCGGTTGCGCCGGGATCAAAGCTTCAGCGTAGCTCATCGGCGAAACTCCGCACGTTTGGCCCAGCGTTCAAGGTAAGACAAACCAGCCGAGGAAATGATGGCGAGCACCAGGTAGAGGGCGCAGGCCACCAGATAGAAGCGGAACGGGTCCTTGGTCGCTCTCACGGCAAGACCGGTCTGGCGGATGATATCGGCAAGCCCGATGACGGAAACGTAGGACGTGTCCTTCAAAAGGTTCATCCAGAGATTCCCGAGATTGGGGAGTGAAATGCGGATCAACTGCGGCAGGATGATCAGGCGCATGGTGCGGGCGCGGTGAAAGCCGAGAGCATCCCCCGCTTCATATTGCCCCTTGGGGATCGCCCTGAAGGCTGACAGCAGAACTTCCGAGCAATAGGCGGAAAAGACGATCGAAAGGGCGATCATACCGGCGACAAAAGCATTGATCTCAACTTGTCCGGTGTAGCCGACATAAGCAAGGGCAGTCTGCAGCAGGATCTGTATGCCGTAATAGATGATGAATAGGGTCAGGAGTTCCGGCAGGCCGCGAAAGATGGTCGTGAACACGCCGGCCGCGAGCCGCAGCGACTGCTCTTCCGATTGCTGCGCCAGCGCCACCAGAAAACCGACGACCAGGCCGAGCGGCAATGTCAGGACAGCGATCGTGATCGTGATTTTCAACCCGCCGGCAATCTCGTCGCCCCAACCAGTATCGCCGCAAGCCATAACGGTGTTCTGGCCGAACAGGGTAAAAAGCCCGGCCGGGCCGCACAGTGGATCAAACACGGTTTCGAGCCAGACCCATAAGGAACCAATCGCGGAAAACAATCCGCCCATACCATATTTCCCCTCGCAGCTTCTGCTGCGTTTCTCTTGTTCTTATATACTTTGTCAAACAAAAACGGCGGAAGAGCAAGCTTCCGCCGTCGCCTTTTCCCAAGAATCGACAGGCGATCACTCGCCGTAGACGTCGAAGTCGAAATACTTGTCCTGGATCTTCTTGTAGGTGCCGTCAGCGCGGATCGCAGCGATCGCAGCGTTGAACTTGTCCTTCAGCGCGGTGTCACCCTTGCGAAGGCCGATGCCGGCGCCGATGCCATTGATTTGCGGATCAATCTTCAGCGTGCCGAGCATCTTGCAGCAATTGCCGGCATCGGACTTGACCCATTCGGAAAGAACGACGACGTCGTCGATGACAGCGTCGATGCGGCCGTTGGCGAGGTCGAGCTTGTATTCGTCCGGCGACGGATAGAGCTTCAGCTCGGCATCCTTCAGATGCGCGGTGGCGTAGTTGGCGTGCGTGGTCGAGGACTGTGCGCCGATGGTCTTGCCCTTCAGGGCCGCATCGGTTGCTTCGGTCACCGTCGAATCCTTCGGCACTGCAATGGCCGGTGGGGTGTTGTAGTACTTGTTGGTAAAGTCGATGGTCTTTTCACGCTCCGGCGTGATCGACATGGACGAAACGATGGCATCGAACTTCTTGGCCTGCAGGGCCGGAATGATGCCGTCGAAATCCTGGTTCACGAAGGTGCACTTGACCTTCATCTGATCGCAAAGCGCATTGGCGATATCGATGTCGAAGCCGACGAACTTGCCGGCGGCGTCGAGCGATTCGAAAGGGGGATAGGTGGCGTCGGTGCCAATGACGATCGTATCGCCAGCAGCGAGCGCGCCGCCGGCGAAGAGCGACATCGCGGCGAGCGACGCAGCGGCAAAAAGACGAGTGGAGATGCGCATTTTGATCCTCTCTGTTGGCAGCCGGCTGCTGTTGTTCTTGATTGGCGGCCGGCCAGAATGGAGCGGGTGAGTGGCCCGCCTGGCTGAGATAATCTTACTTTTTTTTCGCAAATTGCAACTGGAATTACGAAGGCATTTTTGGCCCGCACGCAGCCGCAAGCGCGGCTTGCATTAACCCGCAAACCTGAATGGCAACCGTCTAACGCGTTCAGGCAAGGTTAATTCAGTATGACTAATCCTCTCTGAAGATATCGCTGCTCGCCGTGATTCGGCCCTAAGGGCACCGAAAATCGGTCGGCATTGCGCGGCATCAGCTCCGGGGGCTGGGTCCGTGATTCGGCGGACAAAGATAAGAAAAGGAGACTTTACCTATGGGAAAGCGATCCAGACTATTTGCCAGTGCAGCATTTCCACTGCTGTCCTTATCACTGGCATTCGAGCCGGCCGCTGCCACAGCGCTGCGCGAACAGGCCATCGCACCGATTAATAATGATGCTGCCAAGTCGGCCATCGCCAACGGCAATGCAAGTTTCCAAGTTGCGCAGGCGCAGCAAGCCCCGGATGGGCAGTCCGAAGAGGAACTGAAAAAGCACAAGAAGCCAGGCGGTGCAGAGCAGGGCGAGCCTCAGGGTCAGAAGCATGAGGCCGCGCCCGCCCAGCAGGGCGGAGCCGAGCCGCAGCCGAAGATGAAGGGCGCACAGCCAGAAGGGCAGCCCGAGCAAGCAAAGCCGGGCAAGCAGCAACAGGAAACACAGCAGCCCAAGCCGGTAGAGCCGCAGGCCGCACCGGAGACCCAGCAGGCTCAGCCGGAGCAAAAGAAGCACAAGCAGGACGCTGCGCAACAGCCGGAGGCAACACCGCAGACGAAGCCCGCTCAGCAGCAGGCAGCCCCTGAAGCGCAACAGCCGGCCCAGCCAGAGCTCAACAAGCATCAGAAGCAGCAGCCGACGGAACAGCAGGCCGCTCCCGCACAGAAACAGGCGCCGGCTGCCCAACAATCTCAGAGCCAGCAGGCTCAACCCGAGGCTCCAGCCCAGCCTGAGCTGAAGAAGCACCAAAAGCAGGGTCAACCGGCAGCTCCGGCCCAGCAGCCGGCGGAACAGCAGGCCGCGCCTGCCCAACAACAGGCGCCGGCCGCTCAACAGTCTCAGACGCAACAGGCTCAGCCGGGGACCCCAGCCCAGCCCGAATTGAAGAAGCATCTGCAGCAGCAGGCGCAACCGACGGCACCGGCGCAGCAACCCCAAGGAAAGCAGGCCGAGCCAGCTCAACAACAGGCGCCTGCCACGCAGCAGGCCGAGCCTGGCAAGGAAGTGCAGAAACCCAAGTTGTTGCCGGATGAACAGCAGGGCGGAAAACAGCCCGCAGCCAATCCTGGACAGCAGCCGGTTCAGCAGAGCCAAGGGCAGCAGGCTCAGCCGCAGCAGCCTCAGCCTCAGCCGCAGAACCAGGCGGCTCCGCAGCTCGGCAAACAACAGCAGCCGAATGTAGGAACCGCTGCTCCGGCGCAGGGCAATGCAACGCAGGCGCCCGCCAATGGCGCCGTGCAACAGGGTGCCCAGACGGCAGCGCCCGCCGCTGGTGGGCAGGTCTCGCCACAGGAATTGGAGCGTCGAAAGAAAGTCGCCGAAAATCCCGCGGCAAGCAATGAGACCGTTATTTTGCCGGTGCAGAACGGTGCTGCCGTGCTGGATAGCGACAAGGATGCGGCTCGACGCGGCCTTCGTCAGGGCGGCCAAGCTGCAGGCGGTCAGGCGGGCCAGGCCCAGACTGGACAAGGACAGGTCACGCAAGGACAGGCCGTGCAAGGGCAGAACGCCCAGCCGCAGCCAGCCTACAGCAAGCCACCGACGTCCGATGCCGAGGCGCAACGCGCAGTGGGCGGCCAGCAGCAACAGCCCGTCAGGATGGAAGCCATTACCAACGAGCAGGGCCGACGGCTCGACCGCCGGCCGGATTTCGCGCCGCCGGAAGGCGTCGCCGTCCAGCAAAACGGCAACGGCAATCAGGGCGGTCGCGTCATCTTGAATATCGACAACACCTACGTCGTCCGTCACGATGACAGCGAGCGCTTCGTCCGCGACGGCGAGCGTCCGATCTATGAGCAGCTTCCGCGCGATCGCTACCGTGAAACCATCGATCGTCCAGATGGCGATCGCATCATCACCGTGCGTAACCGCTATGGCGACGTCATTCAGCGCTCGCGCATCGATGCGCGCGGCCGCGAATATGTGCTGTTCTATTCGCCGGAATTGGAGGATCAGCCGGACCACGATGACTATTTCCGCGATCCCGGCGACGAGTTGCCACCGATGCGCCTGCGCATCCCGGTGAACCAGTACATCATCGACACCGGCACGGATCGTGAGGCGGATTACTACGACTTCCTGCGGGAGCCGCCCGTCGAGCCGGTGGAGCGGGTCTATTCGCTGAACGAAGTGCGTTATTCCGCCCGCATCCGTGACAAGGTGCGCCGTATCGACCTCGATACGATCACCTTTGCGACCGGTAGCTCGGAAATCCCGATGTCGCAGGCGAGCACGTTGCGCGGCGTCGCCGAGGCCATGAGCAAGATCGTCAAGAGGGACCCGACCGAGACCTTCCTGATCGAAGGCCATACGGATGCCGTCGGCACTGCGCAAAGCAACCTGGTTCTTTCCGATCAGCGTGCCGAATCCGTCGCCAACGTACTGACGGATGTCTACGGCATTCCGCCGGAAAACCTGGTAACCCAGGGTTACGGCGAGCAATATCTCAAGGTGAACACGCAGGCGCCCGAGCAGGAAAACCGCCGCGTTACCATCCGCCGTGTTACGGCATTGGTGCGTCCGGTCGCTTCGACGCAGTAAGCTCCATCTATCTCAAACGCTCAAGGGCCGTCGGGAAACCGGCGGCCTTCGTCATTTGGCCGGTTCGCCAAGGCCAACCGTCGCAACGATAAAATCGGCGATCGCCAAGGTATCGTCGAGATCGAAGATGGGCAGTGCGCCGGCATCCTCCACCGGATGATCGGCGGCAATGGCGACAATGTGTGGGTCTTGCGGCGCCAAGGGCGCGCGATTGGCAGCCTCCAGGCGGCGCGCTTCGATCTTTGGAATCGGTTCGCGCTTGTAGCCTTCGATCAGGATGAGGTCACACGGAGCGAGCCGTGCCAGGATTTCCTTGAAGCTCGGCTCCGGCTCGTCGCGCAATTCATGCATGATTGCGTAGCGCGTGCCGGAGACGATGGTGACCTCATGGGCTCCGGCTTCGCGATGGCGAAAGCTATCGGCGCCGACCTTGTCGATGTCGAAGTTATGGTGTGCATGCTTGATGGTCGAAATCTTATAGCCGCGTCGGGTGAATTCGGTGACGAGCCGCACCGCAAGCCCGGTCTTGCCGGAATTCTTCCAGCCGGCGATGCCGAAGATCTTGGGTCGCTTCCCGGTCATGACGTCTGCTCCAAGGCCGCGAGCCATCTCTCCGCGGCAATCAGGTCGTCTGGTGTGTTGATGTTGAAGAAGGGATCGAGGGGCTCGATCGGCGTTTGGATCGTTGCAAAATCGACTGTTCGGACCATGTGGCGTAAAAGAAAATCCCGGGCGCGCCGCTTGCCGTTCGTAAGAATCCAGGTCTCGAGATCGTCGGCGATGGTCATGGGCCAGAGGCCGAAGACCGGATGATCGCGGCCGAGCGACGCGGCAATCACGATTTCGTCGCGGCCTGCAATCGCTTGAGCCAGTCTGGCGACCAGATCGATGGGGAAGAACGGACTATCGATCGGCACGGTGGCGATATGGGATGCATGCGGGTGCTTCACGGTGGCATCGCGTATGGCGGTGAGCACGCCGGCGAGCGGGCCGAGCTTGCCGGGGATGGTATCGGGAACCAGCCGCAACCCTATCGCGTCCGGCCAGTCGGCGTCCGCATTCAGCGCGGCTGGCATCTTCTGCTGTTGTCCGATACGGGCTGCTATGCGCGTCAGAAGTCTTTCTCCGCCGAGCAGAGCGAACGCCTTGTTCGTGCCCATGCGGCTGGAACGGCCGCCGGCGAGCAGATAGGTCGGGATATCGGCGGGGTCGGTGATGAAGCCGGGCATGTTGGCGACCTCAGGCGGGCACACGCGGCTCTGTTGCCTTAGCGACACGCTCGGCCGCTTGCCGTTTGCTCTCCCGGTAGAATGTATAGAGACCGGAGGCGATGACAATGGCGGAGCCGATCATGGTCCAGGCATCCGGCATTTCGCCGAAGAATAGCAAGCCGAGCAATGCGGACCAGATGAGGCTTAGATAACGGAATGGTGCGACGAAAGAGATCTCGCCGGTGCGCATTGCCTGGATCACCGATTGATAGCCGACGAGCACCAGGATCGATGCGAGCAGGATGTGTGAGAACGAGGTGAGGCTGACCGGCTGCCAGCCGCCAAGCGGGACGATCGACAGGGCGCCGAAGACGGAGATCGAGATCGCGGTGCAGACCGTCACCATGAGCGAGGGTACATCCTCGCTGACGCAGCGCGTCGCGAGATCGCGGGCGGCGGTGGCGAACATACTGGCGACGACCAGCAGGGCGGCCGTGGTGAAACCGTCGGGGCCGGGGCGGATGATAATGAGGACGCCTACGAAGCCGACGGTGATTGCCGTCCAGCGCCGCCAGCCGACCGGCTCCTTCAGGAACAGCGCCGCGCCAAGGGTGACGGCGAGCGGCAGAGCCTGGAGAATGGCGGAAGCGTTGGCGATCGGCATCATGCCGAGCGCCGTGATATAGGTTGCCGCCGCAATCGCCTCGCAGACGACGCGCAGCGCGATCATCGGCTGCACGATGACGTTCCAGGAGCGCAACGCGCCCATATTCCGGGCAAGCAGATAGACGAAGACGCTGGTAAGGAGCCCGCGAATAAACATGATCTGGCCGGCATTCATCGCGACGATAACCGATTTGGACAGTGCATCGCTGCAGGAAAAGCCGGCCATTGCTGCGGCCATGTAGAGCGCACCCTGTGTATTCTTCGTCCGCGGCATCAAAGCGATTCCCTAGATATATCAGCTCGATCTACTGCGCTTTTCGGCAAATTGGAATCACTTGCTGTGTGGCGGCGGTCAAATTCGATTTTGCGTTGCCACGAATGTGTGAGATGCGCGCGCAAATTCTTGGGTGAAAATCGCAAAATTGGGGCAATTGTTGATTTTTACGCAGGTGGTACAACCTTTTGGGTCTGCGATTAATCCTTATTCAATCTTATTTCCCGAGGCTTTCGCCAAGTTTTGCATGAGGCAGACGCATGTACCGCAGCGCAGCAGGAATGATTGTCCCGCCTTCGCCGGATACCAGTTTATTTGGGGCGTGGCATGTTCTTCATTGATCGTCTTTTGCAAAGTCGCCGGATAGTGACAAAGGTTCTCATCTTCGTCGTGCCGCTGGTGGTGTTGATCGCCGGTGTCGGCTTGGTCGGCTATCACACGGCCAATATCCTCAACGGCCATATGACGGTAACGCGGGCGACGATCGAAAACATCAGCGATTTTGAGAATTTGCAGGCAGCCCTGCAGGAGTTCACCACGTCGCCATCCGAAGAGACGCGCGACGCGCTAGTCGGCAAGATTGATGCACAGGCTGCCGGTGTTCAGCGTCTGAGCGGCCTTTTGAGCGCCGATCAGCGTGCCAAGATCGCCGCGGTCAGCGACCTTTCCGACAAGATGCACGCTCAGACGACCACCCTCTGGAATATCAAGCAGAAGCAGGACAGCGATGTCGATGCAATCCAGAAGGCGGTGCTGGCCATTGAAGCCAGCGGGAAGGCGGCCGGCAAGCAGATCGATATCATCCGCAAGGACTTCAGCGACAAGGAGACCTTCGCCAAGGAATTGCTCTATGATGCCGCCGCCTATAAGGGCCTGTCGGAGAAGATGAGCAATCTGCGCATCCAGGTGCAGATGGCGGCCTCTCCCGATGAAGAGATCTCCGATGCGCGGACCTATACCGATGCCATTCTGAAGCAGGTCGCGACGTCGAAAGCCCTGGTCTCCAAGCGCGGCGCCGGGTTGGTCAATAGCGCGGCCGAGGCGGCCAATAAGCTCGATGCCGTCCTCAAGGGCAGCGGCACGTCCGACCAGAAGGTCGAGGCCATCGGGCCGATCCTGCAGAGCTTCGTGAAAATCGAAGGGGACATGACCCTGCAATCGGCCAAGAACGGCGACACTGCTGCCGACCGCTTCGTCAGCCTCGACAAGGTCATCGACGGCCAGAAGGAACTATTGGATCACGTCGACGAAGCGCTCGGCATCACCGATCGCCTGACGCTGCACGCGTCCCGCATGGAAAATGTCCGTGACGCCGCCTCGCGCGATGCCGTCATCGCGGATTTGAAGGACCTGCAGGGCGTCGGCGCAAAGATTTCGGCACTCGGTCAGACCAATGCCACGATGCGCGACTTTAGCGCCCATACTCAGCCTCTGATCGACAGCTTGACCAAGGGGTCGGCGGATCTGCTGCAGGCTACTGCCGATTGGAAAAAGACGCGTGTCGGCTCCAATAGTCTGCTTGCGGATGCAATGACGGCGCTGCGCAGCTTCGTTGCGCAGGCACAGGAGATCGGCAAGGAAGACAGTGAGCGCTCCGCCAATGTCTCCGTCATTGCCATGATCCTCGGTACGCTGCTTGCCATCGTTGGTGGCCTGATGCTGGTGGAAACGCTGCGTGGGCCGCTGAAGCGGGTTACCGAGATCATGACGAGGCTCGCAAGCGGGGATCTCGAAGTGGCGATCGACGGCCGCAATCGCGGTGACGAGATCGGCGACATGGTACGCTCTGTCACCGTCTTCCGGGATGCTGCTTTGGAGAACGTTCGGCTGGAGCGGGAGGCAGAGAGTGCTCGCGCCTTGTCGGCAGAGGAGGCGGCGCGCCGTGCCGCCGATCGCGCCCGTATCGAAGCCGAGCAGAAGCAGGCGCTGAATGCGCTGGCTGACGTTCTCACCAAGCTCGCTGACGGCAATCTGGAAGAGGGCATGCGCGAAGACCTCTCTGCCGATTTCATCGAAATGGCATTCACCTATAATCACGCTGTCGAAGCCTTGCGCGAGACCCTGACGGATGTCCGCCATACGGCCGAGGAAATCAAGGGTGGCACGGGCAATCTCGCCACGTCCGCCGATGATCTTGCGCGCCGCACCGAACAGCAGGCGGCCGCCCTTGAGGAAAGCTCACGCGCGCTGCATCGGTTGAGCGATGTCGTGCGCTCCACCGCCGATCGCGCGAAGCAGACGGCCGTTTCCGTCAACGAGACCCAGGCCTATGCGACCCAATCCGGCGAAGTCGTCGCCAAGGCCGTCGGCGCCATGAGCGAGATCAACCGCTCGTCTGAAAAGATCGCCACGATCATCGGCGTCATCGACGAGATCGCCTTCCAGACCAACTTGCTCGCGTTGAATGCCGGCGTTGAAGCGGCCCGCGCCGGGGAGGCCGGTCGTGGTTTTGCCGTCGTTGCCCAAGAGGTGCGCGAACTGGCACAACGCTGCGCCAATGCGGCCAAGGAGATCAAAGGCCTGATTTCGGCAAGCTCCGCGCAGGTGCAGAACGGCGTCTACCTGGTCGAGCAGACGGGCGCAGCCCTGAGCGAAATTATCGGGCACGTGACCGGCGTCCAGAAACTCGTTGCCGACATTTCCGCCGCTACGGCCGAGCAGTCGACCGGCATCGAGGAAGTTACGCGCGCTGTCGGCGAAGTCGAGTTGATCACGCAAAGGAATGCGGCGATGGTCGAAGAAAACAACGCCGAGATCCATGGTCTGCGCCAACGCGTCGACACGCTCTCCGACAAGATCGATCGTTTTCGCACCGGCGACGGCGACGAGGCATACGACAGTTACGACAACGATGCGGCCCGGTATCGCGCCGCCTAAGGAATTACATTAGGTAATAGCAATAAATAATTGAAGCGCCGGGCTTGCTGCCTGGCGTCTTTTTTTGATATTGCGAAAATCAGCCGCCCGTGACGCTCATGTGCCGAGCAACCGCCGGCCTGTTATGGGTGCGGTCGATGATGAAATCGTGACCCTTCGGCTTGCGGGTGATAGCTTCGTCGATGGCAGCATAGACAAGCGTATCGTCTTCACTGGCCCGCAGCGCCGTACGCAGGTCGGCAGCGTCGTTCTGGCCGAGGCACATAAAAAGCGTGCCGGTACAGGTCAGGCGCACACGGTTGCAGCTCTCGCAGAAGTTATGGGTGAGCGGCGTGATGAAGCCGAGGCGACCGCCCGTCTCGGTGACTTCGACATAACGGGCCGGGCCGCCGGTCTTGTAGGGGATGTCGTTCAGCGTGAATTGCCGCTCGAGATCGGCGCGCAATTTCGAGAGCGGCAGATAGCGATCGGTGCGATCTTCCTCGACCTCGCCCATCGGCATCGTCTCGATGACGGTCAAATCCATGCCGCGGCCATGGGCGAAGCGCAACAGTTCTGGTATCTCCGCCTCGTTGAAATCCTTGAGCGCCACGGCGTTGAGCTTGATCTTCAGGCCGGCCTTCTGCGCAGCATCAATACCCTCCATCACCTTGGAGAAATCGCCCCAGCGGGTGATGGCATGGAATTTATCGGGATCGAGCGTGTCGAGCGAAACGTTGATGCGGCGCACGCCGCTATCATAGAGTTCGTCGGCATAACGGGACATCTGTGAGCCATTGGTGGTCAGCGTGAGCTCGTCGAGGTCGCCCGCTTGAACGCGCTTGCCGAGCTGGCGAACCAGAAACATGATGTTCTTGCGCACCAGTGGCTCACCGCCGGTCAGCCTGATCTTGCGGACGCCTTTGGCAATGAAGGCGCAACAGATCCGGTCAAGTTCTTCGAGCGTCAACAGATCCTTCTTCGGCAGGAAGGTCATGTGTTCCGCCATGCAATAGGTGCAGCGGAAATCGCAGCGATCGGTCACGGAGACGCGCAAATAGGTGACCGCCCGCCCGAAAGGGTCGATCATTGGTGATGCATCCGCCACCAGCGGCGATCCGTTGCCAATCGTGCCGACGATGCTGTTCACAAAAACCTCCGTTGTCATGTTAATCTGTGCATAGGCGATTGTTGCGTCAAGGGAAATGCATTTTCAAAGGCACTTGCGCGTAAAAGGGTCGCGGCCTACTTCTCCGGATAGAAATTGGAACGCTTGGGGACATTGATGACTGACGTCTGGCCAACGGAGTTGAGAGTATCGAAGGACCGCCATCATCTGGTGGTGAGCTTCAGCGACGGCGCGAAATTCGATCTGTCGGCGGAAATGTTGCGCGTGCTTTCGCCATCAGCGGAGGTGCAGGGCCACGGACCGGGGCAGAAGATCACCGTACCGGGTAAACGCAATGTCGGGATCATGTCGATGACGCCGACCGGCAATTATGCGGTGCGCATCGGCTTTGACGACATGCACG
The DNA here is from genome assembly GCF_030272695.1 of Martinezella calliandrae. Classification (GTDB taxonomy): domain Bacteria; phylum Pseudomonadota; class Alphaproteobacteria; order Rhizobiales; family Rhizobiaceae; genus Rhizobium; species Rhizobium calliandrae. Next base: position 36,146 of record NZ_JARFYN010000008.1, read on the forward strand.
ATACTGGCATTTTCACCTGGGCTTACCTGCGGGAACTCGGCGAGAAGGGTCCGGAACTTTTCGCGGCCTATGAGGCCGAGCTCAAAGAAAAGGGATTGAGCCGCGACGTGGCTGGCAAACCGCATTAGCGTTATCAGCATTGGGGGGTGGGCATGGCAGGCGGGGATCCGGGACGCTGGCTGCGCGCCAGGGGCAGCAAAAGCCAAAGCAGGGTCTCTTTTGTCGAATTGTTTTTAGACCTCGTTTTCGTCTTCTCGATTTCGCAGCTTTCGCATGCGCTCGGCGATCATTTCACGCCTCTTGGCGCACTCGAAGCGGGCATGCTGATTTTTGCCGTCTGGTGGGTGTGGATTTTCACCGCCTGGGTAACGAGCTGGCTCGATCCGGACCGTATGCCGGTTCGGATCATGCTCTTCGTCCTGATGTTCGCCGGACTTGTTGTCTCCGCATCCATTCCGGACGCGTTTGCTGAGAAAGCCATTTTCTTTGCCGGCGCCTATGTGTTCATGCAGGTCGGGCGCTCGTTATTCACGATCTATGCTCTGAAGGATGTCAGCCCCGCCAATTATCGCAATTTCATTCGCATCACCTGCTGGCTGATATTGTCTGGCCTCTTCTGGATTGGAGGCGCGGTGATGGAAGGCGAGACACGCGTGGTGCTATGGCTGGCCGCGCTTTCGATCGACTATGTCGCGCCCGCCTTCGGCTTTCCCGTTCCCGGGCTTGGCAAGTCGACCGCGGCGAATTTAGATGTTTCAGGTGCGCATCTTGCCGAGCGCTGCGCGCTCTTCATCATCATCTGCCTGGGTGAAGCGATCCTGCAGGCAGGCAAGATATTTGCCGAACAGCCGCTCTCACCGTTGATCGTCACGGTATTCATTACCGTCTTCGTCGGCACCGTCGCCATGTGGTGGATCTATTTCCAGTTCGGCCATGAGCGCACCGCCCATCGCATCGAACAGGACGAGACACCGGGAAGTCTGGCGCGGCAGGCTTTCACCTATGCGCATATCCCGATCCTTGCCGGTATCATCCTGAGCGTCGTCGGCAATGGGTTCCTGTTCTCCCATCCGCACGATCAAGCCGACATGCATGCCGGCGCAGCGATCCTTGGCGGGCCAGCAATGTTTGTCGTCGGCAATCTCTGGTTCAAGGGGGCGACGAGGGGCCGGCCGCCGCTGTCGCATCTCGTCGGACTTGCGGGCCTCGGGCTGTTGCTTCTTGCGCTCTCGCAGATCGATGTCTACCAGCTCGGTATCCTTTCGACCGCCGTGCTTGTCGTCGTGGCGATCTGGGAGTTCGCCTCACTGACCCGCGCCGTGCCGTTGGCCCGGCCGCCGGGCAGTCACTGATCGTCGGCCATTTCCAGAGGCTCACGCTCTTCGCGCAGCAACAGGCTGACGATGCGTTCCATATGCGCCGTCATGATGTCACATTCCTCGAGCGGCGCGTCCGAGAGCATACGGTCGATGAGATGTGTCTGGATGGCCATCGCCTCTTGCGTCACGCGCCGGCCTTCCCCCGTCAGATAAAGCCGCAATACGCGCTTATCGTGTTTGTCGCCGCGGCGTTCTATGAGGCCGCGTTTTTCCATTTGCGGCAGCAGCATGCTCATGTTGGAGCGACCGACCAGCAGCTTGCGAGCCAACTCCTGCTGCGAAATGCCTTCGAAACGGAAGAGGTTGACGAGAATGTCGAGATGCGGCGGCTTGATGTCGAGATGGACGAGCGCCCGGCCGAGCGACTGTTGCATCAATTGGCAGGCGCGGGCAACGGCGATCCAGCTGCGAAACCGCGGATGGTCCCAAGGCAGGGATTGATTTTTGTTCATCGTTGTACTTTATTGTTCATGATTGAACATTAATGGATTCTCACTATGCCATCCTTTGCGCTTAAGGTCACCCGGCTGGGCTTGTCCAGCCTTGGCAGGATTTTGCCGCGACTTGCCGGCAAGGCCGCCTTCAGGCTTTTCTGTCTGACACCGTCGCGTCGGCCTCGGGGCGCCAAGGCAGAGGTCACATTTGCGCAGGGCAGGGCGCGTCTGAGTTCCGCCGAGACCATCATGCTCGCCTTTCAAGGCGGACAGGCAATGGCCTATCGCTTCAACGGCGGCGCCAAGGGCCGGCGCGAGCGCTTTCTTGTCGTCCATGGCTGGGGCTCCAGTAGTGAATATATGTCGGAACTCACGGTCTTTCTCGCGGGTACGGGCGCCGAGGTGATCTCGCTGGACCTGCCGGGTCATGGCCGCTCGCCCGGGCGCTTTCTCAATGTGCGTCTCGCCGTCTCGGCGATTGCCGCGGCGGCGGAGCGCTTCGGCCCGTTCGATGCCACCATCGGCCATTCTTTCGGCGGCGCGTCCATCGCAATTGCCGCGGCCGGCTTTCTGCCCGGTATCGAACCGGTCCTGCCGGGTCGCCTCGTGCTGATCGGCGCGCCGTGCGCGATGGCCTGGCTGTTTACCGATTTCGGCAGGCTGATGGAACTTGATCCCGCGACGCAGGCGGCACTTGAGGCGGAGGTTGGCCGTGTCACCTGTAGGAAACTTAAGGAGTACGATGCGGCGCGTGGTGTTCGTGGCCTCGGCAGGCCGGTGCTGGTCATTCACGCCGAGGATGACAAGGAAGTCAGCGCCGACCATGCCCGCGCCTACGCCGCAGCTGGCGATCATGTTCGCCTTTTCTGGGCGAACGGCTTCGGCCATCGCCGCATCGTTAGTGCCGCCCCGGTGCTTACGGCGATCGGCGAATTCCTGGAGGAGGCGCCGGCGTCCGCAAGGCGCGAAAATGCGCTCGAAACTGACGGCGTATCGGTGATATCGTTTCCTCGGACGTCGGTGCGACGCGTGTCATAGCCGCATCATGCCTTGCGTCCAGCCCGCCGACATATGGAGCAAAAAGACGCGAGGGAACATGCGGATCATCACTTCCGTTGAAGAATTGAATGAACTTTACGGCAGCGCCAGCGAGGCAGCGATTGCCAAGGTGACGACTGCGCTGACGCCGCTCTATCGCCAGATGATCGAGGCATCGCCTTTCGTGGCGCTGGCCTCGGTCGGACCGGAAGGCCTGGATTGTTCGCCACGCGGCGATATCGGTGGCGTCGTGCGCGTAAAAGACGACAAGACGCTGCTGCTTCCCGATTGGCGCGGCAATAATCGCGTCGATTCGCTCGCCAATATCGTCCGCGATCCGCGAATCGCACTGATGTTCTTGATCCCGGGTTCGAACACCACCATGCGCCTCAATGGCCGGGCGGTTGTTTCCATCGAGGAGAGCCTGCTGGCGAGCTTCGAAATGGAGGGCAAGCATCCGCGCGCCGTCGTGGTGATCTCCATCGACGAGGTCTATTTTCAATGTGGCCGGGCGGTGATGCGTGCTGAACTCTGGAAGCCTGAGACATTTGTCGATCCGGTAAGCCTGCCGACGCCCGGTATGCTGTCGAAGGCGGTGAGGGACGATTTCGATCACGAGACCTATGATCGCGAATGGCCGGCGCGAGCCGCCAAGAGCATGTGGTAACAAAAATCCGCCGGCGCGCCCAAGGAAGGCAGCGCCGGCGCATTGGTATCGGCTGCGATTTCAGGTCTTGTAGATGAGCCAGCTCTTGGTGAAATCTTTCTGCATGCCGTCCTGATAAACATAGCTGCAGTTGCGGCCCGCATTCTTGGCGCAATAGAGCGCAATATCGGATTTGCTGTAGAGTTCGCCTGGGTCTGCGGCTTCCGAGGCCATGCAGATGCCGAGCGAGATGGTGATCGGCCCGTAATTCACCTTGGTGCGGGAGTTCTTGAACGGCGTTGCTTCTAGCGTGCGGCGGATCCGCTCGCAGATCGCCAAGACCTCTTCCGACGTATTGCCTTCCAGGATCAGCGCGAATTCCTCACCGCCGGTGCGGGCGACAAATGCCTCGCGGCGGACATTGGCGCGGATGAGGGAGGCGACGGTGGCGAGGATCTTGTCGCCGACCGGATGGCCGTATGTGTCGTTGATCTTCTTGAAATGATCGATATCGGTCAGCACCAGCGCCGTCACGGGCCGGGCCATAGGGTTGTCGAAAATGGCGGCCAGACGGTCATCGAAGGCACGGCGATTGGAAAGCCGCGTCAGAGAATCGGTGTTGGCGATGCGCTTGTATTCGTCCAGTTCCTTGCGCACCTGGTCCATTTCCTGGCTGCGCTGGGCGACGTTCTCGACGGTTTTTTCTCCATGCGCCATGGTGTCGCCGGTCGCTTCCGCCAGGATGTCGATGGCGCTGCGCGGCAGGTCGACGCTGTTGTTGTTCTTGGACGTGATGCGTTCGCAGGTTTCGCCGAGCAGCCGGTTGTAGCTTTCCAGCGAGGTTTGTTCTTGTCGCAGCGTGCGCAGCACGCCGTCGAGTTCAGTGGTCAGGCGGGCGTGGGCGTCATCGAAAACGCGGCTGGCATGGTGGTCGAAATACTGAGCGCCAAGTGCGTCCAGTTCTTCTTGCGTAGCGTTGCTGCCGAGTGTGGCGAGCTCGCGGGTCAGGGCAGGGTTGGAACCAATATAGGCTTCATAGAAAAGTTCATAATTGCGCGGGATCGGCGCGACCCCCATGGATCGCATGGCATAGGTAATCTGTCCTGCCACGTCGGGAACTTGCGCCTTGGGCGCAACTACCGTACTCATCGGCGAACTCCGTAAAATGATCTAGTAAAAGCACTATTTTTAGTTAGCCTAAGATCCTTTGAAAAAGATTAAGGCAATGAACGCAAAATTTTATATATAAATTCGGCCCGAGAAATAACTTCATTATAATATAGAAACACTTGCGAAGAAGGCGCTAGGAACCGCGCCTTCCTTTTGTTTGTTTCGGTGACGAGGTTCAGCCGAGATTGAGCTCCTGGAAGAAATCATTGCCCTTGTCATCGATGACGATGAAGGCAGGGAAGTCTTCGACGTCGATTTTCCAGACCGCTTCCATGCCGAGTTCGGGATATTCCAGCACCTCGACTTTTTTGATGCAGTCCTGAGCAAGGCGCGCGGCCGGGCCGCCGATCGAACCTAGATAGAAGCCGCCATGGGCCTTGCAGGCCTCGCGCACGGCGCGAGAGCGATTGCCCTTGGCGAGCATGACCATCGAGCCTCCAAAGGACTGGAACTGGTCGACATAGCTGTCCATTCGTCCGGCCGTCGTCGGTCCGAATGAACCCGAGGCATAGCCTGCCGGGGTTTTGGCCGGGCCGGCATAGTAGACGGGGTGGTTTTTCAGGTAGTCCGGCATGCCCTGACCTCTTTCCAGACGCTCGCGGATTTTTGCGTGCGCCAGGTCGCGGGCGACGATGATGGTGCCAGTCAGTGACAGCCGGGTCTTGACCGGGTGCCGGGACAGTTCCGCCAAGATGTCGGCCATCGGCCGATTGAGGTCGATGCGGACCACCGATTCGGAAAGCTTAGCTTCGTCGATTTCTGGCATGTATTTCGACGGATTGGTTTCCAGCTGTTCGATGAAGATGCCATCACGGGTGATCTTGCCCTTGGCCTGGCGATCAGCGGAACAGGAGACGCCAAGGCCGATCGGCAGCGAAGCGCCGTGGCGGGGCAGGCGGATAACGCGGACATCGTGACAGAAATATTTGCCTCCGAATTGCGCGCCAACACCGAGGCTCTGAGTGAGCTTGTGAATTTCCTTTTCCATTTCGATATCCCGGAAGGCATGCCCGCTTTCGGAGCCCTCAGTCGGAAGACTATCGAGATAACGCGTCGAGGCGAGCTTGACGGTCTTGAGGTTCATCTCGGCCGAAGTGCCGCCGATGACGATCGCCAGATGGTAGGGAGGACAGGCCGCCGTGCCCAGCGTCAGGATCTTCTCCTTAAGGAAATCCAGCATGCGGTCGTGGGTGAGCAGCGACGGCGTGCCCTGATAGAGAAAGGTCTTGTTGGCCGAGCCGCCGCCTTTGGCGACGAAGAGGAATTCGTAGGCGTCGGTACCTTCCTCATAAATATCGATCTGGGCGGGAAGGTTGTTTTTGGTGTTCTTTTCCTCGAACATCTTGATGGGCGCGAGCTGCGAGTAGCGCAGGTTCTTCTTTTCGTAGGCGTCGAGCACACCCTTTGCCAGAGCCGCGCTATCGCCGCCTTCGGTCCAGACGCGACGGCCTTTCTTGCCCATGATGATTGCAGTGCCGGTGTCCTGGCACATGGGCAGCACGCCGCCTGCGGCGATATTGGCATTTTTCAAGAGGTCGTAAGCGACGAAGCGGTCGTTATCGGTCGCCTCGGGGTCCTCGAGGATCAAAGCAAGCTGCTGCAGATGACCGGGGCGCAGCAGGTGATTGATATCGGCGAAGGCTGTTTCGGCAAGCAGTCGGATGCCCTCGGGATCGACGGTAAGGATGTCCTGGCCCTTGAAGGTATCGACGGAGACGTAGTCGCCGGAAATCTTGCGGTAAGGGGTGGCGTCGTCGCCGAGGGGAAAGAGATCGTCTGCCATGCGGGGGACCTTTCAATGCCATTTTGTGGTCAATGCCATGATGTGGCGGAAGAGACGTTTGCGATGGGTCTAAATCCGGCAAGGTCCAAATGCAATTGGCTGGATGTCACAACTGAATTTCAAGGGATGTGATTGTCAATGTCTCGTAGACAATCGGTGCTCAGATCGTTGTCTTGAGAGAACGACAAGCAAGGCGCACATATGAAGTCAGCAGGTCGGGCGAGGTGCCCCAAAAAGCCCTGAGACAGGTTGAGATCATGGATTTCTCCCACAATCATCACCACCACATTTCTCCGCTAGCGGTTGCCGCCGCGCTCGTCGGAGTGAGCATGCTGGCACTTAGTCACAGTGGCTATCTGCAACATGCCTTTCATAAGGAAATCATGGCGTCGATCAATCCGGCCGACGTCCTGACCGCCGCCGATATGATGCCGCAGCATAAAAGCAACGGCACACCCGTGCACTGAAGGTCGATTTGTCGGAACGCTACGATCTGCCGCATTCCATTCATCGCAGACGGAGCGCTTCCGGCAAATATCGGAAGCGCTTTTTCACCCGGCAGAATTCACTTCGGCCCAATCATCGTCTCTGGCCGAACGATGGCGTCATAGTCTTGCGCCGAAACCAGACCACTCGCCAAGGCCTCTTCTTTCAACGTCGTACCGTTCTTATGCGCCGTCTTGGCGATCTTGGCGGCATTGTCATAACCAATCTTCGGCGCCAGCGCCGTCACCAGCATCAGCGAGCGCTCCAGACCAGCCTTGATATTGTCCTCGCGTGCCTTGATGCCGACGACGCAATTGTCGGTGAAAGAGACGGCGGCGTCGCCGAGCAATTGGACCGATTGCAGGAAGTTATAGGCCATCATCGGATTATAGACGTTGAGTTCGAAATGACCCTGGCTGTCGGCAAATGTCAGCGCGGCATTGTTGCCGAAGATGTGGATGCAAACCTGCGTCATGGCTTCGCATTGCGTCGGATTGACCTTCCCCGGCATGATCGACGAACCCGGTTCGTTTTCCGGCAGCGCTAGCTCGCCGAGGCCGGAGCGGGGACCCGAACCTAGCAGGCGGATGTCATTGGCAATCTTGAAGAGAGCGGCGGCGGCGGCATTGATGGCGCCATGACTGAAGACCATCGAGTCATGGGCGGCCAGCGCCTCGAACTTGTTCGGCGCGGTGACGAAGGGCAGGCCGGTGATCCCGGCGATCTCGCTTGCAACCTTTTGCGCAAAGCCAACAGGCGCATTGAGGCCGGTTCCGACGGCGGTGCCGCCTTGGGCAAGTTCAAAAAGGCCCGGCAGCGTCAGTTCGATGCGCTTGATAGCCGAGGCGACCTGCGCGGCGTAGCCGGAAAATTCCTGGCCGAGGGTCAACGGTGTTGCATCCTGCGTATGGGTGCGGCCGATCTTGATGATATGGGCGAAGTCGGCAACCTTCTTTTCCAGCGCCGCATGGAGATGTTTGAGGCTCGGTAGCAGATGATGAACGATCTGCTCGGCGCAGGCGATGTGCATTGCCGTCGGATAAGTGTCGTTCGACGATTGGCTCATATTGACGTGGTCGTTCGGATGCACCGGCCTCTTGGAGCCCATGACGCCGCCCAACATTTCGATCGCGCGGTTCGAGATCACCTCATTGGCATTCATATTCGACTGCGTGCCGGAGCCCGTCTGCCAGACGACCAGCGGGAAATGATCATTGAGCTTGCCGTCGATGACCTCCTGGGCGGCCTCGACGATCACTTTTCCGAGAGCGGGGTCCAACTGACTAAGCTCCATGTTGGCACGCGCGGCCGCCTGCTTGACGATGCCGAGGGCGCGTACGATCGATAGCGGCTGCTTTTCCCAGCCGATCTTGAAGTTGCCAAGCGAGCGCTGCGCCTGTGCGCCCCAATAGCGGTCGCTTGCTACTTCGATCGGGCCAAAAGTGTCGGTTTCAGTGCGGGTGGCGGTCATTCTGTCTGATCCTGCTTTTCCGTTGAAAAGGATAGCCGTCATATAGGTCCGAACGACGATCAAGAAAACAGCGGCACAAAGGATTTCATGACTATCGTCATCATGTTATCCGGGCGCAGCGCGAAGGCCGTGTTCTTTTTAACACGCTCGATAGATATTCTTCAGAGTGTCTTTATTGCCACTCAAAAACAGCGCGAAACTTCAATAAAAAATTAACTAATAATTTCATAATTTTGTTCGGACTAAACCGCGAAGGACGCTTCGGCTTCGTCACACAAAGTTGAGACATTGAACGAAAGGCGGGTCTGGCCGTTTTAATTCTAATGGTTAAACGGTGTTTCGAACATCGTGGCCGAGTTGAACTGAAAACAGCGCCGTCTGCCTCGAGGCTACCGCATGACACGGGGACTGATTAGAGAATGAAACTTGTCACTAAAGCCGCAGCATCCGTTCTGGCGCTTTCCTGCTGCATCTCCGCCGCCGGCACGACCTGCGCAAATGCCATGACCCTCATGGACTTCATTCGCGGGGGCCAAGGGCGCCAGGAGAGCACGCAGGTCTCTGCTCCGCTCAACGCCAATCGCGGTCAACCGGGCCTTCGCTCCGTCGCGCCGGTGCAGACAAAAGAGCCGCTCCCCACGGTCAGCGCGCCGAAATATTACACCTACAAGCCCGAGCCTATGCGCCTCGTGGCATCCGACCGCTTTGCCGATCCGGTGGTGACCGGGGCCGTTGCGGACGCGTCGACGACGCCGGTCGCCGTCGATACCAGCGCTTCGCAGCGTCGCTTCCTGACCGACGCTCGCGTGATGGCGACGAATGACATCGCCAAGGCGCTCGAGGCCTATTATGCCGACCAAAGCAAGCCGCTGCTCTGGGTTGCCGACAATGTCATCAACGACAAAGCGAAAGCAGCCATGGCTGTTCTGGCCGATGCCGGCTCCGTCGGCCTCGATCCGGCCGATTATGCCGTTCAAGCCCCAAGCTTCGATCCCGCAAGTGTCGATCCGACCATGCGTGGCCGTGCCTTGATGCAATTCGAGCTTGCACTTTCCGGCAAGGTGCTGATGTTCGTCCAGGATACGGTTCGCGGTCGTCTCGACCCGAACAAGATCTCCGGTTATCACGATTTCAAGCGCAAGGACGTCGATCTGGCGCCCATTCTCGGCCTGCTGCAGGCAAGCTCGGATGTTAGCGCCTATCTCAACGGCCGCAGTCCTTCGAACCAGGAGTTCATGGAACTGAAGGCCGAGCTTGCCAAGCTTCGTGGCGAAAGCAGCGATGGCGCCCATATCTCCATCGCGTTGAACGGTACCCTGAAACCGGGCGGCAGCTCGCCGGAGATGGCCAACATCGTCAAGGCCATCCAGCAACGCGGTTCGGACGCGCTGAAGGTCAAGAACGCCGTCACGCTGGCGGCCTATGCTGGCACACCTGACTATACGCCGGAGCTCGTCTCGCTGGTCGAAGACTTTCAGAAGGAAAAGGGCCTGACATCAGACGGCGTTATCGGCCAGTCTTCCGTTCGCGCGATGGTCGGCGAAAATAGCGACGTGAAGATCCAGAAGCTGGTCATCGCCATGGAGCAGTTGCGCTGGCTGCCGAACGAGCTTGGCCCGCGCTATGTTTTCATCAACCAGCCGGCCTTCATGGTCTACTATCACAACAACAACCAGGAACAGCTGTCGATGCGTGTCGTCGTCGGCGGCAAGCAGCATCAGACCTTCTTCTTCGAGAACCAGATCCAGACTGTTGAATTCAACCCATTCTGGGGTGTTCCGCAGTCGATCATCATCAACGAGATGCTGCCGAAGCTTCGTGGCGATCCGAACTATCTCGACCGCATGGGCTATCAGGTCGAGGTCGGCGGCCATGCGGTCGCGTCTTCCAGCGTCGACTGGTACGGCTCTACCAAAAATGTCTCCGTCCGCCAGCCGCCGAGCAGCGACAATGCACTGGGCGAACTGAAGATCCTCTTCCCGAACTCGCACGCGATCTACATGCATGACACGCCGCAAAAGAGCTTCTTCAAGAAGGATATGCGTGCGCTCAGCCACGGCTGCGTCCGCCTTGCCGACCCGCGCGCCATGGCAGCTGCCGTCATGAACACGACGGTCGACGATATCGCAAAGCAGATCGCCACCGGCCAGAACAAGGCCGTGCCCGTACCGCAGAAAATCCCGATCTACATCGCTTACTTCACCGCCTGGCCGAATAAGGACGGCGTCGTGCAGTATTTCAACGATGTCTACGATCGCGATGCGGCAACGCAGACGGCGCTCGACGCGACGACCAAGGCGCGGTCGGCTCAGATCTGATTGGGGATGAGACTAAGTATACCAGGAGGCGGCCATTCGGCCGCCTCTTTGTCTATGCAGCCAAAAGGTCGCGGACGAGCGCCGGTGTTAGCTCGTCATAGTGGGTGATGACCCGGTTCGGGCCGAGGGTATCGACACTCACATCCGAATAGCCGAAGGGGACAGCGATGGAAGGGACGCCGGCATTGCGGGCAACCAGAATGTCGTTGATACTGTCGCCGATCATCACGGTGCGGCGAAGGTCACCGCCGGCTCGTTCCACGGTGCCGATCAGGTGCTCCGCATTCGGCTTGCGAACGGTGAAAGTATCGCCCCCGGTGATCGCCTCGAAATAGTGGGTGAGCCCCAGCCGCTCCAGAAGGGTGCACGCGAGCTGCTCCATCTTGTTCGTGCAGACAGCGAACTTGTAGCCTTGTGCCTTCAAGGCGTCCAATGCCGCAAGCAGACCCGGATAGGGCTGCGTCAGGCCAGGCATCGTCTCGATATAGTGCTCGATGAATCGCTGCAACAATGTCGGCAGTTCCTCCGACTTCAGGATATAGCCTTGCAGCTTGCAGGCGCGTTCGATCATGACCTGGGCGCCATTGCCGACAAGATAGGTCAGGTCGCTGTAGTTGACCGGCGCCAGTTTCAATGCGGCAATCGTATGGTTGAGGCTTTCGACGAGATCCGCGTGGGTATCGAGCAGCGTGCCGTCGAGATCGAATACGACAAGGGGAGATTTCACGAGGAATCGGCCTTTGGGTAAGAAGAACAAGCAGGTCTTCCGAGTTAGAAGATCAGGCTGGCAATTGCAACCGAAGGCTCCGCAAGCTTGTCCGAATATGGCCGCTGATTTCTAAGCGGTGCCGTTATTTTGGCTTTCGTTTGCCAGGAGAGCCGTGTAAACAGCACACCAACGCAACAATGGGAGCAGTGGCGCATGGACGCCCGCCAAATGAAGATCGAGGCTGCAAGGGCGGCTCTGACCTATGTCGGGAGCGGCACGCGGCTCGGCATCGGCACGGGCAGCACGGCGGAAGAGTTCGTTCGGTTGCTCGCAGAGAAAGTGGCGGCAGGCCTTGCAATCGAGGGCGTTGCGACCTCCGAGCGGACGGCCAGGCTTTGTGTCGAACTCGGCGTGCCGATGAAATCGCTCGATGAACTTCCCGAGCTTGATCTCACCATCGACGGCGCCGACGAGGTGGACGGTGCTCTACGTCTGATCAAAGGCGGTGGAGGCGCGTTGCTGCGCGAAAAGATCGTCGCAGCTTCGTCGGCTCGGATGATCGTCATTGCCGACGAAAGCAAGGTCGTCGAGACCCTTGGCGCTTTTGCGCTGCCGATCGAGGTCAATCCGTTTGGCCTCGTTTCCACGCGTATCCTGATCGAGAAGGCCGCATCCCGTCTTGGCCTTTCCGGCGCACTCAACCTTCGCCGGTCGGGTGATCGCAACTTCATGACCGACGGTGGACATTTCATTATCGACGCATCTTTTGGCCGCATTCCTGATGCAGAGGCGCTGTCGATTGAGCTGCATTCGATTCCCGGTGTTGTCGAACACGGGCTCTTCATCAACATGGCGACACTTGCGATCATTGCCGGTCCGGCCGGCGCGCACACGTTGCAGGCGAACAATACATAGGAGCACTGAACTCATGATCAAAATTGCGGGTCTTGGCCGTTTTGCCGCTGCGACCATCGTTCTTTCAGGCATCGCGCTCGGTTCCGCCAGCGCTCAGGAAGTCACGGAAGATCAGATCAAGGCCGCACGGGCTGCTATCAACGCGCTAGGCATCACGAACCAGTTCGACAATATCCTGCCGAATCTCGCCGAGCAGCTGAAGAGCACGATGATCCAGGCTAATCCGAACTTCGGTGACGCCATCAATTCGTCCGTCGACGCAACCGCGCTTGCTCTGGCGCCGCGCCGCGCCGACCTCGAGCGGGAAGCGGCTGTGACCTATGCGAAGGCTTTCACTGCCGACGAGCTGAAGGCGATCGCCGATTTCTACAACTCGCCGGCCGGCAAGAAGCTCCTCAAGGACGGCCCGATTGCAACGCGCGAGCTCTATAAGGCCGCTGACATCTGGGGGCAGGGCATCTCGCGCGATCTAGCCAACCAAAGCAGCGACGCTCTGCAAAAGGTGGTGAAGGCCCCGATCACTCCCGCGCCGACAGATGCCGACAATGCTCAGCCGGCAACAGCGGCTCCGGCACAGAAGCCGGCAGCGAAGAAGTAAGCTCGATCCCGTCCATGATCTGATCCGAAAATCGCTTCACTTCCAAAGCCCGGATATTATTTCCGGGCTTTTCTTTTTCCGCTTCGAAATCCTATATCAGGGGCGACCCTTTTTCGCGTCTCGCGCAGCTTGATTTTTCTAGGAGTATCCGATGCCTTCCTTTGATTTCGATCTTTTCGTCATTGGCGGCGGTTCGGGAGGTGTGCGCAGCGCGCGTGTCGCCGCATCGCTCGGAAGGAAGGTCGGCATCGCCGAAGAGTATCGCTATGGCGGCACCTGCGTCATCCGTGGCTGTGTGCCGAAGAAGCTCTTCGTCTACGCCTCGCAATTTAGCGAGCATTTTGAGGATGCTGCCGGCTTCGGCTGGACAGTCGGCGAAAGCACATTCGACTGGAAGAAGCTGATCGAGGCGAAGGACAAGGAAATCGCCCGCCTAGAAGGGCTCTATCGCAAGGGTCTCGACAACGCCAAGGCCGAAATCTTCGATACGCGCGCCGAGCTCATCGATGCTCATACGATCCGCCTACTGAAGAGCGGCAGGATCGTCACCGCCGAAACGATCCTCGTCGCCACCGGCGGTACGCCGAACCTGCATCCGGCGCTGCCTGGCCACGAGCTCTGCATCTCCTCCAACGAGGCTTTCCATTTGGAGCAACTGCCGAAATCGATCCTGATTGCCGGCGGCGGCTATATCGCCGTGGAATTCGCCAATATCTTCCATGGGCTCGGTGTCGAGACAACATTGATCTATCGCGGAGCCGAGATCCTGTCGCGTTTCGACCAGGACCTGCGCAAGGGCCTGCATGAGGCAATGGAGGCCAAGGGCATCCGCATCCTCTGCCATGACATCATTGCAAGCGTGACGAAGACGGAAGACGGCTTGGGCGTTCTTACAAAGAACGACAAGGTTTTGAAGGTAGACACGGTGATGCTGGCGCTTGGCCGCACGCCGAATACCAAGAATATCGGGCTCGACGCTGCGGGCGTGGCAGTCAACGAACTCGGCGCTATCGTCGTCGACGAATATTCGCGGACTTCGGTGCCGAACATCTATGCGCTTGGCGATGTCACCGATCGGGTACAATTGACGCCCGTGGCGATCCATGAGGCCATGTGCTTCATCGAGACCGTCTACAAGGACAATCCTACCCGTCCCGATCACGAATTGATCCCGACTGCCGTCTTCTCACAGCCGGAGATTGGCACAGTCGGCCTGACCGAAGAGGACGCCGCCAAGCGTTATCCGGAACTCGAAGTCTTTCGCGCCCAGTTCAGACCGATGAAGGCGACACTATCTGGCCGCAACGAGAAGACGATCATGAAGCTGATCGTCAATGCCGCCGATCGCAAGGTGATCGGCGCGCACATTCTCGGCCATGACGCCGGCGAGATGGCGCAATTGCTTGGCATTCCCGTGAAGGCCGGCTGCACAAAGGAAGATTTCGACCGCACCATGGCAGTACATCCCACGGCCTCCGAGGAACTGGTAACGATGTATACGCCAAGCTATCGCATCCGCAACGGCGTGCGGGTATAGGAATAGGCTAGTAATTCCACCGCGCATAAAAGACCAACCGAGCAGTTGGTCCGCCTTTGCAAGAGGCGGGCAAAGGTTTATAAGCGCGCGTTATTTGTGACGGCGGGCACTTGGCGAAGACCGAGTGCGGAAACAGGTGAGTGAGATGGCAGAAAATTGGACACCGAGCAGTTGGCGGCAAAAACCGATCCAGCAGGTGCCGGAATATCCGGATCAGGCAGCGCTGGCAGCCACGGAAGCACAGCTTGCAAGCTACCCGCCGCTCGTTTTTGCCGGTGAAGCTCGCCGTCTGAAGGCACATCTTGCCAATGTCGCCGAAGGTAACGGTTTCCTGCTGCAGGGCGGAGACTGCGCCGAAAGCTTCGCCGAGCACGGCGCCGACACGATACGCGATTTCTTCCGGGCATTCCTGCAGATGGCTGTCGTCTTGACATTTGGTGCGCAGCTGCCTGTCGTAAAGGTCGGCCGCATTGCCGGTCAATTCGCCAAGCCGCGCTCTTCGGCCGTCGAGACCCAGGATGGCGTGACGCTGCCGAGCTATCGCGGCGACATCGTCAATGGCATCGAGTTCACTCAGGAAGCGCGTATCCCCAATCCGGAGCGCCAACTGATGGCTTATCGCCAGTCGGCCGCGACGCTCAATCTCCTGCGCGCTTTCGCCATGGGTGGCTATGCCAACCTCGAGAACGTGCACAAGTGGATGCTCGGTTTCGTCAAGGACAGCCCGCAGGGCGAGCGCTACCGCAAGCTCGCCGACCGCATCAGCGAGACCATGGACTTCATGAAGGCGATCGGCATCACCGCCGAGAGCAATCCAAGTCTGCGCGAGACGGATTTCTTCACCAGCCATGAAGCACTGTTGCTCGGCTATGAGGAAGCGTTCACGCGCGTCGATTCTACCTCGGGCGACTGGTACGCGACCTCCGGTCACATGATCTGGATCGGCGACCGCACCCGCCAGGCCGACCACGCCCATGTGGAGTATTTCCGCGGCATCAAAAATCCACTCGGCCTGAAGTGTGGTCCTTCGCTGCAGGCTGACGATCTGCTGAACCTCATCGATATCCTTAACCCTTCCAACGAGGCCGGCCGCCTGACGCTGATCTGCCGTTTCGGCCACGAAAAGGTTGCCGACAATCTGCCGCGTCTCATTCGCGCGGTCGAGCGCGAAGGCCGCAAGGTCGTCTGGTCCTGCGATCCGATGCATGGCAACACGATTACGCTCAACAACTACAAGACGCGGCCGTTCGAGCGCATCCTGTCGGAAGTCGAAAGCTTCTTCCAGATACACCGCGCGGAAGGCACGCATCCGGGCGGCATCCATATCGAGATGACCGGCAAGGACGTCACCGAATGCACGGGTGGCGCCCGCGCCGTCACGGCCGATGATTTGCAAGATCGCTACCATACGCATTGCGATCCGCGCCTCAATGCCGATCAGGCCTTGGAGCTTGCCTTCCTGCTCGCCGAACGCATGAAGGGCGGCCGGGACGAGAAGCGTCTGCGCGCGCACGGCTGATCGCGAGCTCTAGGAAAACATATTTTGCGAACGGGCCGGCTCATGCCGGCCCGTTTGCTTTTCTGCTTTCGCAATCAATCTCGCTGAAGCCTGCTTCATTTCTTTGCATTTGACGCAACCGGCATCGTCGTCGAAGCTGCCATGAAAAGAAGAGGAGTGAGCATGAATATTGAACATACCGGCGCTTGCCTTTGCGGCAGCGTCCGTTTCAAGACATACGGGCCTTTGCGGGAGGTTGTTGCTTGTCACTGCTCGCAGTGCCGCAAGCAGACGGGGCTTTACTACGCTGCGACCAACGTTGCGCTCGGCAATATCACGATCGAAGGGGAGGAGGCGATCACCTGGTATCGTGCCAGCTCCTTTGCTCGTCGCGGTTTCTGCCGAACTTGCGGTTCCGCGCTTTTCTGGGTGGCTGATAACGCCGAGGAAATCTCGATCATGGCGGGTCTCTTCGACCGGCCGAGCGACCTGAAGCTTGCCTACCATATCTATTGCGCCGACAAAGGCGACTTCTACGAAATCACCGATGATCTGCCGCAGTACCGACAGGGCCGTCCGGGACTGCTGACAGCCGGGCCTTCGGATTAGGTTCGTGTCGATAAGCGCGATGCGTCCGAAGGGTTCGAACCGGCGCGGAGACGTCATCATCCGTTGATGGATTTCTCCGTCATCAAAGCCCGCATAGTCCTTGGTCAGCACGGCCTGGAGAAGGGGGCCGATCCGATCACCGCGCGATATAAAGGAACGCGCTGACGACAGAGACGCCGCCAACCGGGGCAAGAAATAGGAACAGGAGTTCAAGTCCAAGCGCCCACATCAGCAACTTCTGCTGCCCTGGCGTCAAACGCGGAGGCTTCTTTTCGGGTTCCCCAGGGGGCCCTCTTCTTTGATAGAACCCGCTCAAATCGCGATACATTTTCGCCTCCATCATTTATGGAGAAACCATGGTTGCCGCACTTAGTTCCTGCGATTGCTTTTTAGGCGAGCGCCACACCTCATACCGCTGGCATTAAGATGTTTCGCCTTGAAGAACAGTGCAGTTTCGAACAGGTCATCAAGAAGAGTACGTTTCGCGCCGTCGCAATCCCTATCGGTTCCGAGGATACAGCAAAACCAGCTCTTCAAACCATTGCCGCAGCTACAGGGGCCAATCACAATTGCTGGGCCTGGCGCATCGGACAAGCCTACCGTTTTTCAGACGACGGTGAGCCGGGCGGTACGGCCGGAAAGCCAATATTGGCGGCAATCGACGGGCAATCGATCGATTGTGTGCTTTTGGTGGTTTCCAGGTGGTTCGGCGGCATACTGCTCGGGACGGGAGGTCTCGTGCGAGCCTATGGCGGCACCGCTGCGGCTTGCCTGCGGGCAGCAAAGCTTACCGCCTTTTTGCCAATGATTGCGGGGCAAGCGAACATTCAGTTTGGCGATTTGGCGCTCGTGAAGGCACGCCTCGCCTCTCTCGATCAGGTTCGCGTCGTCGAACAACACTTCACCAATGAAGGTTGCGATGCGACAATTGAGCTGCCCCAAGCTGATTTCCAAGCCGTGGCACAACTCATTAATGATCTTACCAATGGGCGCTCGGTGCTCCGCACAGGCGATTGACCTCGCACCGATCGGTTGCCCCAGCACATATATCAATATGCTTTTAGATGATCGGCCTTTCGCCGCTCTTGTCTTCGATTCTCCGGTTGAGCTCTACGAATTCCTCGCGCAGGGCTGCAAGCTCCGTCAATACACGCAGGTCGATCTTCTGGTGCAGCGAGAGCACTTCCAGTTCAGCCTTGAGATTGACTTCGTAGTCCTTCGCGGCCTCGAAGCGGTCGCGTTCAGCCTGGCGATTCTGTGACATCATGATGATCGGGGCCTGGATCGCCGCGAGCATGGAAAGGACGAGGTTGAGGAAGATAAAGGGGTAGGGGTCGAAGGCGCGGGTGGCGAGCACGATCGTGTTGATGACGCACCAGACGACGAGAAAAGCAAGGAACGCCAATATGAACGACCAGGAGCCGCCGACGCGGGCAATGCTGTCTGCGAGGCGCTCGCCGACGGATGCCTTGGCCGAGAAGGCGGCGTTGATGTCGGTGGAAACGATTTTCCGCTCATGCGCCTTTTTCAGCACGCGCTTTTCGATATCGCCGAGCTCGTCGGCGGTCTTGTCGAAATGCTGATGAACGAAATTGGGTAAATTATACATGGGAACACTCCGAAGACTTGATCGCTTTCGGCGCAAGTATTCGATTGCCCAGTGGAAACGCAATGCGGAAATTGCCGCTGCCTAACTGTTCTCATCGATGAGCCGGGCGTGCGATGGGAAGAATCGGTCGAGACCGTAATCCCGCCCAAACATCGCGTCATGCTGCAGATAGTGATAGTCACGCATCACCTGATCGAGGTTCTCATCCTTGCGAGACCAATCCGGAAAGGCCTGACCGTCGCGCGTCGCCAGCTGATAGCGATCGATGATGTTGTATTTCTTCTGCACTCGACCGAGAAAGCCTGTGTAGAAAGGGTGCTCGTAGCCGGCGCTCTTGAGGATGTGATAGGGCAGTTGCGATGGACTGATCGTACCGATATCCCTGCGCACGCCCTTCTTGTTCGACCAGATGACCAGCGGCGTCTCATGCTCTTGCCTCATCACGTCGAGCGGCGCTTTTCGGTTCGCTACCTTTTCGGCCATGTAGCCCGTATCCGGATAGACCGTGCCAAGCGGCGGCAGATGATCGCCCCAGAGGACGATGATCGTTTCGCGGTCGCGCTTTAAAGCCCAGTCCATCAACATTTTCAGGCTCTGGTCGGCCTCGAAAACGCCCTGCGAGTAAGTCGCGAGCGTGTCGCGATTGGCATCGCTGAGATCGCCCGCGATGTCGACGGTATTGTCGGCGTAGCGATGCGGTTCATAGGGACCGTGACCCTGCAGGGTAACGGCAAAGAAGAAGAACGGTCGCTCCGTCGCGTCGCCCTCACGCATGATTTCCTTCATCAACGAACCGTCGGCGGAAAAAAGGCCACGCTTGTCCATAGGCGGCATGGTCTCCTCTGTGAGGAATTCCTCGAAACCGAAAGCCTTGTAGACTTCGTTGCGGTTCCAGAACCAGCCGCTGAATGGGTGCATGGCGCGCGCAGCATAACCTTCGCCGCGGAAGAAGGTCGCAAGCGAGGGCATTCGCCGGCGGATATATTGCTGGTAGGGAATGCTGCCGGAAGGCAGGAAAGCATTGGAGAACCCGGTCAGCGCCTCGAACTCGACATTGGCTGTCATGCCGCCGAATTCGGGGGAGAATACATGGCCTGATTGTGCCGCGCGTATGTTGGCCATGGGATCGGGCTTAAAGGTCAGATTGGAAAGCCTGGTCGGATCCCAGAGAGACTCGCTCATCAGCATGATGACGTCGGGCTTTTCGCTTGGGCTTGAAAGATAACCGTAATTGCGGGCGGGTATGGCATCGATCGCAGCTTGCCCGTAACCCGCTGGCGCTTTGACATCGGCCATCGGCAGGTTCAGCAAGAAGGCCATCAAGAAACCGTTATAGGCGTAGTTTTCCTTCTGATCCCAGACGATGGGGATGATGCGCAGCTTTTCCCGGATGAGCGAATTTTGCGTTGGATCCATCTGCGAGGCAAAGACAGCCATTAGCGGCAGGCAGATGGAGAACCGTGCGATCCTGGCATTGTGCGAAAGCGTTGCCGCATATCGCCAGAAATAGCGCCAGAGAAGGGCGAGGCCAGCGATCGAGGCAACAGTGCCGACAACGACCGCAACCGCGGTCCATGGCCGCTCGCGCAGCATCACCGGCATAAGCTCCATGATCTGACGGGCAAAAAGCAAATCCGAGGGGTAGAGCGGATCGGAGAGATAATGCTGCTTCTCACTGGAAATGAAAGCTGGGATCAAGGCTAAAGGGGCAATCACCAATATCGATTGATGATTGCGGCCGAAGATGGCGTCGAGCACCAGCATCAATAGCATGACGACGCCAACCGTCGTGAATGCGGGACGAATGGGCGAAATGAAATAGCCCGCAATATCCGTCAGTTCGCCGCGCGCAACCCATTCGACGGCGATAACCGTCAGGAGCGCAAGCAGGAAAGTCTGCATAAGGCTGAGAAACTGACGTAAAGCCGTCGATCGTTGTTGCGCCGCGGCAAGTTTTTGCAAAATGGCGAGCCTGGCTGCCGACGCAGAACTTGGTACTAAGGCAACCACCGGCCTCTCCGAAATGTTATAGATCGTTCACATAGGTGTCGCTCCTTTGTCATGAATACCGGATGAATCGCAAGGCCTGCTTAGTATTTTTAGTCGGAAACTACCGCCTATGCGAGCACCGCGCTCTTTGGCGCGCGAACACAGCCGAAGGCTGTTGCGCAACAGGAATGCGCTCGCTAAATATATGGCATGACAGAACAAAGCCCCATCACTCACACCATCCGCATCGCCGTCGCTCAGCTCAATCCGACGGTCGGCGATGTTGCCGAAAACCTTGCCAAGGCGCGGGAAGCGCGGGTTGAGGCGGCGCGCGAAGGCGCGCATCTCGTGTTCCTGACGGAGCTGTTCATCTCTGGCTATCCGCCGGAGGATCTGGTGCTGAAACCGGCCTTTATCCGCGCCTGCTGGAAAGCTGTGGAGAAGCTGGCCGCCGATACCGCCGATGGCGGACCGGGTGTGATCATCGGCTTTCCGCGCCAGGACGAGACGGGCCGCTACAACTCCGTCGCTGTGCTTGACGGCGGCAAGGTCATTTTCATCAGGGACAAGGTCGATCTGCCAAACTATGGCGAGTTCGACGAGAAGCGGGTCTTCGACGAAGGTACCATCGCGGGGCCGGTCAATTTTCGGGGTGTCCGGATCGGCATTCCGATCTGCGAGGAGATCTGGAACGATCTCGGCATTTGCGAAACGCTGGCCGAAGCCGGGGCGGAAATTCTCCTGGTTCCGAACGGCTCACCTTACTATCGCGGCAAGGTCGACGTCCGTCATCAGGTCGCGCTCCGCCAGGTGATCGAGTCCGGATTGCCGCTCATCTATGCAGCCCAGGTCGGCGGGCAGGACGAGCTGGTTTTCGACGGCGCAAGCTTCGGCTTCAACGCCGACAAAACTCTGGCATTTCAGATGAGCCAGTTCGAGACCGCTTTGGCGGTGACCACCTGGAAGAAGAACAATAACGGCTGGCACTGCACCGAAGGGCCGATGGCGCATATCCCGGAAGCCGAAGAGGCCGATTACCGTGCCTGCCTGCTGGGCTTCCGCGACTATGTGAACAAGAACGGCTTCAAATCGGTCGTTCTCGGACTTTCCGGCGGTATCGACTCGGCAATCTGTGCGGCGATCGCCGTCGATGCGCTCGGCGAAGAGCGGGTGCGGACCGTCATGTTGCCGTACCGGTATACCTCGGAGGCTTCGCTCAAAGACGCCGCCGATTGCGCCAAGGCGCTCGGCTGCCGCTACGATATCGTGCCGATCGAGGAGCCGGTGACCGGCTTCACCTCGGCACTTTCGGATCTGTTCGAAGGCACCGACAGCGGCATTACCGAAGAGAACCTGCAGAGCCGTGCCCGCGGCACGATCCTGATGGCGATCTCGAACAAGTTCGGCTCAATGGTCGTGACAACTGGCAACAAGTCGGAAATGTCGGTCGGCTATGCGACCCTCTATGGCGACATGAACGGCGGTTTCAACCCGATCAAGGACCTCTACAAAATGCAGGTCTATGCGCTGTCGCGCTGGCGCAATCTGCATGTGCCGCCGGGTGCGCTTGGCCCATCGGGTGAAGTGATCCCCGCCAACATCATCGACAAGGCGCCGTCAGCCGAGCTGCGAGCGAACCAGACGGACCAGGATTCGCTGCCGCCCTATCCGGTGCTCGACGATATCCTGGAATGCCTGGTGGAAAAGGAAATGGCCGTCGAGGAAATCGTCGCACGCGGGCACGATGTCGCGACCGTCCATCGTGTTGAACATCTGCTTTATCTCGCCGAATATAAGCGTCGCCAGTCGGCGCCGGGCGTGAAGATCACCAAGAAGAATTTCGGTCGTGATCGGCGCTATCCGATCACCAACCGGTTTCGCGATCGTTGATCGCGGCGCCTAATGGCGAGTGGAGAAGCAATGCGCAGTTCGGTCGAGATCTACAATATCCGCACCGGTGAAAATCGCGTGGTCTGGCAGACGGAGCGGCTGGTCGAGGCGCCGAATTTTTCTCCGGATGGGCGCTATCTATTGCTGAACGGCGACGGATTGCTTTATCGGCTACCGCTCGACGGCAGGGGCAAGGCCGTTCAGGTCGATACCGGCTTTGCGAGGCTATGTAACAACGACCATGGCATATCGCCCGACGGTTCGCTGATCGCCATTTCAGACAAGACAGAACATGGCAAGTCTTGCATTTATGTCCTGCCCGCCGAAGGTGGAACGCCGCGGCAAGTGACACGCAACCTGCCATCCTATTTTCATGGATGGTCGCCCGACGGTCGGCGGTTTTCGTATTGCGGCATTCGCGATGACATCTTCGATATCTACACGATTTCGATCGATGGCGGCCAGGAGATACGACTGACGCATGGCGAGGGCCGCAATGACGGGCCTGACTATTCTGCCGACGGACATTGGATCTATTTCAACTCCAGCCGCACCGGCCTGATGCAGATCTGGCGTATTCGTCCTGACGGCAGCGGGCTGCAGCAGATCACCAAAGACAATTACGGCAACTGGTTCGCCCATCCGTCGCCGAAGAACGACAAGGTCGTGCTGATCTCCTACGATCCCGATGTCTTCGACCATCCGCGTGATCTAAATGTCCGGCTGCGGCTTATGGATATGGACGGCGGCAATTTGACGACGTTGTTCGAGCTCTTCGGCGGGCAGGGCACGATCAATGTGCCGAACTGGGCGCCCAATGGCGACGAGTTCGCCTATGTCCGTTACGAGCCGGCTTGATCTCGCTGGACAGGTCAGTGCTCACTATAAATTTCGGATCGTTCGCAGGGCGCATCCGATCCGCGGGAAGGGCAAGGCCCACCTGATGCTACCACGGAAAGCAGCGTTGCTGCCCCCATTATCGGTAGCTGGAAGCCATGCTCCGGGTTTCAATTGCTCCACCCCATCCACTTCCCGACAACTTTGGCGCTGCTGCCTTTGGTCAAGTTGGGCAATTGGCCGCACATTCTGGATAAGCATCCTGATCAGATGAACATCCGCTTCGGCGATTCGCGTCGACCCTGACAGGCGAGCCCAGAGCGCGATTGGTTGACGCCGCTCGGCTTTGCGATCCTCAGTGCACAGGTGGAGACAGTGCGCCTACTCTTGGAGCGCGGCGGCGATCGTTCTGTGAGGGATGCGTCCGGTCGCACATAAGGAGGCCTGGCGCAAGAGACGGGATGGAGCGATCGTCTTATTGATCAAAGGGTCTATTGGGCGGGCTGCGGACCAGCCGCCTTCGGATGCTTGAGATCGAGGCTGCCCTGGTCGGGATCCAGGAATTGCGGTCCGACCTGACGCACCTTGTTTGTTGTGGGATCGTAGGGCCGATCGGGTGGCAGCTGTTTTGGCTGAATTTGAGTGATCGCCGGCGCGGTGGTCACCGGCGCCTGCCCTTGCGGTAACGTAAAATCGGGTTTAGGCCTCGGCGTCTCAATTGTCGTGATCGAGCTCTCCGGTTCTACCAGCGACTGCTGTTCAGGCGCATAGGGCTCCGGTTTCAATCTGGTGTTGATGACGGTGTCGGGCTCGGCAGAAGCCGGAATGCTGCAGCCATTCCGCTGCATGGCGGACAGCAATTGCCGACGCTGCGCACCCTCGGCGTCGACGCGGGTCAAGCTCAGCTCTCGCTCATCCATCAGCGAACCAAGGTCCTGCTCCATCCGATCAAGCGACCTCTGCATCTCATCGCAGGCGCCGCTGTCCCCAGAGCCTGAGCCGAAGATCACCACGCTGCTGTCGACAGTGCAGCCCTGATTGCGCATATCGCTCCTCAACTGCCGGATCACGACATTTTGGCGGACGATGGCGCGTGAAAGCTGCCGCGTCTCGGCGCTGGCACCGATGACTTCGGTGACATTGGCATATCGGCCGCGCAACTCGTCGCAAATGGTGTTCGTCTGCGCTAAGGCCGGCGCCGTCACCGACAGGGACAGCAAAAGACAAGAGGAAAAATTTCTGCCGCGGTTCACAATTTTGCTCTTCGAAAGCGGATCGACCCAGACAACGATACAGCATGGAGCTTAACAACGTTCCTATCAGAAATGTGCTTTCGCCGTGCAATTTTTACGAACCGATGAGAGTCGAAGCGTAGGCTCTATTTTTAAGGATGCTCTGCAAGACCTCCTGTCGGGGACTGCGCACGCACCGGCAATTTCGAGAGCGGTTGGCCGCCGGCGCCTTGACGACGACCGCCCCTGGGGGCGGGCGTCCAAGGCGGGTGTTGGCTTAATTCGGCTGAGAGGCTTCAACCACCGCAAGGGCGGCCATGTTGACGACGCCGCGCGAGGTGACGGAGGGCGACAGGATGTGGGCGGGAAGTGCCGTGCCGAGCAGGATCGGGCCGACGTGCAGGCCGTCGGTCATGGTCTTGACCACGCCGAGGGTGATATTGGCTGCGTCGAGGTTCGGGAAGACCAGTAGGTTCGCTTCGCCGGAGAGCGTGCTGTCCGGCATGACATGGCGGCGCAGGCTCTCGGAGATGGCGCTGTCGCCATGCATTTCGCCGTCGGCTTCCAATTCCGGTGCCATTTCGCGGACAAGCGCCAGAGCATTGCGCATCTTGGTTGCGCTTTCCGATTCCCGCGAGCCGAAGTTCGAATGCGAGACGAGGGCCACCCGCGGCGAGATGCCGAAGCGTTTGATCTCCTCGGCCGCCAGCACCGCCGACTCGGCGACTTCCTCGGCAGTCGGGTTAAATGTGACATAGGTGTCGGTGTAGAAGGTGGCGCCGCGCTGCGAGATCAGCAGGCTGAGCGCGGAGAAGTCGCGGACATCTTCGCGTTTGCCGATGATCTGGCGGACGACGCGCAGGTGGCGCTCATAACGGCCTTCGAGACCGCAGATCAGCGCGTCGGCCTCGCCGCGCTTCAGCGCCAGGGCGCCAATGACGGTCGCGTTGGTACGCACGATCGTTCGCGCCGCCTCCGGAATGACACCGCTACGCCCAACCATCGAGAAATAAAGGTCGACATATTCGCGAAAGCGCGGATCGTCTTCCGGATTGATGACGGCGAAATCCGTATTCGGCCGGATCTTCAGGCCGTAGCGCTTGAGACGTGTCTCGATAACGGAGGGGCGTCCGATCAGGATCGGAACGGCGGTGCCCTCTTCGAGAAGAACCTGGGCGGCGCGCAACACGCGCTCATCTTCGCCTTCGGAAAAGACGACGCGCTTGCGTTCGGCAATTTTGGCGGCCGCGAAGATCGGCTTCATGATAAAGCCGGAGCGGAAGACGAAGCGGTTGAGCTCGTCCATATAGGCGTCGAAATCCGGGATCGGGCGCAGCGCCACGCCGCTGTCGGCGGCCGCCTTGGCCACGGCCGGCGCGATGCGCAGGATGAGGCGTGGATCGAAGGGCGAAGGGATCAGGTGGTTCGGCCCGAAGACCGGCGTTTCGCCGGTATAGGCGCGGGCGGCAACATCGGAGGGCTCTTCGCGGGCGAGAGCGGCGATGGCGCGCACGGCGGCCATCTTCATCTCTTCATTGATCGTCTTGGCGCCGCAATCGAGCGCGCCACGGAAGATATATGGGAAGCAGAGGACGTTGTTGACCTGGTTCGGGAAATCCGAGCGGCCGGTGCAGATCATCGCGTCCGGGCGGGCGGCGCGAGCAAGGTCCGGCATGATTTCCGGCGTCGGGTTGGCGAGCGCCATGATCAAGGGCTTTTGCGCCATCTGTTCGAGAAGCTCGGGCTTCAGCACGCCGGCAGCCGACAGGCCGAGGAAGACGTCGGCGCCTGGAATGGATTCGGCAAGCACGCGCTTGTCGCTGTCCTGGGCATAGACCGACTTCCATTCGTCCATCAGGACGTTGCGGTCCTTATAGACCAGGCCTTCGATATCATGAACCCAGATGTTCTCGCGCCGTGCGCCGAGGATGACGAGCAGGTTGAGGCAGGCGAGTGCCGCAGCACCGGCGCCCGAGGCGACGATCTTGACCTCTTCGATCTTCTTGCCAGCCAATTCCAACCCGTTCAGGATGGCGGCGGCGACGATGATGGCGGTGCCGTGCTGGTCGTCGTGGAAAACCGGGATTTCCATCTTTTCGCGGAGGCGGCGCTCGACGTCGAAGCACTCGGGTGCCTTGATATCTTCCAGATTGATGCCGCCGAAGGTCGGCTCCAGGGCCGAAATCGAGCTGACCATCTCATCGACGGTGGGTGCGGCGACTTCGATATCGAAAACATCGATGCCGGCGAACTTCTTGAACAAGACGGCCTTGCCTTCCATGACCGGCTTGGAGGCAAGCGGGCCGATATTGCCGAGACCGAGAACGGCCGAACCGTTGGATACGACCGCAACAAGATTACCCCGAGACGTGTAGTCGAAGGCCGTTTCCGGATTGTCGCGAATGGCCAGGCAAGGCGCGGCAACCCCAGGAGAATAGGCGAGCGCCAGGTCACGCTGGTTGCCGAGCGGCTTCGTTGCCTGGATTTCGAGCTTGCCGGGACGGGGATAGCGATGAAAGAAGAGAGCCTGTTCGTCGAGATTGCCGCTCGCCATGTTCTTGGCTGCCTTCGATGTATCGTGCGTATCCATTACGCCCTCCGTTCCTGCTTGCGCTCGCATTTGAACCACCTGCATACATCAATCCCTCAGGGTGCACAGTATGCAATTGACGCAGAGGAAAGGTTTTTTGCGGCGGCTTTTTCACAATTGTTTTTCCTGTCCGGAAACTTAGACTTTCGGATCCAATGGTAAGCGCAGGGCTAATGCGTCACACGGGGTTCACGGCGCAGGCCTATGAGAGCGACAAACAGAGGAACCCCCATGCCCCTCATCGCTTCCCATCGCGGCGGCTCGCATCTTTGGCCTGAAAACACCCGGCTTGCCTTTTCCGAAACCGCCAAACTTGATGTCGATCTGGTCGAATTCGACGTGCATCAGACGCGGGACAGCAAGCTCGTTGTCCATCACGATGCGCTGATCGACCGCATGACGGACGGCAAGGGCGCGATCGCCGATTTAAGCTATGACGAACTGATGCGGCATATCGTCATCGGCAGCGGTGGCGAGACGATCCCGACGCTTGCCGAAACCATCGACATTTTCGGACCGTCCGCGGTCGATCTCCGGTTGGAAATCAAGACGAGAGTGGACGGCAAACCCTACGAGGGCATGGAAAGTCGCATTGTCGACGAGTTGTTGGCAACCGATATGCTGACGCGCACGATGGTGACGAGTTTCGCGCTCTCGCGCTTGGAAGCCTTCGCCGCCGCACTCGACGAGCGCGGCCTGAATGTCGGCGAACTCCTTGGCTTCATTTTTCTCTGCTCGCCCCAGACCGTGGCCCAGATCGGCTGGAGAGGGGTCATTGCCGCGCTCGGCAAATCTGGCATTCGCGAGATTGCATTGCGCGCCGACCTCATCGATGCCGCTGTGTTGGACCTTTTAAGGAGAGATGGTGTGACGGTCCATGGCTGGGCGGCTCATACGAGTGAAGCGGCCAAGGCGATGTTCCGCTTCGGTGTC
Source organism: Martinezella calliandrae (assembly GCF_030272695.1). Classification (GTDB taxonomy): domain Bacteria; phylum Pseudomonadota; class Alphaproteobacteria; order Rhizobiales; family Rhizobiaceae; genus Rhizobium; species Rhizobium calliandrae. The sequence continues at coordinate 63,817 of NZ_JARFYN010000008.1, forward strand.
GCCAGTTTTACAACCGATCGACCCGATCTCGCTATAGCTGCAAAGCGCGGCTGATTGCCCACGGTAAGTTCCTCCACACAGAATTTGTCATCATCCTGAAACACGAGTCTGATTTTGGAATAGCCAACGTAGGTAGGGCACGAGCATAAAGTTCGTGAATGAAAACATGGATGTCAGGCGATTTCGAACGCTGTTCATTTCCGATGTGCACCTAGGCTCGAAAGCGGCCAAGGCGGACTATCTTCTCGATTTTCTGCGCTATCACGAAGCCGACACCATCTTCCTTGTCGGCGATATCGTTGACGGCTGGCGCCTGAAGCGCAATTGGTATTGGCCGCAGGATTGCAACGACGTTGTGCAGAAACTGCTGCGCAAGGCGCGCAAGGGGACGCGTATCGTCTACATCCCCGGCAATCACGACGAATTCCTGCGCGACTTTCCCGGCATGCACTTCGGCGGCATCGAGGTCGCCGAGCGGGCGGTCCACGAGACCGCTGACGGGAAGAAATATCTTGTCCTGCATGGCGATGAATTTGATGTCGTCGTCCGCAACGCGCGTCTGCTCGCCTATCTCGGCGATTGGGCATACGATATGGCGATCTTCATCAACATCGGTCTCGCCGCGGTTCGCCGCCGCCTGAACATGCCCTACTGGTCGTTCTCGGCCTGGGCGAAGCTTCAGGTCAAGCATGCCGTCAATTTCATCGGCGAGTTCCAACGCGTCGTGGTTGAAGAGGCGAGGCGCAATGATGCCGATGGCGTCATCTGTGGCCATATCCATCACGCTGTCATCGAGAACCTTGATGGCATCCGCTATATCAATACCGGTGATTGGGTCGAAAGCTGCACGGCGATTGCCGAACACGAAGACGGTACTTTCGAGCTGATCACCTGGCAGTCGATTGCCGAAGCGCAGGCCGCCGGCGCAACCGTCGAGGATCTGCCGAAGGCGCTTGGGGCTCAGGCGGCGTAGTTATGCCGCCGCTTCACAGCTCCGATAACGGTTCGTCACAATTCTTGATCGTTGCGACCTGGCGATAGTCTAATATTTTCCCCGAAACGTTTCGGCAGGACTATTTCTCGCCATAGTCGTAATCACGATAGGATGATAGGGAAAAATCAGTTTCCCTTCAGGTCTGTCATGATTCCCGCTACAAAATCTCTGCAGGGCGAGGGTGCGCCTCCCTATTTTCGTTTGCGCAGCGCCTTGTCCTATTGTGCTCCCTTGCTCGTCAACGGGATTGCGCTGCCATTTTTCCCCGTGTGGCTGTCTGGATTGAATTTCGGCGATCGCGAGATCGGTCTTATTCTCGCCGTACCGATGGTGGTGCGCGTTCTCGTTATACCGATCGTCGGCATGCTTGCCGATCGCGTGGAGGAACGTGCGAATGTGCTGTTCTGGTCGGGCGCGCTGTCGCTCTTGACCGCGATTGCGCTTTACTGGACAAGCGATTTCTGGCCGGTGTTGCTGGTTTACAGCATTCAGGGTGCGACATATGCACCTTACGTACCGATCGTGGAATCGATCGCCGTTTCCGGCGTGCGGCGCTGGGGGTTCGATTACGGCTCGATGCGCGTCTGGGGATCGATCGCTTTCATCTTCTCCACGCTTGTCGGCGGTCAGATAATCGGCAGATGGGGCGGCACCATGGTTCTGCCGACCATGGTCGGCGGCTTTGTCCTGACAACGATGATGGCCTTCTTCTGTCCGCGCATCGGGCCGACACGCCGACGCAACCAGCCAATCAACCTGCAGGCATCGACGGGCAGCGGGCTGCGCTCACCGAAGTTGCTGATCAGCATGATCGGTGTGTCGGTGCAGCAGTCGAGCCATGCAATGATGTATACATTCGCGTCGATCTATTGGCGGGATCTCGGTTTTTCCGGCACGCAGATCGCCGTGCTCTGGAGCATAGGGGTCACCGCGGAGGTGATGGTTTTCTTCATGTCCCGAATGCTGAACCGCCGCTTCAGTGCCTGGACGCTGATTTTCTTCGGCTCGAGCATGTGCGTCCTGCGCTGGATCCTGTTTCCGATCAATCTCGGTTTCATCGGCTATTTCGTGTTGCAATGTTTCCATGCCTGCACCTATGCCTGCGTCCATACCGGCATTCAGCGCCGCATTGTCGCGTCGGTCCAGGAGACCCAGGAGGCGTCGGCTCAGGGTGCCTATTTCTTTTATAACGGCATGTTCCTCGGGCTGATGACCCTGGCGTCAGGCTATCTCTATGCGTGGCTCGGTCTTTCCAGCTACTATATAATGGCTGGCGTCGCCGCGTTCGGCCTCGCCATGGTATTCTTCGCCCGCAATCTTCAGTCTCGCGGCCCCGCGTTCGGCGCAAGAGCGAGCGAGGCATCCTGAGGCGTCAGACGAATTCATTTGGATATCAAGATTCTATAGCATAGTTTGACATCGGCGCGGCATAGAAAGCGGCTATGCACACAGTGTATTAACCATTAGCGTCGACCCGGGATTTTCCCGAGTCGGCGATTGTGCCGCAAGACCTGAAAGACGCATGAGTTTGAACGCAGCTGAACAGATAACCGATGCACCGAGGATCGATGACGAGCCTGATGGCAGCGGGCGTCGCTATCGGCTGGAAGGCAATTGGCGCAGTGCGAATGTGCATGGCGTGCTGCGGCAGCTCGACCAGCTGACGAAACAGCGCAGCAACGGTCAGGTGGTGATCGATCTTTCCGATCTCTCCGACGTCGATACTGCCGGCGCGCTGCTGATCCGTCGCCTGAAGGAGAGCCAGGAAGCGCACGGTGTCAGCGTCAGGATCGAAGGCTCAACCCCCCATATCGACGAGCTTCTTACCGCTTTTGCCGAACAACCGAACGGCGAGGCGGCGGAGCCCAGGCCAAAGAAATCCTTAGCCGAACGGATATTCGCCCCGATCGGCGAGAGCGTCTACGATATCTGGGGCAACTTCATCGCAGCGATGTATATTCTCGGTTCGGCGGTGCGGGGAGCGCAGCTCAAGTTCGGCCGCGGCAGCGGTGTTTCGCCCGCTTCGATCGTCAATCAGATCGACCACATGGCCGTGCGCGCCGTGCCGATCATCTTGCTGATGTCTTTTTTGATCGGCGCGATCATCGCACAGCAGGGTGCGTTCCAGCTCCGCTATTTCGGCGCCGAAATCTTCGTTGTCGATCTCGTCGGTATCCTGCAACTGCGCGAAATCGGCGTGCTGCTGACCGCCATCATGATCGCCGGCCGTTCGGGCAGCGCCATTACGGCAGAGATTGGTTCGATGAAGATGCGCGAAGAAGTCGACGCCCTGAAGGTCATGGGTCTGAACCCGGTCGGCGTTCTGATCTTCCCGCGACTGGTGGCATTGACGGTTGCATTGCCGCTGCTGACCATCCTTGCCAATTTTGCCTCGCTTGCCGGCGCGGCGGTGGTGGCTTGGGCCTATTCCGGCATCACCTTCGCGACCTTCGTTTCACGCCTGCACGAAGCGGTCAGTCTCTCCACCGTCATCTCGGGCATGATCAAGGCGCCGTTCATGGCGCTGGTCATCGGCATAGTTGCTGCAGTCGAAGGGCTGAAGGTCGGTGGCAGCGCCGAATCGCTCGGCCAGCATGTGACCCAATCCGTCGTGAAGTCGATTTTTGTCGTCATCCTGATGGACGGGCTGTTTGCCATGTTCTACGCAGCAATCGATTTCTGAGGGCCGGCAAGGATGAGCGCGCTTCACTCGGAAATCCCGTTGGATAAGGATGAGCAGGGCAGAGATATCGTGCTTTCCGCACGAGATGTCACTGTCGCTTTCGGATCGAAAGTGGTGCTCGACAAACTGAACCTTGATATTTATCGCGGCGAAATCCTGGGTTTCGTCGGCGCATCCGGCGCGGGCAAGTCGGTGCTGCTGCGCACGGTGCTACGGCTGTTGCCACGCCGTTCCGGCAAGATCGAGATCCTCGGCGAAGATTATGACAAGCTCTTAGAGCCGGAGCGTAACAAGCTCGATATGCGCCTCGGCGTGCTGTTCCAACAGGGAGCTCTGTTTTCCTCTCTGACGGTCAAGGAGAACATCCAGGTTCCAATGCGGGAATATCTCGATCTGCCGCAGGCTCTGATGGACGAGCTGGCGCATCTGAAGATTCGCATGGTCGGCCTTGCTGCCGATGCCGCCGATAAATATCCGTCCGAGCTTTCCGGCGGCATGATCAAACGCGCCGCCCTTGCGAGGGCGCTCGCCCTCGACCCCGATCTTGTTTTCTTGGATGAGCCCACATCCGGCCTTGACCCGATCGGCGCTGCAGAATTCGACGAGCTGATTGCCAAGCTGCGCGACACGCTCGGCCTGACCGTTTATATGGTGACCCACGACCTCGACAGCCTTTTTTCCGTCTGCGATCGTATTGCCGTTCTCGGACATAAACGGGTATTGGTGGAGGGTACGGTTGAGGACATGCTCGCCTGCGACGACCCTTGGGTGCAGTCCTATTTCCGGGGCAAACGTGCGCGATCAATCGTGCCGCGGCAGGACATCGGGAATCACAATGGCGCTGGCGCCGACAGCCGCAAGAAGTAACTGGAACAATGGAAACCAAAGCCAACTACACGATCGTCGGGTTCTTCACGCTGCTGGTCATCGCCGCCGCCTTCGGCTTTGTCTATTGGATGGCGGAATATGGCCGCGGTGGTCCGATGGCCGAGCTGGTGGTTCGCATTCCAGGCTCCGCAAACGGGCTGAGCGTCGGTTCGCCCGTTCGCTTCAATGGCATTCAGGTCGGCTCGGTGCTGGGGCTTTCGATCGACGCCGATGATCCGAACTATTCGCTGGCCTTCACCGAGGTTCGCGCCGATGCGCCGGTCTATACGTCCACGAGGGCCATCCTGGAAATTCAGGGCCTGACCGGTGCAGCCTATATTGAGCTTTCCGGCGGTCGCAACGGTGACGAGAACATTCTTAAGCGGTCGATCGAAACTGGTAAGCGAGCGGTGCTGCTCGCCGACCAGTCGAGTGTCACGAACCTGCTCAACACCGCCGACAAGATCCTTAACCGTGCCAACGACACGATCGGCGACATTCAAGGCTTCATCTCCGATTCACGCGGACCGCTGACCGATACGGTGCGCAATGCCCAGAAGTTCTCCAAGGCGCTCGCTGATAACTCCGGCAATATCGACAAGTTCCTCGCCAGCGTCGGACAGCTCTCCGATACCATCAAGAGCGTGTCGCCACGCGTCCAATCGACGCTGGATGCGATCGAGAAGCTGGTGCGCGCGGTTGATGCCAATAAGATCAACGATGTCGTCAATAATGCCGACAAGATCACCGCGAATGTGGCTGATGCATCGACCGATCTGAAGGCGACCATTGCAAGCTTCAAGGAGACAGCTGAGACCTACACGGCCTTCGGTCAAAAGGCGCAAAAGACGCTGGAGCGCGTCGACCAGATCGTGGCGCAGATCGATCCCAACAAGGTGAAGGGTTCCATAGACGATATCGCCGAAGTGACCAAGGATGCGAGGAAAGCCGTCATCTCGATCCGAGATGTTGCCAATACGGTTGCGGCTCGCCAGCAGGATATCGATCAGACGATCGCCAATGCCAAGGATATTTCCGCAAAGCTGAACTCTGCCTCCAGCAAGGTCGACGGCATTTTGACCAAGGTCGATGAGCTGCTCGGCTCGGGTGACACGAAGTCGCTGTTTGTCGAAGCCAGGGACACACTGCAGTCCTACAAAACGTTGGCGGACAATCTCAATGCACGGATCGGGCCGATTGCCGACAATCTGCAGAGATTTTCGAGCGGTGGCCTGCGCGATCTACAGACTCTCATCAATGACATGAGAGGTACGGTTGGCAATCTTAATAACACAATTACGAATTTCGACCGCAATCCGCAGCGCCTGATTTTCGGCGGCGATACCGTCAAGCAATATGACGGACGGGCGCGGCGTTGATGAAAAGCAATTTTTGGGCTGCAAGGGACAGGCAGAATATGGTCGGTTGCGTTTCTCGTGAGCGTTATCAGGTGTATCGAAAGGCAGCGATCATTCTGCCACTGCTTTCAGCCTTGCTTAGCGGCTGCGGTTCAGCCGCCGTCAACGACACCTATGATCTTTCCGCTTCGGTCAAGGCGACGGGTCCGTCGCTCAAGGGCCGGCAAATCCTGATCCCGCCGCCGACGGCACTGCAGGCGCTCGACAGCAACCAGATTGTCGTGCGGGTTTCACCCTCGGAGATTCAATATCTCGGCAGGTCGCAGTGGAGCGACAGGCTGAGCCGGATGGTGCAGTCGAAGCTGGTCGAGGCTTTCGAAAATACCGGCAAGCTCGGCGGTGTCGGTGTGCCGGGGCAGGGGCTTGCGATCGACTATCAGATCGTCACCGATATCCGCTCCTTCGAGATCGAATCGGTGGCAGGTCGCAGGTCCGCCGTCGTTGAAATTTCGGTGAAGATCCTCAATGACAAGTCAGGCACGGTTAAGGCGCAGAACGTCTTCCGAAGGGTTGTGCCAGTCAATGGCAGCAGCAACCCCGATTTGGTGAGGGGGCTCGATACCGCCTTTGCCGGCGTGACCGCGGAAATCGTCGATTGGACTCTGCGCTCGCTCTAGCTGTTCCTTATCGTTCCATCAGGGATTTCAATGTGCTGAGATCCTTAAGCACATGTGCCGCGTCTAGAGCGAATTCATCGTCTGTCATGCCGGGGAGCTTAAGCAGCGTGAACATCACCTCGCAGCCAGTGCCATTCGGCACGACCCGAAGGGCGTTATAGACCTTCAAGCCGGATCCGATCGTCACCGTGTGATCGATGACGCCGAATTCGTTGCGAGCGGTGAAACTGACGCGGACGGTGCCGAGAATGCCCGTGGCGATCCAATCCTCGCCATCCTGCTCCAATCCGGATGCGAGGCCGGAGGCCCAGAGCGGCATGTTTTCCGGTCGGCCGGCAAAGCCGTAGACTTCCTTCCAATTCCGATCGATGGAGATGTGTACGATCTTTGCGGTCATGGTCGACATGAATACCTCCTCCTGTATATTCGTATTTGATGAACTGCCGGGTGGGTCATCGTGAACCGAACGGAGAAGCTCAGCTCTTGAAAGATGCTGCGGTATTCTTGCACGGTCCTGCAATGGAGACGATTCGGGGCTGTCAAAGGCTTGCCGTTTCACGCCCGGAGTGCAACAACATCGGTCTAACACATAACCCGAAAATCGGAGTCGATTTTCGGGTTATGTGTCATTTCAAAGTGTTACTGCGTTTTTTGTTTGTCCCTCCCGGGGGACGCGCGGGCGCGGTAAGCGGTTCATTGGAGGATTGTCGTGGAAAAGGCAGAAATCGGACTGATCGGTCTCGCTGTCATGGGATCGAATCTGGCGCTCAACATTGCCGAGAAGGGCAATAAAATCGCGGTATTCAACCGCACGCCGCAGGTGACGGACGAATTCTACGCGAACGCAGGTGCGCTGAAGGACAAGATCATCCCCTGCAAAACGATCGAGGAATTCGTCGAAGCGATCCGTCCGCCGCGGCCAATCATCATCATGATCAAAGCCGGCGAGCCGGTCGACCAGCAGATGGCGGCGCTGCAGCCGCACCTCGACAAGGGCGACATCATGATCGACGCCGGCAATGCCAATTTCCGCGATACGATCGCGCGTTTCGACCGTCTGAAGGATACCGGCCTGACCTTCATCGGCATGGGCGTCTCGGGTGGTGAGGAAGGTGCGCGCCATGGCCCGTCGATCATGGTCGGCGGCACCGAAGAGTCCTACAAGCGCGTCGAGAAAGTGCTGACGTCGATTGCTGCCAAGTACAAGGACGATCCCTGCGTCGCCTGGCTCGGCAATGACGGCGCCGGTCATTTCGTCAAGACCATCCATAATGGCATCGAATATGCCGACATGCAGATGATCGCCGAGATCTACGGCATCCTGCGCGACGGCCTCGGCAAGAACGCGGCCGAGATCAGCAGCATCTTCGGCGAATGGAACAAGGGCAGGCTGAATTCCTACCTCATCGAGATCACCGAAAAGGTCCTGGCTGCCAGGGACCCGGCAACGGGTAGCGCCATGCCTGACGTCATCCTCGACAAGGCCGGCCAGAAGGGCACCGGCAAGTGGTCGGCGATCGAAGCGCAGAACATGGGCATTCCGGCAACCGCAATCGAAGCTGCCGTCGCAGCCCGCAGCCTGTCGGCCATCAAGGCCCAGCGCGAAGCCGCCGAAAAGATTTTTGGCGCACCGGACTACAAATTCCCGATCGCCTTCGGTCCCGAGCTCTTGAAGGATCTGGAGCTCGCACTGTTCGCAGCCAAGATTGGTGCCTATGCACAGGGCTTTGCCGTCATGGCCGAAGCCTCGAAGGAGTTCAATTGGTCGCTGCCGATGCCGGTCATCGCCAAGATCTGGCGCGCAGGCTGCATCATCCGCTCGCAGTTCCTCGATGAGATCACCAGCGCCTTCACCAAGACGCCGGATGCCGCCAACCTCGTCGTAACCCCGGCATTCGCCGAGATGGTCAAGGGTTCGATCCCGTCGCTGCGCCGCATCGTCTCGGCCGCCACGGCTTCCGGCCTGCCGGTTCCGGCCCTGGCTTCGGCGCTGACCTATTTCGACGCCTATCGCCAGGCTCGCGGCACTGCGAACCTGATCCAGGCTCAGCGCGATTTCTTTGGGGCTCACGGTTTCGATCGCGTCGATGGCAAGGATATCCACCACGGCCCCTGGGGCAGCGGCGCAAACGGCTGATCCTGCGCTTTCGGATTGAAGAGACAAAGGGCCTGCCGGATATCCGGTGGGCCCTTTTTTTAAAGCCTGTCGCGCAAAAGTCTAAAGCGGTTTTGCGATCACGACATGCGCAAAATCAAGAATCTAAAGCGTAGGGAGCAAATCCCAGAGATCGCGATGCGCTATAGGGTCAGCTCTTTGGCCAGACGGGCGGGCTGATGCTTTGCAGCAATTCGGGCTCGACGCCGTCGATGCGCGCAATGACCGCCTTGCCCAGTTCCCGACCGGCGTGGCGAAAGTCCTCGTAGACCGCGATGATTTCCGGGCGTATCCAGCTTAGTACATCGGTCGATTGTTTGGCGACCATATCGACATCGTGGCCGAGGCGAAAACCCGCCGCTTCGAGGCCGGCATTGACGGCGATGGCGCCGGCGCTGCTGGAGCAGACGAAGCCGTCTGGCACGTGCGTGGAACGCATCAACTCCTCGACGGTATCCTTGATTTCGGCAAGCGTCGTGTCGGTGCTGGCTCTCAAGGGAACCTCCTGAGCGTGGCATTCGCGCAGTCCCGTTTGAAAGCCGAACTGAGTGTGCAGGTAATAGGTGAGTTTGCCTGGCGGCTGCAAAAGCGCGATCCGCCGCCGTCCTTTGGCGACCAGGGCACGCACCGCTTCACGTGCGAAAGCTTGGTTGTCGAAGTCGTGAAAAGGATGGGAGATTCCCATATTCGTGCGCCCATGCGTGGCAAAAGGCATCCCACGCTCATGCATGAGCTCTACACGCGGATCGTCCGGTTCCGTGCGCGATATGATGACGCCATCGGCCGAGCCGGTGTCTAGAATATAGCGCACGGGGACCAATGGATCCTTGCTGTGCGAGTGCGGCGTAATGACGAGATGATATTGCGTACCGGCCAGAACCTCGGAAATGCCGAAGACCATCTGACTGGTGAAGCCCATGATTTCTTCGTCGATGCTGAGCACCAGAGCGATAACGTTGGTCTTTCCGGTTCTCAAACGCACGCCGGCGCGATTGGGCTGATAACCCAATTGACGGGCGACCATGCGGACCCGTTCCTTGGTCTCGGCACCGATATCCGGAGCGTCTTTCAAGGCTCGTGAGACGGTGGTTATTCCTAGGCCGGTCATGAAGGCGATCGTCTTGAGTGTCGGTCGCTCGTGTGCGGATTGAGTGGTACCGCCGCCGGAAATCTTTTTACTGTCCATATCCTGCCAAGCCGTCTTCCGGCCGCCTCCCGCGACCAATCCGCTTATATTGCCTGCAGCGGCGCCGCAAGCATATGCGCGATGTGGTCACTCCTCCCTCGTTTCGAAAATCTGTAACGATACAGTGAGAAAGTCGAGCTTTTTTTCTGATGTCAGGATGGCCTTCATATCCGGCGGTTGAATCCACAGGGTTTGCGCAAATCTTTTGCAGATGCGAAAGGCGACTAAAGCGCTCGTTATCTGATATCGATCTTATAGAATATTTATCAATATGTTATCGACTGCGGCGACTGCAACGCGATGTGAGCAATTGCCGGGCAAATCGCCGTATTGGAAATGAAAAATGTAATCAGGAGTCGTATATTTGAACTTTCAGAAAAATTTTACGAGTGACCGGTTGCGCCCCGAAAATGATTAGACTACGTTTTTCCGGCAACGTTTCAGTGAGGGAGGAAACTCATGAATATTCGTTTGATGGCTGCTGCATTGGCTGCTTCAGCCGTGTTGCCGCTTGGTGCGGCCAAGGCAACTGACCTCGAGGTAACCCATTGGTGGACGTCGGGTGGTGAGGCTGCCGCCGTGGCCGAATTGGCAAAGGCGTTCGATGCGACCGGCAATCATTGGGTCGATGGTGCGATTGCAGGCTCGGGCGGCACCGCGCGTCCGATCATGGTCAGCCGCATTACCGGCGGTGATCCGATGGGCGCCACCCAATTCAACCACGGACGCCAGGCCGAGGAGCTTGTGCAAGCCGGCCTCATGCGCGACCTGACCGATGTCGCGACGCAGGAGCATTGGAAGGACATTATTCGCCCGTCAAGCCTGCTCGATTCCTGCACGATTGACGGCAAGATCTACTGCGCCCCGGTCAATATTCACTCCTGGCAGTGGCTCTGGCTTTCGAATGCCGCCTTCAAGAAGGCCGGTGTTCCTGTTCCGAAGAACTGGGATGAGTTTGTCGCCGCTGCGCCCGCGCTGGAGAAGGCAGGCATCGTTCCGCTCGCCGTGGGTGGTCAGCCCTGGCAGGCTACCGGCGCCTTCGACGTGCTGATGGTCGCGATCGCCGGCAAGGACACCTATCAGAAAGTATTCGGCGACAGGGATGCCAAGCTAGCAGCCGGCCCGGAAATCGCCAAGGTCTTCAAGGCGGCCGACGACGCCCGCAGGATGTCGAAAGGCTCTAACGTTCAGGATTGGAACCAGGCGACGAACATGGTCATTACCGGCAAGGCCGGCGGCCAAATCATGGGCGATTGGGCGCAAGGCGAGTTTGCCCTCGCAGGTCAAAAGGCCGGTACGGACTACACTTGCCTTCCAGGTCTCGGTGTCAACGAAATCATCTCCACTGGCGGCGACGCGTTTTACTTCCCGCTTTTGAAGGACGAGGCCAAGTCGAAGGCTCAGGAAGCTCTCGCCAAGACGCTTCTCGATCCGAAGACGCAGGTTGCCTTCAATCTTAAGAAGGGCTCGCTGCCCGTGCGTGGCGACGTAGACCTCGCCTCCGCCAACGACTGCATGAAGAAGGGCCTCGAGATCCTGAAGAAGGGTAATGTGATCCAGGGTACGGACCAGCTTCTCTCTGCCGACACGCAGAAGCAGAAAGAGGACCTGTTCTCCGAGTTCTTCGCCAATCCTTCGATGACGCCGGAAGCTGCCCAGAAGCGCTTCGTCGAGATCATCGCCGCGGCTGACTGATCTCAATCTTCTCGCTGTAGTGATACCGGATCCCGTTGTGGATCCGGTATCACGGTCAGGACGTATCTTGTTGTCCGGCTAACTACAGCGCCTCTTATAGGCGGTCGACCCGTACGGATGTGACGGTCGACCGCGGATAAGGAGGGAGCGGCAGGAGCTGTGGTCGTTGACCCGCTTCTGATCACCGAAGCAGTCGCGCTTCAGAAGGAGGTACAATGACGGGTCACGCGCAAGCCGGCCGGCCAAATCAATTCCTGCGCAATCTGAATTCGAAGATTGCATCCATCCCGATGATCCTTACGGCTGTCGTCATCTTTTTGGGCGGCACGATCTGGACGGTCGTTTATTCCTTCACAAATTCGAAGCTGCTGCCACGCCTCAGCTTCGTCGGACTGGATCAATACTACCGCCTGTGGGCGGCACCGCGATGGATCATCTCCATTGAAAATCTCGCCGTTTATGGCGTCTTTTCCCTGATCTTCAGTTTGGTTATCGGCTTTGTGCTGGCCGCGCTGATGGACCAGAAGATCCGGTTCGAAAACACCTTCCGCACGATTTTCCTTTATCCTTTCGCGCTGTCTTTCATCGTCACCGGCCTCGTCTGGCAGTGGTTGCTCAACCCTGAATTCGGCATCCAGTCAGTCGTGCGCTCGCTCGGCTGGACGACTTTCGCGTTTGATCCGCTCTATACGCCGAGCATCGTCATCTACGGCGTTCTGATCGCCGCACTCTGGCAGGGAACAGGCCTTGTGATGTGCTTGATGCTCGCCGGCTTGCGCGGCATCGATGAAGATATCTGGAAAGCAGCGCGCGTGGATGGGATCCCCATGTGGAAGACCTATCTGTTCGTTGTCATTCCGATGATGCGCCCGGTCTTCATCACTACGCTGGTCATCATCGCCAGCGGTATCGTTAAGGTCTATGACCTCGTCGTCGCGCAAACGAGTGGCGGACCTGGCATCGCTTCGGAAGTCCCGGCGAAATACGTCTACGACTACATGTTCCAGGCGCAGAACCTCGGTCAGGGATTTGCAGCTTCGACCATGATGCTCGTGACCGTCGCTATCGTCGTCATCCCCTGGGCCTATCTGGAATTTGGCGGAGGCCGCAACCGTGTCTGATACCATTGCTCTTAAGAATGCCAACGGTAGCGGTGCCGCCGCGACCGACAAGACGCTCTCGGAGCCGCACGGCTCCAGACCGCGCCGAGTGATTTCCGGCCGCAACATCATGCTCTACGGCACGCTTTTCGTTGCCGCCACCTATTATCTGTTGCCGCTCTACGTGATGATCGTCACCTCGCTGAAGGGGATGCCGGAAATCCGCCTTGGCAACATCTTCGCGCCGCCGCTCGAGATCACATTCGAGCCATGGGTGAAAGCCTGGGCAACGGCTTGCACCGGTCTCAATTGTGATGGTCTTTCCCGCGGGTTCTGGAATTCCGTACGTATTACCGTGCCGTCCACGATCTTCTCGATCGCAGTCGCTTCGGTCAACGGCTATGCACTCGCTAACTGGCGGTTCAAGGGTGCGGATTTCTTCTTCGCGATCCTCATCATCGGCGCGTTCATCCCCTATCAGGTGATGATCTACCCGATCGTCATCGTGCTGCGCGAAATCGGCATCTACGGCACGCTCAGCGGACTTATCCTGGTGCATTGCATCTTCGGTATGCCGATCCTGACCTTGCTGTTCCGCAACTATTTCGCATCGCTGCCGGTGGAGCTTTTCAAGGCAGCGCGCATCGACGGCGCAGGTTTCTGGCAGATTTTCCTGCGCATCATGCTGCCCATGTCGCTGCCGATCTTCGTCGTCGCCATGATCCTGCAGATTACGGGTATCTGGAACGACTTCCTGTTCGGCGTCGTCTTCACCAGGCCGGAGTATTACCCGATGACTGTGCAGCTCAACAATATCGTCAATTCCGTCCAGGGCGTGAAGGAATACAACGTCAACATGGCTGCAACGATCCTTACCGGACTTGTGCCATTGGTCGTCTATTTCGTCTCCGGACGGCTTTTCGTTCGGGGCATCGCCGCCGGCGCAGTGAAGGGTTGATCCATGACCAGCAGCGTTTCCATCAAAGACCTGTCGCTCGATTTCGGCTCGGTCACCGTTCTGAAGAACCTCAACCTTGAAATCAACGACGGCGAATTCCTCGTGCTGCTCGGCTCGTCCGGCTGCGGCAAGTCGACATTGCTCAATTGCATCGCCGGCCTGCTCGACATCACCGAAGGAAAGATCTTCATCAAGGGCAAGAACGTCACCTGGGAAGAGCCCAAGGACCGCGGCATCGGCATGGTGTTCCAGTCCTATGCGCTCTATCCGCAGATGACGGTCGAAAAGAACTTGTCCTTCGGCCTACGTGTCGCCAAGGTGCCGCAGGCGGAGATCGACAAGCGTATTGCCCGGGCCGCCGAGATCCTGCAGATCCAGCCCTTGCTCAAGCGCAAACCCGCTGAACTTTCCGGCGGCCAGCGCCAGCGTGTGGCGATCGGCCGTGCCCTGGTGCGCGACGTCGACGTATTCTTGTTCGACGAGCCGCTGTCGAACCTCGACGCCAAGCTGCGCTCGGAACTGCGTGTCGAAATCAAGCGGCTGCATCAGTCTTTGAAGAACACCATGATCTACGTCACCCACGATCAGATCGAAGCGCTGACGCTCGCCGACCGCATCGCCATCATGAAAAACGGCATCATCCAGCAGCTCGATGATCCGACGACGATCTACAATGCGCCGCGCAATCTCTTCGTTGCCGGTTTCATCGGCTCGCCGTCGATGAATTTTCTCAATGGCGAACTCGTGAACCGCGACGGCAAAGTGGCGTTCGCCGCCAACGATGTGATTTTCGCGCTCGATGGCTATAATGCCGGCGCAAGGCTGGAAGCAGGTCGCAAGGTCATTCTCGGCGTCCGGCCCGAGCACATCAAGGTGAACGAGGATCTGGGTCCCGGCGCGGAAGTGCACAATGCGACGGTCGATATCGAGGAGCCGATGGGTGCCGACAACCTGCTTTGGCTCAAGCATGCTGGTCACACCATGTCGGTGCGCATCAATGGGGCGCGGCGTTTCAGCGCGGGTACGCCCGTAAAGCTCGGATTCGATATGTCGCTCGCTTCGGTCTTTGACGCGCAAACAGAACTCAGAATATGATCATATGAATGGAGGTGGTTTTGTCAGCTCCATTTCTGCAGCGGTGCGGGAGGTCCGATGTCGTCTTCATTCAATGGCAATTTTTCAGTCGATCTGGCTGGTCAATGGCGGCTTACCTCGCCGGACAGTGATCATTCTCTTTCAATGCCCGTACCGGGCGATGTTCACACCGCGCTTCATGCCGCAAACGTCATTCCCGATCCCTATTTCGGCCGAAACGAAGCGGTCGTGCAGTGGGTGGCGAAAAAGGATTGGCAAATTGAGCGCAGCTTCGATCTCGATGATGCAAGCGGCGACTGGTATCTCGATATCGACTACCTCGACACGATGGCGAGCGTCTATGTCAACGACACGCTCGTGCTCGAAGGCAACAACTGCTTTAAGCGCTATCGGCCGGATGTCTCCCAGGCTTTGAAGGCAGGGCAGAATACGATCCGCATCGTTCTTTATTCCAGTATCAAGGCGGGCGCCGAACTGCAGGCAAAGCAGCCCTTCTATATTCCCTACAGCACTGCCAATTCGCCGATCCCGAACGGCAATATGCTGCGCAAGCCGCAATGCCATTTTGGCTGGGACTGGAACATTGCCATCGCGCCACTCGGGCTCTACGGCACGATTGCGCTGAAGAAGCTCGAAACTGCTCGCATTGAGAATGTGGTGACACGGCAGGTTCACAATGCCGACGGCTCGGTCGATCTCCAGGTGACTGTCGCACTCTATGCCAAGGGCGTCGGCGTCGCTCAAGTCTATTTCCAGCTCGACGAGGAACGCCTGCGACTGGATGTCGGCGTCAACGCCGGCGAGATCTCCATAACGCATGTCTTTCATGTCGACAGGCCGAAGCTCTGGTGGCCGGCCGGCAGTGGCGAGCAGGCGCTTTACGCGCTCTCAGTCGAGACCAATTCCGAGACGGTGGCGCGCCAGATCGGCCTGCGCACCGTCGAGCTGATCACCGACGAGGACGAAGCGGGCAGCCGTTTCGCGCTCAAGGTCAATGGGCGCGAGATATTCGCCCGCGGCGCCAACTGGATTCCAGCGGATGCGTTGTTTTCACGCTCAAGACCTGCCTTGGCCGAGGACCTCCTGCAGTCGGCCGCTGCGGCCAATATGAACATCATCCGCATCTGGGGTGGTGGCTTCTACGAACACGATTGGTTCTACGACATCTGCGACCGCCTGGGCTTGATGATCTGGCAGGACTTCATGTTTGCCTGCAACCTCTATCCCTCGACCGGCGATTTTCTCGAGAATGTCGAGGCTGAGGCCGGCTATCAGGTTCGTCGATTGGCGACGCATCCCTCGATCGTGCTCTGGTGCGGCGACAACGAGCTGGTGGGGGCTCTCACCTGGTTCGAAGAATCCCGCAATGACCGCGATCGCTATCTCGTTTCCTACGATCGCCTGAACCGGACGATCGAGCAGGCAATGAAGAAGGCCGCACCGGATGCGATTTGGTGGCCGTCGAGCCCCGCGTCCGGCTATCTCAACTTCGGCGACGCCTGGCATGCCGATGGCTCCGGCGACATGCACTACTGGTCGGTTTGGCATGAGAACAAGTCCTTCGACAATTATCGTTGCGTGCGCCCGCGCTTCTGTTCGGAATTCGGCTTCCAGTCCTATACGTCGCTTCCCGTCATCAAGACCTATGCCGACGCCAAGGATATGAATATAGCCTCGCCCGTCATGGAATTGCATCAGAAGAATGCCGGCGGCAACGAGCGCATCGCCGGCACGATGTTCCGCTATTTCCGCTTCCCGAAGGATTTCCCGAATTTCGTCTATCTGAGCCAGGTGCAGCAAGGGCTCGCCATCAAGACGGCGGTCGAATATTGGCGGTCACTGAAGCCGCATTGCATGGGCACCATCTATTGGCAGCTCAACGACACCTGGCCGGTGGCATCCTGGTCGAGCCTTGATTACGGCGGGCGCTGGAAGGTGATGCACTATCTCGTGCGCCGCTTCTTCCAGCCGGTTTCGGTGGCAGCCATTCCGTCCGAGGACAACAAGACAATCCGCTTCTCGCTCGTCAACGACACCAGCGCGGACGTCACCGTCGACATCGCCGTATCGCTGCTCAAGCTCGATGGCGAACGCGTGCCGCTTGCGAGTGCCCACGCGGCGTGCACGTCCGATCAAGCCGTCACCGCGTTCTCGATCGACGCTCTTCAAGTGCCGGCCGATTGCCTGTTGGCGTGGCATTTCACCGCATCGAACGGAATGAGCGGGGAAGGGCACTATGTCCACGGCACATATAAGGCCTTGGAGCTTCAGCCTGCAGGCCTTACGGTGCAGCGCGAGGAGATCGAGGAGAATGGCACGGTGGAGTTTACCGTGACCGCGAGGGGATTGGCGCTATTCGTGATGATCGAAAGCGAGACGGAAGGGCGTTACTCCGACAACGCCTTCGACCTCGGCGCCGGCGAAAGCCGTCGCATCGTCTTCACGCCGGCCAAACCGTATGCCGGGAGCGTCCCGGACTTCCGTTTCTACGACCTGCAGTCTAGCCAATCGGTGGACTGAGGGTACCGAGCCGCCTTTCGGTGGCGATTGAGGGGCCAAAAGCCCATGACAGGAGGCCGCGAGGCCATTGGAGGAAATATCGATGACGAAACTGGGATTCCAGCTTTATAGCGCCCGCAATTTTCAGCCTTATTCGGATATCTTCGCAAAACTCGGCAAGGCCGGCTATTCGGAAGTCGAAGGTTTTGGCGGCATCTACGCCGATCTGGACGAAGCTGGGCTGAAGAACCTGCGCGCCGAGCTGGACAAGAACGGCCTGACGATGGCGAGCGGCCATTTCAGCCCTGACTTTCTCGATGGGCAGGTGGAGAAGTCTCTGGCAATCGCCAAGATCCTCGGCATGGACTCGATCTACGCACCGCACCTGGCCGCTGATCAGCGCCCGACGGATGCGGCCGGCTGGCGCGCCTTCGGCAAGCGCCTGCATGAAATGAGCAAGCCCTACAAGGACGCCGGCTTCGAATTCGGTTGGCATAATCACGACTTCGAATTCGTCAAGCAGGGCGATGGCTCGTTGCCGATCGAACAGATCTTCGAAGGCGCTCCGGAGATTTCCTGGGAAGCCGATATCGCCTGGGTCGTGCGCGGCGGCGCCGATCCCTTTGCCTGGATCGAGAAGCTCGGCCCGCGCATCTCGGCGGTTCACGTCAAGGATATCGCACCGGCAGGTGAGAACAAGAACGAGGACGGCTGGGCCGATCTCGGTCACGGTAGCGTTCCATGGCCGAAGCTCATGAAGACGCTCGCTGGTACCAAGGCGAAGCATTACGTGCTCGAGCATGATAATCCGAGCGACATCGATCGTCTGATCACCCGTTCCATCGCATCCTTCAAGACCTACTGAGGCATCCCACATGGCTAAGGAACTTGGCGTCGGCATCATCGGATGCGGCAATATCTCAACCACCTACTTCAAGCTTTCTCCGCTCTTCAACGGCCTGAAAGTGCTTTCCTGCGCTGATATCAACATGGACGCGGCGCGCCTGCGCGCCGAGGAGTATCAGGTCAAGGCCCAGACGATCGACGAACTGCTCGCCAATGACGAGCTCGATGTCATCGTCAACCTAACAATCCCGGACGCGCATTTCCCGGTGTCCAAGCGCATCCTGGAGGCCGGAAAGCACGTTTATTCCGAAAAGCCCTTGGTGTTGTCGCTGGAGCAGGGCGAAGAGCTGCGCCGCATTGCCAAGGAGAAGGGGCTTGCCGTCGGCTGCGCTCCCGATACCTTCCTCGGCGGCGCCCATCAGCTTGCCCGCAAGTTCGTCGACGATGGCGGCATCGGCCGCATCACCTCGGGCGCCTGCTACGTCATGAGCCCGGGCATGGAAATGTGGCATCCAAACCCGGACTTCTTCTTCCTGCCGGGCGGTGGTCCAATCCTCGATCTCGGCCCCTATTACATCGCCAACCTCATCAACCTGATCGGCCCGGTCAAGCGTGTCGGCGCCATGACCTCGATGGCGTCGCAAACCCGCACCATCACCAGCCAGCCGCGCAGCGGCGAGGTCATCCCCGTGAAAACACCGACGACGATCCAGGCGCTGTTGGAATTCGTCAGTGGCGCAACGGTGACTTTGACGGCGAGCTGGGATGTCTGGTCGCACCGCCACGCCAACATGGAGCTCTACGGCACCGAAGGTTCGCTCTACGTGCCGGATCCGAATTTCTTTGGCGGCACGGTCGAGGCAAGCGGCCGCAACAAGGACATCAAGGTGCTCGACGAATGGGCGCATCCTTTCGGCATCTCCAATCAGGACAGCCCGAACGGCCCGCGCGCCAATTATCGAACGGCCGGTCTTGCCGACATGGCGGCGTCGCTGATTGATGGCCGCGATGCTCGTTGCTCGCTTGACCGCACGCTGCATGGCGTCGACGTCATGACTTCGATCCTGAAGTCGGGCGCGGAAAACCGCTTTGTCGATCTGACCACGACCTGCACGCAGCCGGCTGCGCTCGGCATCGAAGAAGCCCAAGCGCTCTTGAAGTAAGCGTACAAAAAGCTAGTTTGCGCGCGGGCGGCTTGCCCGCGCGTTTTTTATCTCGGAGGAACTGGAACTATGGCTTGGCAACCGGCATCCGATCGCTATGCGAACATGAAGTACAACAGAACCGGGCGTTCCGGTCTGAAGCTGCCGGCGGTTTCGCTCGGGCTTTGGCACAATTTCGGTGGCGACACGCCGCATGATCGCAAGGTCGACATGTGCCGCACGGCTTTCGATCTCGGCATCACCCACTTCGACCTTGCCAACAATTACGGTCCTCCTCCCGGGAGCGCCGAGACCGCCTTCGGCGAAATTCTCCGCAACGATTTTGCCGGCCTGCGCGACGAGCTGATTATTTCCTCCAAGGCCGGCTATGACATGTGGCCGGGTCCCTATGGCGAATGGGGCAGCCGCAAATATCTGATAGCGTCCTGCGACCAGAGCCTGAAGCGCATGGGTCTCGATTACGTCGATATCTTCTATTCGCACCGCTTCGATCCGGATACGCCCCTGGAAGAGACCTGCGGTGCGCTCGACCATATCGTTCGCTCGGGCAGGGCGCTCTATGTCGGCATCTCTTCCTACAACTCGCAGCGCACGCGCGAAGCGGCAGCAATTCTGAAGGATCTCGGCACGCCATGCCTCATTCACCAGCCCAGCTATTCCATGCTCAACCGCTGGGTCGAGGATGACGGCCTGGTCGATACGCTGGAAGACCTTGGCATCGGCTCGATCGTGTTCTCGCCACTTGCCCAGGGAATGCTGACAACGAAATATCTGAGCGGCATTCCCGAGGACAGCCGAGCCGCCCAGAACCACTTCCTGAAGCGGGACTTCATCCGCCCGTCGATCATCGACAATATCCGCAAGCTGAACGAGATCGCGCAAAAGCGTGGTCAGACCCTGGCGCAGATGGCGATCGCCTGGGTGCTGCGCGGCGGCCGCATCACCTCGGCGCTGATCGGGGCCAGCCGTTCGTCGCAGATTGTCGATTGCGTCAAGGCGCTCGACAATCTCGAATTCACCGCGCAAGAGCTCAAGGAGATCGACGTCTACGCCCGCGAGGCCGATATCAATCTCTGGGCCAAGTCGGCCGAGCTCGAATAGTCATTCGACGACGCCCGGAGCCTGGTTCCGGGCGTTTTGCTTTGCCCTCGTGGTGACCGGCAGGCATTGCCGGCACCTTATCCATTGCCGTTTGAGCGGCGCATATTGGTGTTTTCTGGAGGAGATGGTTCCATGATCCGCAACCCGATTTTGCCGGGCTTCAACCCCGATCCGTCTATCTGCCGCGTCGGCGAGGATTATTACATCGCCACCTCGACCTTCGAATGGTATCCGGGCGTCCAGATCCATCACTCGCGCGATCTGGTGAACTGGACCCTGGTTCGCCGCCCACTGGAGCGCGCCTCCCAACTCGACATGCGCGGCGAGCCGGATAGTTGCGGCATCTGGGCGCCATGCCTGTCCTATGCCGATGGTCTATTTTGGTTGGTCTACACCGACGTCAAGCGTTACGACGGCAATTTCAAGGATGCGCACAATTACATCGTGACGTCGCCGACGATCGAAGGCGAATGGTCCGAGCGTTCCTACGTCAACTCCTCAGGCTTCGATCCCTCGCTCTTCCACGATGACGACGGCCGCAAATGGTTCGTCAACATGCAATGGAACCATCGCACCGAAAGCTACGGCGGCTCGCCAAAAACGCCGGCTTTTGACGGCATTTTGCTGCAGGAATGGGACCCGGTAACGAAATTGCTGAAGGGGCCGGTCAAGAACATTTTCCCAGGCACCGAGCTCGGCCTGGTCGAAGGCCCGCATCTCTTCAAGCGCAACGGCTACTATTATCTGACGACCGCCGAGGGCGGCACTGGATACGACCACGCCGTGACAATGGCGCGCTCGCGCAATATCGATGGACCTTACGAGTTGCATCCGAACAAGCATCTCATCACCTCGAAGGACCATCCGGAAGCGGTGTTGCAGCGGGCGGGGCATGGCCAATATGTGGAAACGGCCGACGGGCAGTTTTATCATACGCATCTTTCCGGTCGGCCGCTGCCGCCACATCGCCGTTGTACCCTTGGCCGCGAGACCAGCCTGCAGAAATGCGTCTGGAAGGAAGACGGCTGGCTCTATCTCGAAAACGGCACGGTGGTTCCCGATGTCGAAGTACAGGGCCTCAACCAAGCTCAGCCGGTCGAGAAGCCGCGCCGCAGCGGCTATAATTTCGACGGCGGCAAGTTGCCCATGGATTTTCAGTGGTTGCGCACGCCGCAGCCGGAACGCATCTTCAGCCTGACGGAGCGGCCCGGCCATCTGCGTCTGTTTGCGCGGGAAAGCATCGGCTCTTGGTTCGAGCACTCGCTTGTCGCCCGCAGGCAGGAGCATCACAGCTTCCGGGCCGAGACGGTCGTGGAATTTCAGCCCGATACCTATCAGCAGGTCGCTGGTTTGACGCACTATTACAATCGCTTCAAGCTGCATGCGATAGCGCTCACCTTGCATGAGAAGCTCGGACGCTGCGTCACGATCATGACCTGCGCGGGCGACTATCCGAATGGTCGGCTGAGTTTTCCGATCGAAGGCGGCGTCTCCGTTCCGGACGGACGCATCCAGCTTGCCATGGAGGTCCGTGATAATGACGTGCAATTCTTCTGGCAGGCTGAGGGCATGGGAGCGTGGCAGGCAATCGGCCCGGTCCTCGACGCCGGTGTCATTTCCGACGAAGGCGGCCGTGGCGAACACGGCTCCTTTACCGGCGCCTTTGCCGGCATGTTCGCTTTCGATACGTCGGGTCGTGCAAAGACTGCCGATTTCGACTGGTTCAATTACGACCAGCTGTGAGTGGTCCAATGACTGATCGTCGTCCGCCCGCCTTCGCTTGATAGGCGGGTGGGACCTTTTCAGCCGGCCGGTTGCTGCCAACATCGCACACGCATTTTATTAGACAATCCCTGCAAGCACCTAATTTCCATTATAAAACTGTAATATGATTTTCAGATTCGGTTTATCCTTTGCGCGATAAATTGCTGGCATGAACAAAAAATTGAGGAAACACTCGAATGAAGAGACTCTTTTCCATCCTTCTTGCCGGTTCCGTATTAGCAACGCCGCTCGCCATGGCAGCCAAAGCCAATGCCGCGCCGGTCCCTCACAACGAGGCTATCGTCGAGAAGAAAAAGGTCGTCGTTCACAAGGGGCACTGGGTCAAGGGCCGCCATCTGTCGGCCGCCGATCGCCATCGCGCCAAACCCGTCGACTATCGCCATTATCATCTGAAGGCCCCGCCACACGGCTATCACTGGGTTCGTATCGGCAATAATTTCCTGCTTGTCGGCATTACCAGCGGCCTGATCTCCAAAGTTGAGACTGCTCACTGAGTTTGATCTCAAATCCGAAATGAGAATGAGCGGTCCGATAGGCCGCTTTTTTATGCGAAAAATTTTCGCTGTTTCGGTCAGAATCGAAAATCCCCGGTACGATGACCAGGGATTTTTGCGCAATTATGTAGGACCCACCACCAAGCAGAAATTCGCTGCGACCATCCGTCGACACGGGGAGGGGCAAAAATCTGCTTGCGGGAAGGGAACCTACTCGATACAAGTTAGTTGTACTTCGAGCGCTTGGGCTGAAATGTCGCAGCGCAGCTAGTGACTGGTCGGCTGACGTGATTAACACGGATAGCACTAGCCCGCTGGAGAAATCCAGTCACACGGTTACGCCGGTGGACCGAAAGGTTTGGTTGGTCGAGTAATACAATAGAGCGGCTTCGGCCGCTCTATTGCTTTCCAAACACAGCTTCTTCCACGATCCGGCCAAACGGTGCCAGCCGTCGGAACCGGACCTGCACGTCCTTGACATAGGCGCTTTCGATGTAAAGGTCCATTGCGAGCGGATCGGTGTTGGGATTCTCTCCCAAGAACTGGACTCTAAAGAACACATAATACCGCTTTCCGCGGGGGATGGCTGGTTTCATCTGTAGGCACTTACGAGGCCCTGTTAACCAGGATGCATGCCAGCGATCGACGCTCTCCTTCTGCAGCGCGACCTGCTTTGCGCAGTGCGCAGTCGAAACCGGAGCCTCTGCATCCCTCAGGATGCGCAGGAGGGCTCCGCGCTTGTCGAGATCCTTGAGCAATGGTGTCACTGCGCTTGCAGGCACCTTCGGAGGCTTTCTCGGACGGATGCGAGCAGCGCCGTCGGGACGATAGCGCACGTCGTAAACTTTCAGCACGGTGTCGAACGCGGCTCGCTGCTGCTCCAGGACCGCGATCTCGCCGTGAAGGGCATCGATCTTGGCCTCCAGCTCTTCCCGCTTCTTTTTCAGCTCCTCTACCACCTGCATCCGTAACCCCCTCTAAAAGCTACGCTTTCGGACTATCTGGTCACGGAATGAGAGTCTGGTGGTGGGTCCTACATAATTGCGGATTTTTGCGCTATTACGTAGAGCAACCACCAAAGGTTGGGCGGTTGCTGCTTGTGATGTCACGACATCATTTTTACGGCCTTAGGCAGCGATTGCCACCAACGCATAATTGCGCGCCACCTTTCGGCTATGCGTATTGCTTGACATAGATTTCGGGATCGAAGTCGACCCGCTTTGCCTTACCGTCAGGCGTCTTCAAGACAAGCTCGATACCACCTCCAACGGAGTGCGTGTGGCGCACGACTTACGATAGGAGGAAATCATCAGCGCTCTCGATCTTCGAGACGGTATTCTGCGTCATAGCGGCACGCGTGGCGACGTCCTGCTGTGTTGCATTCATCGCCTTACGCACTTCAGCCAGAGCCTTGCCCACGCGACGCGCTTGGCGCTTTTCGTCAAGGCGCGGACGAACGTCTTCCGGGAGTTCGGCGCGTAGCGCCTTCCAGTCATTGCTCTTCAAGGTGGTCCAACTGCGGATTTTTGTTGCGCACGATCCTAAGTAATCAGCTCAAACGACCTGCCGCATGGGCCAGCATGGTGTAGACCTTGCCGGTGTCGGAGGTGAGGTAGGATTGCGTGACGCTACGATCGCGATCCGTGCGGGCCACGTCTGAAAGCAGCTTTTCGAAATCAGCGATATAGCGGTCGACGGCGGTGCGGAATTCTGGCTCGCGGTCGTATTTGCGCTTGATGTCGTCGAAGGTCTGCTGGCCCTTCAGCGTGTAGAGGCGGCGGGTGAAGACATCCCGTTCGCCGCGCTGATAACGCCGCCACAGATCAACCGAAGCATCGTGATCGATGGCGCGGGCGATATCGACCGAAAGCGAGTTCAGCGATTCAACCACGTGGCGCGGATTGCGCGCCGCAGGCGCTGCTTCCGTTTGCTGGCGTGGTGCGGTCTGGCGAGCCGGTGGCAGGTCGGCAAGGTCGTCGCGCGATGCGCCGCGCAGGAGATCGCTGATCCACCCGCCGCCTGCAGCCGTTTCCTGGCGGGTAGGAGCGGGCGCCTCGGCCGGACGCGGCTGCGGGGCAACAGGACGCTCGGAGAGTGTGCCACGAAGGCCCAGGGCCTCGATCGGCGGCTGCTGCGGCTGCGGAGCCGGCGGTTGCGGCGCTGGCTGCTGTGGTGCCTGCTGAACGGGCGGCTGCGGTGCGGCTGGCTGGGGCCGGGGAGCTGCCGCGGCCGGTGCGGGTGCTGCCGGTGCGGGTGCTGCCGGACGGGGGCGCTGAGCCGGCTGTGCTTCGGCCAGCGCGCGGGCTGCCGGTTCGGAGATTTCCAGCTGCTGCGTCGAGCGGCCGACGATCTGGGAAATATCCTGCAGCGCCTTGATCTGCTCGGCGACGGCGCGACGCATGGCGGCCGCGCTTTCCTTGGCCTCTTCCGGCAGGTCGAAGGCGCCGCGCTTCAGTTCGCTGCGGGTCAGGTCGAGTTCCCGGCGGATGTCGCCTGCCGAGCGACGGATCTCATCGGTCGCACCGGAGAAGCGGCCCACAGCGTCGTCGACTACGACGCGCAAGGTCTCGCGCAACTGCTGGGCTGCGCCGTCCGATGTCTTGCTGGCTTCTGCCAGCATTTGCTCCATGTCGTTGATCGAGGCGGAGAGGCCACCCCGGAGACGGTTCGTCAGTTCGCTCGAACGACGTTCCGCGTTGGCGAAAGTACCGTCGATCGTCTGGTTGGCTTCTTCGCCAGCCTTCTGAAGCGTTCCGCGCATGCTTTGCGCCGCCTGTTCGGCGCGGGCTTCCGCGTCGGCGAGCACACGGCCGATATCGGCGAAGGAGGATTGCACGCCCTGGCGCAGATTGCCGGTGACCTGGTTGGAGCGCTGTTCGGCACGGTCGAAGGCGCTTTCCACCATGCTGCCGAGCGCGCGCATGGTGTTTTCGATCTCTTCCGAGCGCTGCACCAGGCCAATGGACAGGTTCTGCAGCGCTGTCTCGCGCTCTTCCAACGTCGAGACGAGGTTCGATTGTGCAGCACCCAGAAGCTGGGAAGCCTGCGACAGAACCTTGGAATGCTCGTCGAAGCGGCCGATGATGCCGCCGACCTGCGACAGCGTCTTGCCTGAAATATCCGAGAGCTTGTCGACCTTGCCTTCGAGAAGCCGCGTCGAGGCAGAAACCATTTCGCCCGCTTTCGATGCGGAGTCGGCAAACCGGGCCGATGTCGCATTGAGGCGGCCATCGATCGTGGCGAATTCCTCGGCGGCGCTGCTCAGCATGCCTGCCATAGCGGAATTGTTTTCCGCCAACCGCTCGATGATGCCGTTGACACTGGCGAGCAAGTTGTTCTCCAGCGCGCTGACTGCATTGGCGGCATGTTCGGTGCGAGCCGAGATTGCTGCCAACGTGTCATTGGTGCGCGATGCGATGGCGTTGATCAGTGCGGCGTTTTCAGCGCGCAAGCGATCACTGCTTTCCTGAGCAGCGGCCGAGATCAGCGCCGCAGCCTCCTGACCGGTTGCCGCGTAGCGGTCGACGATCGGGCGAGCCTTCTCGTCGATCAGGCGCGACAGCTCGCTGGAGCGGCCGGCGAGCATGGAGTTCAGCTCGCGTGTACGCTCATCGAGCGAAGAGCGGATCGATGTGCCACGGGCTTCCAGAGCCTTGTCGACGTCTGCCAGTGTCGCGTTGATCTCGCGAGCTCGATCTTCCAGGCTGGTACGGATCGCGTTGCCGCGTTGATCGAGCGCGCGCTCGACCTCAGCCATCGTCGAAGCAATCTGCTCGCTGCCGCCGGCGAGCGTATTGCGAATGGCGGCGCCACGGGCTTCCAGGGATTGCTCGGCGGAGGACAGCACCTGCGAGATCGCGTTGACCTGATTGCCGACAAGTCCCTCGGCCTCGGCGACCTTGTTGACGATCGCGTTGCCGGCTTCCGAGAAAGTCTGGGCGACGGCGGCCGCCTGGCTTGCCAGACGATTATGCGTTTCGGAGACGCGCGTGACGATCTCTTCAGAACGCTCGTTCATGGCGCGGGTGAAGGCATCGCTGCGGTTGCCAAGGTCGTCGGCGAACTGCTGGCCGGTGCGGGCAAGCAGATCGGCCGTGCGCGTCGCCTCGCTATCCATGCCTTGCGCGGCATCGGCAACGGCGGTGCGCAGTGTCGTGGCGAGATTGGTGGCCTTGCCCTCGATAGTGCGATTGACGGCTTCGAGGCCGACATTCAGGGCTCGGTCCATGGTCGACAGGCGCTCTTCGATGTGGGCGCTGCCACTTTCCAGTGCCCTGCTCAGATTGGCCGTGCGGCTGTCGATCGCCTCGGCCATGGTTGCCAGACGATTGTCGAGGGCTGCGGCGATGCGGGCTGCAGCGGCGTCTCCGCTGCGGTCGATCTGGGTGATGCCGCTTGAAAGTGTGTCCGACAGCCGGTTGCCGGCGGCATCCACCTGCGCGGCAACTCCGCCGACGCCATCATGGATACGGTTCTCAAGGGCCGATAGGCTGGCCTCGACGCGCGAGCCGGTCTCGGCAAAGCGGCTGGTCATGCCATCGATCGACTGATTGAGATTGCTCGAGAACGTCTCGGCAGAGCGTGTGATGTCGCCGGCTGCCTGCTGAATGCGACCGGCAATATCCCCGGCGCCGCCGTGCAGGCGTTCTTCCAGAGATCTTGCGCTGGCATCGATGGTCTGGCGCAGTGAGGCTTCGCGATCTTCGAGCGACATTTCCAGCATGCTGGCGCTGGTGGCGATCGACGTACCGATCGCAGTCGCCTGCTCCGTCAACGTATTGTCGAGCTGCGCATGCGCATCGCGCAGCGTCAGGCTGATGGCGTTGCTGCGATCCTCGAGAGTGCTTCGCATGCGCTCGTAGGCAGACGCAAGGCTCTCATCCATCTCAGACAGGCCGGCGCCCAGGGCATTTTCAAGCTGGCGGGTGGTGGCGCTGAGTGCGGTTTCGACACGTTCGGCCGAACCCCCAATGAGGTTTTCGATCCGGGCGCTGGCGCTGCCGAGCAGACCGGAGAGCGCGTCGGTATGGGTACCGAGCGAGCGGTCGAGGCGATCCTGATTTTCGGTATAGGCGGCGCGAATGGCGTCGGCCTTGTCGCCAAAAGCGCCGGCGACACGGGATTCCGCGCCGGCCACGCTGTCGAGCAGGGCATTGGCGCGGGATTCCAGGGCACTTTCGAAGCGGTTCTGATTTTCGGCAAGCGTGATGGCGAACGCCATGCTCTTGTCATCGAGCGTGTCGGTCAGCGCCGCATGGCCGCTGTTGACGGCATGGGCGATCGCCTCGGCGCTATTTGCTAAGGTTTCCTCGATCCGGGCCTGGTTATCCGACAGCGCGATCGCAAGCGCCAGCGTCTTGTCGTCGAGGCTGTTGACGATCTTGTCATGCGTGCCGGCGACCGTATTGGAGAGTGCGTCCAAACGGCTCGACAGCGAATCCTCGAGCCGGGATTGTGTGGCGGAAAGCGACATAGCGAGCGCCATCGCCTTTTCGTCCAGCGCGTCGGCGAGAGCCGTATGGCTGCCCGTGAAAGCGTTGGTGATCGCCTCAGCGCGATTGGAAAGCGTTTCCTCAAGGCGCGACTGGCCACTGCTAAAGGCCTCGGCGAGCGCCCTGGTCTTGCCGTCCAACGTATCGGAAACGCGATCGGCATGACCGGAGAGAGTATCCTCCAGATGTGCCTGACCGGCCGAAAGCGCGACGGCAAGCGCCATCGTCTTGTCGTCGAGTGTTTCGGCCAATTTGCTGTGGGTATCGGCAATGGCGTTTGTCAGGCCTTCGACACGACCGGATAGGGTATCTTCCAGGCGTGCCTGGCTTGCCGAGAGCGCGACGGCGAGTGCCATCGTCTTGTCGTCGAGTGTTTCGGCCAATTTGGTATGGGTATCGGCGATCGCATTGGTCAGGCCTTCGACACGGCCGGAGAGAGTATCCTCCAGATGTGCCTGGCTCGCCGAGAGCGCGACGGCAAGCGCCATCGTCTTGTCGTCGAGTGTTTCGGCCAATTTGGTATGGGTATCGGCGATCGCATTGGTCAGGCCTTCGACGCGGCCGGAGAGCGTCTCTTCCAGGCGGGACTGGCTGCTGGTGAGCGCTGCTGAAAGCGCCTTCGTCTTGTCGTCCAGGGTGCTTGCCAGTGCGTTGTGCGTATCGGCGATGGCGCCCGTGAAGCCCTCGACGC
This sequence comes from Martinezella calliandrae, assembly GCF_030272695.1. Lineage (GTDB taxonomy): Bacteria > Pseudomonadota > Alphaproteobacteria > Rhizobiales > Rhizobiaceae > Rhizobium > Rhizobium calliandrae. The sequence goes on from NZ_JARFYN010000008.1 coordinate 92,656, forward strand.
GGCCGGACAAAGTATCTTCCAGACGTGCCTGGCTATCGGAAAGAGCAATGGCCAGCGCCATCGTCTTGTCGTCAAGCGTGTCGGCGAGCTTGTTATGCGTGTCAGCGAGTGCGCTGGTCAGGCTCTCAGCCCGGCCGCTCAAAGTATCTTCGATGCGCGCCTGGCCGTCCGATAGCGCGATGGCGAGCGCCATGACCTTGTCGTCCAAGGTATCGGCCAGCTTGCTGTGTGTTTCGGCGACATTGCTGGCAATTGCGTCGGCGCGGCTTGCCAGTGTGTTCTCGAGGCGAAGCTGGTTTTCGGCAAGCGAAATCGCCAGCATCGAGGTGCGCTCGTCAAGGGCAGCGGTCAGATGTTCATGGCTGCCGGTGACGGCATTGATGATACCTTCCGAGCGCTCGGCCAGCGTCTGCTCGAAGCGCGACTGGTTGTCGGAAAGCGCGCCGAACAGCGCGCTGCTGCGCTCGGCCATAACCGTATCGATGCGTTCATGCGCCGAACCCAGCGCCTGGGTGATCTCGCCGGTGCGGGCCGAAAGCGTGTTGTTGATCTCGCTGGCGCGGCCGAGGAAAGTGTTGGTCAGCTCGCTCGTGCCCTTGTTCAGCGCCGAGGAGATGTCGGAGGTTGCCGTCTGCAGGGCCTTGGTGAACTCGCTGGAATGCTCGGCAAGCGTATTGGAGAGCTCGCCGGAGCGGCCGGCAAAAGCCGAGGTCAGCTCTTGCGTGCCGCTCTGCAAGGCGGCGGAGACGTCGCGCGCTACACCTTGGACTGCGGACGTGAAGTTGCCGGCATGCGAGGCAAGGGTGGTGTGCAGTTCGCTGGCGCCGGACGTCAGGGCTGAGGTAATCCCGCTCCTTGCCCCCTCGAGCGCAGCAGCGATTTCGTCGGCCTTGGAGCCGATCGCGCTTTCCAATACTTCCTGGCTGGTGGCAAGTGTCGTCGCCAAGGCAAAAGACTGGTCGGTCAGCGAAGAGCCAATGCGCTCGATGCTGGAGTTCAGGATGCCGTCAATGGCATCCGAGCCGCCACTTAGCGTTTCGTTGATCCGAGTGAGGCTTTCCGACAGTTTGCTGTCCAGCGAACCGGCGCGCTTGTCGAAGGCCGAGGTGAATTCCGAGACCCGCTCGTCGAAGGCAGTCGAAATCTGCGCCACAGTCGACTGCATGCGCTCCTCGAAGAAGCCCGAGCGCAGGTCGATATCCATGATGGTGTCATCGGCGGTCGACTGCAGGCTCTGGCGGAAGCTCGCGCCTTTTTCATCAAGGGCACTGTTAAGCTTGGAGAGCACATCATCGAGCGTACTTGCGATCGAGCGTTCGCTGCCGGTGAGGCTTTCGCTGATTTCGCGGGTGCGGGCGACCAGCGTCTCATTCAATTGACGAGCGCGATCATTGAGTGCCGTGTTCAGCTTCTCGGTGTTGGCATCCAGCGTGGAGGCACGGGTTTCGAACTGGCTCAACAGCTCATTACCGCGCTCCGCCAGCGTCGAGGATAGACTTTCAAGACGCGTGTCGAATTCCTGGCTCAGCGCGACGCCGGAAGCATTGACGTTCTGCAGCAGGCTGTCTGTCTTGGCCGCGAGTAGGGTGCCGAGCGCCTCCAAGGCAGAATCGGACTTCTCCATCAGTGTAGCGGCGCGCGTATCGATCATCGAGGCGAAGGCCTCACCCGAGGTCGACAGGCGCACGGCAATTTCTTCGGTCGCAAGAGACAGATCTTCCTTGATCTGGTCATGCACGCCGACGATCGACGAGCGGATGCGTTCGGCGTGATTGACGATCGCGTCGCGCTCGGAGCCGAGTTCATGCACAAGGCCGCGCACGCGAAGCTCGTTGTCGGCATAACTGCGCTCTAGCGCGTTGACTTCGGTATGAACCAGCGTCTCGAGCTCGGTGGCGCGGGCGATCGTCCGCTCGATGCCTTCGTTCATGGCCGAAACTTCGCGGCGCACGGCCTGGCCGACCGTCATGATGCGCTCGGAGGCGACCGTTTCCGGCTCGGCGAGGCGCAGTGCCACTTCCGCCATCGAGCGGGCGGCGTTGCGCATATCCTGGGCGCGCGAAATCATCACACCGAAAGCATAAAACAGCAGGACGGGAACGATGATGCCGATGATGCAGGCGATCACGCCGGGAAGTGCGGCGAGATCGGCAACTGAGCGTATGTTCCAGAGCTGCGGCCCGTAAAGCAAGAAGGCGAGACCGATGCCGCCGACGATCCAGAACAGCGAGAAGATCGTCGCGTTGCGCACGGCGTGGCTTTGAGAGGCGCCATCGAGCGATTTCAGGATGCTTGCCGGGCTGACCCGGTTGCCATCGTTGGCTGGAGCGAAGATGGGGCTCTTCGGCACTTCGGTCGGTCGGGCGGCAGCGGTGGCGCTGCGCGCTGCGGCCGCCTTGCGTGCCGCGTCATCCTGGCTCTGTTTTGCAGGCGGAGTCGATGGTTCAGACACTCTTGTCTCCGGGGCGTCAGGCGTCGAACCGCTGCGAGGCTCCAAGTTCTCGTCACTGAAATCGATCTGCAAAGCCTCGTCCAGTGCCTGAAAGGCCTTGTCCTCGATCGACTCGATGTACTTTTTGTTCGCCATACGGTTACGCCTCGTTACTACTCGTTCGGGCCTGCCGTGTCTTTTCCGGAAATCCGCCAACGTCCAGAAAAGACGAACCCTGCCTCCCGTGGGGTTACCCGCCCCTGACTGATGTCGGAGATGGATTTCCCGTTACATTTCAGAGTGGATAACCGCTTTTTCAAACGGATGGTATTAAAACATTACCACTATCCACCTCTTGGGCAAAGGCATAGGCCATGAACCCAATTTATCAGTACCGTAGTGACACATTCCCCCAAGCGTGACAATTAATTCCACGGCCGGCTCCGTGTCGTATTAAGCCATTGTTAACACTTTTCGTGGCCGCAACCTGCTGAAAACCTAATAATTTAGCCATGTTTAACGCCCGTTAACCATGTCGTGAGATTTACGCCGCCAATGTGCCAAAATTTAACTCGATAGCCATCGGCAAGCCGCAAGCATGCGGCAGATCCCAGTGAACCCTATAAAATAAGACGGGAGAGTTGGCACATGGCAGCATTAAATATCGCGTTCGAAGCGCCGGACAATTCGCGCGGCGCGGCGCCATCGCGGGAGCGGGCAATCGACCTCGTTCATCTCGCGAAGCAGACGATGGGCGACAAGGCCCTGGAAGTGGAAGTGCTTCAGATGTTTGCCCGCCAGGCGCGGTCCTGCCTGCAGGAAATCGGCAGCGGCGATCCAAAGCGCGCCGTGGCCGCTTCGCACCGGCTGAAGGGTGCAGCAGCTGCCGTCGGCGCATTCAAAGTGGCCGATGCCGCCAATGCGCTCGAAAGCGATGTCGGCGACCCTGCTCGCATGGCGGTGGTGACGAGCTGCGTCATCGAGGCCGAGAATTTCATTCTGAAGCTGTCGCGTTGAGCTGACGCTGACCAAGATTATCCATGTCTTCCATAGCGCCACCAAATGGTTTGAGCCATTTCGGTGGCGCAATTGTTGACTGCCCTCTGGAATTGTTGGAAGAAAAATTCCGGATGTAGCCCTTCACTCTCGAATACCGGAATTCAATCACATGACCAAAGTCACCATCGTCGCTTTCGACGGTACCCGTTTTGACCTTGATGCCGACGATGGCTCCACCGTCATGGAAAATGCCGTGCGCAATTCCGTGCCTGGCATCGAGGCCGAATGCGGCGGCGCCTGTGCTTGCGCCACCTGTCACGTCTATGTCGATGAAGAATGGGCCGACAAGGTCGGCGGCCCGGAGCCGATGGAAGAGGACATGCTGGATTTCGCTTTCGACGTCCGCCCGACTTCGCGCCTGTCCTGTCAGATCAAGGTGACCAAGGCGCTTGACGGCCTCGTCGTGCATGTTCCGGAGCGTCAGGCCTGAGGTCTGCCGCTCGATTTATGCGACCTGCTGTCGGACAGTTCAAAGAATCCGTGCCGCTTTCGGGATGCGCGGACAAAAAAGAAGCCTCGCTCAGCTTGTCGCAGCGAGCGAGGCAAGGCGGGCGCATCACCAACAGGCAAGGGAGGAAACACCTGTGGCTTCAGGACGCGCCAGGAGAACACTGAATATACGCGTCAAACACTAAACTCTAAGCGCGGTGGAACGAATGAACCGCCGGCGCATGAACTCTGATAGATCTTTGCGGGAAACCCCTCAGGTTTCCGGTTCACAATCTGCAAGAACTGATCCACGCCCTTTAAGATAGGAAAAACCTATTTCAGATTCTCGTAAAGTTCAAAAGGTAGAAGTAGTGGACGATTCACAGGTATAGTGACAGTTTTCCCACAGGTTGCTGCGACCGGCACGTAATTTTGGCAAAAAAGAGGCCAAAATTGGCATTTATTCGCCAGTTTGTTGGCTGCGATAGGTCATCAGCCGCTGGATGCGACTTTGAAAATTGATCGCTTCGATTTTGTCGAATCGGGCCTGGTCCTCATCATGTAGCTGAGTTTGCTGCATGGTGACCTCGTTTGCCTTGTCCTGCAGCGTGTCGCAATCCTTGGCCGAAGGCAGGGCGAGGATCGCCCTTTCCATCTGCCGTGCGTGATCGCGGGCGATTTCCGCATGCCTGTCCTCGTGACGGCGGATGTCCTCCGAGAGCGTGTCCCAGATCATCGACAATTGCCGGCTCGCATGCCGCCGATCGCGCCAGCGTGGCAAAATGATTTCGGTGTAGACCGTAATTTTGACGTCGGTGATATAGCAGCGGCCGTTGCGCTCGGTATATGTCGCGTTGCCGCTGAAGCGAATCTTCGTCGCGCCTGGGTGGCGGCTGCTCGAACCCATCGTCACGGGTCCGCGCGCATTCAACGAAGCATCGAGCGCATCGGCGCTATCGCCCTTGATATCGAAATAGGAGATCGACTTGCGGGCGATGACCTCAGCGTCGGCAACGCTGGAGATGGCGCACACAAGCACAAGGACAAGCCAGACACGGATGTGTTGAGAAGCAAACGGCATTCGTGCTGCTACCAGGTTGAACTTCGATGAAGCTTGCGGCATAGCCACTGCAAGCGCAATATCCGAGGCGGGGTTTTTTCATTTTCAATGGGATGGACGGTTCGTGATAGAGCTTCGCAGCCATAGCTGGCACGTTGCGCATGGGCGCAGCCTCGATGTCGGCCAACAGAGCGCCATCATGGCGGTCGTCAACGTAACGCCGGATTCTTTTTCCGACGGCGGCTATTACGAGGCGGTCGACACCGCGGTCGCGCATGCCCTTTTCTGCGTGGAGGAGGGCGCTGCCATCATCGATATCGGTGGAGAGTCCACCAAGCCGAACGCCGAGGCAATCAGCGCCACGCAGGAGCAGGGGCGCGTGCTGCCTGTCATCGAGGCGCTGCGCGGCAAGACGGATGCGCTGATTTCCATCGATACCTATCGCGCCGACACGGCAAGGCTGGCGATCAGCGCTGGCGCACACATCATCAACGATGTCTTCGGCCTGCAGCGCGAGCCGGAAATCGCGGTATTGGCGGCACAGACGGGTGCGGGGCTCTGCATCATGCATACCGGGCGCGAACGGCCAAAGCTGCCGGACGTCATCGACGACCAGGTGTTGTTTTTGAGCCGATCGCTCGATATCGCTGCCGCGGCCGGCGTGAACAGGCAGAATATCGTGCTCGATCCGGGCTTTGGCTTCGCTAAGGATACCGATGAGAATCTCGAACTAATGGCACGCTTTAAAGCACTGCTCCGCTTCGAACTGCCCTTGCTGGTTGGCACGTCGCGCAAGCGATTCGTCGGTGCCGTTACCGGACGCGATATGTCCGACCGGGATGTGGGAACGGCGGCCAGCAGTGCTATATTGCGTTTGCAGGGTGCGGCAATTTTCCGGGTTCATAATGTCGCAATCAACAGGGATGCGCTGGCGGTTGCCGATGCTATTCTTAGGACACGGGCAAAAATCGGCGCCAGGACGCCATGAGCGATATGATCTACACCATCACCCTTCAGAACTGCGCATTTTTCGCCCGCCATGGCGTGCACGACGAGGAGGAATTCCTCGGTCAGCGCTTCTTCGTCGATGCCGAGCTCGATGTCGATGCCGGCGATGCGCTCGAGCGGGATTCGATCGACGATACCGTTAATTACGGTATCGCCTTCAGCGTCATCGAAGAAATCGTCACTGGACGCCGACGCTATCTGATCGAGGCGCTCGCTCTCGACGTCGCCAATGAGCTTTGCCGGCGTTTTCCGACCGTTCGCCGGGCGAAGATTGCGGTGCGCAAACCCAATGCGCCGGTGCCTGGGGTTCTTGACTATGTGCAGGTGAGCGTTGAGCATTTCGCCTGAAACTTTTCTTGCTTCCGGTTCGACACGCGCAACCCTCGGTCTCGGCGGCAACCTCGACAACCCCGTTCGAGCCATGGCGCTTGCTTTAAAGACGCTTGACGCGCGCGCGGATTGCCGCATTGCCGCGGTTTCTCGTCTTTACCGCACGCCGCCCTGGGGCAAGACGGACCAATCTTTCTTCTATAATTCCTGTGCAGCCGTCGATACGACGCTGTCGCCGGAGGCGCTGCTTGAGGTGTGCCTCGGTATCGAGCGCGACATGAAGCGGGTGCGTGTCGAACGCTGGGGGCCGCGCACGCTCGATATCGACATCCTGACCTACGGCGATCTCGAACGCGCCGGATCTCTCTTGACGATCCCGCATCCGCGTATGACCGAGCGAGGGTTCGTGCTGGTGCCGCTTTTCGACTTTGACGCCGACCTCGTGGTCAAGGGCCGCAAGGTGGCGGATTGGTTGAGCGAAGCGGATGTGCAGGGAATAGATGTCGCCGATGAAAATCGCGATTGGTGGAAGGTGGCGTAGTGCCGATCCCACCCGATATCGCAATCAACGACATTCAGATCAGCAGATAAAAAACGCCCCCGGCCCGCTTTTTAAAAGCCGGAGGCGTATTTGCTGTCAGCTCATAAGCTCTACTGGATTGATCCCACAGCCATTTGATCGACATTAGCGCGCTGCAATGTTACGCCGATTACCGGCACCATCTGGTCGTTGACCTTGACCGAAATCGTTACATTCATCGTTTTATTGTCCGCGACGCGGGCAATCATGGCGCCATTCAGCTTCTGGCGGTTCAGGCCGAGCACCACGGTGCCGTCGTTGACGGTGCCCGATGTGACATCCAGGCCTTTGCCGGCTGCACCATCGAGAAATTTCCCTGAGTAGCTGCCACCGCTTTGGGTGATTTCGGCCGTCATCGGCTGCTGGAAGACGCCGACGCGGCACGTCCCGTCGAGCTTGACACCGGCTTGGCTGCCGTCAAGGGCGCTGCCGGTCAGATTGCAGGTGAACTTCGTACCCTTGTACTTGCCGGCGACGATCTCGCCCGGGCCGCGCCACGAACCGGCGACAGACTGGAAGAAGGCTTTGTCTCGGGATGCCGCATCGGCTGAATGCACCCAGGCACCTGCGGAGAGGGCCGCAACGGCAAAGCCGCAAACAAGAAGAAATTGGCGCGAAAACATGGACATTCCCTAACGAAGAGGAACCGGAAACTGGTATCCACTTTTGCCTCAGAATGGTTAATGCTTGGTTTCTTATTGGGGCAAAAGCCGTATTGGCGGGGGTTTGCGGCACTCAGCGGCCGGAGATGCTTGGCGCGAGATCGCCCGCAAAATCACCGATCCCCGGCCGCTTCAACGCCTTGAACGACAGCGGCCTGCAGAGGTCCATCGCGGCGATGCCGATGCGCGCCGTCATCATGCCGTTCACGACGCCTTCACCCAGGCGAGCCGAAAGTTTCGAGGCCAAACCGTGGCCGATCAACTGCTGCACGATGCTGTCGCCGACGGCGATAGAGCCGGTGACGGCGAGGTGCGCAAGCACGTCACGCATCAATCGGATCATGCCGAGCGTGCCGGGCCTGCCGCCGTAGAGCTCCGCCATGGCGCGCACGAGCTTGGCCGACTCGTAAAGCACATAGACAATGTCCACCAGCGCGCGCGGGCTGACGGCCGTAACGACCGAGACCCTTTTGGAAGCGCCGAGAATGAGGCCCCGGGCGCGGCGATCCAGCGGGCCGAGCAGTTCGCGTTCGGCAAGGTCGATTAACTGCGGCGCGTCGATAATATCGTCCTCTGCCGCTTTCAGCGTCGCGCGGCCCTTTGCCGTTTCCGGATTAGCCTCCAAAAGCGTGCACAGGCGCTGGACCAGGGCTTTTGCGCGAGCCGGGCGCTTCTCGGTCATGGCGGCCTCCGCCTCCGCCTTGATTGTCTGCACGGCGGCAAGCCGCATCATGCCCGCCGTCTCGCGAATGACGATGGCAAGGACAGCTAGAATGCCGATGCCGAGCACCGCAAGCGCGCTATAGCCCAACCAGTCGGCACGATTGAAGAGATCGCTAATCAATCGGTCGGTCCACAGGCCGAAGGCAAGCGACAAAAGAATGCCGAAGGCACCGGCGGCAATCTTGCCGAAGGAAAAACCTCTGCGGCGTGGCGAGGCGACAGCAGCTTCGCCATCGGAGGTGGCGGGGGCCGGATCGAGGAACGGATCTTCCTCGTCCGGCGTCAGAACGATTTCAGTATCGAAACTTTGCGGCTTGCGACGCCGCACCTGCGCCGTCGTTTTGGCAGGTCCTTCTTCGTTCGATGTCTCCGGTTCCAGCGAAAAGGCGGCGGGACGGCGCGAAAGGCTGGGATCGTCAGCGGTCGGCTTCGTCATGCGAGACGGTCTCCGAACAGGAACTGCATGGCACGGTCTAGGCGGATGTGCGGCACGGAGAGCTTGATGCCGCCACCGGCCTCGTCCAACTCCGGCGGACGGAAGCGGACGACACTGACTTCGGGTAAATCTGTGCCTGGCGCGCGCCCTTCGAGCGCATCGAACAGCCATTGCGGATTTTCCGGCAAGTCGCCGGGGAAGATCGCCGTCTTGCGGTTGCCGTCGAAGCTCTCGCCGCCGATTGCCTCTCGATCCATCGGCGTGCCGACGATGACGGGGAGTGTATGGCCGTCGCGTTTAACCGTTGCCTCGCGCGTGGCGCGGACAGAGGCGATCGCCATGACCTCGATGCCGGCGCCGGCCATGCCGATCCGTTCTATGGCGCGCTCTACCAGGCGGCGTGTCAACGCCTCCAGCCGGTCGTGGCTTTCGTGATGAAGATGATCAGCCTTGGTCGCCGCGACCAGCACGCGATCGATACGGCGGCCGAGCAATGACGAGAAGAAGGAGTTGGCGCCCGGGCGGAAGCAGAAAAGCACGTCCGTTAGCGCCCGCTCCAGGTCCTGTACAGCTTCCGGGCCTCGGTTGATCGCCTGCAGCGCGTCCACCAGGACGATCTGGCGGTCGAGGCGAGCGAAATGTTCGCGGAAGAAGGGTTTCACCACGACGGACTTGTAGGCCTCGTAGCGACGTTCCATCATTGCCCATAGCGAGCCCTTCTGCCCCTTGCCGTCGACCGGAGGCACCAACGGCGCGAATGTCAGGGCCGGCGAGCCGTCGAGGTCGCCTGGCAGCAGGAATCGGCCGGGCGGGAGTGTCGACAGCGAACGTTCGTCCGATTTGCAGGCTTTGAGATAATTGGCAAAGGCTATGGCAAGTTCCCGTGCAGTCGTCTCATCGGCGGGCGCGGCGGCATTGGTCGCTTGCGTCACCCCGAGCCAGGCACGCGACAGCTCCGCGCGAATTCCCGTCTTGGCGAGCGCCAGCGTCTCCTCGCTGAAGGCCTGGAAGTCCTTGGTGAGCAATGGCAGATCGAGCAGCCATTCACCGGGATAGTCGACAATGTCGATGGAAAGGCGACCGGGCGAAAACAGCCGGTTCCAGCCGCTGGCGCTTTGATAATCCAGCGTGACGCGCAGCTCTGAGACAGCCCGGGTCGACTCCGGCCAGATACGCTCCTTCACCAAGGCGCGAATGTGATCCTCATATTGGAAACGCGGCACGGCATCATCGGGCTGCGGCTCAAGATGCACGGCGGAGACGCGGCCGGATTGCACCGGCTCGAACAGCGGCAGCCGACCGAAATTCAAGAGATTATGAACCAGAGAGGAAATGAAAACAGTCTTGCCGGAACGCGAAAGGCCGGTCACGCCGAACCGGATCGTCGGATTGACGAGACCTGTCGTACGGTCGATGAGATTATCGAAGGCGATCAGGGCGTCGTCAGTGAAGGAGGTCAGGCTTGGCGGCAAGGCGGGATCCCTGAATGACAGCTGGTGGTCAATATAGGAAGCGATGCGAGAGCCGAAAAGATGGCCGGCCCTTGGAGGTCAAATCCGCTAAATCAGCGTGCCGGCAGATCTTTTGCCGCCGAACCTATTTCTTGACGAAATCCGTAAGGACCCAGCCCGACGGCGTCGCGTCGATGACGGCAAGTCCGGCGGTCGGAAAGCCTTTGGGAAGGGCTGAGACGTAGGCCTTATGGCCAATCAGCGCTTCGAGCGTAGCTTCAATGGTCGGGTTGTGGCCGACCAGCATGACGGAACCCTCGCTCACCTGCGACGAGATGATTTCGAGATAGCCGTCCGTTGTGGCGTCGTATAGCTCGTCGACGTAGCGAAACTCGGTCGAGGGACCCATGGCGCGGCGAATGGCTTCAGCGGTTTGGCGGCAGCGCAATGCTGTGGAGGAGATGACGAGATCCGGCTTGTAGTCCTTGTCGACGGCTTTTTCGGCGACAATTTCCGCTGCGGCAAAGCCCTCATCGCTGAGCGCGCGGTCGAAATCTTTTTGGCCGGGCGCGGGTCGCAGAGCCTTGGCATGTCGCAACAGGTAAATCCGGGAAGGCGGCGGCGTGATGCGGGTCATGGCGGAATTCCCGTGCTCGATTTGTCCTTTGACGTACCGCCTCATCCCATGCGCCGTCAACAGCGCAGCCATCGGCTACGCACGGGTTTGGCGATCGTTCACGCGAAGGTTATGGTTCTACCACATTTTTAGTATCGCGAATATATGATGGAAAAAGAGACCTTTAGCCGACTTTTATGACAAATTTAAAAAACCGTTCACGACGTCTATTTGGCTTGAATCGATACTATCGGTTGGGATATACACCCCGCAATATGAGATGTTCTTCAGGAGAATCGCGTTGAGTGAGAAGATCGATCTTAGCAATTATGTGCCCTCGGAAGACGAGGAGTTCATGAATGGAAACCAGCGTGCCTATTTTCGTGCTAAGCTAGTCGCCTGGAAAAATGATATCCTAAGAGAAGCGCGCGAAACTCTCGATCATCTGGCCGAAGAAAGCGCAAACCACCCCGATCTCGCTGACCGGGCCTCTTCTGAAACCGACAGGGCCATCGAGCTTCGGGCTCGCGACCGCCAGCGAAAGCTCATTTCGAAAATTGACGCCGCTCTGCAGCGGATCGAGGACGGCACCTACGGTTACTGCGAGGAAACTGGCGAACCAATCGGTCTCAAGCGCCTGGACGCCCGCCCGATCGCCACCCTGTCGATCGAAGCGCAGGAACGCCACGAGCGTCGCGAAAAAGTCTATCGCGACGAATAAGCGTCCGATCGAGCCGATTGGGGTGCAAAAAATTAAGGCACGGCGGAAATTTCCATCGTGCCTTTCTCATGCCGTGGCGAGGCGCGGCTGGCGCCATCCTATTTGTCGCGGTTGACGCTCATTTCACCGAAGATGCGCGCAACCTCTTTCTGAAGCGCGGCATCCGACCCGGTCATCGGCGCGAGCTCCGGATCAAGGCGTTGTTGTGGAGAGACTGCGGGCTGCTGTTGCACTTGCCGTTGTGGCTGCGCGTTCGGAATGATCCGCTCGGCAGTGAGATTGCTGGACATTTCCGCTTCCAATATGCGCTGGAAGTCGCTGTCGGGTTCGCGCACCGGCGGCGGCGCAACCGCTGGCGCAGCTTGAGCTGCGACGGAGGGGCGAACGGGTTGTGCGGCCGGAGCGACACGCGCCGGTTCCTGCGGCAATACCTGCTGGCGGGCCGCATCGAGAATCTCAGCCACTTCCGCCTCGCCCAGCATGGCAGCCGACTGTTGCGCACGCTGCTGAGGCGTGGGAGCAGGTTGCTGACGCTCGACCGTTTTGGCGGCGCGTGGCGGGGCCGGCTCAAAGCCAGCCGCAGGTTCGGGCCGCGCATAGGCTCCGACTGAAACGTCCTCTGACAGGGACGGCTGTAAGGCTGCCGCCGTTTGATGATCGAGGCGAGGCGCTTCCTGCGCCGGCTCCAACTGGCGTTCCAAAGCCATCGGCATTCCGACCGGCCCCGGCATGCCAGCCTTGGCCGCATCGGAAATCCCCGATTCAATGACGATATCGGTCGGGCCGCCGATCATGATAAGGTGTTCGATGCCATCGCGTCGTACCAGCACGAGACGGCGGCGAGCGTCGACGGCGGCGGCATCAAGCACCTGCAGGCGAGGCTGGCGGTTCTTGCCGCCGCGCACGAAAGGCGAGGGCGCTCGGTTGCGGAAGATCCAGAGGATGCAGATCAACAGAAGAAGGGCAATGCCAACCCCACCGGCTGCGAGGAAAAAGCGACTGCCATAAGCCCCGGCGATTTCGTCCCACATTTCGAGATACTCCGTAATTAACCCCGATGTCGTGACCATGCCGTAACGAAACGACCGGCCCCGTGTCTTCACCTTTGTGTTGATATGAGGCGATCATATGGACAGGTTCGCTCCGGAAACAAGATAGGATCGTCGGTTGTCCAGCGCTCTTCCTTGTGAATACAGGCCTTTCTAGCCCCGCAAAGCTTTTTGCTGATGCCGCAAATTGGTAAAGAAGATTCGAAAGGTCCGAATCCGGCGATCCGTCAAGTGCCTGACGTGACAAGGAAGAGGATGGAGACGAGGGGTTTATGACGAAGCAGCGTCAGTCCGACGACTATAGCGTGCCGCTGGTGGATCGCGGGGTTCGTTCGGGCACCGTATTGCGTATCATTCTGCTTGCCCTGGTGCTGGTGGCGGCGGCCGTCGCCTTTGTCGTCTTCAAGGACGAGCTCGACAATGAAACCGTGCTTGGCGGCCTCGGCATTCTTGCCATGGTCGGCATCTTCTTTCTTGTCTCATCCATCATCGGCTTCGTCGAAGTCATGCCGCAGACGCAGTCCGACAGCCTGGCGCGTTCATTCCTGAACAGTCATCCCGACGGCACGCTGATCACGGACGAAAAGGGCCGCATCGTCTACGCCAATGCCGCTTACGGTCAGTTGACGGGCGCGACCAAGGCGACCGAAGTGCAATCGCTGGAAACGCTGCTGTCGCGCAATCGCGAATCCAACGAGGCGCTATACCGTCTCGCCAACGGTCTGCGCGACGGCAAGGAGGGGTCGGAAGAATTTCGGCTCCTGAAGCCGCTCGGCCCGGCGGAGGCCAACGGCAACGGCGCGCATTGGTATCGCCTGAAGGCGCGTGTATTGCCGCCGGAGCAAGGGCGCGGCAAGGCATTGCATATCTGGCAGATCACCGACATCACCTCGGAGCGGGACGACCAGGAGCGTTTCTTCAAGGAACTGCAAAACGCCATCGACTATCTCGATCATGCGCCGGCGGGCTTCTTTTCGGCCGGCCGCAAGGGTGAGATATTCTATCTGAATGCGACGCTTGCCGAATGGCTGGGCTTCGATCTCACCAAATTCACCCCTGGCTCGATCACCATCGGCGATCTCGTCGCTGGCGAGGGCTTGGCGCTGATCCAGTCCGTGCAGGCCGAGCCGGGCCTCAAAAAGACGGTGACCCTCGATCTCGATCTGCGCCGGGCCAATGGCCAGAGCCTGCCGGTGCAGATTGTCCATAGCGTCACGTCGATGCGCGACGGCGCGCCGGGCGAAAGCCGCACCATCGTGCTCACGCGACAAAATGGCGGCGACAACGATCAATCCGCCTCCGTCGCGGCCATGCGCTTCAGCCGCTTCTTCAACAATACGCCGATGGCGATTGCCTCCGTCGACGGATCAGGGCGTATTCTGCGCACCAACGCACCTTTCCTGAAGCTCTTCTCCGATCTGGTATCGCGTGACGATATCGAGCGTGGCGCTGCCCTCGAGACGGTCGTTTTTGAAGCTGATCGGCCGCGGCTCGCACAGGCAATTGCCGCCGCAAAGGACCGGCAAGGTGATATCCCACCGATCGATTCCCGCAATCCGACGGACGACACGCGGCATTTCCGCTTCTACGTCAACGCTGTCATCGATCAGACCGACGAAGCGCCCGAGGAAGCTGCCATCGTCTATGCAGTCGAAGTGACCGAGCAGAAGGCGCTCGAAACGCAGATGGCGCAGACGCAGAAGCTGAATGCCGTCGGCACGCTCGCCGGCGGCATCGCGCATGATTTCAACAACGTGCTAACAGCGATCCTGCTCTCGTCCGACCACCTGTTGCTGCAGGCGCGGCCATCCGATGCCAGCTTTGCCGACCTGATGGAGATCAAGCGCAATGCCAACCGCGCCGCGGTGCTGGTGCGGCAGTTGCTGGCCTTCTCGCGCAAGCAGACGATGCGGCCGACAATCCTCAACCTGACGGATGTCATCGGCGATCTGCGCATGTTGGTGGATCGACTGCTTTCGGGCACGCATGTCAAGCTGGACGTCGACTATGGTCGCGATCTCTGGCCGGTCAAAACCGACCTCTCGCAGTTCGAGCAGGTGCTGATCAATCTCTGTGTCAATGCACGCGATGCCATGCCAGGCGGTGGCACCTTGACGCTGCGTACGCGCAATCTGTCGGCCGCCGACGTTGCTGCTTTCAACTATGCCTATCTGCCGCATGAGGAAATGGTGCTGGTCGAGGTCAGCGACACCGGTACGGGCATCGCGCCCGATATCATGGACAAGATCTTCGAGCCTTTCTTCACGACGAAGGAAGTGGGCAAAGGCACCGGGCTCGGGCTTGCCATGGTCTACGGCATCATCAAGCAATCGGGCGGCTATATCCACCCGGAATCCGAAGTCGGCAAGGGCACGACCTTCCGCATCTTCCTGCCGCGCCACATCGTCGAGATCCCGACGATTATCGAAGGGCAGGTCTCCGAAAGTCGCGACATCTCGGCGATGGATCAAAGTGTCGCCGCCATCGTCCCGCCGGAGGAGCCCGCCGATCTCACCGGCAAGTCGGCCGTCGTTCTCCTGGTGGAAGACGAGGAGGCCGTGCGCCGCGGCGGAAAGCGCATGCTCGAGACGCGTGGCTATACCGTCTACGAGGCAGGGTCCGGCGTCGAGGCGCTAGACATCATGGATGAACTGGACGGGCAGGTCGATGTCGTCGTTTCCGACGTTGTGATGCCGGAGATGGATGGGCCGTCGCTGTTGCGGGAATTGCGCAAGAAATATCCCGACATGAAGTTCATCTTCGTGTCGGGATATGCCGAAGATGCCTTTGCACGCAACTTGCCGGCCGACGCAAAATTCGGTTTCCTGCCCAAGCCCTTCTCGCTGAAGCAACTTGCCGTCGTCGTCAGGGAGACGTTGGATCGGTAGATGAGAAGATTAAAGTAAGACGGCCAAAAACTGACATTTCCCGTTGCCATGCCTGACCGATCCGTGGCATCAAACCGACATGACCGACCTTGCAAACCTCAGTCTGCGGATGTGGTGGCGCTCCTTCTAGGAGCGGCAGTCGTCATTTGTTGAAATCGACCCATGCCGCCGTGATCCGGCAGGCATGGTTTTTCGGCTTTCTTCCGGTCTCGGCGGCTCCCTTTTGCGGAGCAAGCCAATGTCTTCACCTATCGATAACAGGCCGGTCATTCTCACCGGCGACCGCACCACAGGTCCTCTCCATCTCGGTCACTATGTCGGGTCCCTCAGGAACCGCGTCGCCCTTCAACATAGCCACCGGCAGTTCCTGCTTCTCGCAGATACGCAGGCCCTAACCGATAATGCGCATGATCCGGACAGGATAAGCCGCAATGTATTGGAGGTAGCCTTCGACTATCTCGCGGTCGGGATCGATCCGGCCGTAACAACGATCTGCGTGCAATCCGCCTTGCCGGCGCTTTCGGAGCTGACGCTGCTCTACCTGAACTTCGTGACCGTCGCACGGCTGGAGCGCAACCCGACGATCAAGACGGAAATCCAGGCTCGTGGTTTTGAGCGCGATATTCCAGCGGGGTTTCTCTGCTATCCCGTCGCTCAAGCGGCTGATATCACGGCCTTCAAGGCGACGATCGTTCCGGTGGGCGAGGATCAGGCGCCGCTGATCGAGCAAACCAACGAAATCGTACGTCGCCTCAACAGGCAGGTTGGCCGCGAAGTTCTTCCAGAGGCTGAAGCGATGATACCGACGGTTGGCCGTCTGCCGGGCGTCGACGGCAAGGCTAAAATGAGCAAGTCGCAGGGCAATGCCATCTCTCTTTACGCATCACCGGACGACATTCGACAAGCCGTGCGCGCGATGTACACCGATCCTAAGCATCTGCGCGCCGCCGATCCTGGAAAGGTCGAAGGCAATGTCGTCTTCACCTATCTCGATGCATTTGCCGAGGACAAGGATCTCGTCGAAGGGCTAAAGGCGCGCTATCGCAGGGGCGGCCTTGGCGACATGGTCGTGAAACGGCACCTCGAAGATATGCTACAAGCTCTGCTTGCCCCGATCCGAGAGCGCCGAGCGCTCTATGCTGCCGATCCCGGCCATGTTCTGGACGTGCTGCGGCAAGGCACGGCAAGAGCCAAAGAGCGGACGGAAGCAACCTTTGCAGAACTGCGCGCCGCTTTAGGTCTATTCACTTTCACCTAAAGCGGCCATAAAGCTTCGACATCCATAGCCTATGTCTGTCTTATTCGGCCAGGGCAACCGCGATTTCGGCAGCAAGGCGCGCGTTGTTTTCGACGAGCGAGATATTGGTCTTAAGGCTGCGGCCGTCGGTGATATCGAAGATGGTGCTGAGCAGATATGGGGTGACCGCCTTGCCGGCGATCTCGTCGCGCTCGGCGCTGTCGATGGCGCGCTCGATATAAATTTCCATCTCCTCGCGCGGGATTTCATCGGCTTCAGGTACCGGATTGGCGATCAGCATGCCACCGTCGATGCCGAGTTGTTCACGGGTCGTCTGGAAGTTGGCGATCGCCGCCGGGCTGTTTAACGTCAACGGGCTCGCCAGGCCGGAAGAACGCGACCAGAAGGCGGGGAATTCGGCGCTGTCATAGGTGACGACCGGAACGCCGCGGGTTTCCAGCACTTCCAGTGTCTTCGGGATATCGAGGATCGCCTTGGCGCCGGCGCAAACGACGATGACGTCAGTGCGGGCGAGTTCCTCCAGGTCTGCCGAGATATCGAAGCTTTCCTCGGCGCCGCGATGCACGCCGCCGATGCCGCCGGTCGCAAAGACCTTGATGCCCGCCCGAGCCGCGGCAATCATCGTTGCAGCGACGGTGGTGGCGCCCGTGCGACGCTCGGCAATCGCAAAAGCCAGATCGGCGCGCGAGACCTTCATCGCGCCGGTGGTCTTGGCGAGCGCTTCCAGCTCTGCCGGCTCCAGGCCGATATGAAGCACGCCGTGAATGACGGCGATCGTTGCCGGTACTGCACCTTCCTGCCGGATGATCGCCTCGACGCTGCGTGCCATCTCGATATTGCCCGGATAGGGCATGCCATGGGTGATGATGGTCGATTCCAGCGCTACCAACGGTGCACCGCGCAGCTTGGCCGCGGCAACCTCCTTCGAATAGGAGATCGGCAGCAGGGGGGAAATGGGCTTGATCATGGTCTAATCCAATTGGCTGAGACGGGAAATGCGATTTGCGTGCGCTTCATGACAAGATAGCGGCTTCGGGAACAAGAGCCAGCGTTGCCTTCAAGAGCTCGGGCGAAAGATCTTCCGCGGTGGCAAAAGGCGACCGCACGGTGATCGCGGCCGCGGCCGCGCCGTAGCGCACGGCCTCGCCAAGACCGTGGCCGGCTAATAGCGCGGCAAGAACACCGGCGGCAAGCGAATCCCCGGCGCCGGTGACATCGGCAATGTCATCGACGATGGGCGGCTGCAGGCTGATCGCGTCATCGCCGGAGAAGGCGATCAATTCCCGCCTTCCGCGGGTGATCACACCGCCCTTGAGGCCGAGGGAGCGCAATCCGGCAACCCAGCTGCGTGGGTCGTCGGGACGGCTTTCGGTCAGGGCCACGGCTTCCGCCTCGTTCAAAAAAAGATGGTGGATACCGGCAAGGCTGGGTTTCAGGCGCACCACCTTGGCCGGCGAAATCGCAATTGCGGCCAATGGGTTGCCGCAATCGGCGGCGCGCGTTGCGATCGCTGCGAGTGTTTCGGCCGGCAGGTTGGCATCGCACAGGATCAGGTCGGCGGCGACAAAGGCGTCGCGGATGGCACGGATTGCCAACCGGCGCGGCACGAACAGCTTATAAAGCTCCATATCGGCAAGCGCGATCACGAGATTGCCGTCGTGTTCCAGGATTGCCGTATAGCTCGGCGTCTTGCGATCGAGGAAAACGAAGGGCTTGTCGTCGACGCCGGCATTGCGCGCGGCTTGCGCCACCATCTCGCCGGCCGCGTCGCCGCCACGCGGCGAGATCAGCCGCACATCGAAGCCGAGGCGAGCCAGATTGCGCGCCGCATTGAAGCCGCCGCCACCCGGCTCCTCGAACCAGGCGCCCGGGTTGCTGGCCCCCGGCACCGTCTCGCCGAAGATGCGGCCGCGCCGGTCGATATGGGCACCACCCAGAACGAGAATCTTCTTGGCCATATCGATCTCCTCAGTGGTTCCAAAGGCGAATCGAGCCGAGCGATTTTTCGCGCAAAAGTCCGGGCAAGCGCACGTAAGTGCTTGCTATGAAAGAAGAAAACAAATGTAGAACGGAATTCATTTTACCTTTTTCTTTCAATTGCTTGTTGTGCTCTTGCGGCATGAGAACAAATAGAGTACACAATTCTCATCGGCGGCAACATTGCTTGAGCGGCTTCAATAACCTAAAGGTGGATCGGATGTCTCAGAATTCTTTGCGGCTTGTAGAGGACAAATCGGTGGATAAAAGCAAGGCACTTGAAGCGGCACTCTCTCAAATCGAGCGGTCGTTCGGCAAGGGCTCGATCATGAAGCTCGGCTCGAACGAGAATGTGGTCGAAATCGAAACAGTTTCCACTGGCTCGCTCAGCCTCGATATCGCTCTCGGCATTGGCGGCTTGCCCAAGGGGCGCATCATCGAGATCTACGGACCGGAAAGCTCCGGTAAGACGACGCTGGCGCTACAGACGATCGCCGAATCCCAGAAGAAGGGCGGTATCTGCGCCTTCGTCGATGCCGAACATGCGCTCGATCCGGTCTATGCCCGCAAGCTCGGCGTCGATCTGCAGAACCTTCTGATTTCGCAGCCGGACACCGGCGAACAGGCGCTTGAAATAACCGATACGCTGGTGCGCTCCGGCGCCATCGACGTTCTCGTCGTCGATTCTGTCGCGGCGCTGACGCCGCGCGCGGAAATCGAAGGCGAAATGGGCGACAGCCTGCCGGGCATGCAGGCCCGCCTGATGAGCCAGGCGCTGCGCAAGCTCACCGCATCGATCTCGAAGTCCAATTGCATGGTCATCTTCATCAACCAGATCCGCATGAAGATCGGCGTCATGTTCGGCTCGCCGGAAACGACGACTGGCGGTAACGCGCTGAAGTTCTACGCCTCCGTGCGCCTCGATATCCGCCGTATCGGCTCCGTCAAGGAGCGCGAAGAGGTGGTCGGCAACCAGACCCGCGTCAAGGTCGTCAAGAACAAGATGGCGCCGCCCTTCAAGCAGGTGGAGTTCGACATCATGTA
Organism: Martinezella calliandrae; assembly: GCF_030272695.1. GTDB lineage: Bacteria > Pseudomonadota > Alphaproteobacteria > Rhizobiales > Rhizobiaceae > Rhizobium > Rhizobium calliandrae. The sequence goes on from NZ_JARFYN010000008.1 coordinate 112,378, forward strand.
TGGCGAGGGCGTCTCCAAGACCGGCGAGTTGATCGATCTGGGCGTCAAGGCCGGCATTGTCGAGAAGTCCGGTGCCTGGTTCTCCTATAACAGCCAGCGTCTGGGCCAGGGTCGCGAAAACGCAAAACTCTTCCTGCGCGACAACCCGGATCTCGCCCGCGAGATCGAACTGTCGCTGCGTCAGAATGCCGGTCTGATCGCCGATCGCTTCCTGCAGAACGGCGGGCCTGAGGCCGATGACGGCGACGCCGCGGACCTGTAATTTCCGCGACGGAACCCAGGACTAATCAAGACTAAAATTCGAAACCGGCCGTATTGTCCAAGGGATGTACGGTCGGTTTTGTTTGTGCGTCTGGACAGGGCTCGGAGCGGACGATAAAAGCCACTGGATTTACTAAATATTGCCAGAGCCTGATCCCATAGGTGCGAAGCGGTTTTTGCATAGGGTCATGCTAATCAATGGAACATGAGCGAGACGAAATCTCGCTCGAGGCAAGGACTGAAGGGCCTAATATGAGCGGTGTGAATGAAATCCGGTCGACCTTTCTCGACTATTTTAAGAAGAACGGCCACGAGATCGTGCCGTCCAGCCCGCTTGTGCCGCGCAACGATCCGACGCTGATGTTCACCAATGCCGGCATGGTGCAATTCAAGAACGTCTTCACCGGCCTGGAGCAGCGCTCTTATAAGACTGCGTCGACGGCACAGAAATGCGTGCGTGCCGGCGGCAAGCATAACGACCTCGACAATGTCGGCTATACCGCCCGTCACCACACCTTCTTCGAAATGCTCGGCAATTTCTCGTTCGGCGACTATTTCAAGGAGCGCGCCATCGAGCTTGCCTGGAACCTGATCACCAAGGAATTCGGCCTCGATGCCAAACGCCTGCTGGTAACTGTCTATCATACCGACGATGCCGCATACGATCTCTGGAAGAAGATTGCGGGTCTTGCCGACGACAAGATCATCCGCATCGCCACCAGCGATAATTTCTGGGCGATGGGCGATACCGGCCCCTGCGGCCCCTGCTCGGAAATCTTCTATGATCATGGCGAGCAAATCTGGGGAGGCCCTCCCGGCTCGCCGGAAGAGGATGGCGACCGCTTCATCGAGATCTGGAATCTCGTCTTCATGCAGTTCGAGCAGATCACCAAGGAGCAACGGGTCGACCTGCCGCGTCCGTCGATCGACACCGGCATGGGTCTCGAACGTGTTGCCGCCGTGTTGCAGGGCAAGCACGATAACTACGACATCGACCTGTTCCGCGCGCTGATCGAGGCTTCGCAAGAGGCTACGGGGGTCAAGGCCGAGGGCGAGCGCCGCGCGAGCCATCGCGTCATCGCCGATCACCTGCGCTCCTCCGCCTTCCTGATTGCCGACGGCGTGCTGCCGTCGAACGAAGGCCGCGGCTACGTGCTTCGCCGCATCATGCGCCGCGCCATGCGCCATGCTCAGTTGCTCGGCGCCAAGGAGCCGCTGGTCTGGAAGCTGTTGCCGACGCTGGTGCAACAGATGGGCCGCGCCTATCCCGAGCTTGTGCGCGCCGAAGCACTGATCTCCGAGACGCTGAAGCTGGAAGAAACCCGTTTCCGGAAAACGCTGGAGCGTGGCCTGTCGCTGCTTGCCGATGCAACTTCGACGCTTCATAAGGGCGACAGCCTTGATGGCGAAACCGCTTTCAAGCTCTACGACACCTATGGCTTCCCGCTCGACTTGACGCAGGACGCTTTGCGCGCTCGCGGCATCGGCGTCGATATTTCGAGCTTCACCGATGCGATGGAACGCCAGAAGGCAGAGGCCCGTTCGCATTGGGCCGGTTCCGGCGACAAGGCGACCGAAACCATCTGGTTCGAGCTCAAGGAGAAGTTCGGCGCGAGTGAGTTCCTCGGCTACGATACCGAAACCGCTGAAGGCGTGATCCAGGCGATCGTCAAGGATGGCGTTGCCGTCGACAGCGCCTCGGCCGGCGACAAGGTGCAGATCGTCGTCAACCAGACGCCGTTCTACGGCGAATCCGGTGGTCAGATGGGCGACACCGGCGTGATCGCCGGCGACCACGGCAAGCTTTCGGTCAGTGATACCCAGAAAAAGGGCGAGGGCCTGTTCGTCCACAGCGCCACCGTTTCGGAAGGCACCATCAAGGCCGGCGACGCTGTTGCCCTGACGGTCGACCACAACAGGCGCTCGCGCCTTCGCGCCAACCATTCGGCGACCCACCTGTTGCATGAAGCGCTGCGCGAAGTTCTCGGCACGCATGTCGCACAAAAGGGCTCGCTGGTGGCGCCCGAGCGCCTGCGCTTCGACGTCTCGCATCCAAAGCCGATGTCGGCCGAAGAGCTGAAGGTCGTCGAGGACATGGCGAACGAAATCGTGCTGCAGAACTCGCCGGTCACCACTCGTCTGATGAGCGTCGATGACGCGATTGCCGAGGGCGCGATGGCGCTGTTCGGCGAGAAGTATGGCGATGAAGTGCGCGTCGTGTCCATGGGGCAGGGCGTGCGTGGTGAAAAGACCGGCAAGCCCTATTCCGTCGAACTGTGCGGTGGCACACATGTCTCCGCGACCGGCCAGATCGGCCTCATTCGCATCCTCGGAGAAAGCGCCGTCGGCGCGGGCGTCCGCCGCATCGAAGCGGTGACCGGCGACCCCGCGCGCGACTATCTTGCCGAGCAGGATGAGCGCGTGAAGACGCTGGCCTCAACCTTGAAGGTGCAGCCGGGCGATGTCGTCGCGCGCGTCGAAGCGTTGATGGATGAGCGGCGCAAACTGGAACGCGAACTGGCTGACGCCAAGCGCAAGCTCGCCATGGGCGGTGGTCAGGGCGGTTCGGCGGATGCGGTTCGCGACATCGGCGGCGTCAAGTTCCTCGGCAAGGCCATTTCCGGCGTCGATCCGAAGGATCTCAAGGGTCTTGCCGACGATGGCAAAACCAGCCTCGGTTCCGGTGTCGTGGCGTTGATCGGCGTCTCTGACGATGGCAAGGCCAGCGCCGTCGTTGCGGTCACGGAAGATTTGACCAGCCGCCTCAGCGCTGTCGATCTCGTCCGCATCGCGTCCGCGGCTCTTGGCGGCAAGGGTGGGGGCGGTCGTCCCGACATGGCGCAGGCCGGTGGCCCGGATGGCGCCAGGGCCGGGGAAGCGATCGAGGCGGTTGCTGCGGCTCTGGCCGGTTAACGGCAAGATTTCATTCCGATTTCAGAAGCGGCGGGAGCCAATGGCCTCCGCCGCTTTTCGTTTGTGCGTCGAAGTCAGCAGGATTTGTCAAATCGAGATATGGTCTTTTGAGGCCGATCGGTTTGCATGAGGTTCGACATGGGTGGCGGTACAGCCTGGACGCTTTACGAGACCCGACTGCGGCGGGTGTCTGCCTATATCCACGAGCATCTGGATGATGAGCTCGACATGGAAAAGCTTGCCGAGATCGCCTGCATGTCCAGCTACCACTGGCATAGGATCTACCGGGCGATCTATGGCGAGACGGCGGCGGCCACCGTCAAGCGGCTGCGGCTTCACCGTGCCGCCGGCGATCTCGTCAACACCCGCCTATCTGTCGGCGACATCGCAAAGCGGTCGGGCTGTCCCAATCTTCAGTCATTCAATCGCATCTTCAAATCCGTCTATGGCATGCCACCGGCGCGATATCGCAATGAGGGAAGCCATAGGATCTTCACACCCAGTACCCAAGGAAGGATCACGCTCATGTTCGACGTCACGCTTCGCACCATCTCCTCGATCTCGCTTGTCGGCGTTGCCCATCGCGGCCCCTACATGCAGATCGGCCAGGCCTTCGAAACACTCTTCGGCACAATCTATGCCCGCGGCCTTGCCTGGCCGCAGATGCGGATGATCGGCGTCTATCTCGACGATCCCGATCTCGTTGCCGCCGACCGGTTGCGCTCCTACGCCTGCGTCAATGCGGGCGACGAGATCGCCGCCGCGCCGCCGTTGGAACGGCGGACAATCGATGGCGGCGAGTATGCTGTGCTACGGCACAAAGGCCCCTATGCCGACATGCACAAGGCCTATCAATGGCTCTATGCTGAATGGCTTCCAGCCTCCGGCCGGCAGCTGCGCGACGCCGTGATGTTCGAGGAATATCTCAACAATCCACGCGACGTGCCGCCAACAGAATTGCTGACGGAAATCCATATGCCGCTACAATAGCGGCATGATGTCTCACTTCAGAATCCGGCTCTAACCCATCGTCTTTTCAAGTATTCGCTTGTTTTGGCATTGCTGCATTGTCCAATTCGTTGCCGCGCCGATAGGCGTCGCGGTCGCTGACGCGGGACCAATAGTCGATGAAAGCAGGCCGCTTTTCGATGGTGTTGAAATTGAGCCCGTAGCCGATATGCGAGCCGACATAGACGTCGGCGGCCGTGAAGCGGTCGCCGGCGATATAAGGCGAGGCCGTGACCGCCTGTTCCAGCGTATCCATGACATTGGCGAAGCTGCCGCAGCCCGTCATGCGCAGACGCTCGGGTGGAACTTCGAAACCGAGGAGACGATTGACGACGGCCATTTCCATCGGTCCGGCAGCAAAGAACATCCATCGGAAATAGCTGCCGCGTTCCACTGCCGTCGGGCCGAGACCGGCCTGCGGAAAGGCTTCGGCCATATAGGCGCAGATGGCGGCACATTCGGTCACGACGGTGTCGCCATGCCTGATCGCCGGAACCTTGCCCATCGGATTGACAGAGAGATAGTCGGGCGCCTTCATCGTCGTACCGAATTCCAGATACTCGGTGCGGTAGGGTTCGCCGATCTCTTCCAGCATCCAGCGGGCAATGCGTCCGCGCGACATCGGGTTGGTGTAGAAAACGAGTTGCTCGGTCATGTGCTCCTCCTCTTTGCCCATATTTTTGCCACCGGCAACGCATGGCAGCAAGCCTCCGCACGACAAAAGAAAACCCGGCGTTGAGGCCGGGTTTGCTTGAAACCGTTTGCTTGAGACTTGATGGAGCCTCGGATTTAGGCAGCCATGGCCTGCTTGAGGTTCTCGTCGATTTTGTCGAGGAAGGCGGTGGTGGAGAGCCACGGCTGGTCGGGACCGATCAGCAGCGCCAGGTCCTTCGTCATGTAGCCGGCTTCGACCGTGTCGACGCAGACCTTCTCGAGCGTGGAAGCGAACTTGGCAAGTTCGGCATTGTCGTCGAGCTTGGCGCGGTGTGCGAGGCCGCGGGTCCAGGCGAAGATCGAGGCGATCGAGTTGGTCGAGGTTTCCTGACCCTTCTGGTGCTGACGATAATGGCGGGTCACCGTGCCGTGTGCAGCTTCGGCTTCGACCGTCTTGCCGTCCGGCGTCAACAGAACCGAGGTCATCAGGCCGAGCGAACCGAAGCCCTGGGCAACCGTATCGGACTGAACGTCGCCGTCGTAGTTTTTGCAAGCCCAGACGTAGCCGCCGGACCACTTCAGTGCGGACGCGACCATGTCATCGATCAGGCGGTGCTCGTAGGTGATGCCGGCTTCGACGAACTGCGCCTTGAACTCGTTCTGATAGACTTCCTCGAAGATATCCTTGAAGCGGCCGTCATAGGCCTTGAGGATGGTGTTCTTGGTCGAGAGATAGACCGGCCACTTGCGCATCAGGCCGTACATCATCGAGGCGCGGGCGAATTCGCGGATCGATTCGTCGAGGTTGTACATCGCCATGGCAACGCCGGCGCCCGGAGCGTTGAAGACTTCCTTTTCGATGACCTGGCCGTCTTCGCCAACGAACTTGATGGTCAGCTTGCCCTTGCCCGGGAACTTGAAGTCGGTCGCGCGATACTGGTCGCCGAAGGCGTGGCGGCCGACGACGATCGGCTGCGTCCAACCCGGAACGAGGCGCGGTACGTTCTTGCAGATGATCGGCTCGCGGAAGATGACGCCGCCGAGGATGTTGCGGATCGTGCCGTTCGGGCTCTTCCACATTTCCTTGAGGTTGAATTCCTTCACGCGGGCTTCATCTGGCGTGATCGTGGCGCACTTGATGCCGACGCCGTACTTCTTGATGGCGTTGGCGGCGTCAACGGTGACCTGGTCGTTGGTCGCATCGCGATTCTCGACCGACAGATCGTAATAATCGATATCGATATCGAGGTAGGGGAAGATCAGTTTTTCTTTGATGAGCTGCCAGATGATGCGAGTCATTTCGTCGCCATCGAGATCGGCAACGGGGTTAGCGACCTTGATCTTCTTCATGCTTCTGCCTCGTTTAAGCTGATGGGGACCGGATGTCCCTGTGAGTGATGTGAAGTCCGCAGGGCTATAGCACCGCAAGTGTCGATCGCAAAGCCGATAGAGGCTTCGAAACGGCGTTTTTGCTTGTCACGTCCGCCTCATCGCGACGCTAAGCTTTTAAAGACCGGGCCATTGCCAAAGCGACGGATGCGACTAATGTCGCGCGCATGCTTCGCCGATCACTACGGATATTTATCATGCAGAAAATTGCCGCTGCCGCGCTTCTTGCCGTTTTCCTTCCGCTCTCGCTCAGCGCCAACTCAGCTTCGGCAGCCGACGCTATGTCGCCAGTCAAGGTGGTGATGGATGCGACCGTTTCCAATTGGGCCGGTGGTGACAGCGACTGGCAGGATATTTTCGACGAGGGCAAGCTGAAGGACCTCTACAGCAAGGATTTTGTTGCGAAATATCAGGCAGCCGCACAGTTCCCGGCCGCTGACGAGGACGGCATTTCGCCCTTCGACTACGATGTCATTGTCGGTGGCCAGGATGCCTGTCCGCTCAAGGAGGTGAACATCGTCCCGCAGACGCCGAAGGGCGGCACGACGGAGGTCGTTGCAACTTTCAAGAAGTCGACATGCATGGGCACGGACGCCGATTACCAGGCAACGACGACGGTCCGCTTCGAAGTCGTCCAGGAAGCCGGCAAGCCTGTCATCGACGACATCATCACGGTCGACGATGCAGGTCAAACCAATTCGCTGAAGGCGATCATGCAGGACATTGTGAAGCAGCAACAACAACTGCCATCGGAGCAAGCGCCGCAGCAGGATCAGCCGCAGCAATGATCAAGTCATGTTTGGCGCGCGTCTTATCTTTCGGGACACCGGTGTGATCGCTGAGCGCCGCATGAGCTCTTCTGATCGGCGCGCCATAGCGGACTTCGCCCTTGCCGATTGAAGCCTGCGCCGCTATTTCGGCCCTTATTTGCGCGGCATGTTTATCGCATGGGGATATGAGTTCATGGCAGGCACCAACAGCGAGCGTCAACTTCTGGCAGAAGGGCCTTCCATCATTCTGGTCGAGCCGCAGATGGGCGCGAATATCGGCATGGTGGCGCGCGCCATGGCAAATTTCGGCCTGGCGGAGCTGCGCCTCGTCAATCCACGCGACGGCTGGCCGAATGAAAGGGCGCAGGCTACCGCCTCGAAGGCCGACCACATCATCGAGGCGACCAAAGTCTACGACACATTGGAGCAGGCGATTGCCGATCTCAATTTCGTTTATGCGACCACCGCACGCGTACGCGACGGGTATAAGCCGGTGCGCTCACCGGTCGCGGCCGCCGAAACGCTACGGGCCAAATTCAAGGCTGGCGAGGGCACCGGCATTCTCTTCGGCCGCGAGCGCTGGGGGCTGACCAACGAAGAAGTGGCGCTCGCCGACGAGATCGTGACCTTTCCCGTCAACCCCGCCTTCGCGTCGCTCAACATCGCGCAGGCAGTGTTGCTTATGTCCTACGAGTGGATGAAATCCGGCATGGAGGATCTCGCTGCGGTGCCCTTCCAGGCGGTAGAGCAGAAGCCCTCCACGAAGGAACAGCTCTTCGGTCTGTTCGACCAACTGGAAGAAGCATTGGATGCGCGCAACTATTTCCATCCTGCCGGGAAAAAGCCGAAAATGGTCGACAATCTGCGCGCAGTCCTGTCGCGCCGGGCGTTTACGGAACAAGAAATCAGCGTCCTGCGTGGTGTGATCTCCTCTCTCGACCGCTTCTCGCGAAAATCTCCGCGCGGCAGCGGTTCGCATCAAAGGTCCCCCGCCGTACCGAAGGAAACCACTCGCGATGACAGCAACGGCGAATGAGCTGAAACCCATTCTCGTCTTCGATTCGGGCATTGGTGGGCTGACCGTATTGCGCGAGGCGCGGGTTTTGATGCCGGAGCGCGGTTTCATCTATGTCGCCGACGATGCCGGCTTCCCCTATGGCGGCTGGGAGGAACAGGCGTTGCGCGAGCGTATCATCAGCCTCTTTGCGAGGCTGCTCACGCAGCACGATCCAGAAGTCTGCATTATCGCCTGCAATACGGCCTTCACGCTCGCAGGCGCTGATCTGCGTGCCGCCTTTCCGCAGATGACCTTCGTCGGTACCGTGCCGGCAATCAAACCGGCGGCGGAGCGGACGCGCTCCGGTCTGGTTTCGGTGCTGGCGACGCCGGGCACCGTCAAGCGCGCCTATACGCGTGATCTGATCCAATCCTTCGCGACGCAATGCCATGTCCGGCTGGTCGGCTCGGGAAATCTGGCGCGCATGGCAGAGGCATATATTCGGGGTGATATCGTTTCCGACAACGCCGTACTCTCCGAAATCGATCAATGTTTCGTGGAGAAGGAAGGGCGCAAGACCGATATCGTTGTCCTGGCCTGTACACATTATCCCTTCATGGCCAACATTTTCCGCCGGCTTGCGCCGTGGCCGGTTGATTGGCTCGATCCGGCCGAAGCGATCGCGCGCCGCGCCCGCAGTCTCGTGCCGCAGGCCGCCGACGCTGTGCATCCAGACAATTTCGATTTCGCCGTTTTCACGTCCGGGATGCCTGATTTTCCGACACGGCGGCTGATGCAAGGTTTTGGGCTCAAGGCTTGATGATGACTTCCAAGGTTTCGTTGCGTAAACTCGATCTCGCTGACATGCCGGCCGCTGCAGCCGTCCATCGTGCCTCCTTCAACGAGCGGCTGCCGACGCTTGCCGGACTTCATACGCCGGACGAAGATATCGGCTTCTGGAGCGCGGTGGTTTTCAAGGACTGCCACATCTGGGGTGCGCAAGAGGGTGGTCGCCTCGTCGGCGTCATCGCCTTTCTCGAAGATTGGATCGATCAGCTCTACGTTCTGCCCGAGGCGCAAGGGCAAGGTATCGGCAGCCGCCTACTTGATGTCGCCAAATTGGCCTATCCGGTGCTCTCGCTCTGGACGTTCCAGAGAAATGAGCAGGCGCGCCGCTTTTACGAGAAGCACGGCTTCTTCGTGGTTGACGAGTCGGATGGAGCAGGCAATGAGGAAAAGGAGCCGGATGTGCTCTACAAATGGGAAGCGCGGCTGCACCGGCTATAGTTCAAGATCGGACTGAGCGGCGCGATATTGGGGGGCGATATTTGATGTCTTTTGAGAATGATTGCTGCTTTGTTGTCGAGGCAAGCCATGCGTCTGCGTGAATGCCACAACTTCCATGATTTTCGCCTGCTTGCGAAAAAGCGTCTTCCTGGCCCGATCTTCAACTATATCGACGGCGCAGCCGACGACGAGGTGACGTTGCGGCGAAACACGTCGAGTTTCGAAAGCTGTGATCTCGTTCCGAATGTCCTGCGCGGCGTCAGCGAGATCGATATGTCTGTCACCGTCATGGGACAAAAGCTCGCCACACCCTTTTACTGCTCGCCGACGGCGTTGCAGCGACTGTTCCATCATCAAGGCGAGAATGCCGTTGCAGCCGCAGCATCCTCGCTCGGCACCATGTTCGGCGTTTCTTCGCTCGGTACCGTCAGTCTCGAGGAAATCCGCAGGAAATATCCTGGCCCGCAGGTCTACCAGTTCTACTTCCACAGGGATCGCGGGCTGAACCGGGCGATGATGGAGCGGGCCAAGGATGCTGGCGTCAACGTGATGATGCTGACGGTCGACAGCATTACCGGCGGCAATCGTGAGCGTGATCTTCGCACCGGTTTCTCCATTCCGTTTAAGCTCAACCTGGCCGGCCTCTCCCAATTCGCCATTAAACCCACCTGGGCGCTAAACTATCTCACGCACGAGAAATTCCGCCTGCCGCAGCTTGATGAACATGTGGACATGAGCGGAGGCGCCATGTCGATCGGCAGGTATTTCACCGAGATGCTTGATCCATCGATGAATTGGGACGATGTGGCCGAGATGGTACGCCATTGGAACGGGCAATTCTGCCTTAAGGGTATAATGTCCGTGGAGGATGCCAAGCGAGCCGTCGAGATCGGGTGCACGGGGATCGTGCTTTCGAACCATGGCGGCCGTCAGTTGGATGGTTCGCGCTCCGCGTTCGATCAACTGGCGGAGATCGTCGATGCCGTAGGCGACCGGATCGATGTGATGATGGACGGCGGCATCCAGCGTGGCACGCATGTCCTGAAGGCCCTGTCGCTCGGCGCCAAAGCCGTCGGTGTCGGCCGCTTTTATCTCTATCCGCTGGCCGCTGCCGGTCAGAAAGGTGTGGAGAGCGCACTGCGGCATCTGCGCGCCGAAATCGAGCGAGATATGAAGCTGATGGGATGCACCTCGGTCGACCAGCTTTCGCGTGCCAATTTGCGTTTCAGGTAGAGCGGTCGATGGCCGCATTCCCCTGTGGGTTTTCAAACTCCGTCCGCGAAAGCCGGCGAAAACTTTGATAGACGGGGGCGCCCAGTTTCTGAAAGATGGGCGCCTTCACATTTGAGTCTCGTCAAAAGGGGTAGTGCATTGCAGGTCGGCATCGACATGGGAACGGCGTCCGGCGGGACTAGCGCCCAACTCGATATCGAGGAACTGATGGCAACGCGCCTCCTCGTGCAGGGCAATTCCGGCTCCGGAAAATCGCATCTGTTGCGCCGCTTGTTGGAGCAGTCGGCGCAGTGGGTGCAGCAGGTCATCATCGATCCCGAGGGCGATTTCGTCACGCTGGCCGACAAGTTCGGCCATGTGGTGGTCGACGGCGAGCGCACGGAGGCGGAGCTTGCCGGCATCGCGAACCGCATCCGCCAGCATCGCGTCTCCTGCGTGCTGACACTGGAAGGGCTCGACATCGAGCAGCAGATGCGTGCTGCCGCCGCCTTCCTCAACGGCATGTTCGATGCCGATCGCGAATATTGGTATCCGGTGTTGGTCGTTGTGGACGAGGCGCAGATGTTTGCCCCTTCCGTCGGAGGCGACGTCTCCGAAGATGCACGCAAAATGTCGCTCGGCGCCATGACCAACCTGATGTGTCGTGGCCGCAAGCGTGGGCTTGCAGGCGTCATCGCCACGCAGCGCCTGGCCAAGCTCGCCAAGAACGTCGCCGCCGAAGCCTCGAATTTCCTGATGGGCCGCACCTTCCTCGACATCGACATGGCCCGAGCGGCCGATCTGCTCGGCATGGACCGGCGACAGGCGGAAATGTTCCGCGACTTGAAGCGGGGCAATTTCGTCGCGCTAGGACCGGCACTGTCGCGTCGACCGCTGCCGATCACCATCGGTACGGTCGAAACCTCCGCACGCTCCTCCAGTCCGAAGCTGATGCCGCTGCCGGATGCGCCGCAAGATATCGAAGATCTGATTTTTACGCCGGATCCGGAGGAGTTCTCGCGGCCGGTCGTTCGCCGCGCTGCGCCCGCGCCACGCCCGACGACGGATATTTTGGCGGAGCTCTCTCGCTCCGCTCCCGCCGCTAGCGCGACACAGACTGAACCAAAAGTCAGCCAGCCGGAACTATCGACTGAGGATCGCGAGGCGCGTGTGAGTGCTGTGCTCTCGGAAATCCTCGACGACCCGGCCTCTGCCTTCCGCACGGATTCGGTGCTCTATCAGGAATTCCTCGTGCGGTTGCGCATGCGTCGCGTGCCGGGCGCACCGACATCGCTGCCGGAATTCCGCCGCCGTGTGGCGATCGCACGCTCCGGCGCCGACGAGGCGACGATGGCGACGGACGCCTGGGTAACCGCGCTATCGCTTTCCTCCGGCGTTACCGACGATCTGCAGGGCGTTTTCCTGATGCTCGCAAAGGCCGCCGTCTGTGGCGAGCCATGCCCATCCGATGCCCGGATCGCGCGTGCCTACGGAACCCATTCCGCCCGCCGCGCCCGGCGCTTGCTCGGCTATTTCGAAGAACAGGGCAGCGTCGTCGTCCACACGGATTTTTCCGGCAAGCGCATCGTTGCTTTTCCGGATATGGGTTGCCAGACCGCGCCGGGTGACGCCAACGCGCCTGACGCCGATGGCGCAGATCAGGCGGCGGCGGAATAGGCAGCACTCGTTGACTCTGGATACGCCGATTGAATGGCCGCACGTGAAAGAATACAGCGATATAGGGAAAGCCGAGGGGCGTCCGAGCCGGTGAGGGGGGAAGTTCTGGTTCCAGCCGCGCAGACCACTGAAAGCGGCTTACCCAATTGAATTAAACGAGCAATTTCGGGTATACGCATCAGCCACCGACAGGCCTCCCCTCGGAACGCGCCATGAGAAAGTATCGACGTTTTTTGCATCCGACGTCGTTCTTGAGCGCTTACTGACAGCCAATGTCGTGTGTAACGTCGTTGCAGGGAGCGGGGGCGTTCAGAAAACGGAGCGGATCGCTGTCCGCTGCCATCGTCACCAGGTGCTAAGCTGCAATACGGCGGGAGCGGCTCTCCCTTCATGGAACTTCCGAAAAATCTTTTCGCCGATACCCGCCAAGCGAACAGGAGCATGGTCCTTGAACTTTACGACCAGCTCTAGCTCTCCACCGAGAGCCTCCACGTAGTCCCGGAGCGTTGAAAGGAGAAAATCAGAGCGCTTTTCAATCTGCGCAACCGAAACCTGCTTTTTACCCATCTTCTGTCCGATATGCTCCTGGGTCAGGTCGAGCGCCTTCCGCAGCTTTTGAAGCGTGTCATATTCCTCGAGCAATTCCTTAGCCCGTAGATCGGACGCCTCGATCATCTCGGGAGTCATCGTTTCGGCAAAAACGTCTTTTGCTGATTTAGCCATCACTCTTTCTCCTTCTTCTCCAACTCTTTCAAATGCGCCTTGTAACGCTTATCAGCAGTATTGATCAGTTTCTTATAAAACTTCTTTTCATTCGTACCCGACTTGTCTCCGGCGACAAGAATAACGGCTTTTCTTTCCGGATCGAATGCAAAGGCGGCCCTCCAAACTCCATCAGCCGCATCAAACCGAAGCTCCTTCATGTTTGTAGTCCGAACCATTAAGGGGTAAATGTCTAGGGGGGCGTTGAAGCCGAAGTCTCCGCGCCCGCCGATATCGTCGGCGTGCTTGCCATCGATGCCAACGGTATCCCTGTTCAGATGTCGGCTAACGAAGCTGACGTGCAGTTTCGAAAAGCGACATCCGAGCCTGAGGTGATGCCATCACTGCCGGACGCGCCGGAAAGCTGGCGCAAAACAGATGGCGCTGAACGAAACCGCAGTTCTCACCATCGCGCTGTTGACATTTTCATGACGACCCCTTACAGACCGCGCCAACGCCGGGCAGAAATGTCCGGTGTTTCATTTGACATGTCCCGTGGTTTCGTCCGTTCGCTAACGTGAGAGACCTGTCAGAGCTCGAAGACGGAGCTCAGAGGAGGGCGTGTTTCCTTCGCGGTTCGGTAACGGGCCGCTATAACACTTTGAAAGGAAATGCGATGAGCAAGCGCGAATCGTCCAAGTACAAAATTGACCGCCGTATGGGCGAAAACATCTGGGGCCGTCCGAAGTCCCCGGTCAACCGTCGCGAATACGGCCCGGGCCAGCACGGCCAGCGCCGCAAGGGCAAGCTCTCCGACTTCGGCGTGCAGCTGCGCGCAAAGCAGAAGCTGAAGGGCTACTACGGCGACCTGCGTGAAAAGCAGTTCCGTGCTATCTTCGACGAAGCCAACCGCCGCAAGGGCGACACCTCGGAAAACCTGATCGGCCTGCTGGAATCGCGCCTCGACGCGATCGTCTACCGCGCCAAGTTCGTTCCGACCGTCTTCGCTGCCCGTCAGTTCGTCAACCATGGCCACGTCACGGTTAACGGCGTTCGCGTCAACGTCGGTTCCTACCGCTGCAAGGCTGGCGACGTTATCGAAGTTCGCGAAAAGTCCAAGCAGCTCGTAACCGTTCTGGAATCGGTTTCTCTGGCGGAGCGCGACGTTCCGGAATACGTCGAAGTCGACCATAACAAGATGGTTGCGACCTTCGCCCGCGTCCCGGCCCTCGGCGATGTACCGTACCCGGTCGTCATGGAACCGCATCTGGTGGTCGAATTCTATTCGCGTTAATCTGCGGATATCTTTCCTACGAATGGAAAAGCCGCTCCTTTCGAGCGGCTTTTTTGTCTTTGGAGGGTCCGATGACCGATTTGCAGGCAATTCTCGACAGCATCCATGCAGAGCTTTTGCCGCGTCTCGGCGAAGGCAAGGTGGCAGACTATATTCCGGAGCTCGCCAAGGTCGATGCGAAGCAGTTCGGCATGGCGATCGCTACGGTCGACGGCAATGTCCGCAGCGTCGGCGATGCCGACATTCCTTTTTCCATCCAGAGCATCTCCAAGGTCTTCATGCTGACCTTGGCGCTTGGCAAGGTGGGTGAGAGCCTATGGAAGCGGGTCGGGCGCGAACCTTCCGGAACTGCCTTCAACTCCATCGTCCAGCTGGAGCGCGAGCAGGGAATTCCCCGCAATCCCTTCGTCAATGCCGGCGCCATCGCTGTCAGCGATGTCGTGCTCTCCGGTCATGCGCCGCGAGAGGCGATCGGCGAGTTGTTGCGTTTCGTGCGCTATGTCGCCGATGACGAGTCGATCACCATTGACGACAAGGTGGCGCGCTCTGAGACGCAGACCGGTTTTCGCAACATTGCGCTCGCGAATTTCATGCGCGCCTATAACAATCTCAATCATCCCGTCGAACATGTGCTCGGCGTCTATTTTCATCAATGCGCCCTGTCGATGAGTTGCGAGCAACTGGCCAAAGCGGGGCTCTATCTCGCCGCTCGCGGCACCAACCCGATCACCGGCCATTCCGTCGTTTCGCCGAAGCGGGCGCGACGCATCAATGCGCTGATGCTGACCTGTGGTCACTATGACGGTTCCGGCGATTTCGCCTATCATGTCGGCTTGCCCGGCAAGAGTGGCGTCGGCGGCGGCATATTGGCTGTCGCGCCGGGCATCGGCTCGATCGCAGTCTGGTCACCAGGGCTGAACAAGGTCGGCAATTCGCAGCTTGGCGCGGTGGCGCTGGAAATGCTGGCGGCGCGTACCGGATGGTCGGTCTTCGGCGATTGATATGGTGTCTTGCTGCCGCGCTTTCTGCTATCAGCGTGGTAAAGCCTGAAGGATGACAAGATGAATATCGCAACGACAGTGGCGGACGAGCTCGATTTTGAAGCCGAGGATGGCAGCGGCAGCGCCCATCCCTTGTTTGCCGATGCACCGCGGTCGGTCTCCTTCAACAAGCTGCGTAAACGGTTGTTGCGCCAGGTGCGCCAGGCGCTGGACGATTTCCAGATGCTGAAGGGCCAGAAGCGCTGGCTGGTCGGCCTTTCCGGCGGCAAGGATTCCTATGGTTTGCTGTCGATCCTGCTCGATCTCAAATGGCGCGGGCTACTGCCGGTCGAGCTGATTGCCTGCAATCTCGACCAAGGCCAGCCGAATTTTCCAAAACATGTCCTGCCGCAGTATCTGAGAAAGATCGGCGTCGAACATCGGATCGAATATCGCGACACTTATTCGATCGTGAAGGAAAAGGTGCCGGAGGGTGCAACCTATTGCTCGCTCTGTTCACGCCTGCGTCGCGGCAACCTCTATCGCATTGCCCGTGAAGAGGGTTGCGACGCCCTGGTGCTCGGTCATCATCGCGAGGATATCCTCGAAACCTTCTTCATGAATTTTTTCCACGGCGGCCGGCTGGCCGCCATGCCGGCGAAGCTCCTCAATGATGAGGGTGACCTGATGGTGCTGCGTCCGCTCGCCTATGCCGCCGAAGACGATCTCGCCAAATTTGCAGCCGCCATGCAGTTCCCGATTATCCCCTGCGACCTCTGCGGCTCGCAGGACGGTCTGCAGCGCAATGCGATGAAGGAAATGCTCGCCGATATCGAACGCCGCATGCCCGGCCGTAAGGATGCGATGCTGCGAGCGCTGGCGCATGTGAACCCGTCACACCTTCTCGACCCCAAGCTTTTCGACTTTGCCGCGTTGATGACGCAAAGCCCCTGAGCGGCGCCGGTCGGATTTCATCGGTGTTGCCACATCCGCTTCATCGAATCGGGCATAAGAGGAAGCTTCTCTTCAGACAAAGGCCACCGATGACCTTCTCCGATACAGATTTCGAATATCTGATGGCGACCATAGCCGAGGCCGCCGCGCATGAAATCCTGCCACGCTTCCGCAATCTTGGCGTTGGCGACGTTTCCGAAAAGACCTCGGCCATCGATCTGGTGACGGAGGCCGATCTATTGGCGGAGAGGCACATTACAGCGGCGCTGAAAGCGCGCTTTCCAGCGGCGTTGGTCGTGGGAGAGGAAGCCTACGAGGCCGATAGGTCGGTCGTGCCGGCGCTAGCAGACGCGGATCTGGCCTTTGTCATCGATCCTGTGGACGGCACTCTCAATTTTGCATCCGGACTGCCGGCCTTCGCTACGATTCTCGCCGTTCTCGCCAAGGGCTTGACCGTAGCCGGCATCATCCATGATCCAGTGCTAGGCGACACTGTGACTTCCATGCGCGGCGCCGGCACCTACCAGCGGCGGCGGGGAGGGCAGGTGAGCCGGCTCGCAGTTGCCCCGGCGGCGCCATTGAGCGAGATGGTGGGCTCGATGGCGTGGAGCTATATGGACGAGCCCTATCGCTCGCTAATCAGCGCCAATATGTCGAAAATACGCATGCCTTTGTCGCTGAATTGCTCGGCCTATGAATATTGGTTGGTCGCATCGGGCAAGATCCACTTCATTGGCCACGCGAAACTGATGCCCTGGGATCATCTTGCCGGCGTACTTGTGCACCAGGAGGCCGGCGGCTTTACAGCGAAATTTGACGGCACGCCCTATCGTCCCGGTGAGACGACGGGCGGCATTATTTCGGCGCCGGATGAAGAAAGCTGGCGAATCATCCGCCGCGAGATTGTTGGTGCCCGATAGGAAAGGACTGCATTATGACATCGCCCGTTGACGTTACGATCCTTGCCGACCTCTTGCGTCGCGCAGCGCAGACAGAAATCTTGCCGCGCTTCCGCCGGCTTGGCAGCAACGATGTCCGCGCCAAGACCGAGGCGACCGACCTTGTGACCGAAGCGGATGAACAGGCCGAACGGCTGATCAAGGCCGAGGTGTCGACGCTTTGGCCGGAGGCGCTCTTTATCGGCGAGGAATCGGTGGCAGCCGATCCTGCGCTGCTGCATAGGCTGCAGGGAGCTGATCTCGCCGTCATCGTCGATCCCGTCGACGGCACCTTCAATTTCGCTTCCGGTGTTCCCGCATTCGGCGTTATGGCATCGGTGGTCGTTAAGGGTGAGACGGTGGCCGGCATCATTTTCGATCCGATGGGCGACGATTGGGTGCTGGCGGAAAAAGGTGGTGGGGCTTGGCTCCGGCGGCCGGATGGCGAGGCGCTGCGCCTCTCCGTGGCGATACCGGTTGCGCTGGAAGAAATGGTCGGCATGGCGTCCACTGGCTACTTGCCGAACGGGAAACGCGCCGAAATCATGGGCAATCTCGCCAAGGTGCGCTTTCTCACCAACTACCGCTGCGCCGCCCACGAATATCGCACCTTCGCCGGCGGGCATGTCCATTATCTCATGTATAACAAGCTGATGCCTTGGGATCATTTGGCCGGTACCCTGATTTCACAGGAGGCGGGCGCTTACGCCAAGCGCTTCGACGGTTCGCCCTACCTACCCCATCACATCGACGGCGGCTTGCTGATTACTCCGGACAAGGCTTCTTGGGAATTGTTGCGGCGCGAGGTCTTCACAGTCTGAAGCGACGACGATTGGATAGACAGCAGGCCTTGCGAAGCTACTTGGAAAGTCGTGAGTGAAACGGTATCGTCACTCACGCGCTGTGCCCCGTCCCTTCGGCGGGATTTTCCGGCTGGGATAAGATCGATGTCCGAAACGAGCCGCAAGCTGACCACCATCTTCTCTGCCGACGTTCAAGACTATACGCGCTTGATGCGCAATGACGAGGAAGGCACGCTCGCAACACTGAAGCGGTATCGTGATGCCATGGCGCGCTTGATCGAAGCGCATGGCGGTCGGGTGATCAACACCTGGGGCGACGGGGTATTCGCCGAGTTCCCTAGCGTTGTCGAGGCTTTGCGCGCGGCAATCGACGTTCAAAACGAACTTGCCGGCTACAACGCCAACAGCGACCCCGACACGCGGATGCTTTTTCGCATCGGCCTCAACCTTGGCGACGTCATCGCCGAGGGCAACGACATCTATGGCGACGGCGTCAACATCGCCGCGCGCCTTCAGGCCTGTGCGGTCGCCGGCGGCATCGTGATTTCCAATACGGTCTACGACCAGGTCCGCAATAAAGTGGCTGTTGGCTTCGACTTTCTCGGCCAACTCGAGGTCAAGAACATCGACGGCGGTGTGCCGAGTTATGCCGTGCGGATAGGCGCTCAGCAAACCGCCACGCCACCGACAAGTCCTCTAGGCGCCCGCGATCAAGCACCTAGCACAGCCAGGACCATCGTCGCAGCCGCACGAGGTGAGCGGGGTTATGGCGTGTTTGCGGTCGTCGCAATGGGTCTGGCGGTCATCAATATTCTCACATGGCACGGCCAATTCTGGGCGGGGTGGCCGGTGCTTGGTATCGCGATCGCGGCGGGGC
Organism: Martinezella calliandrae; assembly: GCF_030272695.1. Lineage (GTDB taxonomy): Bacteria > Pseudomonadota > Alphaproteobacteria > Rhizobiales > Rhizobiaceae > Rhizobium > Rhizobium calliandrae. The sequence goes on from NZ_JARFYN010000008.1 coordinate 131,094, forward strand.
TTCGGTGGGCGCGAACGAACACACAAATCGATCGCCGTCTCGCCACTTTCGCAGTGGTCGGCGCCGGCCTCATCGGGATCAACCTTTTGTCATGGCACGGGACGCCCTGGGCGATATGGCCGCTATTGGTTCTGGCGGTCCTGGCAGGTATCCGCTGGGTCACACGTGAGCGCGGCGACGTATAAAGCGCATCGTATTCGCTCGGACCCGGTCCTGTCGTTATCGCAAAACCGCTGTGCGGCATTGCGATAACATGCTTTGATCGCCACGCCGAGAGGCCGCCAATCAAACATGGCCCATGCCGGGCTCAAGCTGCGGGCTGTCGCCTGGATGTGTGAATAGCTTTCCCTTTTCGGCCCATAAGGTCGCAGCGATCGTCAAGGCGCCGAAAATGGTGAAGCCGGCAATCAGTGGCTGGGCGGTTCCATCGAACATCTGCCCGACGATGCCGCCGAGCACTACGCCGCCGGTGGTGGAGACGGAGCTGGTAATTGCGGCGGCCGTACCCGCCAGATGCCCCATCGGCTCCAGGCTGATGGCCATGAAATTGGTGGTGATTACGGCAAACATCATCAGCATCACCGAGATCAGCACATAGGTGAACAGAAAACTCGGCAGACCAGCGGAGCCAGTGACATAGCCGAGGGCGCCGAGTACGGTGAAGATGATCATCGCGGCATGCGAGATGCGCCGCATGCCGAAGCTGCGAACGAAATAGCCATTGGCGAACTGCGCAACCGCGGTGCCCGCCGCAGTGGCCGCAAAGGCAATCGGGAACCATTCGCCGAGGCCATAGACTTCGCCGAACACCTGCTGGACCGAAACGACATAGGCACAAATGACACCGGTAAAGAGTGTCAAACCGAGCATGTAGCCGCAGGTAACGCGGTTGGTCAGCACAGTCTTGAAACCGGACATGACCGAAATGACGGAGAGTGGCAGGCGTTCATTGTCGGGCAACGTCTCCTTCATGCGAAGGAACGCGATCAGAAACAGAGCGGCGCTCGCGATACCGAGAGCGATGAAGATCCATTGCCAATTCGAATGCGCAACGATCAATTGGCCGACGGACGGCGCGACCATCGGCATGATCATGAAAACGATGGTGACATAGGACATCACCCGCGCCATTTCACGACCGCCAAAGCAATCGCGCACGATCGCCAAGGTGGTGATACGAATGGCGGCGGCGCCGACGCCCTGGATGAAGCGCAACACCAAGAGCGTCGTAAGGCTGCCGCTCCACGCAGCGGCGAAAAGCGTCACGGTGTAAAAGACAAGGCCACCGAGCAGGATATTGCGCCGGCCATAGGCGTCGGACAGGCTCCCGAAAAAGAGTTGGCAGATGCCGAAGCCAAGGAAATAGACCCCGATTACCAATTGCGTGTCGTTGGGATTGGCGACGGCCAGCGATTGGCCGATATTCGGCAGGGCCGGCAGCATGCTGTCAATGCCCATCGAGATGCTGGCCGTCATCAAAGCGATGATGATGATGAACTCGGCGATGCCAAGGCCGATGCGGGCGGAGCCGGATTGCTCCAGCGTATGTTCTTGAGGCGGGATCATTTGGATTTGCCTGTCAATGCAAAGCGAGGGATTGGTCGGCCGGCGGTGGCGCATTGTGCGCACGGAAGAGGCGACCTTTTTCGGCAATCAGCACGAACATCAACCCGATCAGAGAGACGGTGAAGTAACCGATGACCATCGGTGTTGCCGTACCGTTGAAATATTGGCCAATGCCAGCACCGATCGATGCCCCGCCAACCGTGCTCATGAACCCCAGCACCGAGGAGGCTGTCCCTGCAACATGGCCGAGCGGCTCCATGGCGAGCGAGTTGAAATTGGAGCCGATCAAACCGAACTGAAACATCGCGAGTGCGAAAAAGACCATGAATAACGGGAAGGGCATCGGCGCGGGGCCGTAAAGCTGGACCGTCAGCCAGACGAAGGTGACAAGGGAAAAGCCGATCAGGGCCGCGTGCGACAGCCGCCTCATGCCGAAACGGCCGACGAGCTGCGAATTGATGAAGGATGACAGGGCCATGAATACCGCCACACCGCCAAAGGCGACGGGCGTGTAGACGCCAAGTCCGTAAATGCCGCTGTAGATCTGTTGAGCCGAGTTGATGAAGCCGAACAGCGCCCCGAACAGGAACGTGCTGGCAAGGGTGTAACAGAGCGCGACCCGGTTCGTCAGAACAATGCGGAAACCCGCCGATACGGATCTGACCGTCAGGGGCCGGACATTTTCCGGCTTCAGGGTCTCGGGAAGCCGAAAATACATCCAAAGGCCTACAAGCGTCGCCATAGTGCCAATGAATACAAAGATCATATGCCAAGTGCTGACCAACATGATGATCTGGCCGCTGCCGGGCGCGATGACCGGCACGATCATGAACACCAATCATGATCAGCGACATAACCTCGGCCATCAGACGACCGCCGAAGATGTCGCGGACAATGGAGATGGTGATGACGCGGGTCGCCGCCGAGCCGAGTCCCTGGATAAACCGCAGTGCAAGCAGGCCGGCAAATGACGGTATGAGCGCAATGCCAAAGGCGGAGATGATGAAAACAATGAGGCCAATCAACAACGGAATGCGACGGCCGAAGCGATCCGATAGCGGACCGTAGAAAAGCTGCGCAGAGCCAAAGCCGATCAGATAGGCGGTCACCACATATTGCCGGTGATTCTCGTTTTCGACGCCGAGGCTAGAGCCGATCTGCTGAAGGGCGGGGATCATGATATCGATCGCCAGCGAGTTGATCGCCATCATGAAGGCCGCAAGTACGATGAACTCGCGTTTATTCATAGGCATTTGCCCGCTGGACATAGCCTGAGATGTAGTCGTCACGGTTTTATTCCCATAAACATGTCAAGGCGCTACCCGGTGGCAGCGCCTTTCAACTTAATTGGACTATGGAAACCGGACGGAAGAGCCCGGTGACCGGTCAGGCGGCGCCGCGAACGGCGATACCGTGTTCCTGGAAGTGCTGCTGCAATTCGCCCGCCTGGAACATTTCGCGCACGATGTCACAACCGCCGACGAACTCGCCCTTCACATAGAGCTGGGGGATTGTGGGCCAATTGGAATAGTCCTTGATGCCCTGGCGAATTTCAGAATCTGCCAGAACATTGATGCCCTTATAGTCGACGCCAATGTAGTCGAGGATTTGGACTACCTGGCCCGAGAAACCACACTGCGGAAACTGCGGGGTGCCCTTCATGAAGAGAACGACGTCGTTGTTCTTCACTTCGTTGTCGATGAATTCGTTAATGCCGCTCATGGTTCGTCCTTTCACATGCGGGTTCAAGGTCCGCAGCTTCAAATCTCACCCTTAAATAGCAAGGTGATGGTTCGATTTCCAGCCGCATAATGCACCCAAGATGTTTTTCATCGCATGAATGGGCTTTCGCGCAACATTGGTTCCGAATGATGGCGCAAGGTTGGAATTAGCAACTTTTCTTGAACAGTGCGTTTTGAATTTGCTTCTTCAATGCGCAAGCTGAATAACACACATAGGCAATAAGCAAGGGACGCTTAGTATCGTGCCATAAGAGTCGTTAGACCGGTGGCGAGATTTGTCGGGGCATGCCGCAGGACGCGGCACCGTGAGTACCAGTCCCTTGTGAATATTGCTTTTTCAGGGAGTGGGCAGGATGAGCCATCATCACTATTCCGACGGCCAGGTCGGCGAGGAGCGCGAATTCTACGGAGTTAGCGAGACGAGTGAAGGCGAGCGGGAATATTACGAACATGTCCGTACACCCAGAGCATCGACGCTGAACACCGCCATCACGGTCAGCGTCATCCTATTGGTTCTCAGCATCGCCTTTGGCTATCGCACATCGACAGCGCCGGCGGTAACACAAGCTCAGGCGGCGCAGGCAGCACAAGCTCAGGCCGCGCCTGTCCAAAAAATCATGACCGCTCCGCCGGTCGATTCTTGTTCCGAACTTTCTCCTTATGCTGGGCGCGATTGCTGACGACAGAGAACCCCTAACCCCAAGGTGGGAGTGTCAAAGCGTATTTTCGCAAGGCGCCGCCATAAAAAGGCCGAGAGATCATGGTGTTGGCAGCACCCTAACTCTATATGACGCCGCCAAATCGCGCCGGGAACTAAGAACATTATTATGAAGAGCATTAATAAGAGGGTGGTCCTTCACTTCCCCGGCTTTGAACCATTGGATGCCACGGCGCACCGGGCACGTTACGAGCGCTCAGCAAAGCAAAGTGCAGCCGTGTGGGATTTTTCAGTCGCGGTTGATGCGCTTCGAAATTTCGGCCGGGCGCCATATTTCGACATCAAAGCCAAGGGAGCGGGCTGGGAAACCCAGAGCCGAATCCACATACTCGACCACAACGATCTGGTCGCTAAGCTGAATGGCAGGCCTTTTTTTGTGCGGCTGGTGCACGGCTATCTCGCCGCCGCCAAGATCGCACTCTCCGGCGGCCTGACGGGCTATTTCAGGCATGCCTGGCGGTTCGGCCTATTCTTCGTCTTTCCGTTCCTGCTGATGCTGGTTGGGCTATTGCTCAGCCTGTCCATCGCCTTCTCGCCCTTTGTCTTCGGACTTCCGTCTTGGAGCCATGTCGGCAGTATCCCCTTGGCGGTGGCCTTTTTCATCCGTATCGTCCTGCCACAGGCCGAGCGGCTGCATACGTTGCACCTCTTTTCCGACTGGGAAATGGCCGTTGCCATGGCGAAATTGAACGGGATCGGTGCCGAGCAGTTGATAGAGGCCTGTGCCATCAGTGCGCGCCAGGCGCTCGATGAGCCGGCCGACGAATATGTCATCTCGTCGCACAGCATGGGTTCAAGCGTCGCAGCCCACGTGATCGGGCTGCTGCTCGAACGGGAGCCGGAATTGTTCCAAGACAGGCAGGTGGTGTTCACAACACTCGGCAGCGCTATCCTTCAATGCGCGTTGTTGCGGCCTGCCGCTGTGCTTCGCTCGCGTGTCGGCCTGATAGCCCGCTGCCAGGAGATTTTCTGGCTGGATGTCCACTGCCTGACCGATGCGATCCACTTCTATAAGACGAAGGTCGCCGCCGCCTGTGGACATGCGGACATAGCGCAGCCCACGATTATCTTCATTCGCTTCAAGAAAATGCTGACGTCACGCCATTACGCCAAGATCAAACGCGATTTCCTGCGCGTGCACAGACAATATGTGCTCGGACCGGATATCCGAGCTCCATTCGATTTCACGCTTTTGACCGCCGGCCCATTGCCGGCTTCAAGCTTTGCAACATCCGCCCAGGCCACCATGTCGGACCTGAATATCGGGGCCGGCAATGACGAAGAAACTGCCCGTGTTTCGTCAGTCGGGCGCTGACGTCTGCAGTGCCAGGGCGTGGAGTACACCGCCCATATTTCCCTTCAGCGCGTCATAGACCATCTGGTGTTGCTGCACGCGGCTCTTGCCGCGGAAGGCTTCGGCCACGACTTCAGCCGCATAGTGGTCGCCATCCCCGGCCAGGTCGCGAATCGTCACCTTGGCGCCGGGAATGCCGGCCTTGATCATGTCTTCAATATCGCCGGGATTCATTGGCATTAGTGATTTACCTCACTTTATTCGGCAGCGGCGAGTGCACTGCCATCCATGAAGGCAGGAAACCACGATTCATGCGCCTCGCGCAACTGCCGAACGGAAACGGATAGCAGCCCGTCAATAGTCAGCGCATCGCCGCCGACGGTGCCGAGACAACGGAAGGGCACGCCGGCGCTTTCGGCATTGATGCAGACGAAATCGGCGACCTCGGCGGGCACCGTGATGACATAACGCGCCTGATCCTCTCCGAAGAGGATGGCATGGGGCAGCCCCTGGGATTGAGCGAGATCGATGCGAAGACCCTTGCCCGATGCCATCGCCATTTCAGCCAATGCCAGCACAAGACCACCTGAGGAAATGTCATGGCACGCGGTGACCTGACCGTTGCGGATGGCCGAACGAACGAAATCGCCGTTTCGACGTTCGGCGAAGAGGTCGACTTCCGGAGCCGGGCCGTCCGCCAGGCCAAGAACATCGCGCAGATAGGCCGAGGAGCCGAGATGGCTGCCGTCGACACCCAACATGATAATCCGATCGCCTTCCGAGGCCGAGCCGATGCGCGCCATCGCCTTCCAGTCCGGCAGAAGCCCGACACCGGCGATCGTCGGCGTCGGCAAAATCGCGATGCCGTTGGTCTCGTTATAGAGCGAGACATTCCCCGAGACGATCGGGAAATCCAGCGCCCGGCAGGCTTCGCCGATGCCTTTGATCGCGCCGACGAACTGGCCCATGATCTCAGGCTTTTCCGGATTGCCGAAATTCAGGTTGTCGGTCGCCGCCAGCGGCTCGGCACCTGTCGCCGTGATATTGCGCCAGCATTCCGCGACAGCCTGCTTGCCGCCTTCGAACGGATCGGCCTCGACATAACGCGGCGTCACGTCGGAGGAGAATGCGAGCGCCTTGGTCGGATGGCCTTCGACGCGCACGACACCGGCGTCACCGCCTGGAAGCTGCAGGGAGTTGCCCTGAATGAGCGTATCGTATTGTTCGTAAACCCAGCGACGGCTGGATTGATTGGGCGAACCGACGAGCGTCAACAGCGCCTGGCCGTAGTCCTCAGGCGCGGCGACGAGCTTGGCGGGCAGATCGGCGCGCTTGTCGGGTTCGCGCCACGGCCGGTCATATTCCGGTGCCTGATCGCCGAGATCCTTAATCGGCAGGTTGGCGACTTCCTCGCCTTGGTGGATGACGCGGAAGCGTAGATCGTCCGTCGTCTTGCCGACAATAGCAAAATCGAGACCCCATTTGACGAAGATCGCCTTGGCGACCGCTTCCATTTCCGGCTGCAGCACCATGAGCATGCGCTCCTGGCTCTCCGAGAGCATCATCTCATAGGCCGTCATCTTCTCTTCACGCACCGGCACCTTGTCGAGATCGAGCTCGATGCCGAGGTCGCCCTTGGCGCCCATTTCGACGGCAGAGCAGGTGAGGCCGGCGGCACCCATGTCCTGGATGGCGATGACAGCGCCCGTCTGCATCAGTTCAAGGCAGGCCTCCAGCAGGCACTTTTCAGTAAAGGGGTCGCCGACTTGAACGGTCGGTCGCTTTTCTTCGATCGAATGATCGAATTCCGCCGAGGCCATGGTTGCGCCGCCGACACCGTCACGGCCGGTCTTGGCACCGAGATAGACGACAGGCAGGCCGACGCCCTTGGCTTGCGAGAGGAAAATGGCATTGGACTTGGCAAGGCCGGCCGCAAACGCGTTTACGAGGATATTGCCGTTGTAGCGCGCATCGAATTCGACTTCGCCGCCGACGGTCGGCACACCGAACGAGTTGCCGTAGCCGCCGACGCCGGCGACAACGCCGGACACCAGGTGACGGGTCTTCGGATGATCCGGCTCGCCGAAACGCAGGGCGTTCATCGCCGCGATCGGACGCGCGCCCATCGTGAAGACATCGCGCAGGATGCCGCCGACGCCGGTCGCCGCACCTTGGTAGGGTTCGATGTAGGAGGGGTGATTGTGGCTCTCCATCTTGAAGACGACGCAATCGCCGTCATCGATATCGACCACGCCGGCATTCTCACCGGGGCCCTGAATGACACGCGGCCCCTTGGTCGGCAAAGTGCGAAGCCACTTCTTGGAGGACTTGTACGAGCAGTGCTCGTTCCACATGGCCGAGAAAATACCAAGTTCGGTAAAGGAAGGTTCGCGGCCGATCAGATCCAGAATGCGCTGATACTCATCCGGCTTCAGGCCGTGGGCGGCAATCAGTTCGGGGGTGATCTGGATCGAATTTGAAATGGTCATGGGCGCTCGATGGTCCTTGCCTGTAAAGGGTTTGAAGGCCGGTCAGGGGATCGAGGTCTCTTTAGCGCATGTGAACCTGCCGTGCGACAGGAAAATGACCGGCATTCACAATAGCTGAACGACGGTCAGGATCGATTTCAACGGCCGCTCGGCGATCAGAACTTGTAGCCAACCAGCAGCCCGGCACGCGTCATGCCGGCATTCGGTCCATCGCAGAGATTGGCGTGCGAGGAATGTGCCACTTGCGCCATCAGGCTCCAATGCTCGTCGAAATTATAGCCGACCCCGGCATATTCGTGGAAGAGCACGCGACAGCCGAGCATCGGGCCGCGTCCAGTCCAGTCGTCGAGATTTCCGGTGTGGACAACGCCACCGAAGCCCGCTTCGGTGAAGATGCCGTTATTGTGCGTGAGCGTCCAGGACAGACCAGTAAAGACTTGCGTCGCTGCTGAACGAGAGGTGCCGATCGAGGTGCCCAAATGAATGCGCGGGCGCAAAAGCTGATCTTTCCAACCGTCTGTCGCATTGTAGCCGAAAGGATTGAAGAGCACTTCGAATTCCGGAAAGACGCCGGCTTCGTGGTCATGGCCAGTCTGGATGGAGCCGCTGGCGCCGAAGCGAAGTTCGTCGAATATTTTGGTATTCGGGGCGACTTGGGCATCCGCGGCGGCGGATTCCTCGGCGATAAAAACTACCGCAATCGTTACAAAAACTGTGAACACATATTCCCAAAAACGGCCGCAAGAAATGCCGTCATCAGCCATGCACCACCCCCCCAAAAGGCAAGCGATTCGCGATTCATTAACCATGTGGTAGGTGTCGCTGGGGTCGAGGTAAAGTCGGCGAAATTACATGACTGTGCATTTCCACAATACTGCTGTGAAACTGCAACAATGCCGTCATAAACGGCTTAAAACAGCCCTCATATATGGCTGTCGTAGCCGGTCGAGCCGTTGTCCAGAAGGTGGCGCAATATCATGAAACCACTCGCGACTTCTTCGCGTCGCTGCGGTGAGGAAAACGCGACGCGGACGCGATGATAGGCCTTGTCCGTGCGGGCGGCTTTGAACTCATCCTCATCATCAACGAGTACGCCTTCGGCCAAGGCAGCATTCTTGAATGTGCCGGAAAGCCAGGGCTCGGGCAGTTTGAGCCAAAGGAAGGGGACGTGCGGATGCGACGTGAATTCAAAACCCGACAGCGCTTCGCGCGCCAACTTCTCGCGAGCGCGGATTTCCTCGACTGCCAGACGACGCAACGCCAGCGCGTGACCGCCGAGCACCAGCCGAGCACAGATTTCAGCCAGGATGAAGGGCAGGCCGCCGGTCGTCATCTTGTGGGTGACCTTGATACGCTGGGCGAAATGCTGCGGGCAGGCGACCCAGCCGCCGCGCACGCCGGCAGTCACCGATTTTGACAGGCCGCTGACCAGGAAGGTGCGTTCCGGCGCAATAGCTGCCATCAACGGATTGTGATCTTCGCTCATGCCGCCATAGAGATCGTCTTCAATCAGCCAAACGCTGTGGCGGCGCGCAATGGCGGCGATGGCGCGGCGGCGCGCCTCCGGCATGGTCACCAGTGTCGGGTTGTGTGCCGTCGGCATCAGGAATGCCAGGCGCGGATGCTGCTGCTGGCAGAGGCGTTCGAAATCGTCGGGGTTAATACCGTGCTCGTCGGACTCTACCAGCACGGAGCGACGGCCGAGAAGACGAGTGGCGCGGCTGACCTGCGTATAGGTCAGGTTCTCGAACACGATCTTGTCACCGGGGGAGGTCACGGCGGAGATAATGGCGATGGCGGCGGCGTGGGCGCCAAGCGTCGGCACGATCGTTTCGATTGCCGGCTGCCAGCCGTTACGCGCAAGCCAGACCTGGCCGGCACGAAACCAGTTTGCCGGGAAGTTCCGCGAATAAGAGGAAATCTCCGTCTGGTGGTCGCGGCTGATATCGGCGAAGAGCCGACCGATAACCTCGCCTTGGCCGATATCAGGCGCCGCCGTCGTGTCGAAACGGATTTTGTCGCCGGGAGCCTCAAGACCGCGTGTTCCGGCCAGCGCCTGCGTGATCGGATCCACCTGCTCGATCTGCTTGCCGTTGGCGCGCTCGAGCACATAGGTGCCGCGGCCGACCTCACCAGCGACGAGGCCGCGCTCATGCACAAGCGCGTAGGCGCGGCTGACCGTGCCAATCGTCACCCCGATATCGTAGGCGAGATTGCGCTGCGGCGGCAGTTTCGTGCCCGGCGGCAATACACCATGGGTGATGGCGTTCTCGATGCAGTCGGCGACGCGGATGTAAACTGGTCCGGTACCGCTGGATATGTCAGGCAGCCAATTTGTCATAATGACAATTTCTTAGATTGCTTCGCCAATAGAGTCAATATTATGAGTCAATTTGTGTCGTTTGGCTCGATACCTCCCAATTATCACGATCAAGCGAGCAGAGAAATGGATACAATAGATACAATTCACATCACTGAAGGCGCGATAGTGGATGAAAGGTCGCCGACCATCTTCGCGCGAATATCGCGCTTGCGGCATGGTCTATTCGACGCTTTTGCAGTTTGGCTGCAGAAGCGGGAAAGCCGCTGGACTTTGCGATATCTAACGGACGAGGAGCTGCGCGACATCGGCCTGACCCGTCGGGAGGCGATGACCGAGGTGAGTAAATCGTTATTCTGGGATTGAACGGCCCGGGTGCGAGCGATCGCCACGAGATCTGGCTGAGCAACGGCCGGACGCGGGGTCGCAGAGGGCGGGTCAAGACCCGGTGATCGGCGCGGACCTACGTCGGGGCTTATCGACGCCGACGAAGTTATGGTCGGCGTTTTCGCGGATTTTGAAACAAACCTCCAGCGCGAACGGCAGGCTGAAGGAATCGCCGCCGCCAGGAATGGTGGCATATACAAAGGTCGCCCACCGAAGATCGATTACGCGGAAATCCTGCTTCGCCTCCAAAAGGCCAAGGACCAGCAAGATTGCCCGCGATCTCGGGATATCACGCGGCACGGTATATCAGGTGCGCAAAGCACCGGCCAAACCCTAAGGTTCACCAAGCGTTCTTCAACGTGGCCAAAATCCCAGTTTCGAGCCGACAGGGCCTGCTATGTTGACGACGCTGGCTGCGCCTCAGCAGCCCTTCGTGCCTGCGGCCCAGCGGTTGACGTCGCCGGTGATGCGGCCGCCGGAGGCGCCGGACATCATCGGGCCGAATGCCTGCAACTGCGCCGGATTGCCTTCGGCTTGGACCACGAGAGACGGCCGGCCGGTCGGATGTTTCTTGTCGACCACGAGAATGCGCGGACGGCCGGTGTAGGAATTCAGCTCGGGGGCGAGCTGATAGCCCGCAAAAGCCGGATCGGCCGATTTGAACCAGCAGGCATTGGCATTTAGCATGACCCGCTCCATCGTCGACAAAGCGCTATGCTGATCGGTCGTTACCGTCGGAGCAGGCGTCCCGCAGGACGTAACGATGAGGCCAAGCACCGCGAGAGTGGCAGCACTATAAAATCCGGTAACGAGGCGAGGGCGCATCAATCTCTCTTCCAATAAATCGGTTAGGGTAGCTCTTAGAGCTCTTAGCTTGTGGTGGTTTGAACAAAAAACCTTCCGACGCCTTGTTTGGGACAAAACGCCGTCCGGCATGCAAACCTGCTATTGGTGTGAATATACGGCCTCAGGCGGCAATCACGTCGAGGGCGGAGGCAAAGAGGCCGCGACCGTCAGAGCCACCGTGGGCCGCTTCGATCAGGTTCTCCGGATGCGGCATCATGCCAAGCACATTGCCCTTGGCGTTGATGACGGCGGCAATATCGTTGATCGAGCCATTCGGGTTGGTGCCTTCGGCGTAGCGCAACACCACCTGGCCATTACCTTCGATTGCCGCCAGCGTCTGCGCGTCGGCAAAATAGTTGCCGTCGTGGTGAGCGACCGGGCAGCGGATCACCTGACCCTTGGCATAGGCGCGGGTGAAATCCGTTTCGGCGTTGACGACCTCGAGCTTGATCTCGCGGCAGACGAATTTCAGCGAGGCATTGCGCATCAGCGCACCGGGCAACATGCCGGCTTCCAGCAGAATCTGGAAGCCGTTGCAGACGCCGAGAACCTTGACGCCCTTTTCGGCCTTCTCCTTGATCGCCTGCATGACCGGCATCCGAGCTGCGATCGCCCCGCAGCGCAGATAGTCGCCATAGGAAAAACCGCCGGGAATGACGATCAGATCGACATCGGGGATTTCGGTTTCGGTCTGCCAGACCGTGATGGGCGCGTTGCCGGAAATCTTGGTCAGCGCCGCGATCATGTCACGGTCGCGATTGAGGCCGGGGAGTTGAACGACTGCTGATTTCATGATTGTGGTCCCGCAATAGGCAATGGGTGGTCGGCAGAATGTGCTTCATGAGCGTTACTCCATTGCCTCATGCAGGGGAATAATGGCTCGCGAAAACGGACAATCAGTCGATCGAAATGCTGAAGTTCTCAATCACCGTATTGGCGAGGAGCTTTTCGCACATGGCTTTCAGTTCGGTTTCGGCCTTGGCCTTGTCGGCGCCGTCAAGTTCCAGGTCGAAAACCTTGCCCTGGCGAACCTGATGGACGCCGTCAAAGCCGAGAGCGCCGAGAGCGCCTTCGATGGCCTTGCCCTGCGGATCGAGAACGCCGTTTTTCAGCGTGACGGTAACACGAGCCTTGATCACGATTGTCCTTCCTGCGCTTACTTGACGAGAACCGGGCCCGTGCCGCGCACGGGTTCGTTTTCATTGATGATGCCGAGACGGCGGGCGACTTCGGAATAGGCTTCCAGCAGGCCGCCCATGTCTCGGCGGAAACGGTCCTTGTCCATCTTTTCGTGCGTTTCGATATCCCAGAGACGGCAGGAGTCCGGCGAGATCTCATCGGCGAGGATGATGCGCATCATGTCGCCTTCGAACAGCCGGCCGCATTCGATCTTGAAATCGACGAGCTGGATGCCGACGCCCAGGAAGAGGCCGGTCATGAAATCGTTGACGCGGATCGCGAGTGCCATGATGTCATCGAGCTCGGCCGGATTGGCCCAGCCGAAAGCGGTAATGTGCTCTTCCGAGACCATCGGGTCTTCGAGCGCGTCGGACTTGTAGTAGAACTCGATGATCGAGCGCGGCAGCACGACGCCTTCCTCGATACCGAGGCGTTTGGCGAGCGAGCCGGCCGCGACATTGCGCACGACGATCTCGAGCGGAATCATCTCCACTTCCTTGATCAACTGCTCGCGCATGTTGAGGCGGCGGATGAAGTGCGTGGGAATGCCGATCTTGTTCAGATGGCTAAAAATATACTCGCAAATACGATTGTTCAGAACGCCCTTGCCATCGATGACTTCGTGTTTCTTCTTGTTGAAGGCGGTGGCGTCATCCTTGAAAAACTGGATCAGCGTGCCCGGCTCAGGCCCTTCGTAAAGGATCTTGGCCTTGCCTTCGTAAATACGGCGGCGACGGTTCATCGGTATTGTTCTCTGTGGTTGGCGCTCTCGGGATAGCGCAAGTGGATCATATGTGGGCGTCCCATAACGGATAAGAAGCGAATTCACAATCCGCCTGCGCCTCCTTCCTAGGAATTCCGGCTTTGGTTCTATACCAATGCGAGAATCGCGATCCTGTCCTCTCATGTTCTACAGGCTTTTATTTGACGGTGGAATGAAGCCGTTCGGTACTTCACAGGCTAGTGAGCCGGCCTTAAGCCATTGTATCACGCCTGGCCGCAATCATGGCTTGAGGTTGCCGAGAAACTTGGCAAAGACCATCGTGCCTTCCGGCCAGGGGCCATGGCCGGAATCGGCATTGATATGGCCAGCCTCGCCGGCGTCGATCAGCAGCGAGCCCCAGGTTCCGGCTATGTCATCGGCGTGCTCGTAGGTGCCGAAGGGATCGTTGCGGCTGGCGATGGTGATCGACGGAAAAGGCAGGGGATCACGCGGGTAGGGACCGAAGGTCATCAGATGCTTCGGCCTGATCTTCGCATTGGCGACGTCGGGCGGGGCGACAAAGAAGGCGCCGGCGACCTTGTTGCGGAAATGCGGGATCGCGTGGATCACCGAGGGCACGCCAAGTGAATGCGCCACCAACACCGCCGGCCGGCTCGAGGCATTCACTTCTTGGGCGATGCGGGCAACCCAATCGTCGCGCACGGGCTTCGACCATTCGGACTGCTCCACCCGTCGCGCCGTGGACAGTTTCTGTTCCCAGCGTGTCTGCCAGTGTTCCGGACCGGAGTTGGTGTAGCCGGGGATGATGAGGATATCTGCGTCGGAAGCTTTCATAGCCGCCGATGTGGAAAGAGAGGACGCGGCTGTCAAGGGAAAAGGCGACAATGGCGGCAAAATTTGCTAGCATCCTGGCCTGCCGGTAGCAATTGATGATGTCGGCGCCTCTTTCTGCCTGACATTTTCGTGCCGCCAGCTGGATTTATATTGGCTGAGGAGGAGGAATACTATGGCGGCATTTCATGTCATGGCCGGTGCAAACAACAGCTTTACGCGTCCGACTATCCGCAAGATCGGAATTGCCGATCTCGTCGATGCCCTGAAACTGGGCCTGGACGATTTCAGCGAAAAACCATCGCATTACGTATTCCTGTGTCTCATGTATCCAATCGCGGGTATAGTGCTGGTGGTCTGGAGTTCCGGTGAAAATCTGCTGCCGTTGCTCTTTCCGCTGATGTCCGGTTTCGCGCTTCTCGGACCATTGGCGGCGATCGGCCTTTATGAGATCAGCCGACGGCGGGAGATGGGGCTGGATACCTCCTGGCGACATGCTTTCGACGTGCGCTTTTCGCCGGCCTTGCCGTCTATCATTGCGGTCGGCCTCATGCTGTTTGGCTTCTTCATCGTTTGGCTGGTGGTGGCGCAGACCATTTATACCGCCTATTTCGGCGACAGCGTGCCGGCGACGCTCACATCCTTCATGTCGAACGTATTGACCACGCCTGAGGGCAAGGGGATGATCCTCTGGGGTAATCTCGTTGGCTTCGTCTTTGCGCTTATCGTGCTTTCGACAACGGTCATCACCTTTCCGCTGCTGCTCGACCGCGATGTCGGCGCCGTAGCGGCGATCGATGCCAGCATCCGCGCGACCCTGATGAATCCTGTGCCAGTGGCCATCTGGGGTCTGATCGTGGCCGCGCTTCTCGTCATCGGTACCATTCCGATTTTTGCGGGGCTCGCCGTGATCATGCCTATTCTCGGGCATGCCACATGGCACCTTTACCGCAAACTCGTGGCGCCGGCTGCCGAGAGCCAATTTCGGCCTTGATCCCGTTCCAGTCGATCGAGTGGAACCGCCAATCACTCTTTAACGTTGATCGGCATCACCTTGCACGCATCCCCTCAATTCCGGTGATTTGAGGAGATGCGGGCAAACGAGGCTTTTATCTCTGCATGTGCGTTACGGACATGCAGCTCGGCCGGAGATGCGGATCATGGCAGAGCTCAGGCATATTTTCTCCCGTTTTGCGGCCATCGTCTCGGAGTGGACGGGAAAACCGGCTGTTTTTATTTTGGCACTGCTGTCGGTGATTGTCTGGGGTACCACCGGACCGATCTTCGATTATTCCGAAAACTGGCAACTGGTCATCAACACCGGCACGACCATCGTCACCTTTCTGATGGTCTTTCTGTTGCAGAACTCTCAAACCCGCGACACCCGCGCCATTCAAGCCAAGCTTAACGAACTGATCCTGACCAGCGCCGCCGAGAACCGCTTCATCGGTATCGAAAACCTCGACGAAGAAGATTTGAAACATCTCGATCGATTGGTGGCCAAAGCAGCCAAACGCGGTGGAAACAAGTCGGCTAGGAGCATCGAAGAGGATGAAACCGTCGGGAAGCCACGCGTCAAACAGAAAGGGCGGCGCATCGCCGGCGCCGCCCCCTCAGATGTGGACCAATAGGCCGATCAGGCCTTAGCCAAACACGCGCTTGAAGATCGTGTCGACGTGCTTGGTGTGATAGCCCAAGTCGAACTTTTCGCGGATATCTTCCTCAGACAGCGCTTTGCGAACTTCCTGGTCTGCGAGCAGTTCCTCAAGGAAATCCTTGCCCTGTTCCCAAACCTTCATGGCGTTACGCTGGACCAGACGATAGGCATCTTCACGGGAAACGCCGGCCTGAGTGAGTGCCAGCAACACACGCTGCGAATGAACAAGCCCGCGGAACTTGTTCAGATTGTTCATCATGTTGTCGGGATAGACCAAGAGCTTGTCAACGACGCTGGTGAGCCGCGCAAGCGCGAAGTCGAGTGTCACCGTAGCATCCGGGCCAATCATGCGCTCGACGGAAGAGTGGGAAATATCGCGCTCATGCCAGAGCGCCACGTTCTCCATCGCCGGCATGGCGTAGGAGCGCACCATGCGGGCAAGGCCAGTCAGGTTTTCGGTCAGCACCGGATTGCGCTTGTGGGGCATGGCCGACGAGCCCTTTTGGCCGGGGGAGAAATATTCCTCGGCCTCCAGCACTTCGGTGCGCTGCAGATGGCGAATTTCCACCGAGAGACGCTCGATCGAAGAGGCGACGACGCCGAGCGTGGCGAAGAACATGGCGTGACGGTCACGCGGAATGACCTGCGTCGACACCGGCTCCGGCTTCAAACCCAGCGCGGCCGCGACGTGTTCCTCGACCCGTGGGTCGATATTGGCGAAGGTGCCGACGGCGCCGGAGATGGCGCAGGTGGCAACCTCCTCGCGCGCAGCGATCAGGCGCTGCTTGCAGCGCTCGAATTCGGCATAGGCAAGCGCCAGCTTGACCCCGAAGGTGGTCGGTTCGGCGTGAATACCATGCGAGCGGCCGATCGTGACGGTGTCCTTGTGCTCGAAGGCGCGGCGCTTCAGCGCTTCCAGCAACTTGTCGACATCGGCCAGCAGGATATCGGTGGCACGCACCAGCTGGACGTTAAAGCAGGTGTCGAGCACGTCGGATGAGGTCATGCCTTGGTGCACGAAGCGAGCGTCGGGACCGACGATTTCGGCGAGATGGGTCAGGAAGGCGATGACATCATGCTTGGTGACGGATTCGATCTCATCGATGCGGGCAACGTCGAAAGTTGCCTTGCCGCCCTTTTCCCAGATGGTTTGCGCTGCGGATTTCGGGATGACGCCAAGTTCAGCCAGCGCGTCGCAAGCATGGGCTTCGATCTCGAACCAGATACGGAACTTCGTTTCGGGCGACCAGATGGCGACCATTTCCGGTCGGGAGTAGCGCGGGATCATGGGCTCAAGCTTTCTTGGGTAAGGGGAAACAAATCCTCGGCGCCCCATAACAAAGACGGGAGGCAATCTCAATGTTTCTTGGCTCAATCTTTCGTTCGATTCAACGCATATGTCTGGCGAGATAGAGGCTAACCGCTACCAGGACGATGAAGCCGAACGGCAAAAACAGGCCAAGGCCGAGAATGGCAAACTGGTAGACGGCGCTGGCGCCGGTAAAGACAAATTGAAATGCCCAAACGAGCGTGCCGAAGGGCGCATGCCAGCGAGCGTAAAACCAGCGGTAGTCCATGGCGAATAGAAAGGCGGTCATGGCGACGGTGCCCAGCGACAGCGTCAGGAAGAAAGCTGCAAAGCGCGCTTCGGGTGACCGGCGACGCGCGAGCAGCCGCGCCAGCGGCAGCATGAGTGGAAAGGCAAGCATCCCGCCTAGGAAATAGACCGTCATAAGAGCGGGCATGTGGCTCGTCAGAAGACCGTTGCGCAGATAGAGCGCCAACAGTCCGGCGCCTGCCATCGCAGCGCCCCAACAGAGCGATCCGAACAGGAGCTGTCGATAAGACGGGACTGCCGCTCTCAGCCGCCACCTCGTCGCGATGGCGCCAGCCGGCTTAATTTGATCCAACGCGACCTCGTTGCGCCGCGGCGCGCAGGTCAAAAACCGTTTGCCGGTAGGCTTCAACGGCTGCGCCCTTGAAGATCGCCGATCCGGCGACGAGGACATTGGCGCCAGCGGCGGTGACGATCGGAGCCGTATCGACGGTGACGCCGCCATCGACTTCGAGCTCGATCGGGCGGTCCCCGATCAGCAACCGCGCATTGCGGATCTTGTCGGCCATAGCGGGAATGAATTTTTGGCCGCCGAAGCCGGGATTGACCGACATGATGAGGATCAGATCGATATCATCCAGCACGTTTTCCAGAACCGAAAGCGGCGTCGCCGGATTGAGGGTTACGCCGACTTTCTTGCCGAGATGGCGAATGGCCTGCAGCGAGCGATGCAGATGCGGGCCAGATTCGGCATGGACGGTGATCCGATCGCAGCCGGCCTTGGCGAAGGCTTCAAGATAGGGATCGGCAGGCGAGATCATCAGATGGCAGTCGAAGGTCGCGTCGGTATAGGGGCGCAGCGACTTGATGACATCGGGGCCGAAGGAAATGTTCGGGACAAAATGTCCGTCCATGACGTCGAGATGGATCCAGTCCGCCCCGGCTTCAGTCACATCTTTGACTTCCTGACCAAGCTTGGCGAAATCGGCCGCGAGGATGGAGGGAGCAATGCGAATCGGCAGGGTCATGAGATGGCTAAACTCCGTCTGAAATTTTCGCGCTTGGCTTATCACCGGTTCGGCAGGCAAACAACCTAATCCGCTAGACTTGCACGGACACTATCAGTTCGACGGAGATGTCAGCGGCACAAATGCGTTGCCACGCCATTCCATTAGCCGGAAGGGGTTTTCCGTCAATTCATGGTTCTGACCGAAGGTAATGGGGCCGATGGGCGTCTGAAAAGCCGTGCCAATCAATTTATCGGCGATCGGCTTGTTCGCCGCTTTCGCGCTTTCGGCCGCCTGGCCGCCAATCAGCGCGGCAGCAGCAGCGGGCAGAATATAGCCATCAGGCTCCAAACCGTGCGTGCGCATCGTCTCGGCCGTCGCCTGGGCCGCGGGCAAGCTGGCGTAATCGGGGAGGGCGACAGCCAAAACGCCGTCCGCGAGCGGCACCGGCTGGTTGGCGGCGCGCATCGCGTCACCGCCCATCAGCGTCAATGGGATGTTCTCATTTCGAGCATCGCGGGCGATGACAGCAACGTCGCTGCGGTCGCCGCCGATGAATACCTGGGTGGCGCCAGCCTTCTTCAAACGGCGCACAAGGGCGATCTGCTGCTCTTGGCCGGGGCGAAACGTGTCCGTGAAGACCGGTTTCAAACCTTTCTCCTCCAGAGAATTACGCACCGCTTCCACCAATTCGCGACCGTGGATCGTACCGTCTTCAATGAGAGCCATCGGCTCGGCGGCCCAATGCTTCAGGATGGCGTCGACCACCATCTCCGCCTCGGCGCCATCAATCGGGGCGAGGCGAAAAAACGGCCAGCCGTTCTTCAGCGCATCCTCCATCGCTATATGGGAACGCACGGACACCGTGATGACCGGGATGCCGGCATCCTTCAGCCGCGGCAGCGCGCCTGCCAAGGTCTCACTGCAGAGAAAGCCGATGGCGACCTGCGCCTTGGCGCTGATCAGCGCCTCGGCCGCCGCACGGCCGCCATCCTCCGTGCAGGGTTCGTCCACGACGGTTGCGGAACCCGCCTGCGCCTGAATCTGGAAATTTGCGCCCGCGGTGATTTGCGCGCCGAGCGCTGCAAAATTTCCATTCTGGGGCGCGACGATGCCGATATTGACGCCTGCGGCCTGGCTGCTGCCGGCTGCAAGAAGCAGCGAAATCAGGATCGATGTGCGACGCAGAACGTTCATAGATTATATATCCCGGACAATTCCTTTGCCCTTTTATCCGCCTGGAAGTTACCGTCAAAGAAAAAGCAGCGAAATCGCTCCGATTTCAATAATCCTATTGTAGAAAAGCTAACGTGTGGCCGCCATATTGAACGAAAACGAGAAATGACAGAAACGAGGAAAGCAATCGTGCTAGACAAGCAGCGTATGGATCCGGCGCACTATCGCGACGCCATGAGCCGCTATGCGGGGCATGTCCAGCTGGTGACTACGGCGCTCGGCAAGGAGCGGCGCGGCGTGACGATCACGGCCGCCTGTTCAGTCTCGGACAATCCGGCCACGATCCTGATCTGCCTTAACAACATGAATGCGAAAAATGAGATATTCTTCAACAGCGGCATCTTCGCCCTGAATGCACTTGGCGCCCACCACCAGATGCTCGCCGACGCCTTTTCCGGCAAATCGAATTTGACCAATGAGGAACGCTTCGCCACCGGTACATTCGATACGCTGGTGACCGGTGCGCCAGTGCTTACCGATGCCTTGGCTGCCTTCGATTGCCGTGTCACTGAAGTCAAACGGGCTTCGACCCATAACATCATCTTCGGCGAAGTGGTGGCGGTGCATTTCAGTGAAACAAAGCCGGCGCTGCTCTATATGAACCGGGACTATCGCACGCTATAACCTCGCTAGCGCGCAATTCCCTGGATCGGATCCGACTTAAGGAATGGATTGTGGGCCAGTTCGAAGTGTTACTGCGTCCTTGGCGCGTGCGACGGCACGCGCTGCCCAGTTGTGGGAGACAATATGCCTGATCATCATCACGCGCCCTCGCTGCCGGGCACGATCGACGAAACGATTGCCCTGCTTGGTACCCACGACTATCTCGCCGGGCGTGCGCTCGGCACGGTTTTGTTTCTGGCGCTGAAAATGAAGCGGCCGCTCTTTCTCGAGGGAGAAGCCGGCGTCGGCAAGACCGAGATCGCCAAGGTGCTGTCGAAGGCGCTCGACCGGCCGCTGATCCGCTTGCAATGCTACGAAGGTCTCGACGTTTCCTCTGCCGTCTATGAATGGAATTATCCGGCGCAAATGCTGGAAATCCGCCTTGCCGAGGCGTCAGGGCTCACTGACCGCGACCGTATCGAGGCCGATATATTTTCCGAGCGCTATCTCATCCGCAGGCCCGTGTTGCAGGCTTTGTCAAGCGCGGGAGGCCGTGCGCCGGTATTCCTGATCGATGAACTGGACCGTACCGACGAGGCGTTCGAAGCTTTTCTGCTCGAAGTCCTCTCCGATTTCCAGGTGACCGTTCCCGAACTCGGTACCATCCGCGCCGACGAACCACCTATCGTTATCATCACCACCAACCGCACCCGCGAGGTGCACGATGCCCTGAAGCGGCGCTGCCTTTACCATTGGGTCGACTACCCCGAAGCGGCACAGGAGCTTGACATCATCCGCCGCAAGGTGCCCGGCTGCAACGAGGCGCTGTCGCGCCAGATCGTCTGCTATGTGCAGAAGCTGCGCACGCTGGACCTCTTCAAGAATCCAGGCGTCGCCGAAACCATCGATTGGGCGACGGCGCTGACCGAACTGGACAAGCTGGCGCTCGATCCCGAGACGATTTCCGATACGCTCGGCACCCTGCTGAAATACCAGGACGATATCGCCCGCATAAAGGGCAGCGAGGGCAGCCGCGTGCTCGACGAGGTGAAATCCGAACTGCTTGCCACGGGATGAGACCATGGAACCGGCAATGAAAGGCGGCATCACAGCGATGCGGTCACCGCCCGGTGACGGCCGATTGGCCGACAATATCGTGTTCTTTGCCCGCGCGCTTCGCAAGGCCGGCCTGAAGATCGGGCCGGCAGCCATCGCCGACGCTATCGGAGCGGTCGAGACGATCGGTATCGGCTCGCGCGAGGAGTTTCACGCCGCCCTGTCGTCCATCTTCGTCAAACGGCATGAAGACCTTGCAGTTTTCGACGAGGCTTTCCGGTTGTTCTGGCGCTCACGCGATCTTCTCCAGAAGATGATCGCGATGATGTCGCCAGTCGCGCCGGATAGCCGTGAAAAGGAAAAGCCGAAACCGGGCCAATCCCGCGCCAGCGACGCCTTACTTAGCGACCGCGACGATCGCCGGCCACAGCGCGAGGCGCCGGATGTCGAGATCGACGCCCGGTTTACGGCATCGGGTAACGAACTCCTGCGCCGCATGGATTTCGCGCAGATGTCGGCCGCCGAGATCGCCGCCGCCAAGAAAGAGCTGGCGAGGCTGGAATTGCCACTCGACCGCGTCCGTACCCGCCGTTTCCTGGCATCGCACGTGCCCGCCAAGATCGACCCGCGGGCGACGATGCGGGCAGCACTTCGCACCGGAGGCACACTGATCCTGCCGCGCCATCGCGAGGCAAAGGAGATGCAGCCGCCATTGGTCGTACTCGCGGACATTTCCGGCTCGATGAGCCAATATTCCCGCATCTTCCTGCATTTCCTGCATGTTTTGACCGAGAAGCGCAGGCGCGTGCACACATTCCTGTTCGGCACGCGCCTGACCAATGTGACCCGTCACATGCGCCACAAGGATCCGGACGAAGCGCTCGACGAATGTGCCGCCGCCGTCCACGACTGGTCTGGCGGCACGCGCATCGGCGAAACGCTGAAGCAGTTCAACCGGCTTTGGGCACGCCGCGTTCTCGGGCAGGGCGCCATCGTGCTCCTCATCACCGATGGACTGGAACGGGAGGGGGTGGAGCTCCTCAAAACAGAGATGGACAGGCTGCATCGCTCCTGCCGGCGATTGATCTGGCTCAATCCGCTCCTGCGCTTCGAGGGCTTCGAACCACGCGCCCGCGGCGTTCGCGCCATGCTGCCGCATGTTGACGAATTCCGTCCGGTTCACAATCTATTATCTCTGGCCGACCTGGCATCGGCTCTTAGCGCCGGTCGCGCCGGCGCCCATGATCCACGCCGTTTTCTCGCCAAGCTGTGAGGCACGCATGACAAACATACCTGAAAGCCTGGATCCGCTTGTTATTGCGGAGGAATGGTCGTCCGCCGGCCGTACGGTGGCGCTGGCGACCGTCGTCGATACCTGGGGGTCTGCGCCGCGCCCCACGGGTAGCCATCTCGTCATCGACAGCGAGGGCAATTTTCACGGCTCGGTCTCCGGCGGTTGTGTGGAAGGCGCCGTCATCACCGAGGCGCTGGATGTGATCGAAAGCGGCAAGGCCCGTATGCTCGACTTCGGCGTGGCGGATGAAACCGCCTGGCGCGTCGGCCTCTCCTGCGGCGGTCGCATTCGGGTTTATGTCGAGAGGCTCAACTGATGGACCGTCAGATTCTGACGAGACTGAACGCGCTGCGGCGCGCGCGCCAAGCGGTGATCCTGGCCACCGACCTCTCGGGCGGACCGGGCCGGCTGATCGTCGAGGGTGACGCGGTCGACGGTACGCTTGCTGATGCCGTCGCTTCCGTCTTCCGCTCGGGAAAATCCGCGACCGTCGAGATCGGTGAACAGAGCTTCTTCCTCAACGTTCATCTGCCGCCGCCGCATATCGTCGTCATCGGCGCAGTGCATATCAGCCAGGTGTTGGCTCAGATGGCGGGGCTCGCCGGCTTCGACATCCGCATCATCGATCCGCGCACCGCTTTTGCGACGCCCGAGCGTTTCGATGGCGTCGATCTTACTGCCGACTGGCCGGTGGATGTCCTGAAGGAGCGGCCGCTCGACGCCTATACGGCCCTAGTCGCAGTCACCCATGATCCGAAGATCGATGATTTCCCGATTGCCGAAGCGCTGAAGGTCGGGTGTTTCTACGTCGGAGCGCTCGGCAGTCGCAAGACGCATGCGAGCCGGCTTGCGCGATTGATTGATCAGGGTCTCGCAGACGCCGATCTCGCGCGGATTCACGCCCCTATCGGCCTTCCGATCGGCGCGTCGAGTCCGGCGGAAATCGCGGTCGCCATCCTGGCGGAGATCATCGGGGCACTGCGCGGTCGCGATGTTTCATCACCG
This sequence comes from Martinezella calliandrae, assembly GCF_030272695.1. Lineage (GTDB taxonomy): Bacteria > Pseudomonadota > Alphaproteobacteria > Rhizobiales > Rhizobiaceae > Rhizobium > Rhizobium calliandrae. The sequence continues at coordinate 154,603 of NZ_JARFYN010000008.1, forward strand.
AAGGGTTTCAAACGATGATCTTCGGTGATTTCATGACGGCAGAGGCGGAAGGTGCGGTGCTCGCGCATTCGATCCGATTGCCCGAAGGCGGCCTTCCCAAGGGGCATGTGCTTGACCGCGGCGATCTCGATCGGCTCGCGGCCGCCAATATCAGCCGCGTTACCGCCGCAAGAATCGAACTTGACGATTTGATGGAAAACGAAGCCGCCGCACGGCTGGCCCGGGCGATTGCGCCGGATCATCTGACCTTCTCCGAAGCGGCCACTGGGCGCGTCAATGTTCATAGCGCGGTCGACGGTCTGTTCGTCGCAAACCGCGCCGCCGTCGATCGGCTGAACCGCGTCGATCCGGCGATCACGCTTGCCTGTCTTGCCGATCATGTGCCGGTGCGCCGCGGCGACATGGTGGCGACCTTCAAGATCATTCCGCTGGCGGTTTCGGGTCAAAAGGTTGCCGCTGGCGTTGACATCCTGGAACAAGCTATTGTCTTCGAGGTCAAGCCCTTCAAGCCGCATGCGGCATCGCTCGTTGCGACCGAATTGCCGTCGCTGAAGACCTCCGTGATGGACAAGACGGCACGCATTTTTTCGCAACGGCTACAGCTTGCCGGCAGCACACTGGAGCGAGAAGAGCGGGTGGCCCATCGCGCGCCTGCGGTCGCGGAAGCGATCGGCAATGCACTGCGGGCGACCGATCGATTGCCAAAACTCGTCGTCGTCTTTGGCGCATCAGCTGTCATCGACGCTGGCGACGTCATTCCTGAGGCCATCCGGCTTGCCGGCGGCGACGTCATCCAGGTCGGCATGCCGGTCGATCCCGGCAATCTGCTGGTGCTCGGCAAGGTCGGCGATGTCTATGTCGTCGGCGCGCCCGGCTGTGCCCGCAGTCCGAAGGAAAATGGTTTCGACTGGGTGCTGGATCGAATCCTCGCCGGCGAGAATCCGACGCCGCAGGACATCAGCGGCATGGGCGTCGGGGGGCTTCTCATGGAAATTCAGTCGCGGCCGAGACCGCGCGACATCATCGTCAAACCGGAGACGCATATCTCTGTTGCCGTCGTCCTTCTCGCCGCCGGCCAGGCACGCCGCATGGGCGAGGGTGGGCCGCACAAGCTTTTGGCGGAGTTCGACGGCCAACCCCTGGTGCGCCGCTCCGCAGCCACGGCTTTGGCAAGCGGAGCTGCCGCCGTTGTCGCGGTCACCGGCCATCGCCGCGAAGAGATCGAGCAGGCGCTTGCCGGTCTGCCGGTCGAGCAGGCCCACAATCCGGACTATGCGTCCGGGATGGCAAGCTCGCTGGTTGCCGGCGTCAGCGCCGCGGTTGCGCAACGCGCTGACGGCGTATTGGTCATGCTGGCCGACATGCCGGGTGTTACCAGCGACGACCTGAAGGCGCTGATTGCGGCCTTCCGCAGGGCGAACGGTCAGGCGATCGTGCGCGCCGTGTCGCGCGGCAAGCGCGGCAATCCCGTCATTCTGCCGCACGCCGTGTTCGACGCCGTGATGCGGCTTGAAGGCGATGTCGGCGCCCGGCATATCATCGAGACCGCCGGACTTTCCGTCGTCGACGTCGATATTGGCGATGCCGCGCATCTAGATGTCGACACGCCCGAAGCCGTGTTGGCCGCCGGCGGCATTTTAAAGGGGTAGGGCATGGATAATATCGAGATCGAAGAGATGTTCCAGGCGCTTGGGCCGGTAACGATCAAGCGCATGTTTGGCGGCAAGGGCGTCTATCATATGGGCCGTATCGTCGCAGTCGAAGTGAGCGACGAGATGCTGCTAAAAGCAGACGAGGTCAGCGCTGCGGAATTCGAGGCGGCCGGCGCCAGGCGCTGGGCCTACGAAGGCAGGAAGGGCAAGCCCGTCAATATGCCCTATTGGTCGATCCCCGATGATGCTTTCGATGATCCGGATATCATGGCACGCTGGGTGAGGCTGGCTTATGAGGCGGCCGTAAGGGCCGAAAAGTAGGGTTCAGCGGAACGCGTCTTCACTCAGATGCGCAATCGCCGCATGCGCAAAAGCCGATAGCGGCTGCGGTAGCTCGCTGCGGCCAAACCATCCGAAATCGGAGAGCTTGTCAGGCTCGACGAGGCGCGCCTCCCCTTTAAAATCTTGGGTGACGTAGATCAAGGAAATCCAGTGCTGGCGGTCGGCTTCGACAATAACTTCCGTGGTGCAAAGGTGGTCGACATGGCCGATTGAAAGGCCGCTTTCCTCTTCAGCCTCGCGGATGGCCGCGTCCTCGGCCGGCTCCATGTGGTCGACCTTGCCGCCGACGATGCTCCAGAAGCCAGCCTCCGGCGCCTTGAGGCGCTTGTAGAGCAACAGCTTACCGTCCCGCAAAATTGCAAGACCGGTTCCTAGTCCTGGGAAGTCGATGCCGGGTTTCCCCATGCCGCCTGGCCCTATCAGCCCTTGGCGTTGGCGACAATCAGCATGAAAGCAGGGATATCGTCGCCGAAGCCGACCGGCGTCGGGCCGTCGTCCTGATCGCGATAGCGATTGCGGCGCTCGCGATTGTCGTCGTTGGCAGCGGGGAAGGGCCGGTGGCTGTTACGAGAACCGCTATTGGACTTGTTGTTGCTCTCAGACTTGCGCTCGTTTCTCACGCTTTCGGCCTTTGCTGGTGCTGCTTCCATCACATCGACATCATTATCCTCGACGTCGATATCAGATTTATGACTCGAGGCGCCACGGCCTCCGCGGCTGCGATCGCGGCCTCTGCTCTTGGAATCGCGACGACGGGAGGAACGGTCGTCGTCCCGGCTTTCTTCTGCCGGCGGCAGCGACGACAGGTCGCCATTCAGCCATTCGACATTTTCGCCGATCAGCTTTTCGATTGCATCGGCATGTTTGGTATCGCGCTTCGTCACGATGGTGAACGCGGAACCTGAGCGACCGGCGCGGCCAGTGCGGCCGATACGGTGAACATAATCTTCCGAATGGATTGGAACATCGAAATTGAAAACGTGGCCGACATCGGGAAGATCAAGGCCGCGTGCCGCGACGTCAGAGGCTACGAGAAGCTGGATATTGCCGTCTCGGAAATTCTGCAGCATCGTCGTGCGCGAACGCTGATCCATATCGCCATGCAGCGCGCCGACCGAGAAACCGTGGCGTTCCAGCGATCGGAAAAGATCTGCGACATCCTTCTTGCGATTGCAGAAGATGATGGCGTTCTTCAAATCGGTCTGAGAGCGGATGAGATCGCGCAGCGTGGCGCGCTTCTCGTAATCCTTGCCGTGCGAGGCGACGAAACGCTGCGTGACCGTCTTTGCCGTCGAGGCCGGCTTGGCGACTTCAACGCGCTCCGGATTTTGCAGGAAGCGATCCGCAAGCTTCTGGATTTCGCCCGGCATCGTGGCCGAGAAGAACAGCGTCTGGCGCGTAAAGGGGATAAGCTTGGCGATGCGCTCGATATCCGGGATGAAGCCCATGTCCAGCATGCGGTCGGCTTCGTCGATGACGAAGATTTCGACGGCGCTCATCAACAGCTTGCCGCGCTCGAAATGGTCGAGCAGGCGGCCGGGCGTGCAGATCAGCACGTCGGCGCCGCGCTCCAGCTTGCGGTCCTGATCTTCGAAGGAGACGCCGCCAATCAGCAGAGCGATGTTCAGGCGATGGTTCTTGCCGTATTTCTCGAAATTCTCGGCAACCTGTGCTGCGAGTTCGCGCGTCGGCTCAAGGATCAGGGTGCGTGGCATGCGCGCCCGGGCGCGGCCCTTTTCCAAAAGCGTCAGCATCGGCAGGACGAAGGACGCGGTCTTGCCGGTACCCGTCTGCGCGATGCCGCAGATATCACGACGCTGCAGCGCAAAAGGAATTGCGCCGGCTTGGATCGGAGTCGGTGTGGTGTAGCCCGCGTCTGTAACCGCGGATAGGACTTTTTGGCTCAGGCCAAGGTCAGCAAATGTTGTCAAAGGGAAAACTATTTCCGTTCCGGTTCGGTCGAACACTCGTGAGTCGACACGCTCAAGCATGCCGCGATGCAGCGCGACATAAAACCAAATACCCGCCAAGTCAAGGAAAGCGGGCGCTTCAGAAAGCTTCAAAGCAATAGATAACGCAATTTTTAGATTAGCGCCAGATTTGTTGCTCGTTTGTCACAATTCTCGCGGTGAAATTGTGCCAAGGCCACTCATATAACTCGCGAGCTTCGTGCCCGCATTGATGAAATACATCGGGTCGATCGGGTGGCCGTTCTCGCGGACTTCATAGTGAAGATGCGTCCCGGTCGAACGTCCCGTGCTGCCAGCAAGGCCGATGGTGTCGCCGGTCTTGACCATATCGCCGGGTCTGACCAGGATTTCCGCCATATGGCCGTAACGTGTGGAGACGCCATCGCCATGGTCGATCTCGACCATGTTGCCGTAACCGCCGGCCCAGGCCGCGGAGACAATCCTGCCTGCGGCCGTGGCTTTGACCTTTTCTCCGGGATTGAAATGGAAATCGGTGCCAGTATGCAGCGCCAGCTTGCCGAAGAAAGGGTCCTTGCGATTGCCGAAGGGGCTGGTGATCAGCTTACCCGGCGCAGGATTGCGGAAGGGCAGGCTTTCGGCGGCACTACGTATGGTCTCCAGGCGCGTTAAAGCCGTGTCGAGATCGGCCATGGACTGATCGAATTGATCGACTTTCTCCGGCGCAACATAGGGACCGCCAACGCCTCCATCGTCATTTGCGGGATCATCACCCTTGATTTCAGCGCTTGCCGTTGCGGTCGGAACCTTGACGCCGACATTCTGCATGATTGACTGGATATCATCGGCGGTCTCGGACGCGCCGTTGGTCAGATGCCGCACGCGGGCCAGTTGATCCTGTTCAATATGTTTGAGCGACAACGTGACCTTCGAGAACACACGGTCGGCCCGATCGGCAACGGTTTCAGGGGCCGGAACATAGGCGAGGGTGGAATTGTCGGGTGTGGCGTCGGCAGGCCGGCCGCTCGACAGAAGCTTCTCGATCGATTTCAGCCCTCCCGTCAGCTCCGCGTGATCGCCCTTATCTGCGTCGTCGCCTTTGGCCGCTGCCGCACTTGCACCGGAAGGCGCATCCTTGCTCATCAGGCCGGAATTTTCGGCGCGGTCGAGGAGCGTATCGAGTTTTCCGTGGCGCGAAGACAAAGCCTGCTGTTGTTTCATCAGCTTGTCGACTTTTTCCTCGACCACCTGCTGGTCTAGAAGCTGACGCGACGTCACGCGGTCGACCTGTGCGCGGAGCGCCGCAATACGGTCCTCGTAGTCATATTGCATGCGCGCCTGCCGGGCGATGGTGGCGCCAATCAGGTCATCGCGCAGCACGAGATAGGAGGTGGCGAGGAGATAGCCAATCGAAAAGACACCGACCAGGCATACGGCAAGCACAGTCATCCATGGGCGCACGGTCATGTGACGCACGCTATCACCGCTTGCCACAATGATAGTGTGCTGCCGCTTCTGCTTGCCGAAAACCCGGTTCTGAGGCTTGGCTGTCACCGACATCTCCCAATCGATACCTCTTGGCATCCATTGAAGAATTACACGGAATTATGGTTAACGATTGCTTTCCACTCCACCCCTAGAAAACAAAAAAACTCTTATAGTTTAGTATGTTAGGTATTGCTTGTGGACGTCAGCGAGCGATAGAAGGAGGGGGTTAGACCAGCTTCGGCACGGGCAATATCGTTAAACGGCGCTTTCAGCTGACCGCGGAAATTGGCGCGTACCAGGTCCTGGAACGTGCGCGCGGGATCGCGCCGCTCACGCGCGCAGAGAAAGCGGAACCATTTTGCGCCGACGGCAACGTGCCCCTTTTCATCATTGTAAATGACGTCGAGGACGGAAGCGCTCTCCATGTCGCCCGTCTCGCGCATTTTGGCTTGTAGCGCCGGCGTCACGTCGAGACCGCGGGCTTCGAGGATTAGCGGCACGACGGCAAGGCGAGCCGTGAGATCGTTGCGGGTTGCGTGCGCGGCCTGCCACAGGCCGTCATGGGCGGGCAGATCGCCATAATCGGCGCCAAGATCGCGCAAGCGTGTCCGGACCATGCGAAAATGCTTGGCCTCCTCGAAAGCAACTTGCATCCAGCCATCAAAGAACGAATGGGGCACCGGCTCGGTGGCGAAGCGCGCGACGATATCGAGCGCCAGATCGACAGCGTTGAGCTCGATATGGGCGATCGCGTGCAGCAGCGCGATACGGCCCTTGACCGTATGCAGCGAGCGCTTCTCCATATGCTTCGGCGGAACCAGTTCCGGCTTTTCCGGCCGGCCTGGTCGAACGGGCAGTGCCGGGTCGAGCGGCGAGCGCAGCGAAAGGGTGCGCCCAAACCAGCGGGTCGCCGAAACCTGAGCAAGCGCCGTCTTGCGGTCGAGATCGGCCGAGCAGATGGCGGCGATTGCGCCGCCCCGAAGCGAGGTGATGGCCTCGATTTCCACCGGCATGCTCACGGGCATCAGAGCTCCTTGACCGCGGCCAAGACGTCTTCGGCATGGCCTGCCACTTTGACCTTGTCCCAGATCTTGACGATCTTACCGTCCGCTCCGATCAGAAAGGTCGAGCGCACGACGCCCATGAAGGTCCTGCCATACATGCTCTTTTGCCGCCAGACGCCATAGGCTTCCGCCGCAACCTTCTCCTCATCGGCGGCAAGGGGGATGGAAAGGGCGTGCTTCTTCACGAACTTGTCATGGCTCCTGACTGGATCCGGTGACATGCCGAGTATGGCCGCGCCGGCCTTTTCGAAATCCGCCGCAAGCGCGGTGAAGGAGACCGATTCGGCGGTGCAGGCGGTCGTATCATCCTTGGGATAGAAGAAAAGCACCAATGGCTTGCCGGCAAAATCAATAAGGCGCACACGGCCGCCACCGTCACGCGGAAGATCGAAATATGGGGCCTGGTCGCCGATGCCCAATTCAACCATACGGATTTCGGTCACGGGAAAACCTTTCTTTTGCCGGGATTTTGGATGACACTAAGTTGCAGCCATATATACTGCACCGGTATGCCGTCCACATAGGACGCAGCGTCACCAACAAAATTGCAAAATACGAAAGGGACGCACGGGAGTGATCCGAGGCGAAAAGGTTACATTCCGCAAAAAGGATCTCGTCTCGCTCGACCACCTGCCTTCGGCTCAGGTCGACGACCCTTTGATCGTCCATGTCCCCGAGCCTGTCCGTCGCAGTCGCTCGCATGTTTGGCATGTCTGCCGCATTACCCTTGTCTTCACCGCCTTTCTTGCCGTGATGCTTGGCGCGGTCATCGCCACGATCGAGGGCGGCGTATTCGACCAGCCCTTGTCACAGAAGGCTGCGCTTGCGCTCGATCGAGCGATCGGCCCACGCTACAAGGCGGAAGTCGGTTCGACCGTGGTGCGTTTCACGCCCAGTCTGCGGCTTGAGCTTGAAGCCCGCGACGTCAATGTAGTGGACCAGGAAAGCGGCAAGCATTTGTCGACGATGTCGGCGGTCAGCATGGTGCTCGATCCCCTGGCTCTTGTCGAAGGACGTGTCGAGGTTGCCTCTGTGGCGGCACAAGGCATCGCGCTCGACACATCGCTGCTGCCCCAGGGCGATCCCGTCGATCTGACGACGCTGCGTGTCGATGCGCTGCCGCAGGGGTTGGATTTAGCCTTCGACAATCTCGATTTCCTGCAGCGTTTCGTCGAGCGCGGCGGCACGAACTCGGTCAGAATTTCCGGATTTACCGTCAAGCTGGCGCGGCGGGAGGGCGATCCGATCTCGCTCGTGGTCGACAGTCTTACCTTCGAACGCAGTGGGCCGACGTCCTTACGTCTTTATGGACAGGTGGCGGTCAACGGCTCCGTCGCGACGCTCGATGTGCACGCCGACCAGCAGGAGGCCGGCCGCAGCTCATCGCTGACCGCCAAGCTCACCAATCTTGACCTGAAGCCGCTGACGATGGCCTACGATCAGAACGGCACGCCGCGGCAAGGCATCATGAGTTTCGCCGGCATGACCGTTACTGCCGTTCGCGGCGGCGCCGGCAAGGATCCAAAGGTAAGTGCCTCCATCGATGTCCAGCCCGGCACGCTTTACATGGACCACGACGAGCAAGAGCTGACGCAGGCCAACATCAACTTCACCTATAACTTCGATCATCAAACACTCGAGATCGCGCCGTCGAAAGCCCAATTCGTCGGCACGGTGGTGCCATTCTCCGGCGCACTAATCGATCTGGACCGGATCGACGCCAATGCCGGCAAGGGTTTCGGCATCGACTTCCTGATCCACGGCGCCACGGCAGCGTCCTCACTCTCGGGCGAGCAGCCGGTCAGCTTCGACGGGCAGGCGACGGGCCGCTTCCTGGCGGCGACCAAGGAACTGCAATTAGACAATCTCGGCATCTCGACGCCGCTCGGTGCGTTGTTCGGCTCTCTGCATATGAAACTTGGCGACAGTTCCCCTGAGATCAGCTTCGGCGGTCGTGCCGACAAGCTCGATACGGCCGCGATCAAACAGCTTTGGCCGTTCTGGATGGCTTCGAAGCCACGGACCTGGGTGGAGAAGAACCTTTTCGGCGGTACGGTGACCAATGGGGCCATCTCGGTCTTCATTCCCGCCGGACGACTGGCGGTGGCAGCGCAGACTGGCAAACTGCAACTTGGAAAGAACGAGCTGCATATCGCCTTCGATATCGAAAACGCCCGCCTCGACGTGCCGGGCGAGATTCCGCCGATCCGCGATACGAAAGCGCATTTCGATCTGACGGGCCCGACGATGAGCGTCGATATCTTGAAGGGCACGTCCTATTTCCCGACGGGGCGTTCGATAACGCTGAGCGACAGTAATTTCTCCATTCCCTCGACCTACGACAAGCCGCTGATGGCCGAGCTAAAGCTGGACATAGCAGGCAGTGGCGATTCCATCGGCGAGTTATTGACTTACAAGCCCTTGCAGGTGCTGCAGCGAACCGAATTCAAGCCAGAGAATTTCAACGGCAAGATCGTCGCCAAGGTCGATGCCACCATCGGCCTGATCAGCGACCAGAAACCGCCGCCGCCGGTCTGGAAGGCGAACTTGCAGCTCGACGACGTCGATCTGCTAAAGCCGATGAACAATCGCAAGATCTCCAATCTGACCGGCGAAATCGATGCCGACCCACAATCCGTGCATTTGAATGCCCAGGTTCAGATCGATGGCATCCCCGCGCAGATCGATATGGTCGAGCCGACGGACGATAAGTCGTCAGCCAAACGCAGCCGTGTGATCACCGCCACGCTGACCGATACCCAGCGCAATGCGGTCCTGCCCGGCCTCAAAGATATTATCGACGGTCCCATTAAGATTGAGCTCACGCGCATCGATGACGATAGCCAGGGCGTCAAAGTCGACCTCGGCAAGGCGGCTCTGACCGTACCGTGGGTCGGCTGGTCAAAGGGCAGCGGCATTCCCGCCAGCGCCCAGTTCGAGGCCTCCGGGCCGGAAAGTCAGACAACACTCAAAGATTTCGTCCTTAAAGGCGATGGTTTTGGGGTCAGCGGCGATCTCGTCATCAACAGGGGCGGCCTGACGTCGGCAAGTTTCGATAGCGTCAAGCTTTCTGCGCTCGACGATTTCGCGCTGTCGGTCAAGCGCGGCAAAAGCGGTGGCTACGACATCTCCGTTGCCGGAAGTTCCGTCGATCTGCGCCCGGTGCTGGCGCGGCTGAAAACATCGTCGAGCAACAAGGGCGACGATAGGGGTGATGGATCCGGCGCCGTGATCCACGCCAATCTCGACAAAGTTATCGGCTTCAACGATGAGACGATCAGCAATCTCAAGGGCGTGTATTCCATCGTCGGTAGCCGCATCATAGCAGCGGATTTTTCTGGCCTCACCCGCAGCGGCGAGGCTGTCGTCAGCCAGATGAGCAAGGGCGGAGACGGCGGCACCATTCGCATCACCAGTGGCGACGCCGGCGCCGTGGCGCGATTTGCTGACCTCTACAAGCACCTGAAAGGCGGCCTACTGAACTTGTCGCTGCGCTCCACGGGCCCGGATGCCTGGGACGGATCGCTCGATATCCGCAACTTTGCGATAATCGACGAAAAGAAGCTCTCGACCATCGTATCGACGCCGAGCGGCAGGAACGGCCAGAGCCTGAATTCCGCGGTCAAAGAGAATATCGACACGCGCTCGCAGAGTTTCGAGCGGGGCTTTGCGCGACTGGTACTGCGCAACGGGGCTCTCGCGGTAGAAAACGGTGTGGTCCGCGGTGTGCAGGTGGGCGCGACCTTCCAGGGCACGGTCAAGGACGCGAACGGCAATATGGACCTGACCGGCACCTTCATGCCCGCCTACGGTCTCAACCGGCTGTTCGCGGAGGTGCCAATCGTTGGTTTCATTCTCGGCAATGGCAGCGATCGCGGCTTGATCGGCATCACATTCAGGCTTACGGGTAATTTCGACAAGCCGAACCTGCAGATCAACCCGCTATCGATCATCGCGCCGGGCGTGTTCCGCCAGATCTTCGAATTTTAAGTTAGCACGGCCAGGTTTGGCAGAAATCGACTGCACAATCATCGTCGCTCCGCTCTCGGTTCGATTTCGGCAGAGGCGCTGCGCATTTATTGCGTGGAGACGGCGGATCATTTTTCACCCGCCAACCGCTCGCGTATGCGCTCCGGCCCACCGATCATGCGCCGGGCAAATGGCCGATCGGGATCCACAACCCGCCAAAACGGCGCCGTTCCGTCCTGACTGATCTGCACCAAGTGTTTCTGGACGGTTACCGGGCAACAGGCATCCGCCCCGTATTGTCTCGCGAGCACGCGTCTTATATCCCCAATGTCGGACAATTCGCCCGGAGGAGCGGCCCTTAGCGCCTCGACCACCATTTTCTCGGTCGGAATCAGCATGCTCTGCGTAAGGCTTCTGCCTTTGCGCCTTGTTTTGATCACCGGCAGTTCGTCCATGGCTCACCTCCAGAGTTGATCTTCAGAGAAGACGAATGAGAGGGTCGCGATCCGACATGACCGCGCATCAAATTGCCTGCGGCGTTGCAATTGCGTCAATGCGGGTTGCCAAACGGCTAGAATCTCGCCGCGGCTGGTGCTGAAAGCGCAAAGAAGCCGGCGGGATGCGCCGGCTTCTCTTCGTCTTTTTTCTTTTTCTCCGCTCAAGCCGCGGGGCGGATCAGGATGTGCTTTTTCTTGCCGAGCGACAGCTTGATGACGCCGTCAGAGGTCACTTCGCCGCTGCCGATCACCTTGCGTTCGTCGCTGATTGCTTGATCGTTGATGCGAACAGCGCCGCCTTGAACATGGCGGCGCGCTTCGCCGTTCGAGCCGGCGAGGCCCGCACGGACGATCAGCGACAAAAGGCCGATGCCAACGTCGAGCTCGGAGGCGGGGACGTCGACGGACGGCAGGTTCTCGGAAAGGCCGCCTTCTTCGAAGGTCTTGCGCGCTGTCTCGGCGGCAAGTTCGGCGGCTTCGCGGCCATGCAGGATAGCTGTGACTTCCGTCGCCAGGACCTTCTTGACCTCGTTGATCTCCGAGCCCGCAAGCGCCGAAAGCCGGGCGATCTCATCCATCGGCAACGTTGTGTAGAGCTTCAGGAAGCGGGAGACGTCCGCGTCTTCGGTGTTGCGCCAGTACTGCCAGAAATCATAGGCCGAAAGCAAATCGGCGTTCAGCCAGACGGCACCGGAGGCCGACTTGCCCATCTTGGCGCCGGAAGCGGTGGTCAGCAGCGGCGAGGTGAGGGCAAAAAGCTGCGGCGTCCCCATGCGGTGACCAAGATCGATGCCGTTGACGATATTGCCCCATTGATCCGAACCACCCATCTGCAGGCGGCAATCGTAGCGCTTGGCCAGTTCGACGAAATCATAGGCCTGAAGGATCATATAGTTGAATTCGAGGAAGGACAGCGACTGCTCGCGGTCAAGCCTAGTCTTGACGCTATCGAAGGACAGCATGCGGTTGACCGAAAAGTGCCGGCCGACATCGCGCAGGAACTCGAGGTAATTGAGGGACCGGAGCCACTCGGCGTTGTTGATCATCAACGCATCTTTGGGGCCTTCGCCGTATGATAGGTAGTTCGAAAAGACGCGCTTGATCGAGGCGATGTTGCTTTCAATGGTATCGATCGTCATCAACTGCCGCGATTCCTCCTTGAAGGAGGGATCGCCGACCATGCCGGTACCGCCGCCCATCAGCGACACGGCGCGGTGGCCGGTCGCCTGCAGCCAATGCAGCATCATGATCTGGATCAGCGAGCCCGCATGCAGGCTCGGTGCCGTCGGATCGAAACCGATATAGGCCGTCACGGTTTCCTTGGCGAAGAGAGCGTCGAGACCGGCTTCATCGGAAATCTGATGGATAAAGCCGCGCTCTTTAAGGGTGCGCAGGAAATCGGATTTGAACTCAGCCATGATTTTGGTCTCTCGGGGCGCCGCATCACCAAAGGACGCGGCGAATTCGCTGTTGTTGGATGTCGTCGGGCGCCTTTAGCACCGATTTTCCGGCGCGTCATCATTTTGGTGGGACGCATAGCAAGTTTCGGCAGAAGCGGGATCTGTAAGCAGGCGCTTGTGGTCGCGAATAGGCCTTAACATCGCCCGGAGGCGGCCGAGAACCTGCCGCGCATTCGCCTAAATCGAATCCTAATATTCTATTCTGGGGTCGTGTATGCCGAGTATTGCGTGAAAGAAACAGGTATGTCACCTCTGCTGTCGATAATGGGATCGTCATTCAGAAAGACGATCCGGGCATTCTTTGCCATGATGTTGGTTTTGGCCGGTATCGCTGTTTCAAGTGCGGCCCAAGCCCAAGGTTCCCCCGAAAAGAGAATAGCGCTCGTGGTGGGCAATGCTGCCTATCAGACGGCCGCCTTGCCGACGTCAGCCAATGATGCCGGCCTGATTGCGCAAACGCTGCAGGCCGCCGGCTTCGATGTGATCGGCGCACGCGACCTCGATCAGAACGGGTTGCGCGATGCGATGAGGGACTTTCTGACGAAAGCGAATGCGTCAGGTCCCAATACCGTCGTTTTCGTCTATCTGGCTGGCTACGGGGTGCAGTATCAGGGCGACAATTATTTCGTGCCTGTGGATGCGCAAATCGCCAATGCCACGGATGTCCCGCTCCAGGCCGTGCGGATGGGCGATTTCACCAAATCGCTGGCCGCCCTCAACAATCGCGGCAGCATCGTCGTGCTCGATGCGGCAAGAGCCAATCCATTCGTGCAGTCCAATCAACCGCTGGCCAGCGGCCTGGCGTTGGTCGAGCCAGACGCCAATCAGCTGATCGCCTTCAATGCGGCACCCGGTACGGTCGCGCCGCAGGAGCCGGGCCCCTATGGTTCCTATGCGCATGCGCTGGCGGAGATGATCCGTGCCGGCGGTCTGTCGCTCGGCGACGTGTTCGATCGGACACGCCTGCGGGTCAGCGATTTGACCAAGGGCGCGCAGATTTCGTGGGATGCCTCGAAATTCAACAATGATTTCACCTTCTTCGATCGCGGCCCCAATGCGCCAGCCGCTCAGCTCTCCAGCTACGATAGTGCTGCAATCCGGACGAAGGCGATCCGCGAATTCAACGAGCGGGATGCCTATTTTGCCGCGCTCGACCGAGACACGATGGAGGGCTACGAAGACTTCCTCGCCGCCTATCCGCACGACGCCATGGCAAAGCGGGTGCGCGCCATCATTGCCGCCCGTCGCGAAGCTATTACCTGGCGCGAGACCTGGGCTGCGGACACGCCGGAGGCCTATTGGTCCTATCTCAGACGTTATCCGCGCGGTCCCCATGTCTGGGATGCTCGCCGTCGCCTCGAACATTTCGAAGCGGCACTTGAGCCGCCGCAGTCGTTTACCGTGATCGAATACGACGTGCCGCCACCGCCGCCGCCGGAAATCGTCTATGTCGAACGGCGTGACCTTTATTTCGATGATTCCGACTTCGGCTATGCGCCGCCGCCGCCCGTCGTCTTCCTGGCACCGCCGCCACCGGATTTCGTCGTGCTGGCGCCACCGCAGTATTCGGACGACATCTACGTTTTGCCGGCACCGGTCTTCGTTCCGGTTCAAGATTGGGTCGAGCCCCCACGCAATGTGGCGCCGCCCCAAAATGACATCATTTTCAACAACATCCACAACACGGTCGTCAACAACAATACGACCGTCAACGAGAACGGCGCTGCACCGGCCGCACCTGCTGCGCCGGGACTGACGACGGGACAGAAGCTCGGCGCCGCCGCCGTCATCGCCGGCGCAGGTGCTGCGGCCCTGCATGTCGCCTTGCCGCCGTCGGTGCAGAAGAAGGCCGCGGTTCAGCAGAAGCAAAATCCAGCGCCAGCAGCAAGAACAGCGCCGGCAACCGGACCTGCGGTGGCGCCTTCGGTTCTGCCGCAGGGCGGGAACGCCGCTCATGCGCTTCCAGGTGCCAGCGGCCAGCCGCTGCCGCCGGCCGGCAAGCTGCCGAGCAATCAAGCAGCACCTCAGGCCAAACCGGCACAACCGCCTCAGGCAGCACCCAATGCCGCGCAAAATCCGGCCGTAGCTCCTCAACCTGCACAGCCAGCTGCAAATGCCAAAGCGCGCGCGATTCCCGGTTCGACAGGGCAACCGCTGCCGCCCGTCGGCAGCGCGCCTGCGGCGAAAGGTCAAAATCAGATTGCTCCAGCACCTCAGACCGCACCAAGCGTTCAGCGGAATACCGCTGTTGGCACGCCGAAGCCCAATGTTCGTGCCCAGACCGTGAAGCCGCCTGCGCCTGCTGCTGTCGCCAAGGTTCCGGCGAAACCCGCAGCGGTCAATAAGCCGCCGGTCAGCAACCAGCCTCCTGTCGCTGCCGCACCGCCACGCCAAGCCAATCCGCCGGCTGCTCAACCAAAGCCGGCGCCGCGTGTTGCTGCACAGCCGAAGGCGCCGCCCGCTCCGAAGCCGCAGGCTCAACCGAGGCCGCAACCCCAACCGCAGGCTCAACCGAGGCCGCAACCCCAACCGCAGGCTCAACCGAGGCCGCAACCACAGCCAAGGGTCATGCAGCAGCAGGTGAGACCGACGCCCGCGCCGCAGAAGCCTCCGGCTGCTCAGCCACAGAAACCTCCGCCAAAGAAGCCGTGCGGTGCTCCGGGCCAGCCTGCATGCAAATGACCGATTATATCCGCCGATGATCTGAAGGCCCGCTCCGGCGGGCCTTCGCTATCAGGATTGTCGCTCCGACGCGCTTGTTGAAATCACGCTGTGCGTTTGGCACTTATGCGAACCGGTACGGTCGCACGCTTGGCGCGTGCTTCAGATTTATCGAGAAAAACAGGCGGGCAAATGAGCGACACCATCATACTTGAAACCCCGCGCCTCGTTCTGACGATGTGGGACGAGCGTGATGCCGAAATGATCAGGCAGCTGCATTCGACGTTGGAAACGACGCGCTATCTTTCCGGTGCCGTCCCATGGACCCTGGAGAAGGCCGAGGAACGCCTGAAGACCTGGTTCGGCGAACAAGCGCGCGACGGCGTGACCAAATACAAGCTGCTCAGGCGCGACGACGGCCGTTTCATCGGCCGAGCTGGCTTTTCGCGGTTTGAGCAGGAGCGCGAACGCGGCGAATTCGAGCTTGGCTATTCCATCCGCCGGGAAGCCTGGGGAAACGGCTATGCGACCGAGATTGCAAGCGCGCTGGCGGAGTGGTTTTTCAAACGCGGCTTCGCCCGCCAGTTCATTGCCTTGACGCATCCGAGAAACGCCGCCTCGCAACGCGTTCTCCGCAAGATCGGTATGCAGCCGCGCGCCTCGATTTTGATCGACGGGATCGTATGTCCAAGTTTTCAGATGTCGCGCTAACCCATACCTTCGCCCGAACCGGGAGAAGGTGGAGCGAAGCTGCGGTTGAGGGGCGCCATTGAAAGATGAGAGGTCTCTTGGTGGTGCTCTCAGCCGCTCGCCGCGATGCGGCGAGCCTCCAAGCCGCCGTTCTTGCCACTTCTCCCCGAGGGAGAAGGGGATCTTCACCTGATCCGTTTGGCGGCCGGCTCCGGCACCAATTCACCGTTCAGGCGACGATCGAGATAGTCCTCGCATTCGCCGAGTAGGGTTTCGACCTGGCCGTTGAAGAAGTGGTTGGCGCCGGGGACGATCCTGTGGGTGATGAGGATGCCCTTTTGCGTCTTCAGCTTTTCGACGAGGCCGTTGACGTCCTTTTCCGGGGCGACCTTGTCGGAATCACCGTTGATGATCAGGCCGGACGACGGGCAGGGCGCCAGGAAGGAGAAATCGTAGATGTTCGGCTGCGGGGCGATCGACATGAAACCTTCGATTTCCGGGCGGCGCATGAGAAGCTGCATGCCGATCCAGGCGCCGAAGGAATAGCCGGCAACCCAGCAGCTCTTGGAGTCCGGATGCAGGCTCTGCACCCAGTCGAGCGCCGAGGCCGCATCCGACAGCTCGCCGGCGCCATGGTCGAATTCGCCTTGGCTGCGGCCAATGCCACGGAAATTGAAGCGAAGCGTCGTAAAGCCGCGCTTCTGGAACATGTAGAAGAGTTGATAGACGACCTGATTGTTCATCGTGCCGCCAAACTGCGGATGGGGGTGCAGGATGATCGCGATCGGCGCGCTCTTTTCCTTGGAGGGTTGATAGCGGCCTTCAAGGCGGCCTGCGGGGCCGTTGAAAATAACTTCGGGCATCGATACTCCGGCTCTTCTTTTTCTGCGTTCAAACCCGGTGGGACGCAGCAAGTTGACTTGACTAATGCGCTCATCTTTTCTAGAACGCAGTTTAGAACAATTCGAAACTTGACACGATCTTCCACGCGTCGTTCGTTCGACGATTTGTGGAACGTGTCATAAGGCATGCCCGGCTGAAATTTCAAGGAAAATGAGCCGGGCGTAACAAGCTTCGTCAGGCAGGAAGAAGATTATGGCGGCAACGCGCCTTTATCTCGACTGGAATGGCACCGCACCGCTTCATCCGACGGCGCGCGACGCTATGTTGCATGCCTTGGACCTTTATGGAAACCCCAATTCTGTGCATGGCGAAGGCCGTGCCGCCCGGGCGGCGATCGAGGCGGCGCGCCGGCAAGTCGCAAGCCTGACAGGCGCCGAACCGGCAAACGTCGTCTTCACCAGCGGCGCGACGGAAGCCGCCAACATGGTGCTGACCCCGGAATTCCGCATGGGCCGCACGCCGCTTGCGATCGGCCATCTCTATCTATCAGCCATCGAGCATCCTGCGGTGCGGGAAGGCGGCAGGTTTCCGAAGGAAAAGATCAGCGAAATTCCGGTTACGTCGGACGGCGTTGTCGATCTTGGTGTGTTGGAAACGATGCTTTCGGCACATGACAAGGCCAACGGGCTGCCGATGGTAGCGATCATGCTCGCCAACAACGAAACGGGTATCCTCCAGCCCGTAGGCGAAGCAGCCAAGATCGTTCAGGCGTTCGGCGGCGTATTTGTCGTGGATGCCGTGCAGGCGGCGGGCCGGGTTCTGCTCGACATCAACGCGATCGGAGCGGATTTCCTCATCGTTTCGTCGCACAAGATTGGCGGACCCAAAGGGGCCGGCGCGCTGGTGTCGCGCGGCGAGATGTTGATGCCGAAGCCGCTGATTCACGGCGGCGGCCAGGAAAAAGGGCATCGCTCCGGAACCGAGAACGCGCTCGCTGTCATCGGTTTTGGCGCCGCCGCTGCCGCAGCCCTGGCTGAGTTCGACAGCCGCAACGCGGCCGTCGAAAAACTGCGTGATCGGCTGGAGGAGGGCATGCTGCGGGCCGCGCCCGATCTCATCATTCACGGCAAGGACAGTCCACGCGTGCCAAATACCAGTTTCTTCACCTTGCCGGGGCTGAAATCCGAAACCGGGCAGATCGCCTTCGACCTCGAGGGACTGGCGATTTCGGCAGGCTCGGCCTGCTCCTCCGGCAAGGTGGGTGAAAGCCATGTGCTGGTGGCGATGGGCCGTGATCCCAAGCTCGGGGCGCTACGTATTTCGCTCGGCTTTTCGACGTGCGAAGAGGATATCGACCGGGCAATTTCCGCTTTCGCCAGAATTGCGGGACGGCGCAAACAAGCCGGAGCTGCGGCCTAATGGCCACAATTTTGCGGAAACAGAAATTTCCGCTTGCCAAGCGGGCTGAAAAGTCCCTTTTGGCCGACTACATAAAGGGTAGACATTTCAGTCTGCCGCAACGTTGACAAGCTGCCGGACCTTGGATCCGGCGAGATTGGAGAACGACATGCCTGCAGTCCAGGAAACAGTCGATCAGGTTCGCCAGATCGACGTGGACCAGTATAAATACGGTTTCGAAACCATGATTGAAATGGACAAGGCTCCCAAAGGCCTGTCCGAGGATATCATCCGTCTGATTTCCGCCAAGAAGCGCGAGCCGGAATGGATGCTGGAATGGCGTCTTGAGGCTTACCGCCGTTGGCTGACGCTGGAAGAGCCCACCTGGGCCCGCGTCGAATATCCGAAGATCGACTTTAACGACATCCATTACTATGCAGCGCCCAAGAGCACCTCTGGCCCGACGTCGCTCGACGAGGTCGATCCGGAACTGCTGAAGGTCTATGAGAAGCTCGGCATCCCCTTGCGCGAGCAGGAGATCCTCGCCGGCGTCAAGCAGTCGAAGATCGCTGTCGACGCCGTGTTCGATTCGGTGTCAGTGGTCACCACCTTCAAGGACGAGCTGAAGAAGGCCGGCGTGATCTTCATGTCGATCTCGGAAGCGATCCGCGAGCATCCCGAACTTGTGCGCAAATATCTCGGCTCCGTTGTTCCGACGACCGACAATTTCTATGCGACGCTGAATTCGGCTGTTTTCACCGACGGTTCATTCGTCTTCGTGCCGAAGGGCGTGCGGTGCCCGATGGAGCTGTCGACCTATTTCCGTATCAACGAGAAGAACACCGGCCAGTTCGAGCGCACGCTAATCATTGCCGAAGAGGGAGCCTATGTCTCCTATCTCGAAGGCTGCACGGCGCCGCAGCGCGACGAAAACCAGCTGCATGCGGCCGTGGTCGAGCTGATCGCGCTGGACGATGCCGAAATCAAGTATTCGACCGTCCAGAACTGGTACCCGGGCGACAAGCACGGCAAGGGCGGCATCTACAATTTCGTCACCAAGCGTGGCGATTGCCGCGGCGCGCGCTCCAAGATCTCCTGGACGCAGGTCGAGACAGGTTCGGCGATCACCTGGAAATATCCGTCCTGCATCCTGCGCGGCGACGACAGCCGTGGCGAGTTCTACTCCATCGCCGTCTCCAACGGCCATCAGCAGGTCGACAGCGGCACCAAGATGATCCATCTCGGCAAGAACACTTCGAGCCGCATCATCTCCAAGGGCATCGCCGCCGGCGTGTCGCAGAACACCTATCGCGGCCAGGTCTCGGCTCACCGTCGCGCTTCGAATGCCCGCAACTTCACGCAGTGCGATTCGCTCCTGATCGGCGACAAGTGCGGTGCGCACACAGTGCCGTATATCGAGGCGAAGAACTCGACTGCGCAGTTCGAGCATGAGGCCACCACCTCGAAGATCTCCGAGGATCAGCTGTTCTACTGCTTGCAGCGCGGCATTCCGCAAGAAGCGGCGATCGCACTGATCGTCAACGGCTTCGTCAAGGAAGTCTTGCAGGAACTGCCGATGGAGTTCGCCGTCGAAGCCCAGAAGCTGATCGGCATCTCGCTCGAAGGCAGCGTCGGCTAACGCTTTCGGCAAAAGACATGTTTCAGGCGCGCAAGCGGCGCGCCGCACCTTCATTCCTTCGATAGGATTCTACTATGCTTGAAATCAAGAACCTGCACGCCCGTATCGCCGAAGACGGCACCGAGATCATCCGAGGCCTGGACCTGACGGTGAAGGCGGGGGAAGTGGCTGCCATCATGGGTCCGAACGGCTCCGGCAAGTCGACGCTCTCCTACATCCTGTCGGGCCGCGAGGACTACGAGGTCACCGAGGGTGACATCCTCTACAACGGCGAAAGCATTCTCGAACTCGACGCGGCCGAGCGCGCCGCCAAGGGCATCTTCCTGGCTTTCCAGTATCCAGTTGAGATCCCGGGCGTCGCCACCATGCAGTTCCTGAAGGTGGCGATGAACGAGCAGCGCAAGGCCCGCGGCGAGGCCGAACTGACGACGCCGGATTTCATGCGCCGGGTCAAGGACGCGGCCGGCAAGCTCCACATCAACACCGAAATGCTGAAGCGCCCGCTGAATGTCGGCTTCTCCGGCGGCGAGAAGAAGCGCGCTGAAATCCTGCAGATGGCGCTCCTCGAGCCGCAGCTCTGCGTGCTGGACGAAACCGATTCCGGTCTCGATATCGATGCATTGAAGATCGTGGCGGACGGCGTCAATTCGCTGCGCTCGCCTGACCGCGCCGTGATCGTCATCACCCACTACCAGCGCCTGCTCGACTATATCGTTCCGGACACCGTTCACGTGCTCTACAAGGGACAGGTGATCAAGTCGGGTGACAAGACGCTGGCGCATGAGCTCGAAGCCAACGGCTATGCCGACATCATCGGGGCTGCAGCCTGATCGGGGCGGAAAGGAGACGTCGATGAACATTCAGACGACGAGCCGCCTGACCGCCGCGGAGACGGCGCTGATCGAGGCGTATAACAACCAGTTGGGCGATTTGCCGGGCGATGGCGACGTGCTCGCCGTGCGCGACCGTCTATTGGACGACCTTAAGACCGCCGGCCTGCCGACGCGTCGCTTCGAATCCTGGCACTATACCGATTTCAAGAACCTGCTGCGTTCGGTTCCGACCGACCTCGGCTCCGGCAATGTCGAACCCTTGTCGCCCACCGTTCCCGGTTCGCCAGTGCTGCCGGTTCTGCAGGGCAGCGTTGGCGGCAAGACTTCGATCGATGGCCTGGTTGTCAGCCGCTATGCCGATCGTTTGGCGGATGGTACTGCTGCCGCAAGTCTCACCGCGCTCGGCAGGGATGACGCCATCGGCCGCATCAACGGCAGCTTCGTGCGCGACGGTTATGTCATCGATTTTCCCGATGGCACCGAACTCGATGCGCCGTTGGAGATCCAGTTCATCCATGCCGGCGGCCAGATCCACAGCCGCTTGCCGGTTTCGTTCGGCGCAGATGTCAAGGCGACGGTGATCGAGCGCCACCAGGCCGTGCCCGGCGCTGCGGCGCTGGTCTCCTCGGTCAGCGACGTCACGATTGGCAAGGGTGCCGAAGTGACCTGGATCATCCTGCAGGAGCAGGGGAGCGAGGATACGCATCTCGGCCAGATTCGCGTCGACCTTGGCGCGGATGCCAAGCTGAAGCTGTTCGTGATCAACGCCGGCGGTAAGCTGGTGCGTCAGGAGCTGCATGTGAAGGTCACGGGCGAGGGCTCCGACCTCGTGCTACGCGGCGTCAACCTGCTTGGCGGCGAAACGCATACCGATGTGACGCTGACGCTTGGCCACAACGTGCCGCACACGGGCTCGACAGAGATCGTTCGCAACGTGGTGTTCGACCGCGCCCGCGGCGTCTTCCAGGGCATGATCCGCGTGGCCCCGGATGCGCAGAAGACCGATGCCCGCATGGCCTGCAATACGCTGCTGATGTCCGACGACGCCGAGTTCTCCGTCAAGCCGGAGCTCGAAATCTTTGCCGACGACGTGCAGTGCGGCCATGGTGCCACCGTTGCCGACATCGACGCGAACCACCTCTACTACATGATGGCGCGCGGCATTCCGAAGAACAAAGCCCGCGCCATGCTGGTCAACGCCTTTGTCGCAGAGATCATCGAAGAGCTGGAAGACGAAGCCCTGGTCGAGGCGCTCGAAGGCGTAATCTCGGCCTGGCTCGAAAAGCACGCCTGATTGGAGCAACGCTCGTGGACAAGATCGTACCAGCCACAGCTTATGACGTCGAAGCGATCCGTCAGGATTTTCCGATCCTGTCGACGACCGTCCACGGCAAACCGCTGGTCTATCTCGACAGCGGTGCATCGGCACAAAAGCCGCAAATCGTGATCGACGCGGTGTCGCACGCCTATTCCAGCGAATATGCCAATGTGCATCGTGGGCTGCATTTTCTCTCCAATGCCGCCACCGAAGCCTATGAGGCTGCGCGCGAAAAAGTCCGCCGCTTTCTGAATGCGCCGTCGGTGGACGATATCGTCTTTACAAAGAACTCGACCGAGGCGATCAATACCGTCGCCTATGGCTGGGGCATGCCTAAGCTCGGTGAGGGCGACGAGATCGTGCTTTCGATCATGGAGCATCATTCCAACGTCGTGCCTTGGCATTTTATCCGCGAGCGGCAGGGCGCCAAACTGGTCTGGGTGCCGGTCGATGATGATGGCGCCTTCCACATCGAGGACTTCGAAAAGAGCCTGACGGAACGCACCAAGCTCGTTGCGATCACCCATATGTCGAACGCGCTCGGTACCGTCGTTCCGGTCAAGGAAGTCTGCCGGATCGCCCATGAGCGCGGCATTCCCGTCTTGATCGATGGATCGCAAGGCGCCGTGCACCTGCCCGTCGATGTGCAGGATATCGATTGCGACTGGTATGTCATGACCGGCCACAAGCTTTACGGCCCGTCGGGGATCGGTGTGCTCTACGGCAAGAAGGACAAGCTTTTCGAGATGCGGCCCTTCCAGGGTGGCGGCGAGATGATCTTCGACGTCAGCGAGGACAACGTTACCTACAACGATCCGCCGCACCGCTTCGAGGCGGGCACGCCGCCCATCGTCCAAGCGATCGGACTTGGCGCCGCACTCGATTATATGGAGAGCGTCGGGCGCGAGGCGATCGCAAGGCACGAGGCCGATCTCGGGGCTTATGCGGCCGAACGGCTGCGACAGGTCAATTCGCTGCGCGTTTTCGGCATGGCACCTGGCAAAGGCGGTATCTTCTCCTTCGAACTTGCGGGTATTCATTCGCACGACGTATCAATGGTGATCGATCGTCAGGGCGTTGCGGTGCGCGCAGGTACCCATTGCGCCCAGCCGCTCTTGAAACGCTTCGGCGTCACCTCCACATGCCGTGCATCATTCGGCATGTATACTACCCGCGCCGAGGTGGATGCTCTGGTCGATGCGCTGGAATATGCGCGAAAATTCTTTGCCTAAGGAGGCAAGCGATGTCACTCGATGAAAGCGAACAGAAGATCGACGTGCGCGAGGGCATCGTGCATTCCAGCATTCCCGCGGCCGAGCTGGCACGCCTCAGCGACGATGTGATCAGCGCGCTGAAAACTGTCTATGATCCTGAAATTCCCGCCGATATCTTCGAACTCGGTCTGGTCTACAAGATCGATATCGAAGACGACCGCATGGTGAAGATCCTCATGACGCTGACTGCGCCGGGTTGCCCGGTCGCCGCCGAAATGCCCGGCTGGGTCGAAAATGCGGTCGGCGCCGTCGAAGGCGTTTCCGGCGTAGAAGTCGCCATGACCTTCGACCCGCCGTGGACACCGGATCGCATGTCGGAAGAGGCGCAGGTCGCGGTTGGCTGGTATTGAAGCTTTAAGCCGCCCGCTTTACATTATAGCTTGAAGCACCGGATCTTGACCCCGGCTGTGGAAGGAGAATGAGCCCATGGGCTTTGCAGTGATGAGCATGACGGATGGCGCCGCAGCACGCGTCAAGGCAATCGTCGAGAACTCCGGTCCCGATGCCAAGGGCGTTCGCGTCGGCATCAAGAAGGGCGGTTGCGCCGGGATGGAATATACCATCGACCTGGTAACCGAACCGAACGCCAAGGACGACCTGATCGAGCGCGATGGCGCCAAGGTATGGGTCGAGCCGTCGGCGGTGCTTTATTTGCTTGGCACCGAGATGGGCTTCGAGACCACGACGCTGCGCTCCGGCTTCACCTTCACCAATCCAAACCAGACGTCGGCCTGCGGCTGCGGCGAATCCGTAGAATTGAAGCCCGCCGATCTCGCGGCTTTGGCGGCACAACGTCAGGCCGCCCCGGCCGTTTGACAGAGGCCGAGCGCCGCTTGATGTCAAGCGGCGTCGGATTCGCGCTCGACCGGCATCAGTTTCAGGCCGAGCGCCCTGACGACCTTCAGGATGGTCGCAAATTCCGGATTTCCGTCACCACTCAGCGCCCTATAAAGAGCCGAACGGTTCATGCCGACATCCTTGGCGAGCTTGCTCATGTTGCGCGTTCGCGCGACCTCGCCAAGTGCCTTGGCGATGGAAGACGGATCGTTGGTTTCGAAGGCGGCTGCGATATAGCCGTCGACGGCCTCCACGCTTACGGGCGTTTGCTGGGCCATGTTAAATGCCTTTCTGTATAATCCAATCGCGGATGAGCCTGGCTTCGCTCTCGTGCAAGCCGTGACCCGTCGGCAGCACATGGCTGCTGACATCCGCCTGACAGTTCTCAAATTGTGTTTTTATCAGCACCGCATCTTCGGGTTGCCGGCGTTCATCATTTTTGCCTGCGGTGATCAGGACAGGCAGGCCGGGCATCGGCGGGAAAGCTTTGCCCGGCGCGGGCGACAAAGGGCGTAAAAGGATGGCGCCCGACGCCAAGCCAGGCTCGGTATGCAGGATAGAGGCGGCCATGATGGCACCATTGGAAAATCCGAGCAAAATGGGAGGCTGCCTCAAAACGCCCTGTTCGACGGCCGCACCTATGAACCGACAGATCCGATCCGTCTGCTCGCGCAGATCAGCATAGTCGAGGCTCCGGTCGGGATTGCGACGGAAAAAGGCAAAGCCCTCGTCCCAATCCACGCCACCGCGCAAGGCCATATAGGGCCGCTGCGGCGCGACTTCGTCTGCGAGCGCGATGAGTTCCGCTTCGCCTCTCCCGCTGCCATGCAACAGAACGAGCGGCGGAGAGGAGAAATATTCCCGTCCCGCGACAAAGCAAAATCCTGATAAATCCGGCATGATGTATGACTTCCGGCGCCGATTTCGCCGCGCTTGAAAAAGTGGCGCGCGGTCCATGGAACGCGCGGCGCAGTCATAGAGATTTTTCGCGATAGATTTATGTCGAAGAAGAGCGAAGCGGCTGAACCGCTTCACTTTATTTGGAAAACACCTATTGCGCAGCTTCGGCGTAGGCCTCAACCGGCGGGCAGGTGCAGATCAGATTCCGGTCACCGTAGACGTTGTCGACACGGTTGACGGGCGACCAGTATTTGTCGACCCGGAAGGCGCCTGGCGGGAAGCACGCCTGCTCACGGGAATAAGGCCGGTTCCACTCGCCGACCAGGTCTTCGACCGTATGCGGGGCGTTTTTCAGCGGGTTATCGGTCTTGTCCATCCGGCCTTCCGCGATGGCGCGGGCTTCCTCGCGGATCGCCAGCATCGCCTCGCAGAAGCGGTCAAGCTCCGCCTTTGTTTCCGATTCGGTCGGCTCGACCATCAGCGTGCCGGCAACCGGCCAGCTCATCGTCGGAGCATGGAAGCCGCAATCGATCAGGCGCTTGGCAACGTCATCGACGGTGACGCCGGCGCTATCGACCAGCGGACGCGTGTCGATGATGCATTCATGCGCCACGCGGCCGGAATGCGATTTGTAGAGCACGTCGTAGGCGCCCGTAAGCCGCGCTGCGATATAGTTGGCGTTGAGGATCGCGACCTTCGTCGCCTGCGTCAGCCCTTCGCCGCCCATCATCAGGCAGTAACTCCAGGAAATCGGCAGGATCGAAGCCGAGCCGAAGGCTGCCGCAGACACCGCGCCGTTGCGGCCGTCCGTTTCCGGGTGTCCGGGCAAATGCGCCGCCAGATGGGCCTTGACGCCGATGGGACCCATGCCGGGACCGCCGCCGCCATGCGGAATGCAGAAGGTCTTGTGCAGATTGAGGTGGCTGACGTCGGAGCCGATATCGCCCGGGCGCGAGAGGCCGACCATGGCGTTCATGTTGGCGCCATCGAGATAAACCTGGCCGCCGTGCATATGCACGATGTCGCAAATCTCCTTGACCGTCTCTTCGAAGACGCCGTGCGTCGACGGATAGGTGATCATGCAGCAGGAGAGCGTGTCCGCATATTGCTCCGCCTTGGCGCGGAAATCGACCATGTCGATATCGCCGTCATCGCTGACCTTGACGACGACGACCCTCATGCCGGCCATCTGCGCGGAGGCAGGATTGGTGCCGTGCGCCGAGGTCGGGATCAGGCAGACGTCGCGATGGCCCTGACCGTTGGCGATGTGGTAGTTGCGGATGGTCAAAAGGCCTGCATATTCGCCCTGCGCGCCTGAGTTCGGCTGCATGGAGAAGGCATCGTAACCCGTGACCGCGCAGAGCTTTTCCGTCAGGTCGTCGATCATCTCGCGATAGCCGAGTGCCTGATCGGCCGGGACGAACGGATGGATGTCGGAGAATTCCGGCCAGGTGATCGGCAGCATTTCCGCCGTCGCGTTCAGCTTCATCGTGCAGGAGCCGAGCGGGATCATGGCGCGATCAAGCGCGAGGTCGCGGTCGGAGAGCCGGCGGATGTAGCGGGTCATTTCGCTTTCGGCGCGGTTCATGTGGAAGATCGGATGCGTCAGATATTCGCTGGTACGCAACAGCCCCTTCGGCAGGCGATAGCCGGGCTCGAAATCGGCAAGGCGGAAATCGCCGCCGAAGGCGCGCCAGACCGCTTCCAACGTCGCCGGACGCGTGCGCTCGTCGAGGCTCATGCCGATCTTGGTTTCGCCGACCTTGCGCAGATTGACGCCTTCGGCGACGGCCGCGCGCAGGATCAGGCCCTGCATATGGCCGACCTCGACGGTGATCGTGTCGAAGAAAGTCTCCGGTTCGATCTTGTAGCCGAGCCTTTCCAGGCCCTTGGCCATCAAGACGGCCTTCTGATGCACCTGTTGGGCAATAGCCTTGATGCCCTGCGGCCCGTGGAAGACGGCGTACATGGAGGCCATGACGGCCAGCAGCACCTGGGCGGTGCAGATGTTCGACGTCGCCTTTTCACGACGGATATGCTGTTCGCGGGTCTGCAGCGACAGGCGATAGGCGCGGTTGCCGCGCGCGTCGAGCGAAACGCCGACAAGGCGACCGGGCATGGAGCGCTTATAGGCATCCTTGACGGCCATGTAGGCCGCGTGCGGACCGCCGTAACCGACCGGCACGCCAAAGCGCTGCGACGAGCCGACGGCAATGTCGGCGCCCATTTCGCCAGGTGACTTCAGCAGCGTCAGAGCGAGCGGATCGGCAGCGACAACGGCGATAGCGCCGGCCTGGTGCAGCCTCGAGATCAGGCCGGTGAAGTCATTGATGTGACCGTGCGTGCCTGGATATTGGAAGATGGCGCCGAAGACATCGACTGGATCGAGGTCGGTGAAAGGATTGCCCACGATGACAGTCCAGCGAAGCGGTTCGGCGCGGGTCTTGATCAAAGCAATGGTCTGCGGATGGCAATTGGCATCGACAAAGAAGGCCTTGGCCTTTGATTTCGCGACGCGCTCGGCCATCGCCATGCCTTCGGCGGCCGCGGTGGCTTCATCGAGAAGCGAGGCGTTGGCAACATCGAGACCCGTCAGGTCGCAGATCATCGTCTGGTAGTTCAGCAATGCCTCGAGGCGACCCTGGCTGATTTCCGGCTGATACGGTGTATAGGCCGTGTACCAAGCGGGATTTTCCAGGATATTGCGCTGAATGACCGGCGGCGTGATCGTGCCGTAATAGCCCTGGCCAATCAGCGAAACGAGAACCTTGTTCTTGTTGGCGGTCTCGCGCAGCTTGTCGAGCGCCTCGCGCTCCGTCATCGGTGCGCCCCAAGTGAGCGGCATCTTCTGGCGGATGGAGGGCGGCAGCGTCGCATCGATCAGTCCGTCGAGGCTGCCATAACCGATGACCTTCAGCATGTCGGCCATTTCAGACGGAGACGGGCCGATATGGCGACGATTGGCGAAATCGTAGGGCTGGTATTCCGTAAAGGTGAATTCGGTAGGCGTATCCATTACGCGATGAGCTCCTTATAGCCGGATTCATCCAGCAAACCATTGGCATCGGCGATATTTTTGAGTTTCAACTTGAAGAACCAGCCAGCGCCCATCGGGTCGGAATTCACGAGTGCCGGATCGGCGGTGATGGCTTCGTTGACCTCGGAGATCTCGCCATCGAGCGGACAATAGACCTCTGATGCCGCCTTGACGGATTCGACGGTTGCCGCATCGTCTCCTTTGGAGAAGCTGGCGCCGACTTCGGGCAGTTCGACAAAAACGAGATCGCCGAGCTGTTCAGCGGCATGGGCCGTGATCCCAACGGTTGCAACATCGCCTTCAATGTTCAGCCACTCATGTTCTTCGGTGAATTTCAGCATGGACGATCCTCTCTGGAATAAGACGTTCAACGTTTGTAGGTCGGAGTGATGAAAGGCAGGGCAGAAACGGCGACCGGCAGGTATTTGCCACGCACCTCGGCGTAGACTGGTGTGCCAG
The DNA here is from genome assembly GCF_030272695.1 of Martinezella calliandrae. Classification (GTDB taxonomy): domain Bacteria; phylum Pseudomonadota; class Alphaproteobacteria; order Rhizobiales; family Rhizobiaceae; genus Rhizobium; species Rhizobium calliandrae. The sequence goes on from NZ_JARFYN010000008.1 coordinate 182,892, forward strand.
GCGCCGCGAAGCTGACAGGTACGTAACCCATGGCAACGGGGCCTTCGACGCTCGGGCCAAAGCCGCCGGAAGTAACTTCACCGATCTCGGTCTTGCCTTCAGCATCCGCATAAAGCTTGGCGTGGCCGCGTACCGGCGCCTTGCCTTCCGGCTTCAGACCGACGCGGCGGCGCGAGGCGCCGTTGTCGAGTTCGGTAAGGATGCGGCTCGCACCAGGAAATGCGCCGGCGCGCGCGCCACCGGTCTTGCGCGCTTTCTGTATTGCCCATTCGAGTGCTGCTTCCACCGGCGTCGTCGTTTCGTCGATGTCGTTGCCGTAGAGGCAAAGCCCGGCTTCGAGACGAAGGGAATCGCGTGCGCCGAGGCCGATCGGCTGAACATCGGGGTGTTCCAACAATCGCTGGGCAATATCTTCGGCCTTGCCGGGCGGCACGGAAATCTCAAAACCGTCTTCGCCGCTATAGCCGGAGCGGGAGACAAGACAGGAAACGTCATGCAAACGGCAATGGCGAACGTCCATGAACTTCATATGGGCGAGATCGGCCCAAAGCTCGGCGAGGACGGAGACGGCCCGTGGCCCCTGCAGCGCGATCAGGGCGCGATCAAGTAAAGTGACTTCGCAGCTATCGCCGATATGGTCTTGAAGATGCTTGAGATCTTTATCCTTGCAGGAAGCATTGACGACGACGAAGAGGTAATCGTCCATGTGGGTGATCATCAGATCGTCAAGAATGCCGCCATTCTCGTCCGTGAAGAAACCGTAGCGTTGTCGGCCCTCGGCGAGCCCGACAATATCGACCGGCACCAGGCTTTCCAGCGCCCGCGCGGCGTCTTCGTAACTGCCCGAGCGGGCGCGGATCGTCACTTGACCCATATGCGAGACGTCGAAAACACCGGCCGATGCACGGGTCCACAGATGCTCCTTGAGCACGCCCGCGGGATATTGCACCGGCATGTCATAGCCGGCGAACGGCACCATGCGGGCACCGAGCGACAGATGCAGGGCGTGAAGGGGTGTCTTCTTGAGGGCAGCGGTCTCGTCCAAGTGACGCCTCCGGGGTTTGCGCTCACAAAAGCGCGGGCTCAAAATTCGGGCGCGACTGCGCCTTGCGATGAGCCCCCTCTGTCTGTTTGCCTGAGATTGTTATCCCTTCGGCGAACGCTTGCGCATTTCTCTCCAGAGTTCCGTCTGCCCCTTGTTGGTCCTTTGGCCTGAGAGTTTCCGGGGCGGTTGCTCCTTCGGCACCGGCTCGCGCCGGATTCTCCCAACAGGGTTGCGTGCCATTATCTGGTAGTCGCCGAGGATGGCAAGGGGCAAATGTCGCCCTGAAACAAATTTTTGTCGTGTCACAGCTCGCGCCTATACTGATGCGCGCGGCCAATGGATGCAGGGGACTTTGCAATCGCGCTTCTGCAGGCTATCCCATCAGTGAATAGAGGAGCCGGGCAGGAGACCATGATGAACCGCAGATATGCCGCCGCATTGGTGATTTCGGCAACCACGCTTTCCTTCTCCGCTGCCGCCGTCATGGCCCAGCAGGGCAACGCCATGAACAGCATGTCCGGAATGCACATGGATGCGGGCAAGGCGCCGGCCGGTTCGGCGACAGCAAAGCTCGGCGACCTCGACATCAGCGGCGGCTATGTTCGCGCCATGCTGCCCGGCCAGCCGGTCGGCGGCGGCTACATCACCATCCACAATGGTGGCAGTAGCGACGACAGGTTGACCTCCGTCACATCCTCAGCGGCCGGCAAGGTCGAGCTGCATGAGATGAAGGTGGAAGGACAGATCATGAAGATGCGCGAACTCAAGGAAGGCATCGCCATTCCTGCGGGCGCCACCGTGACGCTTTCGCCGAACAGCCTGCACATGATGTTCAAGCAGGTGAAGACGCCGTTCAAGCAGGGCAGCACTGTGCCGGTAATGCTGATGTTCGATAAGGCAGGCATGGTCGATATCGCCTTGCCCGTCGTGGCGCCGAACGCAAGCTGAGCTTTGCGGCGCCACCAAGATGCATCGCTGTCACAAAATTCCCTCCCGAAGATAATTCACGTTTCCACTTTTCGCCGAAATGCTCTAAAGCCACCTCAAAAGGCCGGGATGACCCGGCCCTGGGGCCAGATCGCCCCAGTCCCCCTTGGTATGATCTTGTCCGAAACTGCGTCGCAGTTTTTTAAGGATCATGTTGCCGCGCTTGAAAGAAGAAGAATGGCCGGGATTGAGCATATAAAAGTCGAGCCTGATGAGGACGGCATGCGCCTCGACCGCTGGTTCAAGGTGCATTTCCCCGGACTTGGCTTTGGACAATTGCAAAAGCTGATGCGCTCCGGCCAGGTGCGTGTCGACGGCGGCCGCGTGAAGACGGATGCGCGCGTGCAGCCGGGGCAGATGGTGCGCGTGCCGCCCCTCGATGTCGATGCCAAAGGACCGAGGAATGGCCCGATCGCCGGCAAAGAATTGAAACATTCCGGCGATGCCGAGCTTCTGGCGCGCATGCTGCTGCATGAGGACGACAAGGTCTATGTGTTGAACAAGCCGGCCGGCCTTGCCGTGCAGGGCGGCTCCGGCGTCAGCCGGCACATCGACAAGATGCTGGAGGCCTGGACGAGCCAGAAGGGCGAGAAGCCGCGGCTGGTGCATCGCCTCGACCGCGACACGTCGGGCGTCCTCGTCGTCGCCCGCACGCGCGGCGCAGCACAGAAACTGACGGCCGCCTTTCGCGAACGCGACACCAAGAAGACCTACTGGTCGCTGGTCAAGGGCGTCCCGCGCAAGCATGAAGACAAGATTTCCACCTGGCTGGTGAAGGAAACGACACCGGACGGCGATCGCATGCGCATTGCCAAGCATGGCGAGGAGGGCGCAGATCACGCGGTTTCCTATTACCGCGTCGTGGAGACTGCCGCCCAGCGCCTCGCCTGGCTGGAGATGGAGCCCTATACCGGCCGCACACACCAGCTGCGCATCCATGCGCTACATATTGGCCATCCGATCATCGGCGATCCCAAATATTTCGAGGACGATCCGAATTGGGATTTCCCGGGCGGCGTTCAGAAGCGGCTGCATTTGCACGCCCGCCATATCGATATTCCGCATCCGAATGGCGGCCGCCTGCGCGTCACCGCGCCGCTGCCGCCGCACATGGTGCAGACGTGGAACCTCCTCGGCTTTGACGAGGCATCGGCAGGGGAGCCGGACGACGAATGAAGCTGGTGCTTTTCGATTGCGACGGGACGCTGGTCGACAGCGTCCGGCTGATCCACGAGGTCATGGCGCGCACCTTCGTCGATTTCGGCTACAAGCGCCCGGATGTCGCCTCCACCAAGTCGATCATCGGCCTGACACTGGACATCGCGATTGCCCGTATGCAGGGCAAACCGCATGTCGATGACGAGGCGATCGCGATGACGGCGCACTATAAATCGATCTTCCCCGGCGTGCGCGACGAAGGGGACATGCAGACGCCGCTGTTCGACGGCATCAGACCGTTGATCGAGACGCTCGCTGCCCGCGACGAACTGCTGATCGGCGCGGTTACCGGCAAATCCCGTCGCGGCTTGACGCATATTCTTGAAGCGAATGGCTTTACGCCCTATTTCGTCGTCTCACGCACCGCAGACGATTGCCCCTCAAAGCCGCATCCCGCCATGGTGACGGAATGCTGCAGCGAGACCGGCATGGATCCGCATGATACGATGGTCATCGGCGATGCTATCTACGACATGCAGATGGCGAAAGCGGCCGGCGCGACCGCGATCGGTGTCGCGTGGGGCTACGCTTCGGTGGAAGAACTGCTGGCTGCTGGCGCCGATACGATCGCCCATCACCCGAACGACCTGTTGAGCCATATTCTCTGAGGTGACGCTATGCGCGACCTGTTTAACGATCTTTCCGAAGGCCTGAGCCACCCCGACCCTGTCCGCCGGGCGCAAATCCAGATGAAGAAGCCGCTGCCAAAGCGGTTTTATAAGGATGTGGGCGTCCGCGAGAGCGAAGACGGCCACGTGATCGAGCTCGATGGCAAGATTGTCAAGACGCCTGCGCGCCAATCGCTCGCCATGCCGACCGAGGCGTTGGCGAAGTTGGTGGCAGCCGAGTGGGCTCGGCAAGTCGACGTGATCGACCCTGCGACCATGCCGGTAACGCGCTTGGTCAATACGGCGCTCGACGGTGTGGCCACGGATAGCCAGGCGGTATTCGAGGACATCCTGCGCTTTTCCTCGAGCGACTTGCTTTGTTATCGCGCCGATACGCCGGAGCGGCTGGTGGAGCGGCAGTCGGAGCTGTGGAACCCGGTAATCGACTGGGCAGCTAACGAACTCGGCGCTCGTTTCATCCTCGCCGAGGGCGTCATGCATCAGGAACAGCCGCGCGAGGCGATCGCCGCCTTCGCCGTGACGCTGCGCAAATACGACACGCCGTTTGAACTCGCCAGCCTGCACACGATCACGACACTGACGGGTTCGGCAATCCTGGCGGTTGCTTTCGCCGAGGGCCGGCTGCCGCATGACGAGGTCTGGTCGCTCGCTCATCTCGACGAGGATTGGACGATCGAACACTGGGGCCGCGACGAGGAGGCCGAACGGCGCCGCGCCCAGCGCTTCGAAGAGTTTGAGGCGGCAACGGAAGTTTTTTCCGCATTTCATAGTTAATTGCTGTTGATTTGCAGTCCGTTATGTCGAAATCTGTATCTCAAGGATTGGGAATTCGGGACGCGAATCATGTTCTTGTTGAGGTCGGGCGCATTGTCGGCGCTCGCAGGATGTTTGGCGTTGGCTGCATGCTCGAGCTGGTCGCTCATGCCACCGCCTTCACCTCCGGCCTATGATGTGCGCAGCGCCACTGTCGTCGCCGATCAGTCGGTGCCGCCTGTTTCGCCGGCGCTGCTTTCGGCCATCAATGAGCGCGTCAACGCCGCCATCGCGGTGACGACCCGCGATACACCGCTGCCGAAGGTGGCTCTCACCATCCGCCTGACGGATGTTCGCAAGGGACGGAGCTTCAACAAGGATCGCAACGCGGCGAAGATCAATGTCGACGCTGCCGCGCTCGACACCGGCGCAGTGGTTGCCATGGCCTCCTTCGAAACGTCGAACTTCACTCCGGATCCGACCGCGGCCGATGAGCTGATGGCTGAGGATATCGCCGCCCGCATCCGCTCCATCTTCGTGTTGAAGGCGCCGCCGCTGGTGAATTGAGCCGACGGCTACCAAGTGCTGCCGTGCCATGCTAAGCCGGATAAGCGGACAAGAGGGCCATCATGAAAGAGATCCTGCAGGAATTGGAGCGTCGCCGAGAGATCGCAAGGCTCGGAGGCGGGCAGGCGCGTATCGATGCGCAGCATGCACGCGGCAAGCTCACGGCGCGCGAGCGCATCGAGATCTTCCTCGACGAAGGCTCCTTCGAAGAGTTCGACATGTTCGTCGAGCATCGCTCGATCGATTTCGGCATGGACAAAAGCAAGATCGCCGGTGACGGCGTGGTCACCGGCTGGGGTACTGTCAATGGTCGCACGGTCTTTCTTTTTGCCAAGGATTTCACGGTTTTCGGCGGTTCGCTTTCGCAAGCGCATGCCGAAAAGATCATGAAAGTTCAGGACATGGCGCTGAAGAACCGGGCGCCGATCGTCGGCATCTATGATGCCGGCGGTGCACGCATCCAGGAGGGCGTGGCAGCGCTCGGCGGATATGCCGAGGTGTTTCAGCGCAACGTGCTCTCTTCCGGCGTCATACCGCAGATCTCGATCATCATGGGTCCTTGCGCCGGCGGCGACGTCTATTCTCCGGCTATGACCGATTTCATCTTCATGGTGCGCGACACGTCCTATATGTTCGTCACCGGCCCGGACGTGGTGAAGACCGTCACCAACGAAACAGTGACGTCGGACGAGCTTGGCGGCGCCACGGTGCACACGACGAAATCCTCGATCGCCGACGCCGCCTATGACAACGACATCGACACGTTGCTGCAAGTGCGCCGGCTCATCGATTTTCTGCCGCAGTCCAACACCGCTGATATCCCGGAGATCGAGTGCTATCAATCCGTCACCGATCCCGATGCGTCGCTCGACACGCTAATCCCGGCCAATGCCAACAAGCCCTATGACATCAAGGAACTGATCCTCAAGGTGGCGGACGAGGGCGATTTTTTCGAGATCCAGGCAAGCTTCGCCAAGAACATCGTTTGTGGTTTCGGTCGTATCGAGGGCGCGACGGTTGGCTTTGTCGCCAATCAGCCGATGGTGCTGGCTGGCGTCCTCGACAGCGACGCATCCCGCAAGGCGGCCCGATTCGTGCGCTTCTGCGATTGCTTCAACATTCCGATCGTTACGTTCGTCGACGTACCTGGCTTTCTGCCGGGAACCGCACAGGAATATGGCGGGCTGATCAAGCACGGCGCCAAGCTGCTCTTCGCCTATGCCGAAGCGACCGTGCCAAAGCTCACCGTCATCACCCGCAAAGCCTTCGGCGGCGCCTATGACGTCATGGCGTCGAAGCATCTGCGCGGTGACCTCAACTATGCCTGGCCGACGGCACAAATCGCCGTCATGGGCGCAAAGGGCGCGGTCGAGATCATCTTCCGCAAGGATATCGCCCATCCCGACAAGATCGCCGCGCATACGAAGATGTATGAGGACCGCTTCCTGTCACCCTTCGTGGCCGCAGAGCGCGGTTATATCGACGAAGTGATCATGCCGCACTCAACCAGGCGACGGCTGGCGCAAGGGCTGAGGATGCTGCGCAACAAGGATCTGACCAATCCCTGGAAAAAGCACGACAACATTCCACTTTAAGTATGTGACAACAAGTCACGGATATTACACGAAGATTTGATTGGGTGTCAAAAGCCGTGTCTTCACCTTGGCACCCCCACAAACTTATGGTGACTCCAGGAAAACGAAACTGGAGTAGACGATGACACTTTCTGATCGCCTGAATCAATATCAGCCTTATGCCTTGACTGTGCTGCGTCTCATGACCGGCTTGCAGTTTATGGAGCATGGCACACAGAAGCTTCTCGGCTTCCCGGCCGGCGCTCACGCCGGTCCCCTGCCGTCACTGCTTTTGGTTCAAGGCATTCTGGAAGCCTTTGGCGGGCTGGCAATTTTTGTCGGCCTCTTCACCCGTCCCGTTGCGTTCATTCTGTGCGGCAACATGGCGGTCGCATATTTCATGTCGCATCTGCCGAAGGATTTCTTCCCCGCAAACAATGGCGGCGACGCAGCCATTCTGTTCTGCTTCGTCTTCCTGTACCTGGTCTTCTCGGGCCCGGGCCTGCTGGCCGTCGACAACAGCAGGAAATAATATGCAATCAAGCCGGGCTTGGATTGATATTCGAGCCCGGCGAATAAATCTGCGGTTGGCGTGTTGACTCCTGTGTCCACGGAAAGCGACCATGTTCCCTCCAAGGTACTGGCGCCTTCTCAGTTCATGCGGAGATGTTCATGTCGGCTTTCGAGCGCCTGTCGCAGTATCAGCCCGCCGCCCTTGCGGTCCTGCGAATCGTAACGGCAGTGCTATTTTTTGAGCACGCTACACAGAAGCTCTTCAATTTTCCCGCCGCACCCTTTGAAATCTCGACACTGTTTTTCGTAGCCGGCGTCATCGAGTTTATCGGCAGCATCTTGATTTTTCTCGGTCTCTTCACCCGGCCGGTCGCCTTTATCCTCAGCGGTGAAATGGCCTTTGCCTATTTTATGGTGCATATGCCGATCGATTTTTTTCCGGCCAACAACCAGGGTGACGGCCCTGTGCTCTTCTGCTTCATCTTCTTGTACATGGTCTTTTCAGGCCCCGGCCTATGGGCGCTGGACAATCGCCAGCTCCGATATAGCCACCCATAGCCTCAGGCGACAAGCTTGAGCCCGGCAATGCCTGCGACAATCAGGCCGATGCAGAACAGGCGAATAAGGGTGGCGGGATCGCCGAGTAGCCAGATGCCGAACAGAACGGTGCCGACCGTGCCAATGCCGGTCCAGACCGCGTAAGCCGTGCCCATCGGCAAGGTCTTCACCGCCAGGCCGAGCAGCAGGACGCTTGCCACCATGGAGACGAGAGTGAGGCCGGTGGGGATCGGTCGAGTAAAGCCATCGGTATATTTCAGGCCGACAGCCCAACCGATTTCAAATAAGCCTGCGAGGAAAAGCAGGAACCAAGCCATATTGCGCTCCTTTTTTAAGAGCGAGGCCGTCCCCGCGATGTCTTCCAGCCGACAATCCAATGCCGGCCGCCGCAGTCGTCTGCGCGACAAAACATATGCCTCAGCCGAATTGGCTTTTCAAGCTGGGGACTCTGCTATGCCACCCTTTTCATGCCAGCCGTTCGGCGTGCCACTTCAGATGATCGTCCATGAAGCTGGAGATGAAGTAATAGGAGTGGTCATAGCGCTCGTGCATGCGCAGCGTCAGGCCGATGCCGGTGCCTTTGATCGCCTCTTCGAACAACCACGGACGCAGACCGGTTTCTAGGAAACCATCGGCTTTTCCCTGATCGATCAGAAACTCCGGAAAGTGGGCGCCATCCTCGACAAGCGCGCAGGCGTCATATTTGCGCCAGGCAGCCTTGTCAGCGCCGAGATATTTCTCAAAGGCCGGCGCCGACCAATCAGCCGTCGAGGGTTGCACGATCGGCGCGAAGGCGGAGCAGCTCCTGAAGCGCTCCGGATTTTTCAGCGCAACCGTCATCGCACCATGGCCGCCCATGGAATGGCCGAAAATGCCTTGCCGGCTCATATCCATGCGGAAGTGCTGGCCGACAAAGGCAGGCAGTTCCTCGGTGATGTAGGTGTACATCTGGTAGTTTTCAGCCCACGGCTTCTCGGTGGCGTCGAGATAGAAGCCGGCGCCCTTGCCCATTTGCCAATTGGTCAGTTCGTCGGGTACATCATTGCCGCGCGGGCTGGTGTCCGGGCAGACAACGATCAGGCCGAGCTCGGCGGCCAGACGCCGATATTCGCCTTTTTCCATCACGTTGGCATGCGTGCAGGTGAGGCCGGAGAGGTACCAGACGACCGGGCAGGGCTCTTTGATCGCCCGTGGCGGCACGAAGACTGCGAAGGTCATGTCGCATTGGCATGCCTCGGAGGCATGTGAAAAGACGCCCTGCATGCCACCGAAGGCGGTGCTCTGGGAAATGATGTTCAAGGCTGACCTCCAGGCGGATTATGAGCTTTGGCACGCCGGCAGAGCCGGTCGAAGGTTTCGAGAAAGGCAGAACGGTCGCGTGGTGTAAAGGCAGCGTTATAGCCCTTGCTTTCGCCGGTCTCGCGCAGATGCGCGCCGAGATCGCGCATGGCGGTAACCATGCCGATGTTGGTATTGTCGAAAATGCGGCCTGACGGCCCGGTCACCAGCGCGCCGACGGTGACGCAGCGCCCGGCCAGCGGCACATCGGCGGTGACGACGATATCGCCAGGACCGGCGTGCTCCGCAATCCAGTTGTCGGCGGCGTCAAAAGCGTTTGAGACGATGACGTTCTTTACCATCGGGTCACGCGATGGCCGCAGGCCGGAATTGGCGACAAGCGTCACCTCGATGCCGTGACGCTCGGCCACTTTCAAGATTTCCGACTTGACCGGACAGGCATCTGCATCGACGTAAATCATGGTAACGGACGTTGTTTCATTGCAAGAGCGCTGCGCATCCGACTGAACGCGCAGTCGCGGTTTAGCGAAGTCCCCCATCAAGGGCCAGACCTATTCCCTTAACGTGCCCGCCTTTTTCGCTACCCAGGTTGCGATAGCATCCATAAGTGGCGGGTTCAGGCAATCATAGGGTTCGAGGCGGAGTTCCTTCAGCCGACTGCGAACGGACGCCATGGCGGAGGGCGGCGTTCCGGATTCGATGATCGACGACACGAATGCGGCGAAGCCTGGCTCAGGCCAGCCGCTTTCCTGAAAGCGCTCGGGGTGAATGAAATCGAGACCCTTGAAGGCGTGGTCGCGTTCCACCGGCCCGTACATATGCACACCGCACGCTTTGCAGGCATGCCGCTTTATCAAAGCGTCGGGATCCACGACCGCGAGCTTGTCGCCATTTTCCAGGACCTTGACGTTTTCATGTGCAGTTACGGCAACGATCGAAAAAGCAGCACCCTCCGGCTTCCAGCATTTGGTGCAGCCACAGGCATGATTGTGGGCAATCCCACCGCTGATGGCGACTTTGACAGGGCGATCGGTGCAGGCGCAGACCAGCGTTCCGCCGCTGAAATTCGCCTGTCCCGCCTTCACTCCGCCGTCGAGCGCCGGGTGTATCGATACTTGACTTGGCATGTTCAGCTCCTCCTCCTTGGTTGCCCACGGCCCCAAATCAGGATCGATTTGCCAAAAGGCCGTGCGCTATTCAAAGTCGTGCAGCGTTCTCCCGTGCCCGTCTAAGTCTGGGAGCGCCCTAGTAAAGCACCACGCTGCGAATGCTTGTCCCGGAATGCATCAGCTCGAAGCCCTTGTTGATGTCTTCGAGGGCCATGGTGTGAGTGATCATCGGGTCGATCTGGATCTTGCCTTCCATGTACCAGTCGACGATCTTCGGGACGTCGGTGCGACCGCGGGCGCCGCCAAAGGCCGTGCCCATC
>NZ_JARFYN010000071.1 GCF_030272695.1 Martinezella calliandrae
ACCAGACGGCCTTCAGCTTCCCATCGGCGCAATGTCGTGATCGACACGCCCAAAACTTCCGCCGCTTCGCCTATGCTCACAAATCTCTCCATTTTGGATCGATATACATAGATTCACTAAGATTGCAAGCGAAATGTTCCAACCCTTCCTTTCACGGTGGGGGGCCGCATTGATAGGCGGCTCCGGCGGTGTTTGTCTATCGTGCCGATGATCTTAGTTTAGTTTCCGTCCGCGTTTGTGGACGGAAACTAGTTTAGGAGCGGCGAGAAGGCCCTCTCGCTGCATCTTCTTTCGGGCAGCTTTGCGAGATCTGCTGACTGCCTGCGCTTTTTCCCGAATGCGGCGTTCTGAGGGCTTCTCGTAGGCTCGCCGCTGCTTCAGCTCCCGAAACAGACCTTCGCGCTGCATCTTTCTTTTCAGTGCCCTGATTGCCTGCTCGACATTATTGTCTCTCACTAGCACTTGCATTCTGTTCTCCCTTTTTGTCGTGGTTGGTAAAATGGTTGCCGGTCAGCCGAGTTGTTCAGCGATCAAGTCCTGCAGTTCTCGGCGTGTGAGAAGGCAGGGATAGGGCTTCCAGTTCTTGTCAGGCCGGTTTGCGGCCTCATCGCGCTCGCGCGGCTGCACCGCCGCGGGCGCGGCAGCGATCATTGGTTTGTTCAATAGAAATCCTCTGCCGGCTATCCAGCCGGCCTAAACGATAAGGAGTAGTGGGAGTGCCCATCACGCAAATAGGCTGTGGGCACCAGAGCCGCTCGCAATGCTCTCGCTATACGTCCAGCGAGGCACTTGCTTCGACGCGATTAATTTCGCGCAAGCCTCGCAGCCCTCACGACATTAGATGGGTAGTGGGCTAAGCCGTTGCAAGATGGAGGCGCCTTACCCCGTCTCGCTCTTCCGCCTGTTCATAGTGCTCCGCTCGATCGTACCTACGGCCTCATCCACTCCAACTCCTTTTGGAGGCGATTGCGCTCGGCGACATGCATTAGTTGCAGTTCCTCAAAGGTGGACAGGAGCCGGCGGGCTTGCGAGGTGTCGTGTTGGCCTTGCGCGAGTTCGAAGATGATCTGCTTTTGCCGAATGATATGTCTGCGGCCTTGAGCCACATGCTGCTTTGCTAATCTCAGGTGTTGTTCTACCAGTTGCCTATCCATGCACCATTATACACCTCGGACAATGTTCGTGCATCCGGTTCTCTCGGGCGCAAAGCCGGACACACGCGAAAGTGCCAGAACCGATCTTTGAATTCGGATCACGTATCGCTGGCAGCTCGCACAAAATTATCGCCACCGCGGTTGTTTCGGCGGAGCGTTGGCATGTAGCTCGTGAAGCGGCGCATGCCGACCCAAGAGCTTGACTAGCTTCTTGGTTTCGGCGGCGTCAACACCGTGTTTCTTGCAATGCTTTTCGACGTCCAGCTCGCGCGGGCCTGGCCGTTTGACCTGTCGATTTTCGATATTCTTCATCGGACATTCCTCCTGATGCAGGAACGCAGCCACGATGGTTATAGTTCATAAGTTATTTCTAAACAAAATTCAGCCACCCGGTGGGTGATGCATCGTCCAGTCCCCGTGCAGTGACGTCTCGCCGCCGAATAGTTAGGCTGTCGGCAGGCCGAAGGCCGAAAACAATTTGGAACCAAGTGGCGGCACATAGACCGTCAGAGAGGCAATTCCACCTTCAGCAGGCTCGATCACATGCAGGGAATGGGCTTGCCACTTTCGGTCACGATGGCCGCGCGCATAGACCGCGACCGCCGGCTGGGCGTTGGCTCCGATCGCCACCGCGCGAAAGCCGCCGAAATTGGCCCAGACAGTTTCGAAGAAACCGCGGATCGCCTCGCGTCCCTGATACCATTCCCGCCAGGGCGGCATGTGATAGCTGGCGTCTTCCCGCAAAAGTTCGATGAAGCCGTCGAGATTGGCGGCCTGCCAGGCTCGCATGTAGCGCTCGAGTAGCAGGCCTTCTTCGGGGCCCGGTTGGCATCGACACTCAGGACGTCCCTGAGGATATCGCGCTGCCAGCGTTGCGCGGGCCCGCTGCAGCGCGCTGTTGATCGAACCGGTCGACCCGCCCAGCAATTGCGCCGTCTCGGCGGCCGACCAACCCAGGACGTCCGAAAGCAGCAGGGAGGCTCGCTGCCTGGGCGGCAGAACGTGGATGGCAGCGACGAAGGCGAGCTGAACGGCCTCGCGGGTCTCATAGCGTGCTTCCGGACCAGCGTGCCGGCTCGCGAGCCTCTGTCATCAGGATTTCCTCTTTCTGGCTCCGGTTTGCATTACGCGCGCCTCAGGCGGCCGGTACAAGGCCGCGCCCACTGACGGCAAAGGAACCGACTTGCGATTTTCCGGTGACGAGTTTGACCACTGCCCTTCCAACATCGGCCGGTGTTTGCATGTCGGTCATGCCCGCGATGAAGTCCGCGGGCTTAATGCCGGAATAGGCCGCAAAGCCATCAACGCCGGCCTTGCCGACGCCTGTGTCGGGCATGATGCGCATCGGCGCGAGATCCATGAAATGCAAGCCAAGCTCAAGCCGATCCGATTCCTTTTGACAGTAACCTGCCAGGAACATATGCATGCGTTTTGCGCCGGCATAGCCGCCGCAAAACGGTGGCCCTCCGCTCAAGGCGGCGCCACTGGAGATCAAGACAATCCGGGTTCCTGGCTGGAGCGGCCCCCGCAGGGCAGCCCCGCAAAACAGGAACGATGCCTTGATGTCCGTTTCCCAGTTTGAGGAGAACTCCTCCCAGCTTAGTTCATGCACGGGCGCAGCCGGAGGGATAGCGCCTGCGCAGATCACCAGTACATCCGGCTTCAGCGCGGCAAAGACTTCTTCAGGCGCGGAGTCCACGGTTGCATCGACCGCGAGCGTCTTCACGCCCGGGGCCTCCCGGGCAAATTGCGCCAGCGCCGGTTCCCCGCGCGCCACCGCCAACACCGTCGCTCCCTCACTGAGGGCCGCTTCTGCGATCGAGCGGCCGACACCCCGGCTCGCTCCCACGACGACAATATTCTGACCTTGCAACGATCCCATGGATCACCTCTCTGTCTGGGCCGCCGGACCATCCAGGCGCGCCCATTGATTAGGACAGCTCGAGCAGGCGGAAATCGTCGGTGCAAGGTCTGAAATTTTTTCAGGTGTTGGCTGGCCTAATGGGCACGAGCGAGCACAGGCGCTGCGTCAGGCCTGGGGATGCCCTGACGGAAATCCTCGGCGGTCGCGATTGAAGTACCGGACACCTTAAAATACCTGCGACTTTCCTTGACGGTGATATGTTTTCCACAAAGGTCGCCCCGCTGGACATCAATTTGCTGCCTTAGCCCCTCAACAGCGGTGACAAGCCGGGCTATCTTGCCGTCGCGCGGGCGCGCGGCGCGTGGAACTATCGGAGGAATTTTAATGCTCCTGGGTGTGATTGCCGACGACTTCACCGGCGCGAGCGATATAGCAAACACCATTGCCAAAGGGTACGGCGCAGTCGCAGGGCTTTCGACGACCCAGTTCTTGGGCATTCCTGACAAGCCCGCACCGGCCGATTGTGAAGCCGGGGTCGTGGCCTTGAAAACGCGCTCGATACCCGCCGCGGAGGCCGTCGCGCAATCCCTGCGGGCCTTGTCATGGCTCCAGGAGCAGGGGTGCCGGCAGATCGTGTTCAAATACTGCTCCACCTTTGATTCAACCCCGGAAGGCAATATCGGCCCGGTGGGGGAGGCGTTGGCATCCGCTCTTGGTGCGAAAGGCGTCATCGTTTGCCCGGCGTTTCCAGGTGCGGGTCGAACGCTTTATCAAGGAAATCTCTTTGTGGGCGACGTCCCGCTCAACGAGTCCAGCCTGCGCACCCACCCGTTGAATCCAATGACGGACAGTAACCTGCGACGGTGGTTGCGGCTTCAATGCCTGGAGCCGGTTGGCTTTGTTCCCTGGCGCGTCGTGCGCAACGGCGCAAACGCTATTCGCAACGCACTCGACGAGGCCTCCCGTCAAGGCGAGGTGCTTGTCGTTGTTGATGCGATCTCGGACGAAGACCTTCTGGAGATTGGCGAGGCGGCTGCGGGAATGCCTCTGCTGACCGGCGGTTCGGGCATCGCTCTTGGGCTTGCAAAGAACTTCACCGCCGACAGGTTGGCACGGCCGGTAGGCGTCGGTTTCGAAGGCGTTGCAGGACCGGAGGCAATTCTTGCCGGCAGTTGTTCGCAGGCGACGCTGCAGCAGATCGCGCACCACGCCCAGCACCATCCGGTGATGGCGATTGCGGTGGAACGGGTGATGGACGGCGCTCTCGATGCCGGTGCGGTCACTGATTTCGTACTGGCGCATATTGGGGAAGCGCCACTCGTCTATTCCTCCGACACGCCGCAAAAGGTCGCAACCCTGCAGGAGCGCTATGGCCGGGAGACTGTTGCCGAACATCTGGACAATTTGTTTGCGGCAGTTGCCCGAAAGCTTGTCAGTCGGGGCATCAGACGTCTGGTTGTGGCCGGCGGCGAGACATCGGGCGCCGTCGTCTCGGCGCTGGATTTGGATGCCTTGACGATCGGACCGGAGATTGCGCCGGGCGTACCCGTATTGACCAATAGGGCACCGTTGGCCCTGGCGTTGAAATCCGGCAATTTCGGACAGCCGGATTTTTTTGAACGCGCTCTTGCCCTTATGGAGGGCAAGCTGCCGGAACAAGGGAGGCTGGGGTGACGGAGGTAAAAATTCGAGAGGAATTGGTGCTGCTCTCGAAATCGCTGTTTGAACGCGGTTATTCGGTCGGATCGGCCGGCAATATCAGCGTTGCCGTCGAGGATGGGATCCTGATCACCCCCACGAATTCCTGCCTCGGATTTCTCGATCCGGCCAGGATTTCGAAACTGGATCGCAACGGTGTCCATATCTCCGGCGACAAGCCGTCGAAAGAGATCTTCCTGCATCGGGCCTTCTACGAGACACGTGCTGGGACCGGTGCGGTCGTGCATCTTCATTCGACCTATGCTACGGCTTTGTCATGCCTCCCCGACGTCGATCCCGACAATTGCATCGAGCCGATCACGCCTTATGTGGTCATGCGCGTTGGCCAAGTGAAGCTTCTCCGCTATCTGAGGCCGGGGGATCCTGCGCTCGGCGACCTGATCCGGGCGCTGAAGGGGGAGGTTGCCGCCGTTCTTCTCGCCAATCATGGTCCGGTGGTCACGGGGCCTGATCTCAGAGGCGCAGTCTTTGCTGCCGAGGAGCTGGAAGAAACCGCAAAACTCATCATGATGGTGCGCCAGCTGCCGCATAACACCTTGAGTGTTGCTCAAATTGAGGAGCTGCTCGCAACATTCGCAAAAGACAGATAACGCTCGTGTGCTCTCGCGGGCTGGCCTCCTGTTGGCACGCCTCCTCAAGTGCGACGATGGGTTCAGTTTCGATCAGTGACCTGCTGCCGACCCGCCATCGGTTCGGCGCCAGTTGCCACACTGCCGAGTGACTGAGGCGGCCTATTTCCATCAAATGTCAGAGGATTAACGGCCTAGAATCGCTCCATTTTTCTAGTGAATCGCTACCCATTTTTAACTAGGTCACTTCATTCGATATTGTAGTTTTGATGGCACAACCACCTCAAAAGCGAGGTGACCATGAAAGAGCTCAAAGTTTCGTCGCGGATTATCAAATCCGTCTTTTTCCATCCTGACGACGGCCGTCTTTATATTCGCTTCAAGAACGGCGAAGAACGTCTCTTTGCGGGTGTTCCGGAAGAGGCAGCTTTGGCGATGGTCGAGTCTGCCTCACCGGGCCAGCACTATATTGAATATATTCGTACCCGCTTCGAGCGCGTAGCTTAAGGCATTCGATGTTGGGTGATCGCTACAGATGTAGCCCTTCACCCCGAAGGCGCGTTTGCGAAACAGCACGCTCTGTTTCCCCGCACGAAGGCGGAAGCGTGTCAATCGAAGCGAATACGCAACCAAGGCCTGTTTTGCGCGCATTTCGCAAACAGGGGTCGAACGTTTGACAGCGCTAATTTCATTAGCATAATGTAAATGAGAATTTGCATATTCGGGTCGACGCGGCGTTGGTCGCGAGGGGGATTGCGGTTCGAAATCGCGCAAGTGCAGCAGCCCAAGTTCGTAATTTAGTAAATTATTTATGCATTATATTCGAAATATCAGTTTGATGCATGCTGTGCGGGCAAGCATCTGGGGTATCGATCCGTTAAGTCCTGAGACGAGAGGAAATTGAAAGCGATTACGAAGCCGGAAAGTTCCTAGGATGAGGCGGAGACCGGAATGGCAGCCAGTAGCGTTTTCAAGTCTGACATGCCTCTGCCGGCAAGTAGTGCCCATGAAGTGCTTTTTTCGTTTTATGACAGCGATTTCAATCTCATAATGTCGTCCGAGAGGTTCAGGACTTTCTACGGCGACGATAAGACCTCTCATGCCACCCTATTTGGAATATACCCGGAGCTGCAGGATCCGGGTATGAATTTATTCGCGGAACAGACGAGCAATATTGGATGGCCGCGGAATCTGCAGGTCCAAAGAGCTGGCGAGGCATTATCAGATCTCATTCTATTTCGACCGACCAATGGATTTGCGGTTATTGAAACGCGGAACTTGCTTGGGCGGGATCCGTCGCCCGAAGAAGCTGATCGAGCGCTGCTGCTGCATGAAGCCAATCATGATGCTTTGACCGATCTGCCGAACCGGCGACAGTTCGGTGCACGACTGCGGGATGCCTTATCAGATGGCAAAACGGCCATCGCGCTGATGCAGTTGGATCTCGACGAGTTCAAGTCGATCAACGACACTCTCGGCCATGCCGCAGGCGATATCGTCTTGCAGCAAACCGCCGAACGTATCCGCAACGTTCTGGGACCGGATGAAACGGCCTACCGGTTGGCCGGTGATGAGTTTGCCATCATTCAGCTCCGGAATGATCAGCCGGCAGAGGCGGAGCGGTTGGCGGATTCGCTAGTAAGCGCTTTTAAAAAGCCATTCGTGGTGAATGGCATCGCAGTGTTTTCAGGCGCAAGTATCGGCGTAGCGCTTGCTCCTCGCGATGGCAATGAGGAGGACCAGCTGATGCGCGCCGCCGATATCGCTCTTTATGCTGCAAAAAGTGAGGGAAGGGGACGCGCACGAACATTTGAGCCGGCCATGATGATGGTTTTGGAACAGAGGGAGTTGCTACGACGGAGCCTGCGTGTCGCGCTTCAGCATGGCGAATTTTTTATCGAATATCAGCCGTTGGTGGACTCTTCGGGTTCTGTCACTGGCTTCGAGGCCTTGTTGCGATGGCAGCATCCGATCATGGGTAACATCCCACCCTCGGCGTTCATACCAGTAGCAGAGGCCGATGGAATGATGCCGGAAATCGGTCAGTGGGTGTTGGAGGAAGCCTGCCGGCAGGCGATGACTTGGCCGTCACACTGTACGGTCGCGGTCAATCTCTCGCCTGCAGAATTCTTGACTGGGGGCTTTACCGACCGAGTATCGCAGACGCTTGATGCGATCGGATTTCCGGCTGAACGCCTTGAGCTCGAAATCACCGAAGGTGTTTTGCTCGAGCGCACGATCAATAATCTCGATACGTTGAATACCCTCAATGTCCTCGGTATTCAGATCTCGCTTGATGACTTTGGCACCGAATATTCTTCTCTGAGCTATTTGAAGAATTTCCCGTTCGACTCCATCAAGATCGACAAGTATTTCATAAAAGACCTGACGAGCGACCCCAAGAGCCAGACCATCGTCCGCTTTGTCGTTGCGCTGGCCCATGGGCTGGGAATGAAGGTCACCGCCGAAGGCGTGGAAGATCAGGCTCAAGTCACTTGGCTGATTGCTGCCGGTTGCGATCGTTTGCAGGGATATTTCCTTGGCGAGCCTCTGCCTGCATCTTCGGTCCAAGAGTTTCTCCGGCGCAATGATAAAGCGGGGTGGCACAGTCACGAAAAATAAACAGTGGGAACTCGAGGGGTCAGTCACGCTGGTTCCTCGGACGGTCGCGAATATTTGACAATTCAGGGGGATCGGCATTGAGCGAGAAGAGCACAGACCGCACCGATTTACCATTTCATCCGATGCTGGAGCTGGAAATGGAAATGGAGATATTCATGTCGGATTGGCTCCATTGCAATCAGATGTCGAATTACGTTGCACGCATGGTGAGTCATGATCGAAGCGATCCTGTCCGGCACGCCAATCTCCTTTCATCTGCGCTGAACGAGCTTTTTGAGATCTCTTTCCGCTCGGGAAGCACTCCCGGGCGACTTCACTGCGATATTTCCCGAGGGGATCACTTGGAGAGGATCGCCTTGACCTTTCCATGTGCCCCTGAGCAACAGCACCTGTACCGTCATGCATCTGCCAAGGCTTTGGGAGGCAGTGCTTTGGAAAGATATCTCGACGCGCTCACCAACGAAAACGCCGTTCAGGAGGACATTATTCTGCTTGGTTTGGCGATCAACTATGATGCATCGCTATCGCTCCAGAATGTGGATGGCCGGGCTCTTACGGTGATTTTGGACATTCCAGTGGAGGGATTACTGAATTGAGTTCACACGAATCCGTTCCACTGTTTTCGGCTCAGTTCGACCTGAACAGTCAGGAGTTTTCGCTCTCTGGCATCCTGCGGCCGCTGTCTTCTGTCGAAATCGCCGAGACGACTGCCCTGCTCGAAAAGAGCATCAATCAAGTCCGGGGCGTGCTCTACATCAATGTTAAGCGTCTCATTCATATGAATGCGACGGCATACCACGCCTTGGCGCGCCTATTGGTCAACGCCAGCCGCGCACGGCGAGATCTTCGTTTCGTCGTCGTGACATCCAGTGTCGTTGGCTGGGCGACCAGGACATTCCATCATCTAAGTGCTATCGAACCGAAAATCGCCGTCGAAGCATATGACGCCGATTTTTATCCAGGACAGACTTTCGTTGAAGACCAGAGTTTCATTCCTATCCTGCGGACCCAAACGAAAATGACCTGGCGCCATGAACGCGATATTTTGCCGCGTCATGGCATGCGGGCTGGCATTGCGATGGCGGACATTTGCTGCGGGATCGGTGATTTTGCCGTATTGGTCCACAAGGAGTTCAAGCCGGCAAGAATAGTGGCGCTCGATCATTCGGCCGGCAGTCTCGAATATGCACGCAAGGTCGCTGCCGATTTCGATATCCGCGATATTGAATACACCTACGGCGACGCATCTGAGATGCTGCTCGAAGACAATCAATTTGACCTGGTGACTTGTCGCCACTCGCTGCAAATCTTCAATCGACCCGATATTCTGCTCAGGGAACTCTACCGCATCTGCAAGCCCGGAGGGCGGGTCTACATAACCAACGAAAAGAATTCCCACTGTCTTGGTGAGCCACGGGCCGCAAGCATACAATGGACCTATAACGAGGTGGCGACGCTGTTTAGCCATTTCGACATGGATGTCGAAATGGGGCCCAAAAGCCGCCGGCTCCTACGGGATGCGGGCTTCGAGGCCATCGAGATTGAAAGCTTCATGGTCAGCAACCTCGACGGCGATCCGCAGGATTTCGCAGATGTCATCGCCGCCTGGGAGAACGTCTATGCCGGCGAGATGTCTGTTCGCCGAGGTGACACGCCGGAGTTCATAAAGCGTTTCCGCCAGGGCTTCCAAGATCACATCTTCGCGGCTCTTCATCCGAAGGGTTATGCCGGCTGGCCCATATGGGCAGCCTCCGGGCGGAAGCCGCTATGAACAGGAAAATCGGTCGATTTGTCATTCCCAGTATCTGGTCGTTTCGAGCCAAATTTGTCCTCGTCGTCGGAGGTGCCGTCCTTTTTGATCTTCTCGTCAGCGGTGGATTGGCGCTGTGGAACGTGCAGCGATTGTCCCGCGACGCCACATCCGAAGTCGGCCAAGGTCTTGAACGGGCGAGCCAGGACTATATCCAATCCTATGCGGATTCGACGGCTGCCCGCGTCGGGCTGCTTCTCAATCAGGTGCACTCGGACGTCAAAACACTCGCGGGCGTTCTGCAGGCGCAGATAGATCACCCAAACCGAAATGATGCGATCGGCGAGGCGCTCGCGCGCTCCGAACCTGGCGCCGTCAAGCTTACCTACGATCCAAAAGGTCATTGGGCTCAGAATCTTCCGGGTTCGACCTCGGTGATCAGCGTTTGGGGCTATTTGCTCGACCAAAATCATCAGCCGCTGCCCGATGTGGAAAAGGACATCGAGACCAGCACCGTTGTCGATCTCGTTGCGCCGAACTTGCTGAAGAACGGCTATTCCAAGCTGCAAATGTATTATATCGGGCCCAAAGAACGGCCGATCTTCAGAACGGTGCCATACACCGCTCAGGCGCAGACCTTTGACCGCCTGTATCCGGGGCACAACGAGGCCAATTTCTGGGATTTTTTCTTTCCGGGCCTATACGAATCCTGGCAACAGTGGGCTCGTCAGCCGGCCACGCGCCCCGTCGCGGACGATATCACGCAGACCGCGCCTTATACCGACGCCATTACCGGCAAGCTCATCGTCAGTTTCTTCAATCCCCTTTGGTCCCCCGACCGCCGGGACGTCGCCGGCATCGCGGGAGCTGACATCACGCTGGATCAACTGGCCGGCATCGTCGAGAGCGTGAAGGTTGCCGATACCGGCTTCGGCTTCTTGACCATGTCGAATGGCAATGTGGTCGCCATCAACCATGCCGGCGAAAAGATCATTGGCCTGCGCTCCTCAAACGATACCGGCGACAAGGGGGTGACCGGACTTGATCGTTCGTTCCACAACAGCACGCAGAAGGCGCTGGCGACGCTCCCTTTGGATCGTGATGGCGTGATTCAGCATATTTCGCTGGACGAGCAGGGCGAGAAGATCCCATACCTCGTTGTCGTCAAACAGATAGCACCCACCAACCTTTGGGTTTCCGGGCCGGTTCAAAAGGAAGCGATGTCGCTCGGTATCGTCGTGCCGGAGCGGGAAATCTATGCCTCTCTTTTTTCTGCGCAGGAAGAAATATCGCGTGCGACAAACCGCATTCTTCTCTATCAGATCCTTGCGATCTCCATATCGCTGATGATTGTCACCGCGGCGGTGTTCGCGGTTTCCAAGCGCATCACAAGCGGCATCAGTGCGCTGGCGAGTGCCGCGCGGCGTATTCAGGCAAAAGACTATTCGGTTAGGGTCGATATCGCGTCGCGCGACGAGGTCGGCGAGGCCGGCGTTGCATTCAATCGCATGGCGGAGGACATAAGCTTCCATACCGAAAACCTCGAAATGCTGGTGGACGAACGAACAAAGGAAATTGCCGAGGCGAAAGAGGAAATCTCGGTACTGAATACGCAATTGAAGAGCGAGAACATTCGCCTTGGCGCCGAACTGGCCGTCGCGCAACGGATACAGCTCATGGTCTTGCCGCGCCAAAACGAACTGGCGGCCATCGAACAGCTGGAGATTGCCGCCTTTATGCGCCCCGCCGACGAGGTCGGCGGCGACTATTATGATATCCTGCAGGATGGAAAGAGGCTGAAGATCGGAATAGGGGACGTTACCGGTCACGGCCTTGAAAGCGGCGTACTCATGCTGATGGTTCAGTCCGTGGCGCGTGCATTGCAGGAGGCGGGAGAGACCGATCCGGCGAAATTCCTGAATGATCTCAACCGCACGATCTACAAGAATATCGAACGAACGAAAACCGACAAACACTTGACCCTTGCCTTTCTCGATTATGACGGGGAGCGGCTGACGCTTTCTGGTCAACACGAGGATCTGATTGTGGTGAGGCAGGGCGGAGAGGTCGAGCGCATCGAAACCGCCGACCTCGGGCTTCCCGTGGGGCTCGATTCAGATATTTCCCAGTTTGTCGATACGAGGGATGTCACGTTTGGAAGCGGCGACATGATCGTTCTGCATACGGACGGGGTTACTGAAGCCGAAAACAGGCAAGGTGAGCTGTATGGGATTGAACGGCTCTGTAAATCGGCCCGCGATCTCTATGGAGGCAGTGCTCAAGATGTGATGAACGGCATTCTAGAGAATCTCATGACTTATATTGGGTCGCAGAAGATTCACGATGACATAACTCTGGTTGTAATGAGACATAGGTGATAACATGGCAGTCGTCGTGTTTGGGCTGGCAGATCTTGTAACAAGCAGTGCTGGTAGTGCCACTTTTCTTCGATTGCTTGACGGACCGCTCGATCTGAGTTGGTCGCATTGTTCGATGACATCCGATTTTATCGCTGAAATAACGGCTTTGCGTTACAGGCGCTCACGTCAGGTCTACCATCAGGTGCGCCATGACATTGGCTACGTGGCCAATGAACTCATCGAAAATGCCGTGAAGTTTCGTGTGTCTGGGGAGATTGATATTTCGGCTTCCATCGACGGAGAACGGTTTCGGATGAAGGTTTCGAATTTTATCGACAACGAAAATGCAACACGTTTTCAGCATCTGCTTGCGCACATAACCGCCGATGATCCCGCGGAGCTGCTCATTCGGCAAATTGAGAAGAACGCCGCGCTGACGTTCGGCACGGAGTCCGGTCTTGGTTTGCTGACGCTGATGAGTGACTATGACGCTGAATTGGCGTGGGTTTTTGACGCGAACCGGCCGAGCGGTCGAACGCATCTTGAGACCTATGCTTCCCTACCAGTTCCTTCCGTTCAAAATGGCTGAGTTTGACCATGGAAATCAGAGGAGAGGCATTTCGCGTTTGGACTGAAGGATACGTTGTGTTCTTCGACGGTTCCATGCGTTTGTCGGGATCGGATGCCTACGCTCCGATCTATCAATTGGCGATGGATCTGCTCGACAAAAACCCTGAGCGCCTGACGCTCGATCTCACGGGACTCCAGTTTCTGAACTCGTCGGGTATAAACCTGCTTGCGAAACTGACGATAGAGGCCCGTAAACGCGCGCACGTGAACATGACGGTGCGTGGTTCCAAAGAGATTTCGTGGCAACAAAAATCCCTGCCGAATTTGAAGAAACTTTATCGCGACCTCGACCTCCGGCTCAGCTAAACTTGCAATGATTGTGGCATTCGGGATTGCGGCATTTGGCTCTGATTTTGGAGAGCCGAATTGCGTAAGCTTTAGATGACGGATTGCTTCAGGCAAAGAAGCGGGCACTGCTTTCAATAGAAAAGCAGGGTTGCATAATATCTCGCAGTGATTGAGGATTTGACACAATTACCCCATTCGATGTACTTATAAGTTACTAACATACGAAATTCAATTGACCCGGCAGTGCCGTTCGGTTGTATCGTTTGCATTGCCGGAAAATTCGCATAAAGAGGTTTGGCGACCCCCGCCCACAGTCGAAAACAGTGACTGAGAACAGCATCACTGGAGGCGCTTCCCATTATGTCCAAGGCTGTTTCCGATCGCGGATTGAGTTTTGCCGCACAAAAGGTCAGCCAAATTGATGTTCCGGAGGAGGTGCTCTATTGGGAGTGCTTCGCGCGGATATCGGATGCTCGCGGCGTCGTTCACAGTGCGAGCACATTTGCACCTTATCTGGAATCTTCCCTCGCTTCCTTTGATCTTGATGCACGCATGCTGGACCTCGTTCTGTCGAGGCTGGCCAAGGATCAAGATCTTGTGCTCGGATGCAACATTTCGGCCGCCAATCTATCCGACCGAGACCACTGGAAGCAGATTCTCCGTCAAATCGAGCGCCGTTCAGAACTCGCTTCACGACTTATACTTGAAATCACGGAGACCTATCCACTGGTGAACGAGGGTGTCGAAAGGCTGGCGGCCGTTCGCGCGCTTGGTTGCCGCGTGGCCATCGACAACTTCGGAGCAGGTATGGCCACACCTGCCCGGCTGCTGACAGTCCCCGCTGATATAATCAAGATCGAACCTTCGCTGGTGCGCAATGTCCGGATCTCTGAAAAGGGACAGAACAGCCTGCACTATCTTGTCGGTTTCGCGTCCTGCGTCGCCCCGATCATCGTTGCGGAGGGCATCGAAACGGAAGAGCACCTGGATGCAGCCCGCGCTTCTGGCGCGACTCATGTCCAAGGTTTTCTATTCGGAAAACCGGCCGCGTTACCGAATCAATGATCTCAGTCGGAAGACGATTGCTCAGTCTCAAGCACCAGGCGGTCAGTTCGCCTCTTTCGGCGCTCCGATATCTGTGACTTCAACAATGAAAGCGGCGAGTTCTCCCGGCGGCTCCCATTTTTAAATGCCTTCCTTAACACTGACATGTCACCGAGCGTTTTCGCAAGTATATGATATTACACAATAAAAATATCATCAAGGCGATGCAGCGCTGGGTCCGATCTCGATCGCGTTAACTATTTATTAACCATAGCGGCGGTACACAAGGTCAACGAATTCTTCATATAGATGACCAAAGTGCTAACAGACGCTCGCTCGATCCGCATTAAAGGCCGTTCCTTCCTGGCGGTCATGCTTTCCCCGGATCTTCCCATCGAAGATTGGTTGATCAGGTTGGACGATCTCGCCGCGCGCTCGGCGGGTTTCTTTTTGGGACGGCCGGTCGTGCTCGACCTGACGGACCTATCGATTGACCGGTCACAGTTGAAGGACCTGATCGGAGAGCTTGCCCGACGCAATGTCAGCATCATGGGTATCGAGGGCGCGCGCCCTTCTATCCTGGGACCGGGCATGCCTCCCGCGCTCAAAGGCGGTCGGCCGGTTTCCGATATCGAGGTCCCCGTAAACGAGGTTCCAGTGAAGGACCCGGTCGTCGAGGTGCGCAGCAGGCCGGCGGCGATCGAGACACGAGCGCCACTGCAATCCATCGTCATTCGCGAGCCGGTACGCTCGGGTCAGTCGGTGATCTTCCCGGAAGGCGACGTAACCGTGATCGGATCGGTTGCTTCAGGCGCGGAGGTCATCGCCGGAGGGTCGGTTCATATCTATGGCAGTTTGCGCGGCCGAGCCATGGCCGGGTCGATCGGAAACGCCTCGGCACGCATCTTTTGCCGAAAGCTTGAGGCCGAACTGGTCGCAATCGACGGCATTTACAAAATGGCGGAAGACATGGCTCCCAATCTTCGCGGACAGGCTGTCCAGCTCTGGCTCGAAGGTGACGCGATCATGGCAGAGAAACTTATCTGAGCCGACAGCGGCCAGGACAGAGGAGAGCAAGATGGGGAAAGTCATCGTAGTCACGTCAGGCAAGGGCGGGGTTGGCAAGACGACTTCGACTGCCGCACTTGGGGCGGCCCTGGCGCAGAGAAATGATAAGGTCGTCGTCGTCGACTTTGACGTCGGGCTGCGCAATCTCGACCTTGTCATGGGCGCGGAACGAAGGGTCGTCTACGACCTGATCAACGTCATACATGGCGACGCCAAGCTCCCCCAGGCGCTGATCCGTGACAAGAGGTTGGAGACGCTGTTCTTGCTGCCGGCCTCGCAAACCCGGGACAAGGACAACCTGACGCCCGAGGGTGTCGAACGCGTCATAAACGACTTGAAGCAACATTTTGATTGGATCATCTGCGACAGCCCCGCAGGAATAGAACGCGGTGCTACCCTCGCCATGCGCCATGCGGACACGGCGGTGGTCGTCACCAATCCGGAAGTCTCGTCGGTGCGCGACTCAGACCGGATCATTGGCTTGCTGGATGCCAAGACCGCCAAGGCCGAGCGCGGCGAGCGAATTGAAAAGCACCTCCTCCTGACGCGTTACGACGCTACCCGCGCCGAGCGGGGTGATATGCTCAAGGTCGATGATGTGCTGGAGATCCTGTCCATTCCACTCCTCGGCATCATTCCGGAAAGCACGGATGTTCTACGCGCGTCCAATATCGGCGCCCCCGTCACGCTGGCCGATAGCCGCAGCGCGCCGGCGATGGCTTATTTCGATGCGGCTCGCCGGCTTACCGGAGAGGTTCTGCCGATCACGATTCCCGGCGAAAGACGGAATATTTTCGGCAAGATATTCGGACGGAGGGCGGCATGAACATTTTTCGTCTTTTCGGCAAACAAAGAACCGCACCGGCGGCTCGAGAACGCTTGCAAGTGCTTCTTGCCCACGAACGTTCGTCGGCGGGTTCGGACTTGGTATCGCTGCTGCGGGAGGAAATCCTTGGCGTGATAGCAAAGCACGTGCAGCTAGAGGGCGATAAGGTGCAAGTGAAAATGGATTGCAACGAGCACGTCTCGACCCTGGAAATCGACGTGGAAATCCCGCTGAACGCGGTTGTTCAGGCTGCGTGAAGGTTCGCTTTGGCGGTTGCCAAAGCAGCAGCTTCGCCCGAGCAGTTGAACTGGGCCGGGAACCCATAAAGACCGCGCTTGGGTCGATCGCGGCCTGTCCGCTTCTTGCCATCGATAGGACAGGCCGCCGTCGCAGGCGCACTATTTCAGCGGCAAAAACAGCTCGACCACCACTTCGTGTGCCGGCACCTGCGGAATGAGAGAAAGCTGCCGTCGGCAATAGATCGGGAAGTCGCGTGCTTCCTCGCCGCTGGGCCGGAAGCCAGTCCCGATAGAGGAAAAGTGCGGCGGGCTCGAGATTTTGGGTGTTGCCAGGGTAACGCAGCACCGCGCAGCGTCCGCCGGGGATCACGCCGGGCTTCATCTGCGCGTCGCCCGGCGCGATCGGCTGATCGGTCCCGATACACAGGTCCATGGCGTAGTCGGCCGGGACTGCGGGGGTCCGCTCGGAACGGAAGACCGTGAAGGTCGGGCTGGTCTCAGGAGATAGGCCGGCTGCCTTGCGCCAGGCACGGAACCTCTCGAAGGTGGCCTCGAGCGTCGCGCGGTCGCCCCGATGCTCCATGACCGCCACCGGCGTGGAGGGAACCTCGTGGATTATCACGTCGTCGTGGGTAAAGATAATCTGCATGAGCTTGCTCCTCACATTGTCGAGCGGACCGAAGGCCGATAGCCAGGGATCCCAATCGGGAAATTTCCGGAACGACGAAGGCGATTGCCCGAGCTGTCGCCGAAAGGCACGGGCGAAAGCATCCGGTGCATCGTAACCGGCGTCCATCGCTATGTCTGTGATGCTTTGGGCGCCATTAGAGGCCAGGCATCGGGAAGCGCGCTTCATGCGGGCGAGTTGAACATAGCGATAGACGGACAGCCCGAAGGTCGCCGTGAACTGCCGATGTAGATGATATTTCGAGTAGGCTGCGACGTTGCTCAGCATTTCCAGGTGCAGATCGTCGTCGAGATGCCGGTCTATGTGATCCAGCACCCGCTGCATCCGGGCATGATAGTTTTGAAGCGCTGCCTTCATCGTTTTGTCCTCCGTGGCAGCACCAACTAAATGCACGCAGACATGACGCGCTCGACCGATCTTGCGGTTTTGCCACGCTTCGCACAAACTTGCCAAGGATCGTTGCCGCGCCTCAGGGCACCAAACAAGGCGAGACACGTTGTCCGGACGCCCTTGCTGGGGTCGCAGGCGCTCTCCAATCATTCCGGCGCGCCCGTGATCCTCAAGCTGGAAAATCACCAGACGACTGGCAGCTTCAGGCTTCGGGGAGCGCTGACCACTCGACCAATGACATTCGGTACCGGGACTTACAAGCGCATATCCGGGAATTGGACCCTTTGAGGAATTGGTCTACGCTAAGGCAGTCGAACCCGACATCGCTACGGCATAGGGTTCGGATCGTATTCTGAGGGGAACAATATCAACGTGGAATAGATTTTATTGATTGGTCAAAACAGCACTGTCTTAGAAGCGCGCTTGCTTAGAGGCGCGTCTCCGGCTTTCCTGCCGGCGGTTTTTGGAGTGTGCCATGGCGATCTACTTGCTCCAACTCCTGGCTTGGTCGGTCTTCATCGCGGTCTTGATCCTCTGGCCGGCCGGTACGCTGGCTTTTCCGGGCGCCTGGGTGTTGATCGCCTTCTTCGTAATCGGCGGCTTAGCGATGATCCTTTGGTTGTCGAAACATAGTCCGCGGCTGCTGCGTGAACGTATGGCATCTCCGCTGCAACGTGATCAAAAGCCCTGGGATCGCGTCTGGTTGTCGTTTTTCGTTCTGGCCTTCTTGGGCTGGCTGTACTTCATGGGTTGGGACGCGGCCCGAACAGCCTTCCGAGCGGTGCCGCCATGGCTTCAGGCGCTTGGCGGCCTCGGCATGCTGGTCAACATGCTCGGCACCTGGTGGACGTTTCGCGAGAACGCCTTCGCAGCGCCGGTGGTGAAGATCCAGAAAGATCAGAAGGTGATCGATACCGGACCCTATGCCATTGTTCGCCATCCGATGTACGCAAGCGCGTTGTTTTTCCTTGTCGGCATGCCGCTATTGCTCGGTTCCTGGTTCGGCCTCGCATTCTCCGTGGTGTTCATTTTCGGTATCGCCTGGCGAGCGGTGCATGAGGAGCGCGCTTTAATTGCGGAGTTGAGCGGCTATCAAGATTATGCGGCCCGCGTGCGATATCGGCTGGTCCCATACGTATGGTAAATCGCATCCGCTCGCACAGCGCCAATCACTGTGACGGCACTTGCCGCCATGCCAAGCCTTAACGCAGAGTTTAGCAAGTTCGCGCTATAGTCGCGTCATAGCTCTTGGGCGTTGGTAGTTTTACATGATTTGTGGTGCATCGACGGCGACACGTCACCTGCTGGGTCGGGCGGCAACAGAGGGAGCCCGAACGTGAGTAGCGCAGCGCACACCGCCGCAGTGGGGTCGACGCCATCGTCGGCGCTTAGGATCGCGCTGATCCAGAGCGCCGTGATCTTCGTGGTGGCGGCGCTGTGGCAGCAGCGATGGGGAACCATCGTCGATACGAGCTGGCTCATCACGGAAGCTGAGAGGGTACTCAACGGAGAGCGGCTTTACGTCGATGTGATCGATAACAACCCGCCGTTTTCGCTCTGGCTCTACCTGCCCGCGATCATAGCGTCGAGATGGGCTGGTATTGCTCCGGAGATCGGCATTTATCTCTACACTTGCCTCGCCGTGATCGTGGGTCTGGGTTTGTCAGCCATGATCGTCCGGCGGGCGGGATTTGCCGAAAATCAGGCATTGCTTCGGCTGTTGCCTTTATTTGTCGCGCTCTTCATGATTTTTCCCGGCAACGCCTTTACCGAAAGAGATCATGTCGGCACCGTGCTGTTTCTGCCATTGCTGGCGCTGATGGCTTTGCGGGCCGACACCGCCCGTCGCGTCGCACCCGGTGCTGTCCTGATCGTCGGCGCCGGCCTGTGCGGCAGCATTCTTGTTCTCGTGAAAGCCTATTATGTGGTCGCGTATATTGTGCCCGCACTTTATGTGGCCTGGCGGCGGCGAAATCCTTGGTTACTCGCGGCGCCTGAGAATTGCATCATCGGCAGCATCTGCGTCGTCTATGTCGCGCTCATCTTCAAGCTCAATCCCGAATTTATGCGTGACCTGCTTCCGCAGGTGGTGGATGTCTATATGAAGATGGGCGACCCCGGCAGGGTGGCGCTAAGCTATGCACCTCTTTACCTGCCGATTGTCCTTCTGTTCTGGATGGTTGCACCCAAAGCACCGTTGACGCCCCTTTGCGCCGTGACGCTGCTCGCTTCACTCGCCGCCGTCGCGCCGTTGATCTACCAGGGCAAAGGCTGGGCCTACCATGCGTTTGCTGCGATCTCACTGGCCTTTGTTGCCGTGCTTTGCAAGATAGCGGCGTCTTCCGGTTGGCGTTACAGCCGTGAAACGCTGGGACGCGCTGCTCTTTGCGCAATTGTCGTCGCGTTTGCATGGCTGCCTTTCCTGCCAACCCAGAAGCCGGCCGAAGCTTTCGTCGCTGCAATTAGAGCGGCATCAAAGGGGGAGCCGACGCTCGGCGTCATCGGCAGCGACGTTGCTGCTGCCCATCCGCTCGCCAGGATCATCGGCGCCCGCTTCCCGTCCGCCAATAATAGCGACTGGTTCGGCGCTCTTGCGTTTGTCTTAGCCAAAGAGGCGGCAGAAAGGGGAGACGCGGCGGATGCCGCCCGCTACCAGAGGCGATCGGATGATTATCTGGACGCCAAATATGGCGAGTTTGCCAGCCATAATTACGACCTGATCGTCGTTCAGCGGGACGAGCCGCTTTGGACCGATCACGTGTTTGGTCAAGCGCGTTTTGCAGCGCTGCTTTCTCAATATCATCCCATTGCCAAGGATGAGCGGTTTACCGTCTATGGCCGCGGCGTTTCGGCTGACCAGAGTTCGAACGCCCGGTGAACGACCGGGAAGCTTTTCTGGTCAGCGAAGGGACTACGTGACCGGACAGGTCTCCCCGTATTGGCAGGGACTATGGGGCCACTGTGAAACTGTAGGTCCCACTGGTCTTGTGGCCGTCGGCGGAAAGGGCATGCCACTCCACCGTGTATTTGCCCGCCGTCAGCTTGTCGGTAATTGGCACCATCAGCGTGCTATCCCCGTTCATCAACATGCCTTGGCCGGTCTTAACGGCTGCCTTCTGAGGGCCGGCAACCTTCACGCCGCTGAACTTCAGGTTCAGTCCTTCGGTGAAGGTGAGGTCGAGTTCCGATGGCGCCTGTTTTACTGTGCTGTCTGCGGCCGGTACGGCCGATTTGAGCTGGGCGTGGGCGAATGCGTGGCCGGCAAATACAAGGCTGGCTGCGGTGGCAACAAAAAAGAGCTTCTTCATCTTGGTCTTCCTTCCGGGGCTGATGATACGCAGGTTCACTGCGGTCGGTTCGGCAACCGATAGCGGTCGCCAGATATCCCAGCCGTGACCAGGCCGGGAACTCGATGTGCGAAATGCCTTCGTCTGAAACTCTGCTTGTGAATTCATTCGCCTTGCTCGCGAGTATCAGGAGAAGAAGCGCCGGAGTGGCTGCACAAAGCGTACCACGATCTGCTGCGGCGTCAGCATCGATCCCGAGTCTAAGACGATATGGCGGTGGGGATAAAAGGTATCGGCGATCTGATCTCTAAACAGATAAAGCGATCCGGTGATCGCCAGATTGAGCATGAAGGGAATGACGAGCAAGCCGGCGAAGAAATGCCAGCGCCAGATCGCGCGGTAGAGCGAAATATTATGGGAGGTGGTGGTTATCGGCTCGGCAGCAGTGAAAGCAGACATAGAAATCCTCTGGAGATCGGCTGGCGGCCCGGAGTGACGTCTGCGGGGAGGAGCGGCCGTTCTGGTCGCGGCCTTATGCTGAAGCGCACGCGCTTTTGGGATCAGGAGCAAACCCGTTTTGCAGCGTGATGTTCAGCATGGAAGCAATCCGCCCGCAGCCGGCACGATAGCTCTCGTGCATGGTGTGGCCGCCGTTGATGACAAGCGTCACGGCATGCGCCGCAACGCAGGCTCAGGCAGGGATCTCAGGGAGGGGAGGCGCGCGAGGGCCGGTATTCGGTGGATAGAGCTGGCGATGGAAAGCTTCGGCTCTATGCGCGAGCACATCCTGGTTGGCTAAGACTAGACGCTCGCAGTTTTCGGTCGGCGGCGCGGGAAGCAGGATTGCGGCGGCGATCCGGCACGCCTCACATCCCGACACGTGAATATTGCCGTGTTCTTTGCCGTCGGGGCCCTTGTCGGTGACGCACAAGACCGGCTGGGTCCCACCCGGGAGCTGGTATTGGGCGAGCTCGATGGACGTGAGTTCAACGGCATTGGAAACGGGCGGCTGATGGGCGAAGCCGACGAAGGTCAGCGCCAGCGCGCATATGATGCGCACCATCCACTGCGTTGTCCCCGAAAGCTTTGCCACTGTTGTCCCCTCTTAGCAACCCTCTACGATGTTCGGGCCACAAGCTCAATGCGGCAATTTGCAGCCATTTTGAGATCGACGCTTTTTCGGTTGTGCCGCTCTTTCCGCTTTCGCGCGTGGCTATGATGCCCGTTTTCCCTCGCCGTCGAAGACATGCACATGTTGCGGCGGGAATATCACCTTCACGTTCGGTCCCGCCTTCAGCACCTCGCGATCGAGCGTGAAGACACTGAACGGCAAGCCGTGGAGTGAAAGATGCAGGATGATGCCGAAACCGGTCGGCTCGACAAGCTCCACGTCGGCGCTGATGCCGGAGTTGTCAGCCGATAGGACCACGTGCTCGGGCCGAATTCCGAGCGTCACCTTGGCGCCGGCCGGCAGATTTGGCGATGTCGCAAGCGAGACGATGGTTCCGTCCTTCAGCGTCAAGCCACCGGCCTCGTACCTCGCGTCCAGAAAATTCATGCCGGGCGAACCGATGAAGCCGGCCACGAAGAGATTGGCGGGGCGATCGTATAGCTCGAGCGGGCTGCCGACCTGCTGGACGACCCCGCCATGCATGGCAACAATCCGGTCCGCAAGTGTCATCGCCTCGATCTGGTCATGGGTCACGTAGATCGAGGTCGCCTTGAGATCGCCGTGCAGTTTCTTGATTTCAGCCCGCATCTGTTCGCGCAGGCGCGCGTCGAGGTTCGAAAGCGGTTCGTCGAAGAGGAAGGCCTTCGGTTGACGCACGATGGCACGGCCCATGGCGACACGCTGACGCTGGCCGCCGGAAAGCGCCTTTGGGCGGCGTTCGAGCAAAGGGTCCAGCCCGAGCTTCGATGCCGCGGCCGCGACGGCTTTGCCGATCTTGTCCTTTGCGATCTTCCGGAGCCTGAGGCTGTAGCTCATGTTGCCGGCGACGTTCATATGCGGATAGAGCGCATAGGACTGGAACACCATGGCGATGTCGCGGTCCTTCGGATGCAGCTCGTTGACGCGGCTGTCCGCTATGCGGATCTCGCCGCCGCTAATGTCTTCGAGACCGGCGATCATCCGGAGCAGCGTTGACTTGCCACAGCCGGAAGGGCCGACGAGGACGACGAATTCGCCATCCTTGATCCTGAGGTCGATGTCGTGCAGCACCTGCACATGGCCATAGGCTTTCTTGACGTTCTGGATATCGATCGATGCCATTTGACTAACCCTTGACCGCGCCGGCCGTCAGGCCCTGCACGAGATAACGCTGGATGAGCAGGAAAAAGAGGCCGGCCGGAATGAGCGCCATGACGCCTGCGGCCATCATCTGCCCGAAATCCACGGAGAATTTCGAAACGAAGGTGAGAAGCCCGACCGGGAATGTGGCGGCCTGGTTGCCATTGATGAGCATCAGCGCGAATAGCAGCTCGCTCCAGGCGGCCGTGAAGACGAAACCGAGCGTCGCGGCAATGCCGGGCAGGGTCAGCGGCAGAATGATCTGCCGGAACGCGGTGAACTGCGTCGCGCCGTCGATCATTGCCGCCTCTTCGAGGTCCCTCGGAATGCCGTCGAAGAAGGACTGCATCAGGAAGGTGGCAAAGGGCACGTTGAAGGCCGTGTAGACGATGACAAGGCCGGTCAGACTGTTCGTCAGATGCAACGGCGTCAGGATCTTGAAGATCGGCGCAACTAGCATGACCAGCGGAAACATCTGCGTCAGCAGCATTAAGGCCACGATCCAATATTTGGCCCGGAAGGTGAAGCGCGAGAGGGCGTAGCCGGAGAGCGATGCGCAGACGGTCACCGCGATCGCCGTCGATGCTGAAACGATCAGGCTGTTTTCAAAGAATGTCGGAAAGTCACTGTGTTGCAGCACGAAAGCGTAGTGCTCCCATGTGGTGCGCGACGGCCACATGCGCACGCCTTCCGTGTAGAGGAGGTCGTTCGGCGTGACCGAGACCTTCAGCAGCCAGAAGAGCGGGAAGAGCGCAAATACCACATAGCAAAGGATTGCCAGACGATGCGCAATGGTGGGGATGATGGATCGTCTCATGGTTCAATCCTTTGCCAGCAGTGTCTGCCGCAGCAGGATGATCAACATGGAATAGGCGAGCAGCAGCACGAGAAGCACCAGCGCGATCGCAGAGGCATAGCCGAAATCGAGCCGCTTGAAGGCCTGGGTGAAGATGTAGCTTGCGACGATCT
This sequence comes from Martinezella calliandrae, assembly GCF_030272695.1. Lineage (GTDB taxonomy): Bacteria > Pseudomonadota > Alphaproteobacteria > Rhizobiales > Rhizobiaceae > Rhizobium > Rhizobium calliandrae. Next base: position 23,758 of record NZ_JARFYN010000071.1, read on the forward strand.
GGGTACGGTCAGCCGGCCCACCGCCAGTCATGACGACGATAAGATCGGCGAAATTCGAGATCCAGACCGTGCGCAGCAGTACTGTGATGGCGATCGTCGGAGCCAGGAAGGGGAGCGTGATTGAGCGGAAGCGCTGGAACCAGCCCGCACCGTCGATGGAAGCGGCTTCATAGAGATCGCGCGGGATGGCCTGGAGCGCGGCAAGCAGCGTGATGGCGAAGAAGGGAATACCCCACCAGACATTGGCGACGATCGGTCCCCACATCGCATACTGCGGATCGGAAAGGATATTGCCGGGCTCCTTCATCAGGCCGAGAGCGAAGAGCCAGTGCGGGATCGGCCCGATCACGGGATTGAAAAGCCATGCCCAGTTCAAGCCTGCAAGGAAGGATGGAACAGCCCACGGCAGAAACACCAGTGCCTGGACGATTGCCCTGCCGAAAAACGGCTTGTCCAGCAACAGAGCAAGAAAAAGTCCGAAAATGAATTGCAAAACGACCGAGGCGCCGGTCCACCAGAGCGTGTTCTTCAGCGCCCAGTAAAAGGCGGCATCCTTTGAAAGATCGCGGAAATGCTCCAGGCCGATAAAGCCGCCGGAAAACGGGTTGAGCAGCTGGATATCTCGAAATGCGTAGGAAATGCCGATCACAAGCGGCACCAGCATGACGGCGATAATGAGGATGAGCGCAGGGGCGCTATAGAGGTAGGGCTCCGCGGCATCGGCAAGGCGCTTCAGCCACGGCCTGCGGTCGTGACGCCTGTCGAGCATGTCGGCGGTGATGGTCATCGGCCAAAGTTCCCGTTCGCGGCGTTCGGACGCCGTCTGTTTCATGGCGGAAAAACGGCGGCGGATTGCTCCGCCGCCGCAGCGACGAACTTATTTCTTGGCGAGGAATTTCTGCTGCGCCTTGGTCAGGTAATCGGCCCACTGGTCGGCCAGATCCTTCGCCGAGATATCGCCGAGCAGTGCCTGCTGCGACGTTTTGATGGCGAGCGAATCCTTGAAGAAGGCAAATTCCTCGAGATAGGTCGGCATGACGGTCGGAACAGTGTTCTTGTCGGCCAGTTCCTGGAACCAGCCCTTGAACTGATCGCCGGCGTAGAAGGGGTCCTTTTCGGCGGCCGTATAGGCCGGCAGTGCGCCGATCTTCTTGTTCCAGGTGAGGTTGCCTTCCGGCCCTTCGAGGGTTGCGATCAGCTTCCAGGAAAGATCCTTGTTCTGACTGCTGGAGAACATCGACCAGCCGCCGTAGCCGATGGTCGGGAAGGACTTGCCATCCGGGCCTTTCGGCAGCGGTGCGACGCCGAAGTCATCGCTTTTCATGCGCTCGGCGACCGCAATCAGGGCATCCGGATCCTGGTCGAGGAAGGCGCAGGTGCCGGAATAGAAGCCGGCAACGACTTCGTTGAAGCCCCAGTTGACGCTGTCCTTCGGCGCGTAGCCCTTCTTGTAGAGATCGACCATCCACTCGATGCCCTTGGCCCAGCCCGGGCTATTCATCGTCGACGTGCCGTCATCCTTGAAGTACTTGTTGTCGCCGGCCATGGAGGCCGCGAAGATCATCCAGCCGTTCAGGCCACCGGGGCCGCCACGCATGCAGTAGCCGTATTTGCCGGCCAGCTTGGAGACCGCCGCAGATGCCTTGACGAAATCGTCCATCGTCTTCGGCGGCTCGCTCACGCCGGCCTGTTGCAGGAGTTTCTTGTTGTAGAACATGGCACGCAGGTAGAAGCCGTAAGGCAACATATAAGCCGTGTTCTTGACGTCGCGACCAAGCTCCAGGGCGCGAGGCGTCAGTTCCTTCGTATGCTCCCACTTGGCGAGATAGGGCTCAAGGCTTTCCAGCATGCCGTTGTTGCCGTAGAGCGACAGCCAGGTGTCGGGCATTTCCATCACGTCCGGAATATCGCCGGCCGATACCATGGTCGCGAACTTCTGGAAGGCTTCGTTCCAGGGCAAGGAAATGATGTCGACCTTCGTGCCGGGGTTGGCTGCCTCGAACTTAGCGACGATCGACTTGAGTGTCTCGGTGCGTTCCGGGCTGGTGATGACTTCGACGAGTTTCAGCGTGGTATCGGCGAATGCCGTGCCGGCCATCATCGTGGCGAAAAGTGTTGCCGTGATCAGTGTTTTCATTTTCATGCTCAGTTCCCCTTTTTAAGTGTTCCTCTTAGGTTTGGTCTTATGAGGCGGCGGCGATCGCTTCCTCGATATCTCTCCACAATGCCTCGGTTCCTTCGAGACCAACGTGGAGACGTACGGACCGCGCGTTGATACCAAAGGTATGCGCGGAATTCGGCTGTGCCTTCTGCTGAAGCACGACCTCGCCCGGTACGATCAGGCTTTCGTGCCCACCCCAGCTCACACCCAGTTTGAAGAGCTTGAGGTGATCGGCGAAGGCGCGGATATCGACGCCTTCACGGAAGATGAATGAAAAGAGGCCCGAGGTGCCGTTGAGGCCGGCGGGCAGTCGGTTGGCAAGACCCGGATGACAGACCTGTTCGACGACATCGAGATCCTGCAGCCGTTTGGCGATCGTCATCGCGGCCGTCTCATGCGCCCTCATGCGGATTGGCAGAGTGCGAAGGCCACGGATCAACAACCAGGCATCGAAAGGCGAAAGCTTGCCGCCGAGATAAGGGTATGCCTCGGCCTTTACCCGCGCAATCATCTGTTTCGAGCCGGCGACAATACCGGCGACGACATCGCTATGGCCGCCAAGATATTTGGAGGCCGAGTGGATGACGAGATCGACGCCGAGCGTCAACGGCCGCTGGAAATAGGGGCTGGCCCAGCTGTTATCGATCATCGAAACGACGCCATGCTGCTTGGCGAGCGCGGCGAGCGCGCCGACATCGTGGGCTTCCATCACCCAGCTTGTCGGGCTTTCCATATAGAAGACCTTGGCGCCGGGAAGCGCCTTGGCAACGGCTTCCTCGTCGCGGCCATCCACATAGGTCACCTCGACTTTCATGCGCTTCAAGATCGTGCCGAAGAGGCGGAAGGCGTCCGGGTAGATATGCTTGACCGCCACGATCCGATCACCCGGCTCGACGAAGCTCAAGACGGCAGACGAAATCGCAGCCATGCCGCTCGCAAAACCAAGTGCATCCTCTGCACCTTCGAGCTTAGCCAGCATTTCCTCGAACATCCGCACGGTCGGATTTAGACCGCGCGTATAGATCGGCCGCACCTTCTCACCGCGATAGGAAGCGATCATGTCGTCGTAATCGGCAAAGGTGAAAAGCGATGTCTGGAAAATCGGCGGCACCACCGCCTCGGCGAAATTGCCGTCGTCATGGGCCGTGATGAGAGAAGCAAGTTCGAACGGCTCTAGCCCGTCAGTCATTTGGACATTTCCTTGATGTCTTCCTCGACGACGTCGAGAATTTTCAATGTTTCGGCGCGCGCCGCCTCGGGATCCTGGGCGACGATCGCGTTGAATAGCGTGCGGTGAAAGGGGAAGGAGCGGCGGGCAAAGTCCTGCCGGTCGAAGGGGTGGGTCCAGAAGCGCTCGAAGGTACCCCGTATCTGCTCGAGAAGCTGCTTGAACAACGGATTGTGCGTCGCATCGTAGACGGCAAGGTGAAATGCGAGATCTTCCGGACCAGAGGTGCCCTTTGCGATATGGACGCGCTCCATCTCGTCGAGCTTCTCCTCGATGATCGCAATATCCTTGCTCGTGCGCTTTTTGGCGGCGACCATTCCGGCTTCGCATTCGATGCCGCGACGAACCTCAAGGGTCTGTAGCAGCGCATCGCGCAGATGCGCCGTGTCGAGCGACAACGGCATATGGATGGTCGCCTTGGAAACCGGCTTCAGCAGATAGGTGCCGCTGCCCTTGCGCGTTTCCATCACACCCAATGCCTGGAAATGCGTGATCACTTCCCGGACCGTCGAGCGCCCCACGGAGAGGGCAGCCCCCAACTCACGCTCGGTCGGCAGCCGGTCACCGGCCTGGAGCTTGGAGGACTCGATGAAATCGGACAGCGCGTCGATAACTTGCCGCGTCCGATCGATCGACGGGAGAGGGGTGAGCATTGTCTTTGCCATGTCATAAATTGGTCTGACATCTGCCATCAGGTCAATCGTTTTTTGTCGTTCATCAGCACTTTTTCTCGAGGCCGCTCTGATGCTGGCCGCTGCGCTGGGCCCACCCCGACTGTGCAGATGGCGCGGCGACGAAATGGATATGGGGGCTGCCAAATGAAATCGGCGGGTTCAGAGGGAACCCACCGCTGGATAGGCTACAGTTGATGCTTCAACGACTATGGCGAGGCTCAATCGTGACAATGGGGGTCTTCATCACGAGAACGCTCCGAACTGAGCGTTGTGTAGCCGTGAATAGCGGCCGCCGCTGGTCAGCAATTCAGCATGCGTGCCGTGCTCGACGATGCCGTTCGATCCCATGACAATGATGCGATCCGCATTGCGGATGGTCGCCAGCCGATGCGCCACCACCAGGGTCGTACGCCCCTTCGAGAGGTCTGCCAGCGCCTGTTGGATGTTCGGTTGACGTGTCGAGCGCGGACGTTGCCTCGTCGAGGATGAGGATCGGCGGGTTCTTGAGGAAAATGCGTGCGATGGACAGGCGCTTCACGCCACATCCGCCATATTGCGGATTGTTGTGCAAAGCCGCCTCAATTTTTTGTGACGGGTTTGTGCCACGAAGCAGCGGCGGCGACCTACCTATGTTTGCCGCCACCGTGTCCTTTTCCAGAAGCGGCGCTAGACCGACTGCCTGCGATGCTTGCGTCGGCGGGTAGGGAATTGTCCTCTATAAGGGGGTTGGCTTGGTATCCCTGCACATCTGCCTTCTTTAGGCCAACGTCACCTTCGCCATCGACGCAATTATAGGATGTGGAGACGCCGTGCCGAATGAGGGTGTCGCTACCGGCGCGATTGTGAACGAAGACCATGTCGTGTCCGACGAGACGCGCAGTCTTCTTGGAGAGTTGTTCCTTTTTCATTTGGAAGAAGGTGCCGCCCACTTCGATGATTTGCTTCTGCCACAACACCCGGACATGCGGATTTCCATTGCATTCCTGAAAGGCGTGCGCAGTGTCGCATGCGAAGCCAGCAACAAGAAACAAAGTCGCTACGAGGCGCATCTTCGATCCCTCCGCATGTTTTACTAGGAAGACAATGAATTGTGCTTTATGTTTATTACATAATAAAGCCGCAGAGCGGTAAAGTACTCCACGGTGATTAGTCCGAAGGGACGGCGTGAGGTTCGTTAAAGTGGGCGAGGCGTTGTGTTTCAGTCGCCCGTTTAAGCGCGTGAGCGACTGCGGAAAACTTCACCATAGCCGATGAAGCCCGATGCCATCTCCTGAGTGTGTCCCAGAGAGTTCCGCGTGGTTGATGGAAGTCGCTGCCAAATTGCGCAGATGATAGTCGCGTACCCGCGGCTTTCATCGCAAAAAAGGGGGGATTGTGTCGATGTCCTCGGAGGACAGAGCACGATAAACCCGAATCCAGAACAGCGCTTCGTTTGTCCTTTGGCTTCGTTCCGCGATCAGTGCCCGTATCAACGCTTCCGAGCCGGCCATATCGTGCCAGCTCGTTTTTAGTCCATTGGCGGCTTGGCCCACCGCCTGCTCGGCTTCATCCGATTGGCCCATATCGCTCTCCTAAGCGAAAGATAGCGGACCGTGTTTGCGGACGTCATTCCCCTCATATGTGGGGAGATGCTCTTGTTTGTCGAACCAATCTCGCGGTAAGATCATGAGGTAGCTGGGTGATGCATCATGCGGGGAACTTCGGACAGCCCAAAATTCGAGCACGCCTTCAATGAGATCAAAGCGGCGTCCAATGTCGACGGCGCCATTCGATCTCTGCAGGCGGTATATGACGTCGATTACGTGACTTACCATCTCGCACAGACCATCATGGATAGGATCGACGCGCCGTTCGTTCGCACCACCTATCCCGATGCCTGGGTCTCCCGATATCTTCTCCATGGCTATGTCAAGATTGACCCCGTTGTCAGGGAAGGCTTTCTCCGGCAACTTCCGTTCGACTGGAGCGAGGTGGAGCCGACGCCAGAGGCCTATGCGCTGTTGGTAGATGCGCAGAAACATGGTCTCGGCGGCAATGGCTATTCCATTCCCGTAGCCGACAAGGCCAGGCGCAGGTCGTTGCTTTCGATCAACTCCGATTTGCCGATCGATCGGTGGCAAGACTTGGTTGCAAATTGCCGAATGGAATGGACAGAACTGGCACATCTCATCCATGGCAAAGCCATGCTGGAGCTCTATGGCGAGCATGATCCGGTGCCGTCCTTGAGCCCGAGGGAGATCGAGTGCCTACATTGGACAGCACTTGGCAAGGACTACAAGGACATCGCGCTCATTCTCGACATCTCCGAGCACACGACACGCGATTATCTGAAGACGGCCCGCTTCAAACTGGGGTGCGCAACCCTTTCGGCAGCCACAACCAAAGCTGTCCAGCTCCGCATCATCACTCCCCTGACCTATCCCCTCAAATGAGGGGCTCCATTTGAGGGAATTCCCGACCGCGGTTTTCCGGCTCATTCTAGCCTTGCGACAAAAAATGTTGGAGGCGAAAATGTTCATAGTTATCCAAGCTCATGAATATCATAAGTATGCGAATATCCTCGATCAGATGTTCCGCCTTCGGAAGACAATCTTTGCCGACACGCTCGGCTGGGACGTAACTGTCGTGGGACCTTATGAACGCGACAGCTACGATGCTCTCGGCCCTGCCTACCTTGTTTGGTGCGATGAGCGCCGAATGCGATTTTACGGCGGGGTACGGCTCATGCCGACGACTGGGCCGACGCTTCTCTATGATGTCTTCCGAGACACGTTTCCAGCCGCAACCGACCTGGTTGCTCCGGGAATATGGGAAGGCACGCGCATGTGTATCGACGAAGCTGCCATCGCGCGCGATTTCCCCGACGTCGATGCGGGCCGGGCGTTCAGCCTGTTGCTGCTCGCACTTTGCGAATGCGCACTCGACCATGGCATCCACACCATGATTTCCAACTACGAACCCTATCTCAAGCGTGTGTACAAGCGCGCTGGTGCTGAAGTCGAGGAACTTGGTCGCTGCGACGGATATGGGAGATTTCCCGTCTGCTGTGGCGCATTCGAGGTCTCGCACCGAGTTCTCCGGAACATGCGGCTGATGCTTAACGTGTCGGCTCCGCTTTACGCCCGCCCCAAACCCGAACGATCTGTCGCGACCCGCCTGTTGGAGCTCGCGGCATGAAAAACCCGATCCTCGTCTCTGGAAATAGGAGGCGCGCATGCCCCAAGACGATACGCTGAGAGCGCGTGAATTTGCCCGAATGTTCCGGCTGATTTTCGCAGCAAAAGAAAGAGCCGAAGCGCTACAGCTTCGTAACCTTGTCCACTTGACGAACATGGCGCTGCTGCAGGTGGCACTGGACTGGGAAGGCCTGGATCCAGACCGTGACCCCGATATCGACCTCGGAGGGCTTGTTCGTGAGAAAGAGCGGATCGCGATGCAAAACGGCCGAGAGAACCTGCTGGTTCTCCGTCACAGCTAGAGTTTCTGACGCGGGCGTCTGGGCATAAATGTCGTTGGGTCGGCGCTCTCGCCGACTGGTCTCGGTCCGCCATTCACGTGGAAGCGCCAAACTTAGCGAAAATGCAAAAAAAACATTGTTGGTCCGACCAATGTCATCGCGAAGATGAACAGAGATATGCCAAGCTTCAATGCACGCATGCGGCGGGATTTCACGCCATCCCAGTCGTAGCCCATCACTATATCCCCCTTCTCTATATTTGCGCCGAACTATGTGGCGCATTAGGATTATCTTTTATGAGGGATGTGCGAAGCTTGCCGTTCTGCGGCGCATCTTCCTTATTGTGCGTTTTTCATGTCGAAACGTCCCGTTGACATACTGGCGGCGACAGAAGCAACGACCTGGATGATTTCAGCGGCAATGTTGCGGCTATTTATACATTATGCGCTTGGAGTTCGGCTATCCTTTGGGCGTTTACCGTTGCTCGAGCAATTCGCGCAGCTCCGGCAGCCGCGCATTGATCAGCCAGCCGTAATAATTCTCCTCGGGTAGTTTTTTGCCGCCGGAGGCATCTGCTGCCTGCCTCGAGGCGAGCGCGCGACGTCGCGGTTGGCCGAGATTATAGAGCGTGGCGGTCAGGCCGGGATTGTCGCTGATGTCAAAACCCTGGGCACGATACGCGTCTATGGCATCCCTGATGATGGCGGCTATATAGATGACACTTCGTTCCGGATCCATGATGTCGCGATAGATCGCCTGCGGATCGTCGGACGATAATTTCGGCAGGCCGCTGGTAGCATGGACCAGATCGGTGACCTCGAGTGCCGTCAGCGGGCTGATCTGGCCGAGGCCAAATGTCTGTCCCGCATAGAAGGGCTGGAAGAAAGCCCGCTGGAACGTCATGTTGTCGTAGGCGACGCCGTCGATCACCTTGCCGCGAAAATTCCGGTCCCACGTTTCGTCGCGGCATTCCCAGAGTTCGGCGCTTCCGGCGAAAGCGTCACAATGGGCAAATTCCGGCTTTTTCTCGAAGGATTCGACACTCACATCCTTGTAGCTGAACTTGAAATCGGCCTGCGAATAGGTAAGCGCCTTGACGTAATAGGATTTCACCCGATTGACGATCGTAATGTTGTAGGTGTGTTCGCCGACCAGGGCGCCAATGATGTGGATAGGATCGATCTGATAGGCTTGCGCGGCCTTCCTGATCGAAGCCATCAGGTCCTTGTCTTCGCGAAGCACCGAGACGATCTTCTGATATTTTTCCTCATAGGTCGTGTTGAATGCCTTAGCCCGCAAGGCCGATGTGTTGGGTATCGGAGGCTGAACGCTATTGCGGTTGCCGGGGGGCACATGCACGAGCTCATACCCGAAACAGGCGCTTGTCAAAGCAAGCACAACAAGGAGACTAAGTGCGGTGGTTCTCGGCAGGCTTGTACGCATTCGCAAAATGACTTTCAAAAACGTTCCTCCGCCGGGGACGATCTTGATACCTGATCAGCTTGCGAAGACAAGGGCGGGCGCTGCTTGCGCTCCGCCAATCACAATAAACTTTCTTCAAAGCAGCTTGAGGCTGCAAAGGCGCATTGGTCCATACCAGACAATTGCGCATGAGGACTCCGTCAAGCATTTATAGCATAACGCTAAATTGATGGCGCTCGGGCGAGGTTGCTGAACGCGTCCGTTGTGTTAATCTATTGAGACATCCCTGTGCGGAGGGTCTCGAAATGGCTATGGTGCGCGAACCGATCCTGCATCCTGTTCCGATCGAGGAACTTAGGCCTACCCAGATAACCGTCGGCATGCGCGAGGTTAAGGCCAAGCGAAAGGCGTGGCGAACGACAGCGGACGCCAAAGGCGAAAAAGCCGGCAACTTTCTAGGAAATCACATGATGCCAGCGGTTCGCGGGCCACGCGGCCGATTTTATGTGATCGACCATCATCACCTGTCTTTGGCGCTCTATGAGGAAGGCGTGAAGGATGTTCTGGTGACGACCGTGGCCGACCTTTCAAAGCTTGATGGCGATTCCTTCTGGTTCGTAATGGATTGCCATGACTGGATGCATCCCTTCGATGAGGAAGGGAAACGACGCGGCTACGAAGACATTCCAAAGAGCATCAAGGATCTGGTCGACGATCCGTTCCGTTCGCTGGCGGGTGAATTGCGGCGTATCGGCGGCTACGCCAAGGATACAACACCGTTCAGCGAATTTCTCTGGGCGGATTTCCTGCGTCGCCGCTTAAAGCGCAAAGATCTCGATCGGGATTTCGATGCTGCGCTGGAAAAATCGTTCGAGCTTGCCAAGAGCAAGGACGCTGATTACCTGCCAGGCTGGTGTGGCCCGGTTGCCGAATAATGCTGCGGACCGGGCACGCATAATTAGGCGCGGTGAAAGACCTCGTCCGTCAGAAGCAGAAGGAAATTCTCGTCGTCCAACTTGTTGGCGACCTGGCCGTCTTCCGTCATGTAGTCGAAGACGGGGCCTGCGGGCCGATCCGCGAAGGCGAACTTAGGCCATTTCAGTTGTTCGATAATGACGATACGGCGCCCGGCGTCATTTTCGCACGCTATTCTTCGCGTCTCCTCGAAATAAGTCATGGCGACACCTCAGCATAGTTCAGAGCCAAAGCTTAGGTCGCGCAAATTGCGAGTCAAGTGTTATCGCGCGGCTTGGAAGCGGGAAATTGGATCGGCGGCCTCGATGAAAACCAGCGAGCTTTTCGAAAATCCGTCGCGAGCTACTGCCGTCGACCGGGTAGGTAAGATGACGTATAGAAGTTGTCATAAAAATATGCAATATATCAACCGTCGGACGTGCCCGCGCCCGACAGCTGGACTATCATTTGCCCTATCCATCACCGGATAGGGCTTTTTTATAAGAATAGACCTTTTGTCCCCCGAGGCGGTGATCGGAAGTTCAATGCTTCCTCGTCGCCGAGGACAAACGCGACTTCTTCCTTGCCTCTATGGCCGTCTCACCACCTGCATGACCAGCGAGATGACAAACAAAACCAAGAAAAGGAAGAATAGAAATTGGGCGATCGAAGCAGAGGCGCCCGCGATACCCCCAAATCCGAGAATACCGGCAATCAGCGCCACAACAAAAAACACCACAGCGTAGTAAAGCATCGTGATCTCCTTTCGATTCATGTGGGAGATAACGGAGCTCAGCGATATTGGTTCCGAGATGTCACGCCTGCGCCGTAGCTGAGCTTTTGAGCCGGCTAGAACACTGCCTTTTCAAGCCGAACAAATGGATGTCGGCTGCAGGTTATCCAAATTCGACGCCACGTTGGAACGACCTATCGCCTTCATTGGGTTCGGGCGGCTCTGCCGCCTGAAGGTAGAATTTGACGGGCGCCGTCAGGACAAACCAAATACTGGCTCCGAACACAAAACACGCGCCCGTCGTGTCAGCCGATCCCGCGAAGAATGGAAGGCTGGCGGACAGAAACAAGACGGTCATTCGCACTGACCATTCTGTCTCCCGTCTTGCGAATGCGGACGTCCTAAGCAACGCATATTCTCGGCGGCCATATGTATCGGTCTTTTTCTTCGAGAAAAGGAGCTTCCATGCGGAAGGAAGTCCCAGCATGATGAGGGCTGAAAGGCTGAGCATCAGCTCGGAGCCGTGCAGAAAATGTAAAGCGACAACCAACAGAAGCGAAAGGACAGCGAGATGCCAGGTCGGCTCGAGTCGCTCTGGAGGCTGCCCGGAAAAGATATGCCAGGTTCGAAGCCAATTGGCTGCGCCATCGAGAAGCGGTTGATCGATGTAGCGATTTATCCATTCCATGCGTAAATAGTCCCATTGCCGGAAAAAGAAGGGAACACCACGCAATTCGGTCATCATCGTGGCGACACCTCGGGCAATCGTCGCATCCGAGCTTTGCCAGGCGTCAGCCAGCGTTCCGAACTTCAAGAACAGAATGCCGTTTATAGCTACCTCTCATCCACGAAGGAGTCGAACCTTGAACACCGCCAACCTCCAACTCGAAGGTCTCCTCACCGCAATCGCTTCAGTCAATGCCCTTCTTGTCGACAGCGGCATCGTTTCTCGTGGCGAGATGCAACAGGCATTGGAACGTGCACAGCACGGCGTTAACGGCGAAGCTCGCGGCCTTTCGGAAGCCAACCAAAAGGCGATGCTCTTCCCCATCCGCGTGTTGCTGCTTGCCAATGACGACGCAGGTCAAGGGATTTCCAGGACATTCGCCCAATACGCGGAGGCGGTCGGCAAAGCATCCTGAAGAACTCGCAATTTAAGGACATGGCCGAGGAGAACCGATAGTTAAGGCCGCTCCTGCGTCCCGGGCGCAGCCGTGCGTTGGTTCGGATCCTCAAGACTGGATCTTAGAGCCTGACCGAAAAAGATAGGGTAATCGGCTTCGAGCCCGTCTTCGACCCGGTGAAAGGAGCAGCGCTTCGAGTTGATGATAAACGTGGTCTGACGTCATCAGCCCCAAGCATCTGAAAGGAAGCACTGCCATGAAATACCACGCCGGTCTCGACGTTTCGGTAAAGGAGACGAGTGTGTGCATTGTCGATGAAAAAGGGAAAATCTGCCGGGAAAGAAAGGTGGTCAGCTACCCGGACGATCTCGTTTCATTTCTGAGCGATCCTCAATGGCATTTTGAAAGGGTTGGCCTTGAAGCCGGACCGCTATCCCAATGGCTGTATGAGGGACTGGCCAAGGCTGGATTGCCTGCTATCTCCGCCTGATCGAACATGCCGAAGCCTGGATGCTCATCGCCCAGATCCGAATTCTCACCCGTAGGCTCGCAAGGTACTATGTTTATTGAACTCTTTTCGAGTCAGGCTCTTACCAGGAATCGGTCGGAGTGTTTGCCGACTATTCCCTCTGCGCATTAAACTGAGGGACGACGTCGTCACCGACTTCTCGCGCTACTTGAGTATGACGCCTTTAGCCGCAATACCGCGTCTCAGTCTGTCAATCATGTCGTGACGCGTCTCTGCCCATTCTCTCGTTTTTGCCCAGTATTCGATCATCAATACCGTTTTCTCCGCGGTGAGATCGTCTGAATAGACGCGCGGCGGCGGATCCTTGCGCACACGTTCGTCCGATTTGACGATCTCGAGGAGCGTCTGCGTTACCATGTCGATATCGACATCATTGCCCACGGCGACCGACAGTTGCTGACGTCGGCTGGCCTGGCGGCTGTGATTTGTGATCGCTGTATTCCAGAGGGTGGAATTGGGAGCCATCAGGTACAGGCCATCGGCTGTCTTCATTTCGGTTGCGAACAAGCCTATTTCGACAATGGTTCCTTCGACGTTGATTGTCTGGATATGCTCCCCGACACGCAGGGGTCTCAGGACCAGAAGCATGATGCCGGCTGCAATGTTTTGGAGCGTGCCTTGCAAAGCCAGGCCAATTGCCAAGCCGGCGGCACCGAGAGCGGCAACGATCGATGCTGTTTGAATGCCGAATTGCGCCAGTACGGCAACAAAGACAAAGATGAGAATACTGTAGTGCAGGACGCTTTCGAAAAAGCGGGCAAGTGTCTCATCGATCCCATGTATTTTTGATAGGCCTTTATAGGCCCACCGGCTGACCACTCCGGATAGAATCCAGCCGGCGATGAGAAGAATAATCGCGCCCAGAATGGAAAAGCTATATTGTACAACCAGCGCCGCCGCTTGGCTGAAGGCGGCGCGCGCGGCAAGGATGAGGTTGACCGGTTGATTTTCCATCGGAAAAGCCATCCTTTCAGACAGTGGCGACTGCGATTTGGTCTGAAATAGTCCGCTGTATTCGTTTTCAATGAAGATGATGCAATTTTGCGTGGACAGAGCCTGGCAGCCCGACCGATATCGAGATGGCGATGGCATGCGATTGCGGGCCGGAGCGGCTGCGGCAGAGGCGATGAGCGCACCGATGGAAATCTCCGCCTCCAGCCAGGCAACGTTGTGCGATAGCGCCGCCGCTTAAGGCGCGCTGTCGAACCGGCTTCCGCTTGAAGATAAAGAGATTTCGGCTGGCGGGCGGTGCTCAAGACGAAAAGAACTCGCAGCTTACTGGCGGTTAGCGGCGAGTTCTCTTCATTCAGTCCGCCGCAAAGCAGTCATCTGTCCGCCTTGTAGCTGCGCGAAATTCTTCGACTCAGCACCGCCCCGAATTCCATTAGAAAATTGCCACATGCCAAGGCGCTGCAATAGTCGCCAATATGTATTAGCGCTTTCGACAAAACGGGCGTTTCAACGGATTATCCAGTCGAGCTATCAAGCAAAATATTTCAATGGCGGAGCGGCTCTTTGATCCTTCGCCCATCGGGCGGAATGTTGTCCGCTCGATGGGCACGCCAGCATCGACAAAATCCGATGTGGTTCGCTTAAATAGAACATATGTTCTATAGATTATAGAATTTGCTGCCAGCCTTTCCTCGCAGCTATCGAGGAGAGAACGATGGCCGGCAGACAACGTCAGCTAAAGCTTGGAGCCTTCCTTTATCCGACCGGCCATCATATCGCGGCCTGGCGCCATCCCGATGCACGGGCCGACGCCGGCTCGAATTTTGCCCATTATGTCGAGCTCGCCCAGGTTGCCGAGGCGGCGAAGTTCGATCTCATCTTCATGGCCGACGGTGTCGGGACGCGAGGCTCGGACACCGAGGCCCTGCATCGCACCGCCACTCGATATGTAGCGCAATTCGAGCCGATCACCCTACTGTCGGCTCTTGCTGCCATCACCAGGAACATTGGCTTTGTCGCCACTGCCTCGACCTCGTTCAACGAACCCTATCACACATCGCCCGTAAATTCGCATCGCTCGACCATATCAGCGGCGGACGCGCCGGATGGAATCTCGTCACCTCCTCCAGTGACCACGAAACCCACAATTTCGGGCGGGACGAGCACTATGCCCATGCCGAGCGTTATGAGCGGGCCGAAGAGTTCGCAGACGTCATGCGCCGCCTCTGGGATACATGGGAAGAAGACGCTTTTCCGCGCAACAAGGAAAGCGGGATATATTTCGATCCAGAGAAGCAGCACATCCTCAATCACATGGGCAAGCACTTCAAGGTGCGTGGTCCACTGAATGTCGCACGTGCGCCGCAAGGCGATCCCGTGCTGGTGCAAGCAGGTTCCTCCGATCCCGGCAAGGAGCTTGCGGCGCGCACTGCGGAGATCATCCAGGAGCTTATCCATCCCGTCGTTGGCCTTTCCTTGCTCGCCGGCATTTCCGGAGGCGCCGACCTTTCGCAATATCCGGTCGACGGCCCTGTTTCAGACCTGCCGGAGACGAACGCCAGCAGGAGCCGCCAGAAGCTGCTGCTCGATCTTGCCCGTCGTAAAAATCTGACAATCCGCCAGGGCCGGAACTACCACTTCGATGGCGCGTGGATGTTGCCTCGGATCGAGCGCGGCGAATTGGCAAGCGTCATGCGCCGTATATCGCTCGGGCGATATCTTTTGGATAGGATCCCAGGCAGCCCTCAACCGCCGTGTTGGACATGATCGCAGTGGAAATGCCCTCTATCGGATCGATAAACCAATTGTGTCCATAAACTCCGCCCCACGTCACCGATCCCTTCGACATCGGAACCTCCGCTAAGATCGGATCTTGTATCAACGCACCCAAAAAGGAAAATCCTTGTCCTGGTTCGCCTGGGCGCAGGATTTTGCCTATTTGGTTGAGAAGTGCTGTTTTCGCCGTTTCATTCTTCAAAATGGGAGTCCCGCCCCGGCGGACAGCTTCGAGAAATGTGATTAAATCCGGCGCGGTACCGACCATGCCGGCACCGCCGGACTGGAAAGCCTTTGGGTTAAATAGCCGGGTCGGCGCAAAAGTCATCAGATTGCCGTCGCTATCCGGAACTAGATGACAGTCACTCATCCTAACGGCTGCCGGAATGGAATCGGCATAGGGTGTCGCAAGTCGCTCCGGATCACTGACCGAGAAATCGGTGTCGTCCATTCCAAGCGGTTCTGTCACATGACGACGCACAGCCTCACCCAGGCTGCACGCTTCGATCTGCGCGATAACCGCCCCAAGAACGTCGATAGCGATCGAGTAGGACCAAAGCGTACCCGGCATGGCCAAGAGCGGAAAGGTTGACAGTCGGCTGAAGTTCTCTTCGAAATCGAGATCTGTGTCGGCAAGGCCGCCATTGTACAACCGCTCGAGCGGCGTTGTTTTCGAATCTGCGCCGTAACTGAGACCTGCCGTGTGTGTCAGCAGATGATGGATGGTAATATCGGCTATCTCGCCATCCGGCTGCCTAGGCCGGAAATAGGGAAGATAATTGCTTACGAGGTCGCTGAGTGCCAGCCTGCCCTTGTCGACAAGAGCCAGAGCGGTCGCTGCCACAAGCGGTTTAGTCACTGAAGCGAGACGGAATATGGTCTGCGTTTCAGCGGGTTTTCCTATTTCACGATCCGCATAACCGGCAGCGCGGCTATAGACGGTTTCTCCCTCCCTGACGACGATCACGACAGTACCGACGATCTTGCCGGCCATGATCGCCTTGTCAATAACCGCGTCGATCTGCATCTTCATCGCAACCATCCTCCCGTGTGTCACAATAAGCACGCATAGGACTACCCATGCGGCCTGGATTCAGCAAGGCATGGAAGGAAGGAGACGGAAGGGGGGCGCGATTTTTCGGATCGGCATGCACCGGACTACATGTCGTTGATATCCAATAATATTACATCACTAATGGAATGCATTCATACTTACTGGCGCCCTCGTCAGCATTGGTACTTTCGAACCGCAGAATACGCTAGGCGAGTTCAGCCAAGGCCGTCCCTAACACTGACAGCGGCATTGCTTCCACGTCCTGCTTCATGGGGAAAACCTCATGTCCCGGGTAGACGACGATCCGCCGCGCCGGATTCAAATCCCCGCAAGCAAGATAGAAGCCCTTTTCGAGTTTCGGTGATAGACTGCGCTTGATTTCAATGGCCCAGGGTCGATCGCCCGGTGGCGTGAGGAGCAGATCGATCTCGGCACCGGCGGATGTCCTATAGAAATTACTCTGTGTTCCGGGTGGTGCTGCAGCAACCAACGTCTCGA
>NZ_JARFYN010000072.1 GCF_030272695.1 Martinezella calliandrae
TCACTTAACCTCAATCTCTCGAACCGCCCGGTGCGGACCCGCATGCCGGGTGGTGTGGCAGGGGCGCGATCAAATACGATCGCCCCCTATGCCGATATGTCACAGCGTTTCGATGTGCTGCCATTGCAAAAAAACAGGGCGCCTATTCCGATTGCTTATTGCCTTGGGAAAAGGGAGGAAGAACTTCCAGGCTTCCACGCTGCAATTGTGCGAAAACTTCATCATAGCCGAAGCGGGAGTGCCATGCGAGGACGGTGCCTGCCGATTTCGGCAACGCCCAGCTTCGCTGCGCGAATTGGCGACAAGTCCTTTCGCGCGCAATCGGATGACGCAAGCCGCATCGAGGAACCGCCCCGTAAGAACGATGCGCATGTCGATCCCTCTGCAAAGCTCGATAGCCATAGCACGGTTGAAGCGATTGCCGCGCTTCTTGCGGAAATGAGTGGCGCGTGGCGAAAGCACACAAAAAACCGGACGCTTGGGGGAGCGTCCGGTTCAAAATAACCCGAGCGATTTGGAGGGCCGCACTCGGGATGGGAATATCGCAGAACGTTATCGTTCAGAGCACCTTATGGTGCTTGTTCAGCTTCTTGCTCTCCTCGCTTTCGCGGTAGAGCGCTGAGATGGTGGACGCGACGGACACAATGAACATGATGCTGATGAAGAGGGTAAGCACCGTCAATATCGTGAACATGATCGCTCCCTTCCTCTCGTGGAGCTAGCGTTCAGGCCCCTTAATACTGGCTTGTGGTAACGAACGGACGAGCCGAAGCAAAGGGACCATAGATCTTCGACTGGTCAGGCTTTTGATCGTAAAGAGCAATCGTCGCTGCAAGCATTCCCGAAATCATGGTCATCCAAACAACGTTAATAAGGGTGATCTTGTCGGGCATACTCAGTTTCCTTCTTACCGCTATGTGCAAATCGATGGTTTCGGCTTTTAACGCGGCGGCTCGTGAATGGTTCCGCCGGTATGTTGAGGCACTATTTACCAACGCCCGTCTGAAGAGACCTTGAATGCCTTGTTCATCTGGCGTTCAGATTCGCGATGCGTCTTGCGCATGGCGGTGGCCATTTCTTGAGCAGTATTAGTGGTATTTCGCTCGGCGCGGGCGCTCACCCACTCGATTTCGTAATTGTTGGCGAGAAGATGAACGGCGTATTCGACGATGAAAGAGCCGATAATGGCGACTGCAACCATAAGGACCAACATGGCCTGATATTCCTGAACCGGAGGCGGGTGAGCCGTTGGAACCGGCCCGTTTCGATGTTGACCCGAATAAAGCATTGTTGATCTGAAACAGGCTTGAACGCTGCATTCATCTGATGTTCAGAGGCGGTCGCGGGGTTGTAAATGACTTGCGATACCAGCCTATCCGTGACAAAAGGCGTCGAAACAACGGGCCGGCCTCTGGTATGACGATAGCCTTTTATCCAGGATCCTTCGATCCGATGACCAATGGACATTTGGACGTCCTTGTGCAGGCGCTGAATATCGCCTCCAAGGTTATCGTGGCGATCGGCATTCATCCCGGCAAAATACCGCTTTTCTCCTTCGAGGAACGCGCAGAACTGATCAAGCGGTCGCTCGCCGATGCACTGCCGCAAAAAGCAGGCGATATTTCTGTCGTCGCCTTCGACAATCTGGTCGTGGATGCGGCGCGCAAACACGGCGCGAGCGTCTTGGTGCGGGGCCTGCGCGATGGCACCGATCTTGACTATGAAATGCAGATGGCTGGCATGAACCGCCAGATGGCGCCTGATATTCAGACCCTGTTTCTGCCTGCCGGCACGGCATCGCGGCCTATAACCGCCACATTGGTGCGGCAAATCGCATCCATGGGCGGCGATGTCAGCGCCTTCGTGCCATCAGCGGTTCTCGAAGCCCTGACAGACAAGTTGAAAAATACGGCCAAATAGAAGATCGGCCGAGATTATTTTCAAAACGGAGCACCCATGAAACTCTTTCATTTCGCATTGGCAGGCTTTCTTAGCCTCGCCGCCTTCGCAGGCAGCGCCCTCTCGGCGGCGGCCGATGATTTTCTGACGATCCAGCTCAAGGATGGCCCTGTCGTCATTCAGCTCATGCCCGACGTTGCCCCGAAGCACGTCGCGCAGATCGAAGCGCTGGCGAAGAAGGGTGCATACGACAATGTCGCCTTCCACCGCGTTATCGATGGCTTCATGGCCCAGACCGGCGACGTGAAGTACGGCAACATGGCCAAGGGGTATGATCCTCAAAAGGCCGGCACCGGCAGCTCCGATTTGCCGGATATTCCGGCCGAGTTCTCTAAGGTTCCGTTCACGCGTGGCACCGTCGGCATGGCGCGCGCGCAGGACCCGAATTCCGCCAATTCGCAGTTTTTCATCATGTTCGCTGACGGCGATTTCCTGAACGGCCAATACACGGTCGTCGGCAAGGTCGTCTCCGGCATGGAACTCGTCGACAAGATCAAGCGCGGCGAAGGCCAGAACGGCGAGGTGAGCAACCCTGACCGTATGGTCAAGGTCACGGTCGGCAAGAAGTAAAATTCGAGAAGAGAGAAGAGGAAACGAAAATGGCTGAGATCAAGGATCCCGAAAACACCCTCATCCTGGAAACCACCAAGGGTCAGGTTGTCATTCAGTTACTGCCGCAGGTAGCACCCGAGCATGTTGCCCGCATCAAGGAACTTGCCCGTGAGAAGGCCTATGACGGTGTCGTTTTCCATCGCGTCATCGACGGCTTCATGGCCCAGACTGGCGACGTGCAGTACGGCAAGCAGGGCGGCGAAAGCTTCAATCCCGGCCGCGCCGGCATGGGCGGCTCCTCCAAGGCGGATCTGAAGGCTGAATTTTCCGCCACGTCACACATTCGCGGCACCTGCTCGATGGCCCGCTCGCAGAACCCGAATTCGGCCAACTCGCAATTCTTCATCTGCTTTGGAGATGCGCCGTGGCTGAACAAGCAGTATTCGGTCTGGGGTCAGGTGATCGATGGCATGGACAATGTCGACAAGATCAAGCGCGGCGAGCCGGTGCGTGATCCGGACTCGATCGTTTCGGCGCGGGTTGCCGCCGACGTCTGATCGTGATTGTTCCTGAAGCCCGCCTCTTGCGCCTCAAGCGTCAGGGGCGGGTTTCGCTTTGCTGAGATTGCCAGAATGCGCGTTGACCTTTTCGATTTTGACCTGCCGGACGAGCGCATTGCGCTCAGACCCGCCGAGCCGCGCGACAGCGCGCGCCTGCTCGTCGTCGATCCGAATAATGGCGCAAACGTACTGAGCGACCATCAGGTTCGGGATCTCACATCCTTTCTGCGCCCCGGCGACGCCATGGTCTTCAATGACACCAAGGTGATACCGGCGCAGCTGGAAGGTGTTCGTCACCGCGAGGGTGCGCCTGGCCAGCAGGTATCGGCGACACTGCACATGCGCGCCGCGCCCGACCGCTGGAAGGCTTTCGCCAAACCGGGCAAACGCATCAAGATCGGCGATCGCATCCAGTTCGGCCATGGCGAGAATGTCAGCATCCTCGGTGCTCTTGACGCCGTGGTCGAGGAGAAGGGCGAGGGCGGCGAGATCACGTTGCGCTTCGATCTTTCCGGTCCGGCGCTGGATGAGGCGATTGCCGCCGTCGGCCACATCCCGCTGCCGCCCTATATCGCCGCAAAGCGCCCCGAGGATGAGCGCGACCGTGCCGATTACCAGACGATCTACGCCCGGGAGGAGGGCGCGGTCGCCGCCCCGACCGCGGGACTGCATTTCACACCGTCGCTGTTTGCCGCGCTTGACGCTATCGGTGTCGAGCGGCATTTCGTGACGCTGCATGTCGGCGCCGGCACCTTTTTGCCGGTGAAGGCGGACGACACCAAAGACCACAAGATGCATTTCGAAATCGGCTACGTCGACGCGGCGACTGCAGCGAAGCTAAACGCTGTGAAGGCGAGGGGCGGGCGCATCGTCTGCGTCGGCACGACGTCGCTGCGGCTGATCGAGAGTGCCGCCGGCGATGACGGAACGATCAAGGCCTGGTCGGGCGCGACTGGCATCTTCATCACGCCCGGCTACCGCTTCAAGGCGGTCGATCTTTTGATGACCAATTTCCACTTGCCGCGTTCGACGCTGTTCATGCTGGTATCGGCTTTTGCCGGCCTCGATACCATGCGCGCTGCTTATACCCATGCTATTGAGACGGGCTATCGCTTTTATTCCTATGGCGATGGCAGCCTGCTCTACCGGAAAGACTAAGACGAAATGAGCGAGAGCTTTCAATTCCAGTTGAAGAAGACCGATGGCGGCGCCCGTCTCGGCGAAGTTTCCATGCCGCGCGGCACGATCCGTACGCCGGCCTTCATGCCGGTCGGCACAGTCGGCACCGTCAAGGCGATGTACCTCGATCAGGTTCGAGAAACCGGCGCCGATATCATCCTCGGCAATACCTATCATCTGATGTTGCGCCCGACCGCTGAGCGCGTCGCCCGCCTCGGCGGCCTGCACGAGCTCATCCGCTGGCAGCACCCGATCCTGACAGACTCCGGCGGTTTCCAGGTGATGTCACTTTCCGGTCTGCGCAAGGTCGACGAGAAGGGTGTCACCTTCAAATCGCACGTCGACGGCAGCATGCACCATATGTCGCCGGAACGTTCGATCGAGATCCAGGGCCTCCTCGGTTCCGACATCCAGATGCAGCTCGACGAATGCGTGGCGCTGCCTGCGACGCCAAAGGAAATCGAGCGTGCCATGGAGTTGTCTCTGCGCTGGGCCGAGCGCTGCAAGGTTGCCTTCGGCGACCAGCCGGGCAAGGCGATGTTCGGCATCGTCCAGGGCGGTGATGTGCCGGAGTTGCGGGTGCGTTCGGCACAGGCGCTGCGCGAGATGGGCCTGAAAGGCTATGCCGTCGGCGGCCTTGCCGTCGGCGAGCCGCAGGATGTGATGCTGCGCATGCTGGAGCTTACCCTGCCGGAACTGCCGGCCGACAAGCCGCGCTATCTGATGGGTGTCGGCACGCCCGACGATATCCTGAAATCCGTCGCCCGCGGCATCGATATGTTCGACTGCGTCATGCCGACCCGCTCCGGTCGCCACGGCCTGGCGTTTACCCGCCGCGGCAAGGTGAATATCCGCAATGCGCGCCACGCCGAAGACATGCGTCCGCTCGATGACCAGTCGACCTGCCCGGCCTCGCGCGACTATTCCCGCGCCTATCTGCACCATCTCGTTCGCGCCAACGAGGCGCTTGGCGGCATGCTGCTGTCCTGGCACAATCTCGCCTATTATCAGGAACTGATGCAGGGCATTCGTCAGGCGATCGCCGAAGGCCGATTTGCCGATTTCATGGCCGAGACCCAAGAGAATTGGGCAAGGGGCGATCTGGAGCCGGCGTGATGCACGAGCGGTTGGAGTGTCGGTCAGGGGAATCGCTTCAGGTTAATATTGTGATTGAGTGATGAGGCCTTTCCAGCGGTTGAATGATCCCTTGCTGTCAGCCCCATCCAGGCGGCGAACTGCCTTCCGGACGCAAACTGTTCCGGCGCCGGCGCCTTCATCACCAGCAGAACCGCGCCGATCGGGCCAACGCCCGGAATCTTCGCAAGCCGGCGGCAGCATTCGTTATTGCGATACCAGGCCATCAGCTTTGCACCCAGCTCCCTCAGGCGATCGCTCTCCTGGGCGAACTCCTCAGCCAGAGACGCGAACAAATCGCGGGCCAGATCAGGAACGGCATCATCCATCATGATGCCGTTCCAGCAGCAGCGGAATATGGCTCATCCCTTTGGCCGCGGTCAGTCCGAACTCGGCCGCATAGCCCCGGATCGTATTGGCAATTCCCGTCTGTGCCGCAACAGCGCGCTCGCGCATGCCAACCAGCATCAGCGCGGCCGCCCGACTAGGCCCACGGAATGCATGTAAGTCGCGGCGTGCTCTACATAGTTTTGGGGGATCGACATTCGCAACCAAGCCATCGAGTTGCGAAAATGCTCAGAGGTCAAAATCTGGGGGCGGCTGCCGCCAGCCCCACGATCAAGCGGCAGAGCTCACTCTGCCGAGCAGTACCGGTTTTATCGAAAATAGAATGGAGCTGCGCTCGTACGGTGCCGATGGACACCTGCCGCGCCTGACCTATCTCTTCCACGCTCCGGCCTTCTGCAACAGCCTTCGCGACTTCGGACTCGGCGTGGCTGAGATCATAAAGCGCCATCAGCACGCCCGTGTCGATTGCCGCCTCGCGCTTCGAACTAGCCAGGATAAGAAGCAGATCTGCCGCGCTGAAAATATCCTGCGCAGCGCCGATGATCGGCAAGAAATGCCCGACCATCGCGGGATGGGCTTCGGTCGCCTCCACGGCGAACGACCCGCCGAACCGATCGACGCCCGACTCAAGCAGCCTCCCCCATCTGGTGTTCGCCGCCTTGGAGACAAACGACATGCGCTGGCGGCCGTCCACAATCACGCTGGGGATCAACGACTGCAAGCCTTGGTTCGCCACCACCAACCGCCCGTTCAGGGTCGCACCTGCCGGCAACCCGAGTGAGTCGATGAGATTGACCGCCGTCCTGATCTGCTCGAAGCGGATGCGGCTGGCAACCAGAGCTGCGCGCGCCAGATGGGGACGAAACGCCGTAAGCTTGTCGACAGCGTATTGAGGGAGCGGACCGTCCTCGAAGCTTCGATGCACGGAGAATTTGAATACGTCTCCGCTTGGCGAAGAAACGTTGGTTCCAGCATGCCAATAGAAGCCTTGGGGCCGCATAAAGCCCCGATAATAAGGGCTGGTCTCCATCTCTTCCGGAGACATCACCTCGGTATCCCTGACGAATCTTGGCTCGTTAAATTTCTGAACGCGCGCCTTCGCAAGATAGGGGTTGTGCTCAAACCAGCTGTCGCGAGAATAGACCTGCATCGCTTCAACGGAGGCATCGTTACCCAGCCACCGAACATCCCCCGAGGGGGCGACCGCTAAAAGAACTCCTTTTTGGCATATTCCACGTCTCGCAAGTTGGTGCAGCACTCCTTTGCCCGACCAGAGTTCAGGCACGGCAGCGGCTTCGTAGATCCTACTGACGAAGTCGAAGTTCATCTTTACCCCTCCCTCAGTTGCCCTAGCGAAAAATAGCAGCTTTATGTCAAATGATATATGCGCGGCCAGCGGCACCGAAATATTCTAAGCCGTCGAACGCCTTCGCGGCAGCTTTGCTGAGTGGCGAAGGGTGGTTCTATGCACCGAACCGATCCAGTCGTGATCAATCGCCATCATGATGTAGGCTTCTGCAGTGACAGGGGCTCCACACTAGACGCAGGAGATCAAAGTGTACCGACTTATTGCTCTAGTCCTTGCCGGTTCTTTCCACAGCAGTTGCGCTTACGCCTATCTATCGTGCGCCGGCGCAGGCGAAACTCTCCGCGTCGAAAACTCCCTGCTCGAATACGGCGGGAAGATCTTTCAAATGCGCAAGGATGCGGGACCCAAAAGGGCAATTCGACTGACGGGTGGAGGCATGGTCTTTGTCTGGAATCCACGGGAAGATGGGTATTTTATCAAGGACAGTCGTGGAAAAGCCGTAACCTGCCACGAACAATACGGTCAAAGCCTTAGCGCGGCTTCCGCCCAGCCCTATGTCGCCAACCCCATTGTCGCCTCGGACACCCCTGCAGCCGATGTCATGAGCGGCAGCCATTCCTCTCAAGGTGCGGGTGGGAAGGGCCACGGAAAGAACAGATGAGACTCATGCATTCGGGTCTTGGATCCCGATTTATGGTCTAGCCCTTTTCTGTATTAGGCATTTCTGATTGTCGTCATCGAACTATTGTCGACGGCGACATCGTGAAGGTTCTGGTGCGAAATCCTCCATGCCGCTCAGCGTCGCACACAGCACGAGCATCAAAACCTCCGGCAGCGGATAAACCACCCGCCAACATTGCCGGGGATCGGAAAGCATCGAAAAATAATCGAGAATGGCGCGTGAAGAAGTGTGAGGGGCTGGCGTGAACGGCTCCGTCAATTCGAAGCTTTTCATGAATCACAATCCTACTGCTCCGCGCTACAACCAATTCCAAAGCTGAAGCGATTGCCCTGGAGTGTCAGTGCGCTGCGCTTGAACGCATCTCGATTTCGCGCTAATTGAAGCTGTCGAAAAAGGCAGGGTTGGTTTCGGTAGGCCCAACCCCTTCCATCCGGAAGCTCTGCTCCACGCCTTGGCGTGAGGGCCCGCGACGCGGAACTTGGTCATTGTGGCCGAGTACCCCGCGTTGGCGTGGGCCGTTTCGAGCGACATGCCTCTGCGGGGAAACCCCTTGGAGCTGTCATGCGACTGAATCACTTGGATTTGCATGTTCCCGACGTCGCCGCGACGCGGGATTTTTTGGTTTCCGTTTTTGATTTCACCGAAATCGAAACAGGTAGAGCGAACGGCCGTGCCATCCTGCGCGACGACGCGGGGCTCGAACTGGTCATCAGCCGTCCCGTCGAGGCGTTCGGCGCAGCTGATTCCGTATCGGTCGGCCGCAACACCTATCACATCGGCTTCATGCTGCCGTCGCGCGTTGCGGTCGACGCACAATTCGAGCGCGTCAAATTGGCCGGCTGCGAGATCTGGAAACCACCGTCGGCGATGAGGGGCGGTTGGTTGTTTTATTGCTTCGCTCCAGGACGCATTTTGATCGAGGTCGGCTGGCGTCCGGAACCAGCAGCTCAATTAGAATATATAATATCAGCAATGTCTTATGTCTCGATCTTCGTCTGATGAATTAGGCGCTTCAGGCGGCATATTTCAGCTCTTTGAAAAGGCCGCCTGAGACCGCGCGGTGACGGGAACGCGTTGGAAAATAGCCAATTGCGAAACGATCCCTTGGCCGCTGATAAAATCCATTTGTCATATTTTTGGTGCTTTACGTTTGAAATTGCTTAAAAGTTCGGCTACAAAACCTCCCACTTTATCGATAAGGGCTCACTAATAAAATAGGAGGCACCTGCCGTTGAGGGCGCAACGCGCATTGGGGACCTGTCTTTCCGGACTAATATTTGTCGGACTGGCAGCCACGGGCTGTACGACGGTGGCGAAAGCACCCTTGGCCAGCCGGAACTCTTCGAAGTCTGTTCGACCGACGAAGGTAACTTACAACTACACAGCAAAAGATCGCGATTGTTTGAAGCGAGCGATGTATTTCGAGTCCGAGCACTCGGACCATGATGGATACATGGCAGTGGGGTCGGTGGTGATGAACAGGCTGACCTCCGGTGCCTACGCCTCATCGATTTGCGGCGTCGTCGCGCAAAAAAGGCAATTTGCGCCAGGCGTGATGACGAGGACGGTCAGCGACCTGGCCGAACCCGATCTCGAACAAGCGGCGTCGGAGGTTTTGAGTGGAGAACGGCATCCAGACGTCAAGGATGCGATGTTCTTCCACACCGAAGGCCTGAAATTCCCTTATAACAACATACACTATGTTACCGTGGCCGGCGGAAACGCGTTCTATGAGAAACGCGGGCTGGATGGAGCGCTTGAGACGCCAGCGCCGCTCCCGGCTTTCGAAGTTGCAATGAACTATGTGACGACGAACACGGTGACGACGAACGCGGTCACAACAACGCCATCTCCGATCTTGTTGCCGACCGGGGACCAGATCCCCGTTCCAACGCTGGATCCGACCACGACGGCAAGCATCAGCGCGGTGCCAACCTCTACGGTAGCCGTTCCGGCGCCCAAGCCTTTGGTCGATGGGGCGGCGGTTCAGCCCGTCGGTTTCGGCAGGGCGGGTGGCTAAAACTCGTCCCGACGTGACGACGATTTGAATGGTATTGCTGAGGCAAAACAACCGTTCGGCAGCGCCTGCTACGCAGACCGAGGGAATTTCGCTTAAATTCCCTCGCTCGACGTATTCGGCAGGATCTGCACGCCATTGATCTTGTAGCTGCCATCCGGCTGGCGCGTGATCTCATAGATCGCCGTCCAGTCCTTGTCGTCCAAACCGGTGATCAACACTTCCTGAAAGACGACGGCACCGTTGTCGATGGAACGGCTCTTGCCGAAGGCGTAGTTGCCAGGGTGGAACACGGGTTGATAGCTCTTCTTCACCATGGCGAAGAAGGTGTCCTTGTCGGGGAAAAGCGCTTTGATGCCGGGGGCTGCGAAGGAGTATGCGGCCGCTGCATCATTGTGCAGGAACGCGTCGATCTGTTCCTCGATCAAAGTCTGCGCCGACTGTACCGGATCCTGCGCTCGTGCGGTCGGTGCAAAGGCGAGGATGATGCAGAAGGCGGCGAGAGATAAAGCGCGCATGGTCAATCTCCGGCAATATCCCGGAAAAGATAGCGCGCTTTAAGTTTTGCAAAAGGGACGACGGGAGTGTGGTCGCAATCAGTCTTTTGCCGCCAAACGGCCCGCCAAGCTTAGCGAAGATACCGCGAACACTGCCGGGCTATTTATTGATCCAAAGCCAGCCGGAAGAACCAGGCCCGACTATTGCCAGCGGCGGAACAGAGCGCTGGCATTCACTCCGCCGAAGCCGAAACCATTGGAGATGGCATATTCTATTGCCATAGGACGGGCGGTCACGCCGACAATATCGATGCCCTCGGCAGCCGGGTCTGGCGCCTGCAGATTGCGAGTTGGAGGTGCGATCTGATCGCGCAGCGCCATGATGGTGAAGATCGCTTCCAGGCCACCGGCAGCACCCAGCAGATGGCCCGTCGCCGCTTTCGTACCGCTGACCGCAATAGCGCCGTCACGGCCGAACACCGTCTTGATCGCCTCCATCTCGCCGCGATCGCCGACCGGCGTCGAGGTGGCATGTGCATTGAGATGTTTGACCTCACGAGGTGAAATGCGGGCCTGGGCAAGAGCCGCCTGCATCGCCCGGCGCGCACCGTCGCCGTCTTCAGGGCCTGCGGTCATATGATAGGCATCCGCGGCGGTGCCGTAGCCGACGAGCTCGGCAAGTGGCGTGGCGCCGCGGGCAAGGGCGTGGTCGAGCGTCTCGATCACCAGCATGCCGGCGCCTTCGCCCATGACGAAACCATCACGGCCGGCGTCAAAGGGGCGAGAGGCTTCTTCCGGCCGGTTGCTGAAACCGGTGGAAAGCGCGCGTGCCGCCGCAAAGCCGCCGAGGCTCACCTTGTCGATGCAGGCCTCCGCGCCACCACAGATCGCTACATCGGCTTCGCCGGCACGGATGAGCCGCGCCGCATCGCCGATCGCCTGGACGCTTGCCGCGCATGCCGTCACCGGCGCGCCGAGCGGTCCCTTGTAGCCATAGCGAATGCTGACTTGACCGGCCGCCAGGTTAACGAGGAAGGAGGGGACGGTGAAGGGCGACAGCCGCCGCACGCCGCGCGTCTCAGCCGTGCGCACCGCATCGGCGATCGCCGGAAAGCCGCCGATACCCGAGGCAATGACCGTTGCGGTGCGCTCGAGCTGTTCGAGGTCGGTCGGCTGCCAACCTGCTTGCTTGATTGCTTCTTCGGCAGCAGCCATGGCGAAGAGGATGAAGCGGTCCATCTTCTTCTGGTCCTTTGTCGGTACGTAGCGATCGGCATCGAAACCGGCTTCGCTATCTTCCTCGAGGCTCGGTACGACGCCACCGATTTTGGCGGCGAGATCGCCGACCATTGTCTCAGGCAGGGTTCTAAGACCCGAGCGGCCCTCGACCAGCCGCTTCCAGGCACGTTCGACGCCGACGCCGAGTGGCGAAACCAGGCCTATGCCCGTTACGACGATGCGATCCATAGTGAGGTTCTCCTATCTTTATCAGGCGTCGAAGCCCAGGAACCATGCTTTCATCTGCGCGATCCGTTCATGGACGGTCTCATCCGCGGCCGGCCCGGGTACCAGAACCGTATCTTCGGGGTGAAAAGCGCGGCCAGTGATGCGATCAATGAGCAGGGGATCGCGATCCTCGCCGGTCGTTGCGTCGGCAATGCGCATCGCGACTTCCTCAGGCGGCAAATACCGGTTGCCCCAGGCAAAAAGCGCCATGAGAACGGGGAAGAAGTCGCGCCCCTTGTCGGTCAGCACATAGTCGTAGCGCGGCGGCCGTTCGCTGTAGAGGCGTCGCTCGAACAGGCCCTCATCCGTCAAATGCTTCAACCGCCGTGTCAGGATATTCGGTGCAACACCCAGATTCTTTTGGAACTCATCGAAGCGTGTCAGACCCTGAAGCGCATCACGCAGGATCAGAATGCTCCACCAGTCGCCAACGCTTTCGAGCGCACGGGCGGCGGGACATTTGAAGGCGCTGAAGCTTGTTCTCTGCATGGGCGAGGCGAATAGCATGAGTAACTATCATCATGCAAGTCACTAAAAACGATGCAAAGTGACGGCCAGCTCGATGGTGAGCTGGGACATTCACTGCCTCGCCAAAGATGAGCATCAGCCGTTAAGAGTGGTGAAGCGACAAGATCAGTCTCGACAGACAAACAGACAGACGAGACGGGATAGATTTTCTGTCATAACGAGCGCGGGGCCGGTGCACCGGAGCCCCAGGAGGGCCGATCTACGGTAATCCAGAGCTTACGTATGCGACTCCGCCGGCGCCGATGAGGTCACTTCCTCCTCGGGAATGTCGTCGAAAGAGGCATAGTTCAGGTTATAGAGCTTCGAATAGAGCTTGCCATTGGCCATGAGCTGATGGTGGTTGCCGCTTTCGATCAGCTGGCCGTTCTGCAAGACGATGATGCGGTCGGCCTCGCGGATCGTGGCGAGGCGGTGCGCAATCACAAGCCCGGTGCGGCCTTCGAGCAGCTTCACCAGCGCCTTCTGGATCAGCATTTCAGTATAGCTGTCGATATTCGCGGTTGCCTCGTCGAGCACGAGTATCTTCGCATCGGCGACAAGCGCGCGGGCGAAGCTGACGAGCTGGCGCTGGCCGAGCGACAGACCGCCGCCCCGCTCGCCGAGCACAGTGTCGTATCCGTCGGTAAGCCGCATGATGAACTCATGTGCGCCGACCGCTTGCGCAGCCTCGACGACCTCCTCGCGCGTCGCCTCTGCCTTGTTGTAGCGAATGTTCTCCAAAACCGTGCCGGTGAACAGAAAAGGCTCCTGCAGCACCATGGCGATCTGCCGGCCAAGCGAATCCTGGGTGAGGGAGCGCACGTCATGGCCGCCGACCAGTACTTGGCCCTGTTGCACGTCGTAGAAACGATGGATCAGCGCCATGGAGCTCGATTTTCCCGAACCGGTCGGCCCGATCAGCGCTACGGTCTCGCCGGGATTGACCTTGAAGCTGACATTCTTCAGCACCGGATGTTTCGGATTGTAGCCGAAGACGACATCGCGGAATTCGACCGAGCCGTCCATATCCGGCGACAGCACCTTGGCGTCCGGCGCATCCTTGATGTCGATGGGCACGTCGAGCACGTCCGTTAGCCTCTGGCCGGAGGCCATGGCGCGCTGCATGACGGAATATTGCATGGTGAGCGAGCGGATAGGGTCAAAGAAACGCTGAATGTAGAACAGGAAGGCGACCATGATGCCGACATCGAGCTTGTGGTTCAGCACCATCGAACCACCAACGATAATGACGATAGCCATGGCCATGCCCGTCAGCGTGTCGACGATCGGCACCATCACCTGTGCGTATCTCGCGGCCGTCAAATGTGCCTTGAGATTCGTATGCGCCTTGTCGTCGAAAAGGCCGAAATTCACGCTCTGCCGGTGCATGCCCTGGACCGCGCGCACGCCGTGGATCGCCTCGGCCAATGCGCCGTTGGTGACGGAGTTGGTCTCATGCGCGTTCATGAAGGCGACGCGCGCCTTCGGCAGCCAGAACAGGCGGACGATGAAGAGGATCGGCATGACCGAAAGCGTCAGCAGGCCCAGCCGAAAGTCCAGCGAGAGAATGACGACGACGATGCCGAAGAGCAGGGCGATATCGCCGACGGAAAGCACAGATGTTTCAAGGAATTCCTGCATGGAGTTGACGTCGCCCTGAAGGCGCGACATCAGCCGACCAACCTCGGTCTTGTCCATGAAGGAGAGCGAAACCCGTTGCAGATGCGCAAACATCGCCCGGCGGATATCGAAAAGCACGTCTTCAGCGACCTCGCCGACAAATGTCTCCTGCACGTAGCTTGCAGCGTAGTTGACGACGATCGCCGCCGCGAAAATCGCCAAGGCCAACCAAAGCGCGGTATAGTCGGTCGCACCAGGCGCCATCGCGTGGTCGATCGCGTAACGGATGACGAGCGGTATGACGATCTGCGACCCGGTGAAGAGAAGCACCGCCCCGATCGAGATGTAGATCTGGCGTCGATAGGGACTGACGAAGGTCCAGATGCGGCGGATGATCTTGCCGTCGAAGACCTTACCGAAGATCTCTTCCTCGACGCGATGCGAGCCGACCACGGCACGGGGAGGGCGCCGCCCGTCCTCGCGCACATCGTTGCGCTCGGTTTCAGTGGTTTCCGACATTGTCAGGCCTCCCTTTTCGCCGATGAGACCTTGTTAGCAGGCGCCTTCGAGACTTCGTCATCCGGGCGAACCTGCAGGTCGTACAGCGCCTTGTACCGCCCTCCAGCGGCAAGAAGCTGTTCATGCGTTCCACGCTCGACGATCTCACCGTCTTCGATAAACAGGATCTGGTCGGCATGCATCAGCGAACTTAGCCGGTGGGCGACAATGAGGGTCACCCGGTCGCGGGCAAAGCGCTTCATGGCGCTGCGGATACGTTGCTCGGTTGCGGCGTCGATCGCGGCGGTGGAATCGTCGAATACCATCACCGCCGGCTTCAGCATGAGCGTGCGCGCGATCGTCAAACGCTGGCGTTGACCGCCGGAAAGCGACACGCCACGTTCGCCAACGACGGTGGTATAGCCTGCCGGCAGGCCGAGAATGTAGTTGTGCAATTGGGCGGAACCGGCGGCGCGCTCGATGCGCTGTTCCTTTGCCCAGGGATCGCCATAGGCGATATTGTTTTCGATGCTGGTGGTGAATAGGAAGGAATCCTGTTGTACGACGGCAACGGATTGGCGTAGCGACTGCAGTGTCGCCTTGCGGATGTCCTGGCCATCGATCGTGATGCGGCCGGATGCAACGTCGTAGAAGCGTGGAATCAGATGGGCGATGGTGGATTTGCCGCTGCCCGGGGGGCCGACGATGCCAATTGTCTCGCCGCGCCGCGCCTCAAAGCTGATATTCCTGAGGATCGGGCGTTTTTCCGGGCCGGGATAGGCGAAGCCGACATTTTCGAAGCGCAGAACACCGTCCGTGACGGCAAGCGGCTTGGCGTCCGGAGCATCCTTGATGGCAATGTCGAGGTCAAGCAGGGCAAACAGGCGCGAGCCGCAGGTCGACGCACGGGCGAACGCGTTGACCATCAGGCCGAGTTGGCGCACCGGCATCTGCAGAATGGTCATGAAGGTCAAAAATGAGGCGAGGGTGCCGACGCTGATCTCGCCTGCAATCACCTTGTTGCCGCCGACCCAGAGCACAAGGCCCATGGCCGCGAAAAAGGAGAAGTTCATGGCGCT
This sequence comes from Martinezella calliandrae, assembly GCF_030272695.1. Lineage (GTDB taxonomy): Bacteria > Pseudomonadota > Alphaproteobacteria > Rhizobiales > Rhizobiaceae > Rhizobium > Rhizobium calliandrae. Next base: position 15,448 of record NZ_JARFYN010000072.1, read on the forward strand.
GGTATTGACGACGCGAATGCCGACGCGCTTGTGGGCGAGCGTGAGCGCATTGTGCGACGCCCTGTCGAACTTCATGAGTTCATGAGCCTGCGCGGCGAAAGCGCGTACGACACGAATGCCGCCGAGGTTCTCTTCCATCACGCGGGTCAGTACCGAGAGCCGTTCCTGCAGGTCGAGCCAGGTCGAACGCAATCGCAGCTGTGTCACCGACGAGCGCCAGGCGACAAAGGGTACGAAACTCAGCGCCAAAAGGCCGAGCAGGACATCAGTCGACAGCAGCATGTAAGCGCCGACGCCGATTAACATGGTGAGCAGCACCATGCGCACCAGCGCCGTCGAAAAATACATGCGCACGCCCTCAAGATCGAGCAGGCCGACAGTAATGAGATCGCCGGAATGCACGGTGTCGTGGAAGCTGAAGGAGAGTTGCTGGATCTTTTCGTAGCAGGCGAGCCGCAGCTCGTAGCCCATATGGTGCCCGACGGCTTCGCTGTAATAGTTCTGCACCATCGTGAAAAGGCCGCGCAGGATGCTGACGACCAGCAGGAGCAGCGCAGTCGTCAACAATGCATTTTCCGCGAGCTGCCCGGCTGCGCCACCGGCAACCACCGTTTGTGTTTGATCGACCGCGCGGCCGAGCAGGCGTGGGATCGAGAGCTGGAGCGTCGACGCAACGAATGTCGCGCCGATCGCAAAGCCAGTCTGCCAGGGATGGTGCAGCGTCATATGCGTGATCCGCACGATGGTGGAGAGACCCCGACCCCAACCGGCCGCGCTGACATGCGCCAACGAAGCCAATGGCTTCGCGGCGCTTCTTGATGAATCGCTGCTCACGCTTTTATCCAGGCATTTTCGAACGAGGCGGACCAGAAACCGGGTTCGGACCGCAAAGGAAATAATGGTAGGACGAATGTCGCCGATTCCGGCCCGTCATTCAAGAGTCTATTGGTCACAAGTGCTACCTGGACGTTAGATTGCGTGTTCGGTGAAGGGCGGTCTTCGATTGTGTCACGGGGTCGCGAATTTGCGCTCGGGCATCGTGGAGGCAGGCGCGGTCGGCAGTGATGTAAAGCTTTAGACAGAAAATTCCGATCGCGTGTCGGTTTTACTCAAAGGGAAACGTCCTTGGATCGACCCAAAGTTCATGGAGGACATCATGCGCAGGATCGTTGCAGCCACATTCGTCAGCCTTGACGGCGTCATGCAAGCGCCGGGCACTCCGGAGGAGGATCCAACCGGCGGATTCCGGTTCGGCGGTTGGACATTCCATTATTTCGACGAAGCGACCGGCGCAGCCTTGGGCCAAATGTTCCACAAGCCGTTCGACCTTTTGCTTGGCCGCAAGACCTACGATATCTTTGCCGCCCATTGGCCCTACGCCGATGAAGACGACCCTATTGCCGTGCTGTTCAACAAGGTCACCAGATATGTTGCGACCCGGGGCGATATCACGCTTAGCTGGAACAACAGCCGATCACTCGGTGCCGATGTCGCGGCGGCGCTGACGGAGTTGAAGAAGGGCGAGGGGCCGGATCTCCTGATCCAGGGGAGCAGTAATCTTATTCAGACCCTGCTTCGCCATGGATTGATCGACGAATACACTCTGCTGATCTTCCCTTTGGTGCTCGGCAAGGGCAAACGGCTTTTCGGTGACGGCACCGTTCCCGCCGCCTTGAAACTCAGCCGCTCGCAATCGTTTCCAAGCGGCGTCATTATGGCAACTTACGAGCCCGCCGGCGAAGTTAAGACGGGCTCGTTTGCGCAAAAGGACCCGTCCGAGGCTGAGATCCGGCGCCGCCAGAGCTTGGATTGATCGCAAATGATTGCAGGATCGCGCTGGGGATCCGCATTTGTCGAGACCGCGAGATGCTCGATATCCTTGCTCTCGTTCTGCACCGCGACGAACAGGTCGACGTCGGGGCGGTGGAACTGAACTGGCCCTGGACGCGGGCGAAGCGACCAAGACACATGTGCTAAATCTGTTGTACCGGCTGATCGACAGCAAGACGACCGACGGTCGGGACATCGACACGCCACAGTCACTGACCTTGCTTCACGAACCCCAGGCGAATGTCGAACGCAATGATGGTCTGCGTTTCCGGATCGCAGGAGGTTGCCATCGGTCATGATCCTGCCAGTGCGGCCGTCATTATCATGCTCCGTAGCCTGAAGATGTATGGCATGACCCAGGCCGTAACGGACTTAATCGAGCAGGGGCTCCAGCTTTTGATGCGGCCATGACCATCCTGTCTCAGTTGCTAAGGGCCGAAATGGCCGAGCGCGAGGTCCGCTATGGCTGCCGCATCTCAGAATATTCCTCGAGCAGTTCAGTTCGTGGACCGCGGCGGCGCCGGGCATGCTGTCGTCGCGGTGTCAGGTCGAGAATACTAGCAGTCACACTGTTTTGCCGGCGGTATCCGCCAAACCACCACCTTGATGAACACTTGGCCGGGCCGCGCTATGCTGATACCGAGCAATCGCCAGCTCATCCGCCTCGATCTCAGGCCTTCTGCCGCTGACCATATCGCTGACAACTCGGGCCGATCCGGTACTCATCGTCCAACCCAGCGTCCCATGACCAGTATTCAGATACAAGCCTTCGATCTTCGTAGGACCGATCACAGGTGTGCCGTCGGGAGTCATTGGCCTGAGCCCGGACCAGAACGTGGCCTTGGAGCGGTCACCGCCCGGGAACAGATCGGTGACCGAATGCTCCAGAGTTTTCCGGCGCGCCTGGCCGAGATCGTTGGTATACCCCGAGATTTCCGCCATGCCGCCGACGCGAATGCGGTCCCCAAGGCGCGTGATGGCGATCTTGTAGGTTTCGTCCATCACCGTCGATTCCGGCGCCCTCGAGGCGTCCGTGATCGGAATGGTCAGTGAGTAGCCCTTCACGGGATAGACGGGGAGCTTGATGCCAAAGGGCTTGAGCAGCAGCGGCGAGTAGCTTCCCATGGCAACGACCACGGCGTCGGCAGGAATCTTTCCGCGATCGGTCAGGGCGCCGAGGACCCGCCCGGATTCGACGTCCAATCCCTTGATGGTTGTGCCATAGGAGAAGCGGACGCCAAGTTCCTCCGCCTTCTTCGAGAGGGCGTTCGTGAACTTGAAGCAGTCGCCGGTCTCGTCCTTGGGCGTCAGCAGGCCGCCGACGATCTTGTCGCGAACATGTGCCAGCGCGGGTTCGTACCGTATGCAGCCGTCCCGATCGAGAACCTCGTAGGGAATGCCGTCCGCCGCGAGCGCCTTCACGTCCTTCGCGGAGGCGTCGAGCTGCGCCTGCGTCCGAAAGAGCTGAAGGGTGCCCTGCATGCGCTCGTCATATGCGATGCCGGTCTCGGCCCTCAAGTCGGCCAGCGCGATGCGGCTGTAGTCGGCCAGCCGCAGCATGCGGCTCTTGTTGAGCGCGTACCGCTCGGACGTGCAGTTCGCGAGCATCTTCATCATCCACGACAACATCGCGGCGTCGAACTTCGGACGAAGAATTAGCGGCGCGTGCTCCATGAAGATCCACTTCAGGGCCTTCTGCGGGATGCCGGGCGCGGCCCACGGCGAGCAATAGCCGAACGAGATTTCCCCCGCGTTGGCGAAGCTCGTTTCCAGCGCGGGACCGGTCTGGCGGTCAGCGACCACCACTTCATGGCCAGCCTTCGCCAACTGGTAGGCGGACGTTACGCCGATGATGCCGGCCCCGAGAACTAGAACTTTCATGATACCCTCTTGAGACACGGCTCTTCCGGCCTTAGCGATATTGACGATGATAGCGACGACCGAGGTTGGCCAGGATTTCGTAGCAGATCGTTCCCGCTTCACGGGCGACGTCTTCGAGCGTGCGGTTGGGGCCGAGCACCTCCACGAGGCTGCCGATGCCAATAGCGCCTTCCGGAAGCGCGCTCACATCGATGGTGATGCTGTCCATGGACACGCGTCCCACGATCGGCAGGCGAACGCCATCGAAATAGACCGCTCCCCGATCGCTCAGGCTTCGCGGCAGCCCGTCCGCATAGCCAGCGGCGATCGTCGCAAGCCTGGTTTGCTTCGCGGTGACGTGGATGCCGCCATATCCGACCTTCGTGCCGGCTGGTACGGTCCGGGTCTGCACGACGGCGACGTCGAGGCGTACGACTGGTTCCATAGGACGCGTCGCGTTGGACGGCGCACCTCCATAGAGGGCGATCCCCGGACGCGCGAGGGCGCTGTGGTAGGGATTGCCGAGAAAAACACCGCCGGAGTTCGCGAACGACAGGTCGTGGCCGGGGAACTCCTCGGCAATCCTTCGAAGCTCTTCAAGCTGCTCCCAGTTCTGAGTGCTTTCATCGTCGTCTGCCGATGCAAGGTGGCTCATCAAGAAGAGGATTTCGACGTCTGACCGATAGGTAAGGTCCTCGGCAAGGAGGGGACGCTCTTCCGGCGGGAGCCCGAGCCGGGACATTCCGGTGTCGAACTGGACCGCCGCGGGCAGCCTTCGTCCCAGCCGTCGCGCCGTCCTGCTCCAGTTTCGCCATTGCTCGATGGAATTGATGACAGGAATGATGTCCTCGTAAGCGCAGATGTCCTCGTTGCCCGGCTGCAGGCCGTTCAGGACGAAGATCCGGGCGTCCTGCGGAACTGCCGGGCGGAGCTTCATCGCCTCGACGAACTGCGCGACGAAGAAGTGCCGGCAGCCTTGTTCATAAACAGTCTTCGCGACGCGCTCGGCTCCAATTCCGTAGGCGTCAGCCTTGACGACGGCTGCCGCTAGGGCGGGCGCGACCATCTTCGCGAGCCTCGCGTAGTTGCGGCCAAGGGCGGCCAGGTCGACCGTCAGATACCCCGACGCACCTTCGACGCCATTGGCTTCGTCGACATCCAGTTCGTCAACCCTCACCGTTTGCAAATCACGGTCCTCCAAGATCCAAATTGCGGCTTCTGTTTTATTGAAATTATCGTCGAATTTCTCGCGAAATAGTCTTTGAGTATTCGAAAAAGAAATGATTATTAGAATAATTGCTGAAATTTTGGAGGAATCCATCATGGCTGCGTTGGACGCTATCGACCGCAACATCATCCGGCTCCTCCGCCTCGACGCGCGTACATCGAATGCGAGGCTCGCCGAGGAGGTCGGCCTGTCTCCGTCGGCCTGCATGCGGCGCATCAAGATCATGGAGGAATCGGGCGTCATCCGCGGCTACACGGCATTGGTAGACACATCAAACGTGGAAACGACGATTGCGGTCATCATTAACATCACGCTCGAACGTCAGACCGAAGACCATCTCGATCGCTTCGAGGCATCAGTCAGACGGTATCCGGAAATCCGGGAATGCTTTCTGATGACGGGCGGATCGGACTACCTGTTGCGCGTGGAGATCGCCAACGCCAGTGATTTTGAGCGGATTCACAAGGAGATACTGTCGACGTTGCCGGGAGTCCTGCGCATTCACTCGAGCTTCTCGATCCGGAATGTTCTGGCGACCAAGCCGAAGCGCCGGTGAGCGTTAGGCCCGAGAGGCGCCCCGGCCTCCTCAGCCGCCGACCAGGCGACGAGGAGACGGCCGCTGTCGAGTCCTTGTCGTCGGACGACCGGCCGACATCAGACATGGCGCATCAGACCGCCGTCGACGCGGATGCTCTGTCCCGTAATGTAGCCGGCGCCGTCGGAGGCAAGGAAAGAGATCGTGGCGGCGATCTCATCCGAGGTCCCGTAGCGCCGCATCGGCACGCTCGCCCGGCGCTCGTCCGTCTCGGGCAGGCTGTCGATCCAGCCAGGGAGGACATTGTTCATTCGAGCATTGTCCGTCGCGTAGGTGTCGGCAAATAGCTTCGTAAACGACGCAAGGCCAGCCCGGAAGACGGCCGACGTCGGAAACATCGGCGATGGCTCCGCGACCCATGCGGTCGAGATGTTGATGATCGAGCCCGACCGCTGTGCCTGCATGACGGGCGCAACGACGCGCACGGCCTTCACGACGTTCATGAAGTAGACGTCCATGCCGCGGTGCCACTCCTCGTCGCTGATCTCAAGCAGCGGCGCCCTCGGCCCATGCCCGGCGCTGTTCACGAGCACGTCGATTCTGCCCCAGCGGCTGATCGCGGCATCTGCGAGGGTTTTCAGATCCTCGGACGACTGGTTCGAACCGGTGACACCGACGCCGCCGAGTTCCGCACCCAGGGCTTCGCCTTTCCCGGAGGAGGAAAGCACGCCGACATGGAATCCGTCGGCAGCGAGCCTGCGGGCCGCAGCCGCCCCCATTCCGCTTCCTCCGCCCACGATGAGGGCCACTTTTCCGTCTGCTATCATTTTCTCCTCCTTGGTTCTTTGTGGTTTCCGTCGACGATGCGGGCCAGCTCGTAACCGGCCCGCCTCTATCTTTATGCCATGCGCTTCAAAGCGTCGCCGATCGTGGAGACGATCCTGTCGATCTCGCTCTTCTCGACGATGAGCGGCGGGGAGAGAGCGATGATGTCGCCGGTCACGCGGATCAGCAGTCCTTTTTTGAAGCACTCGACGAACACATCATAAGCCCGTGTTCCCGGAGCGCCGTCGCGAGGCGCGACTTCGACTGCGCCGACGAGGCCGAGATTGCGAATGTCGACGACGTGGGGATGACCGCTCAGCGAATGCAGCGCATCCTGCCAGTAGTCGGCGAGGGCGGCGGCACGCGTAAGAAGGCCTTCCTCCTCGTAGATATCGAGGGTCGCGATGCCCGCTGCGCAGGCGACCGGATGGCCGGAATACGTGTATCCATGGAACAGCTCGATGGCGTTTTCCGGGCCGATCATCAGGCCATCGTAGACCTTCCGGCGGGCAAAGACCGCGCCCATCGGAATGGTGCCGTTCGTCAAGCCCTTCGCAGTCGTGACGAGGTCGGGAACGACGCCGAAATAGTCGGCAGCGAACGGCGTTCCGAGACGGCCGAAGCCAGTGATCACCTCGTCGAAGATCAGCAGGATGCCATGCTTGTCGGCGGTTGCGCGGAGTTTTTCGAGATAGCCCTTCGGAGGCAGGATGACACCAGCCGAGCCAGACATCGGCTCGACGATGACGGCCGCGATGGTTTCGGCGCCGTGCAACTGGACGAGGCGCTCCAGATCATCGGCGAGTTCGACGCCGTGTTCAGGCAGGCCCTTGGAGAAGGCATTGCGGTTTAGGTCGAGCGTGTGGCGCATATGGTCTGCGGGGATCTGCGGGAAGACCCTGCGGTTGTTCACAAGGCCGCCGACCGAAATGCCGCCGAAGCCGACGCCGTGGTAGCCCTTCTCGCGGCCGATGATGCGGGTGCGGGTTCCCTGGCCGATCGCGCGCTGATAGGCAATTGCGATCTTCAAGGCAGTGTCCACCGATTCCGAACCGGAGCCCGTGAAGAAGACGCGGTCGAGCTCGGCAGACGGACCGCCGGGCGCGATCTTCGCAAGTTTGGCCGCGAAGTCGAAGGCGATCGGGTGGCCCATCTGGAATGTCGGCGCGAAATCCATCGTGGAAAGCTGGCGCCCGACCGCCTCCGATATCTTCTTGCGGCCGTGGCCCGCGTTGCAGCACCAGAGGCCGGCCGTGCCGTCGAGAACGCGATTGCCGTCGACATCGGTGTAATACATCCCTTCGGCGGAGGCGAGCAGGCGAGGCGCTGCCTTGAACTGGCGGTTGGCCGTGAACGGCATCCAGAAATTGTCGAGTGTGAGTTCGTTCTTCATGTTGATCTGGTCCATCGTGCCCTCCTTCGGCTCCGCGAAGAATTCGGCCATTTCCAAGAGGCTAACAAGCCCTTTTCTTTTATGACGTAAATCATTGAAATTACGATGATTGGATTCTATTATTTGGTCTATCCTGAACAACCAGAACAGCCGGACATGTCAATCGATATCGGAAACCGCCTGCGCTATGTGCGCACCGCCCACAACATGTCCCAGCGGGAACTCGCGAAGAAAACAGGCGTCCCGAACTCAACCATTTCGTTGATCGAATCGAACAACGCGAACCCGTCGGTCGGGGCGTTGAAGCGCATCCTCGACGGGATCCCTATCGGGTTGGCGGAGTTCTTCGCGCTCGAGCCGGAAACGCCCAGGAAGGCATTCTATGCGTCAGAAGAACTGGTCGAGATCGGCAAGGGCGGGATCTCCTACCGCCAGGTCGGGGAGAGCATGTTCGGCAGGAGCCTGCAGATGCTGCAGGAATGCTACCAGCCGGGTGCTGACACAGGAAAGGTTCCGTTGGTCCACGACGGCGAAGAGGGAGGCATCGTCCTTTCTGGAAGACTCGAGGTCACGGTCGACAACGAACGGAAAATCCTCGGTCCGGGTGACGCCTACTACTTCGAAAGCCGCCGCCCGCATCGCTTCCGGTGTGTCGGCCCGGTCCCGTGTGAGGTCATTAGCGCCTGCACGCCGCCGACTTTCTAAGCGCAGCCCTCGATGCGGGCGAGCATGCGGTGGAGCGCCGTCCGCAACGCTGAGGCCCCGCCCTCGGTTTGAAAATCGGCCAGCACCTGTTCGTTCAACCCGCCCCTGGTGGCGAACTCGCGGCTTAGCTCGGAGAAGTCGGTCTTCCTACTCTCGGCGAGTATTGAGGACGGAGCATGGAAGCGGCAGGAAAAGACTTTTGCGACCGAGTTCGCCTTCTAGAATGCCGATCCGGCCCTTCACCACCATCCTGACCTTCGGGCTCAATGCCGCCGGTCTCGCGTGGTCGAGGAGATGGCGCTCATGATCACCACCGAAAACTGGATCCCTTTCGAGACGGCGCACGAGCGGCAATTGCTCGAATGCCTGGCCCGCCTGCGCCGAAGAGTGTGAAAGGTCTGCATTTCAATCTGTCCCCCGACAAACCTGTGGTCGGCGTCAGCCTGCCGGAGCCAAGGCCGGATCCCGTTGCCATGTTCATCGTGCCGGCGGATGCCGACGACAAGGCCTACGAGGTCGTGCTCGCCGGGATGATCGAGGCGCGAATGGAAATGCGGTCATGGATCTGGCGTGTAGGTGAGGGGGACATGCCGAGGCTGCCGTGATGCCTTCCCCGAATGCTGCCCGGGTTGACTGCTGTTGCCGGCCGGCGAGACGGGCGAGCGCCAGCGGGCAGGGCGGCGTGGCATGAGCGCAGCATTTGCCTAATACGGATATTGAAATACACGCGCTGGATGTGCATCTAGGGGATCGAGGCGTATGGTACATCCTCGTACACACAGCGAGCACATCATGCAGACCACCAGAGCTTTCAAAAATGGCAACTTGCAGGCCGTCCGTATTCCGGCCGAACTCGCCTTCGATCGGACGGATGTCGAGCTGGAAATCGAGCGGGTGGGCGACGAAATACGCATCCGGCCCGTTCGCCAGTCGCTCGCCGGCTTCTGGACGTCTTTGCCCGCTTTTCGCCGAGCTTCCTGAAGGACGGCAGGGAAGACTATGAGCAGGACGAGCGGGATCAGATCTGATGCCGCGCTACATGCTTGATACGAATATGTGCATCTATCTGATGAAGAACCAGCCGGAACAAGTGGCCCGCCGCTTTGCCGGTTGTTATGTAGGTGATGTGGTAATGTCAGCCATTACCTTTGCTGAACTGGACTATGGCGTTTCGGCTTCGGATGATCCGGAGCGGGAGCGTGCCAACCTCGATGCGCTGTCCAGGCTGATCACTGTGGCGCCTTTCGAGATGTCCGCAGCGCGCGCCTATGGGCCGGTGCGCGTGGCGATGCGGGAGCGCAAACGAGACCATCTGGACAAATTGATTGCCTCCCATGCGATCGCGCTGAACACCATTCTGGTGACGAATAATGTCCGAGACTTAGCCTCTTATCCTGGGCTGACCACCGAGAACTGGCTAGACGCCTAATGCTTTTTTTACAACACTGTCAAAGCTGATTAGAGGCGCAACGGGTTCAGACCGATAGAAAGCGACACTCAGGCTATGCCACTTGCTCAAGCGATGAGCCCCCGATTCGACCGGCTGGGCCGGCTTGTAAAGGAGGTGAGGGGGCGGTGATGTTTGACCCAGATGTGAGTTACGCGAACTACGCCGTTATCATCAGGCCGGCGCAGTATCCTTCATGGATGTCCGAATTGCTTGGTGATCATACCATGCCGTCAGCCTTGGATGGATCGTGCGCCAATCTGGACGAAGTTGCTGGAATTCCATCAGTCCAAGCGCCGCAGCGAGAGCAAGGCTTCTGTACATCGGAAAGTCCGGAAGGCGCTTCTCGCCAGCTTCATTCTCAAGATAAGCCAGACAACGATTTGAGCGTTCGACCTCAACACCAATAAGAAAGTCGGAGCGTGCCTGGGGTTCGCCCCGGTTCTCGCGGACCCAACTGGAAATTCCTTCCAGGAATCCGAGTATTTGACCTTCCTGACCGATCTCCCGCCAGCTCAAATGTTCGGGCTGCCGCATCGCCGCTGATATGCATTTCGATGCCAGATAGTCAAACACATGCCTTGTCTCGGTGATTGTGAAATCGCCGTCGATCAGAGTTGGGACACGACCGACGGCGCTGAATTCAAGCGCTGGATTATCTGGCCGCCGGTTCGCAGCCAAGATCTCGGAAACTTCGCCAGCCAAACCGCTTTCGCGAAGCGCGATACGTGCAATGCGCGCGTATGGAGAACCTGGTGAATAAAAGAGCTTCATCCGTGTAAATTAACCTCGTTCCTGATCGCTGGATTCCCAACTTGTTAACATGGGTCACCGCGATCTTCGAACCAACGATGTTCGGATCCATCGATTTGCACCAGTTCACCGTAGGCCTCGCGCCGCGGGCAGATCGAAATATCCCATATATTTTTAGGGGCATTAATCCTGTTTCAACAAAGCTGGGTTAACTATTCCTCTGATTGGGCAGGGCATGATGCGCCTGTGATCGGGCGGCGCCTCGATGGCTCACGGACTGCTTTTCTTTTAGAAATTTCATCGCAAGAGCTCCAGAAATACGTGTTTTGGCCGAGCGGGTTAGCGTCACGGCACCCCGAACATAGGTGAGCAATAATGGTTTTTTCTCTTCGTAATATACTGGTTGGAATTTTCCTTTTTCTCAGCGTCGCTCTATGTACGCTGACGGGATCTTCGATGCTTGATGCCTATCGCGATGCAGGTATGTATGCCGACGTTTCGAAATTCACGCTACTAGACCGCGCGCTCTTCCAAACACTTGCGAACTTTCGCAATGAGCGAGGTGATGGGTCGTCGCTCGCCAAAATTGAGCTTGGCGCGCAAGATGCAACGCTTACCTTGTTGAAAACGGACAGGCGCATCGTCGACAAATATATGGCTGACGCAAAATCGGTCTTGGCAGACATCGACGACCCGACCCTCAAAGCCCCGATTGCCGATGTCATGAGCGCCTATGATCGCGTGGTTGCTTTCCGCTCAACGCTCGACAGCGAAGTGACCAAGAAGCTTGCTGATCGCGACCCGAAACTGCAGGCGAGGACGCTGGACCTCGGTCAGCAGTTCTTGACCGCGTTGGAGGCTGGTTCGACCGCTATTGAAAGCCGGATTCGCACGAGCGATCCGTCAATGACGGCTCCCATTCAAATCCGTGCACTGACATGGTACGCGCGCGCAACGGCTGGTGCTGCAAACCTCTTGTTCGTCAACACGCTCGCCTCTGGAGAGGCGATGAAGCCTGAGGACGTCAGCAAGATCCAACAGTTCGATTACGCTGCGAATTTCATCTGGGAACAGATCGGCACTCTGGTCAATCATCCGTCGACACCACAGGTCGTCAAGGACGCCTATAGAGACAGCAGCACGACCTATTTCAGCGGTGACTTTGCAGCAAAACACAGTGCATTGCTTGCGAAGTTCGCAGCCGGTGAGAAGAAGGCAATGTCTCTCGATGATTGGCGCCCGCTTAGCAACGCCGCCCTCCTAACCATCACGAACACGGCCGCGGCGGCAGCAGATGGCATGGTCGCCAAGGCATCCGCCAGCCAGAATGATGCATTCGTCAGATTAATCGCATATGGGCTCACTTTCCTTGTTGCCGTCGCTCTGAGCATTACGGGCATCTGCGTCATCATCTTTCGAGTCACCAAGCCCGTCGGTGTGCTGACTCATTCCATGACTGAACTCGCCCAAGGCAATCTCTCGGTCTTAATCGGTGGTGTCGAGCGGCGTGATGAGATTGGCGCCATGGCGCGTTCCGTACAGATTTTCCAACAGGCAGCCTTGCGCAACAAGGCGCTTGAAGCCGAAGCCGCCGCCGCACGTATTACATCGGAGAATGAACGCGTCGAAGTTCAGCGCCGTGCCGAAGCAGAGGCCGAACAGAGGCTGCTACAGGCGACGGCTTCACTTGCCACAGGACTTCGTCATTTGGCATCCGGCGACCTGCGCTGTGAGATCGAAACGCCGCTGGCTGCGCAGTTCGAAGCTCTGCGTCACGACTTCAATTCATCGGTCAGCCAGCTGCGCGCTGCCATGTCCCAGGTCGGCCAGGCCGCGTCTCTCGTAAACAGCGGCAGTTACGAGATTTCCCAGGCTTCCGATAATCTTTCCAAGCGCACGGAGCAGCAGGCCGCCTCGCTGGAAGAGACGGCAGCTGCACTCGAAGAGGTAACGGCAAATGTTCAGTCGACCTCCAAACGAGCGGGCGATGCACGTGACCTGGTCCGTGGAGCCCGATCGCGGGCAGAAAACTCCAGCCAGGTCGTCAGCAATGCCGTCAGCGCCATGGGAAGAATTGAGCATTCTTCCAAGCAGATCGGCCAAATCATCAGCGTGATCGACGAGATCGCCTTCCAGACCAACCTACTTGCGCTTAACGCCGGCGTCGAGGCGGCGCGTGCAGGCGAAGCCGGCAAAGGCTTTGCCGTTGTCGCCCAGGAGGTCCGCGAGCTAGCCCAGCGTTCGGCTAATGCCGCCAAGGAGATCAAGGCCCTGATCGGCAACTCCGAAGTCGCCGTCAGCGAGGGCGTGAAGCTCGTTAACGACACAGGTCAGGGGCTCGCAGCTATCGCCGACCTGGTGCTGCAGATCAATCAGCACATGGATGCGATTGCCACCGCCGCTCAGGAGCAGTCCATGGGCCTGTCGGAGATCAACAGCGCCGTCAATCATATGGACCAGGCGACACAGCAGAATGCCGCCATGGTCGAAGAGATGAATGCGGCTGGCGCTGGTTTGGCCGAGGAAAGCAAGCGTCTCGGAGAGCTCCTGAGCGCATTCCGCACAGGCGAGGCCGAGCGCATGGAGCCACAGGCGAGGCCCATGGCCCGGCCTGCCTCAGCCCCGACAACAGGCCGGCTTGCTGCGCGCCCCGCTCCTGTCACCCAAGGCAATGCTGCGCTTAAACATCTCCAGCAGGAGTGGTCTGAGTTCTGATTGCTCTGATGTGAAGACTGGCGCCCAGCTCTATCGCGGTTCAGGAAGCGAAGATTGCCCCGGACATTTTGTGCGGGGTATTTTCGTTTGGCCAATTCAATTCGCCGCCGACGCAGATTTGATTTTGAAGCGGATTGCGGCCGCCCCCCGGGGAGAGTGACATTCCAGCTTTGCAGGATCAGGACACTTTAACTTTGCGTGCGACTTCTAATGTAAATGCAACAAGGGCTTAAAGGCTGCTACAGGGTAGGGAGATCAGCCCCCGATCCGACCGGCTGGGCCGGGTTGCAAGGGAGGAACGGGGGCGGGTGATGACGCTCCCCTTTGGCTTT
>NZ_JARFYN010000073.1 GCF_030272695.1 Martinezella calliandrae
AGCCCCGCGTGAAACGAGCCTCGATGCGACAAGTCGTGGACTTGCGCGGGAATCAGGAACCAGACAACAAGGCGGCTGCGTAGCTTTAATCAGCTATGCACTGGTTTGTTTAGGTTCTGGAGAGCGGATTTGATGATGAAACAAATTGAAATCAATGCGGCCGATGGCATCGCGACTGCCACCATATTCCGTCCCGACAACGGCGCTTCCGCTGAGCGTGGTATCATCTTCTACATGGACGCCATGGGTCCGCGTCAGGCGCTCTACGACATGGCACAGCGGCTTGCCGATTCCGGCTATATCGTGCTGCTGCCCGACCTGTTCTATCGCTTTGGCGCCTATGGTCCATTCGACGGCACGTCCTTCAGCGACCCGACCGCGCGCGAAAAAATCATGACCATGTTGCGCGGCACGACGCAAGAGATGACCAAGCGCGACGGCGCCTCCTTCCTTGACGCCCTGACAGCAGCCGGCGCTACCGGCACGATCGGCGCTGTCGGCTATTGCATGGGCGGCGCTCGCGCTCTGACGGCAGCGGCGGCCTACTGCGACCGCATCACGGCAGCCGCGAGCTTCCACGGCGGTAATCTTGCCAGTGATGCAGAAGACAGCCCGCATCGCCTGGCTGCCGACATCAAAGGCCGCGTCTATATTGGCGTTGCTGGCATCGACAGCAGCTTTCCGCCGGAGCAATCCGCCCGGCTTGCCGAAGCACTCCGCACAGGCGGCGTCGACCACATGATCGAGAACTATGTCGGCATGGCCCATGGTTGGACTGTCTCCGATCATGGTGTCTACGACGAAACCGGTGCCGAAAGGCACTGGAAGCGCCTGTTGAATTTGTTCGAAGAGGCGCTGGCATAAGAACCACAACGCAACAACGAATCCCGCTTTCATTTGAAAACGGGATTTCTCACGTGCCCAGCGTCATGGCCAAGCAGCCAGAACATCAGAACTTGATCATGTCGCTCCTGGTCAGCGTCGTCTTCTGCGAAACGCCGGGCGCGTTGACCATATGCCACGCGACATATTGCTCGCCGTAAAGTTCGGTGGACGACATGCCGTCGACGGGGAGGATGATGTTCATCCCGTTCAGTGCCGCATCGGTCGCTGTGTCGAGAACGGCGCCTTCCGAGGCTGTACCGGTGACGATCAAGGTCTTGATGCCCTTGTCGGCGAGGATGGTGCGGAGATTGGTGCCGACGAACTTGTCGGCGCTGGACTTTACGATCGGGTCGCTGGCCTGGGGCGCAAGATCTGTGGCGATGTCCTGAGGTTCGCCCGCACCGGCCAGGCTGTAGATAACAAGCATGCCTTTGGCACGGGCCTCGTTAAGCAGAGCCTTGACCTTCGGCACGGAGGCCAGGCAGCGCGGCTTGGTGTTCTTGTTGCATGGTCCCTTCGTGGGGTCCTGTGCGCCATTGAAATCGAGGATCAGCAGAGCCGTGGTCTTCGCATCGACCATCACCGGCTTCAATTGCGGCGGCGCCGGCGGCTTCACTTTCTGCCAGTCGTCGATGATGGTCTGGGCGGAAGCCGGCGTAGCTGCGAAGGGACTCGAGGGCGCACCGAGAGCGATGAAACCAACGCCGAGAGCAAAAGCTGCTTTCTGCACTATGCTAACAATATGTCTCATGAAATCGCTCCCCTGAAGAACCCCTAGGTTTCAATAGCCGGCGTTACAATTTAGATAGGTCAAACCTCGGAGATTGATAACGAAACTCTTCGTGATCCCGGCGTTATCGGAGAACATGTTGCAGGCCGGGCGATCTGCCGGCCCGGCCGTAATCTTCGGCATCAGGCCGCGAAGATAATGTCTTCCGCCTCGATCTTGGTCCTGTCGATTTCCATCGCCAGGCCGGGTCTCTCAGGCACTTCGATCATCCCATCGATGACATCGAGCGGATCGACGAGGAAATGCTGATGCACCGCATTCCACTTCACCAGATATTCCTGGTAGGGCGTATGGATCGGCGACTGCACGGCCGAGAAATGCGCGGTGGCGAAACTCGAATGACCGTGTGGGATCGTGATGAGATCGTGTACCGTGGCATAGGCCGCGATCTTCAGCGTCTCTGTCAGACCGCCGCACCAGTAGATATCGGGCTGAATGACGTCGAGTGCTTCGCTGTCGATGAAGCGCTTGAAGCCCCAGCGGGTATATTCGTGCTCGGCGCCCGAGAGCGGGATGCGGATGCGTTCGCTGAGTTTCCGATAGCTGTCGATGCGATCGGGCATGACGCATTCTTCCAGCCAGCGCGGCTTGTATTCTTCGATCCGCTCTGCGAGGTCGACGACATAGTTGACATCCATCGACTGCCAGCAGTCGAACATTAGATCGTAGTCCTCGCCCACTGCTTCACGCAGCGTGCGCACCAGCTCGACATTCTTCTTCATGCCCTCGGTGCCGCTCATCGGGCCGTGGCGGAAGAACCATTTCTGGGCGCGGTAGCCCTTTTCCTTATACTCGATGGCGCGCTCGCGAACCTTGCCGGCGTCGAGCACGGCAAAGCCGAGCATCGAGGCATAGGCCGGAATCTTCGTCTGCATCGGTCCGCCGAGCAGCCGGTAAACGGGCTGGTCCAGCCATTTGCCGCGCAGGTCCCACAGCGCGCAGTCGACGGCGCTGATCGCCAGCATCGCGTCGCCTTGGCGGCCATGGACCATGCCGCGATGCATCTGATCCCATAGCTTCTCCCCGGCAATTGCGTCCTGGCCAATCAGATATTTGCGCAGGTGCTTGGCAATGATGTAGGCGACCCCTTCCGGGATCGGTCCGGCAAGACCAGTGACGCCTTCATCCGTATGGATTTCCACAAAATGCGTGGTGATCTTGAATCCGTCGGGAGTTTGGATACCTCCCTCGTAATCGTTTCTCACACGATATTCCGGATAGATGTCGATGGGGCGAACGAGCCGTTCCTCCCAAAGAACGCCCTTGGTTAGCAAGGTGCCTTGGAGGCGGCGAAGACGAACTTCACTGATCAACATGATTATACCTCACGTCGCGCATTGACTGCCCCGGCTTCGGGGGTGCGGCCAAAGGCCGTTGAAATAACGATGAGGGTGACGCGCGACATGGCCGCCGTCGTCGAAATTGCCGGTCGAGTCATGGATCATACCGATCACCCAGGGATTGACGACGCTGGAAATATTGCCGAGCGCATTGATGAGGGCAATGCCGCTGGCTGCCGCAGCCCCGCTGAGGATCGCAGTCGGCAGACCCCAGAACACCGGCATGGCGCCGAAGACGCCGAAGCCGGCAATGCAGAACATTAACAGCTTGACCGTCGGATCGGCGCTGGCAGCCGAACCTGCGAGGCCGATGATCGAAATGATCAGCAGCCGTGTCAGCTTGCGAATAATCACTTCTTCGCAAACAGCCATTTTCTCCTCCTGAAAATTTCCTTTCCACTGCGGGCACACCGCGGCCCGCCCACCAGCGCCTACTCTTGGCCGGGCATTCACATGATCGGGGCCCGGAAACGTTTCCGGGAATTGCCATGACGATATGTGGATGTCAAGACGATCTGATCGATTTGCGACGATACGGAGCAGCATGAAGAAGCCGCATTCAGTCGGTATCCGGGAATTGGCCGCCCATCTCGGGATGGCGATCAGCACCGTTTCGCGGGCGATGAACGACCGCGGCGAGGTCAGTCCCGAAACGCGCAAGCGCATTCTCGCGGAAGCCGAGCGCCTGGGTTACCGGCCCAATCAATCGGGGCGCAGCCTGCGCAGCGGCTCGACAAAGGCGGTCGCGCTCACCATGCGCACCGATATCGGCCGCAGCATGTCCGGCGAAACCTTCTTCATGGCGCTGAGCGAGGGCTTGCAGAGCACGCTGGCCAATGTCGGATATGATCTGATGATCCTGCCCTGCGCCTCCGATCAGGACGAAAACGAATTCCTCTATCGCGCCGTCGACCGCAGGCTTGCTGACGGCTTCATCATCTCCAACGTCCAGCGCATCGAGCCGCGCATAGACTATCTGAGGAAGTGGCGCATGCCTTTCATCGCGCTCGGCAGCAGCGAGACCAAGGGCGACTACGCGGCGCTCGATCTCGATTTTGCCGGGGTGGCCGAGACCTCGGTGCATCGGTTGGCGGCGCAGGGGCACAAACGCATCCTGCTCGGCCTGACTGCGCAGGAGACAAACAACAACTACGTCTTTCTGGCGGGCTTCAAGGCCGGGTTGGAAAAAGCAGGCCTCGCCTTCAACGAAGGGCTGGTGGTGCGCCTGCACGACCGCATTTCCGGCGGATACGAATTGGCGTCCACGCTGCTCGCAATGGACGACCGCCCGACTGCCGCGCTCCTTATCCAGGAAACGATGGCGATGGGCCTCTATCAGCGGCTGGGCGAAGCCGGCCTGCAGCCCGGCAAGGACCTCGCCGTCATCGGTTTTCGCGAAAATCCAGTCTGTCGCTACCTGACGCCGTCACTCACTTGCTTCCGCATCGATCTCAAGCGATATGGCGCTCGCCTCGGCGAGATGATCATCGCCGAACTCGACGCCGAGGCGAAAGGCGCCGACCGCACCGACTTCGTTCATGAAGTATGGCCGATGGAATTGGTGCCGGGAAAAAGCGACACGTCGGCCTAGGAACCGGCCAGCTCGTCAGCCCCCGAAGCCGGTCTGATCGTCGCCCTGCAATCGATCGAGCAATCTTTGCAGAGCGTGTTTGATCTGTTCGATCTCCTGCGAGCCGGCAATTTCCGCCCAACGTTCGTCGATGAGACGGCCAGTGGCCATGGCAATCGGCCGGACGCCCTTGCCGCGTTCGCTGAGGAACACAAGCCGAGCGCGCCGATCGTCCGGATCCGGACGGCGCTCGACATAGCCGAGCCGCTCCAGCTCCTCGACCGCTTGCGTCATTGTCTGCTTACGCACGTGGGCGAGCTTGGTGAGTTCGCTGACCTTTATGCCTTCGGGGCGGGCGAAGGTGAAGACATTGGCGTGCGGCGGTCGGATATCGCCGAAGCCGGCTTCGTCCAAGGCGGCTTCGACGGCCTGCGTCCAATGCTGATGTACGAGCCGCAGCAAAAGACCAAGGGGCGGACGGGAGGGGGCACATTCTTCCATGAGATATAGACAGGTACCTGACTATTATGTTAGATAGACAGGTACCTTACCATTTCTTTTGAAGAAGGGATACCCGTCATGCCCTCCATCGATCTACTGGATTCGACTATCTTCTATGAGGATGCAGGAAGCGGAACTCCCTTCGTCTTCCTCCATGGCAATCCCACCTCGTCTTATCTTTGGCGGCATGTCTCCCCCCATATCGGTGCACCCGCGCGCCGTCTCGCGCCTGATCTCATCGGCATGGGCCGCTCGGGCAAACCCGACATACCCTACCGCTTCGCTGATCATGCCCACTATCTCGACGCCTGGTTCGATGCCCTTGAACTCACCCGCGTCGTGTTGGTCGGCCACGACTGGGGCGGTGTGCTGGCCTTCGATTGGGCGGCCCGCAATCCCGAACGGGTGCAAGGCATTGCCTTCATGGAAACCATTGTTCGTCCGATGACCTGGGACGATCTCCCGAATGCAAGGCCGCGTTACGAAGCCCTGCGCTCGCCGGGTATCGGCGAAGCCAAGGTTCTCGACGAGAACTTCTTCATCGAGCAGGCACTGCCGGCGACTGTTCTCAATGGGCTGAGCAGCGAGGATCATGCCGCATACCGCGCGCCCTACCCATCCCGCGAAAGCCGGCGGCCGCTGCTGGAATGGCCGCGCGCGATGCCGATCGAGGGCGAGCCGGCCGATGTCGTTGCTCGGATCGAAGCCTACGATGTCTGGCTGGCCACGAGCGCGCATGTCCCGAAGCTGCTCCTGGCCTTCGACGGTCCGCCGGAAACCCTGTTGATAGGGGAGAAGATGACGGCCTGGTGCAGGGCAAACATCGCCAATCTGCACATCGAAAATTGCGGCCCGGCTCGCCATGTCGCACCGGAAGATCAACCCGACGCGATTGCTGCCGCTATCTCCCGTTGGGGGGATCGCCACGAACTCCGCTAGGGAGCTGCTCTCCTTTACCGCGAAATTTTTCGAAGACAATCCATCGTTGACAAATGACGCCGAGGTCATAGTGTTCGCCTAAGCATTTGCGATCGCTACCATTCTTTCGGAGATGAGGATCATGCTGGCGAAATGCACGAGACCATTGGTTCTGGCAGGCGTCATCCTTTGCGTCTCGGCCTGCATGGCCGCCGCCACCCAAGCGCTCGACCTCATCGCTCAGAGGGGAACCGTCCGGATCGGCTATATTGCCGACGAGACACCGTTCTCCTTCAAGAAAAAGGACGGCAGCCCCGCGGGATATACCATCGACCTCTGCCGAAAGATCGCGGATGCAATCGGCGGCAATATTCCTAACGTGAAGCGGGAATACGTCGAAACCACTCTTGCTGATGGATTCGGCGCGGTGAAGAGCGGGCAGATCGATCTTCTGTGCGGCGCAACCACCATCAATCTTACCAGGCGCGAAAGCGTCGATTTTTCTCAACCGATCTTTCTGACCGGAGCAAGCGCGCTGCTGCGCAAGGATTCGCCAGAATACCTGCAGATACTCTTCCTTGATAAGCGCCCGGTGCGCGCGGTGGATGCACAGTCGCCATCAGCGAGTGTCATCGGCGTCCGCTCGGACACGACCACCGGCGCGACGCTGCGCGAAGCACTTGGCACCGATGTGCCACAGACGCGGGTCGCGGATTTCGCAACGCATCAGGACGGGCTCAAGGCCCTCGAAGACCACAGGATCGACGCCTATTTCGCCGACCGGGCCCTCCTCATCGGGCTCGCCGGTCATGCGCACAATCCCTCGCAGCTTGTGATCGGCAACCGTCTGTTCACGCATGAGCCCTACGGGATCGCTGTGCAGCGAAACGATTCCACCTTCCGCCTTCTCGTGGACCGGGCGCTCACAGTCTTCTATCAATCCGATGATTTTCCGAAATTGCTGAAAACCTATTTCGGAGACGAGGCTTCTACTCTGCGCAGCGAGATATTGATGCAGTCAGTTCCAGAATAAGGCGGGCGGCATCCATTTGAACGGCAAGCGCCCCGCATGGGGACCTGTGGTCCTTTGGAGCATCCGTTGTCTGGCTGTGGCACGGCCTTGCGGCTTAATGAGCCACGGGCCCGTCGGCCTTCTTCCAGGCGGCAATGCCGCCCTCGATATGACAGGCGGTTGCAAGGCCGGCGTCTTGGGCAGCCTGCACGGCCATCGCTGACCGCTCGCCGAAAGCGCAATAGAACACGATCCGCTTGCCGGTGGCCGCCGCCAGTTCATGCAGCATGCCGCCCGCGCTGATGTTTTCCAGCAAATCCGGATAGGGTGCGTGCAGTGAGCCTGGGATCGTCCCGTGTTTTTCGCGCTCTCCTTTTTCGCGCAGATCGACGATCGCAATGTCGGGGCGGCCGCGCAGCGCCAACGCCTCGGTCGCCGAAACGGCCCAGCCTTTACGCGCGATCTCATCCTGATGAAGACCAACGTGAACGTTGGCCGGCACGGCCACATCCATCATTTTGGGGTTGGGAAGCTTAAGGTTGTTCATAAGGTCGGCATACTCGTCTGCCGACCGAACTCTGAGACGCGGATTGAACAACCTCTCCTCGCCGATGGTGGAAACCGTATCGCCCTTATAATCATGGGCCGGATAGACCAGCGTCTCATCCGGCAATTTCAGAAGCTTGTTGAAGATCGAATCATATTGCTGATGCGGATTGCCATTCTGGAAATCCGTACGTCCCGTGCCGCGAATGAGGAGCGTGTCGCCCGTAAACACCCGGCCTCCCATGAGGAAGGAGTATGAATCGTCCGTGTGCCCGGGGGTATAGAGCACGTCGAGGCTCAGACCCTCGATCGCGACACGGTCGCCTTCCGTCACACGCATTGAAACGACGTCAGCAAGCGTCTGCTCCCCCATAACGGTAATGCAATGGGTGCGGTCGCGCAGCGCACCCAATCCGGTGATGTGGTCGGCATGCAAATGCGTGTCCACGGCTTTGACGAGCTTGAGATCAAGCTCATTCACGAGTTGAAGATAGCGGTCGACCTTCTCAAGCACGGGATCGATGATCAACGCCTCGCCACCCTTGCGGCTGGCGATGAGATAGGTATAGGTACCGGACACGCTGTCGAAGAGCTGGCGGAAGATCATCAGCGACACCCTTGCGCGAATCTAGCCCCGCCCGAGGCGGGGCATCCTGGTTACGCTTTCGGCTGTGGAACGATCCGGATGTAGGGTTTAGGCGCGCTCCACCCTTGCGGATATAGGGTCTTGGCTTCGTCGTCGCTCACCGAACCGGCGATGATCACATCCTCGCCCTGCTTCCAGTTCACCGGAGTGGCGACCCTATGCTTCGCAGTAAGCTGAAGTGAGTCTATCACGCGCAGGACCTCATCGAAATTGCGGCCCGTCGTCATTGGATAGACGAGGATCAATTTGATCTTCTTGTCCGGGCCGACGACAAATACGTTCCGCACGGTCTGATTGTCAGCGGGCGTGCGCTTGGTCGGATCGCCGGACACTGCTGCCGGCAGCATGCCGTAGAGCTTCGATACCGTGTAGTCGACATCGGCAATCATCGGGAAATTCGGTGCAAAGCCCTGCGTCTCCTCGATGTCGCTAGCCCAGCCGGAGTGGCGGTCGAGTGGATCGACCGAGAGGCCGATAATTTTCACGCCGCGCTTGTCGAATTCGGGTTTGATCCTGGCCATATAGCCGAGCTCGGTGGTGCACACCGGCGTGAAATCCTTCGGATGCGAGAACAGGACGACCCAGGAATTATCGGCCCAGTCGTGAAATCGGATCCTGCCTTCGGTCGTCTCTGCCTCGAAATCTGGCGCAATATCATTGATTGCAAGTGTCATGGTTCCCTCCCGTTGTAGACAAACTAGTTATCAGATCTTTTCCTCGGTATATTTATTGTACATCTTCCTAATTTAGGCAACCGCACACGGCGCGATGCTTCGATTTTCTCTCGCAAGAAGCGCACTTAACTTAAGGTGAGTTGATCAGAACTTTGAATTGCGCAGCCGAAGCATCTCTTACCGAAGCGGCCGGCGCGATCAAACCGAAGCGATCGGCAAAAGAAAACCCCGCCACTTTGGGGGGATGGCGAGGTGTGAAGAATGTTATCACAATAACATAATATATTTATTCGCTTAGGCAACAAAAAAGCGCCCACCTGCTAAGCGGTGACAGGTGGGCGCTAAAAAATCCAACAGGCTGAAGTTAAACGATAATTGAATATCGTCAATAGCTAATTAAAAAATGCCTAAATCAACAAGGCTAAACCACCCGCATTTCGCACCGCTCGCGGTTTTTTTGCCATTCCTCACGATGAAGAAAAAGCCCCGCCAATTGAACAAGGCGGGGCAAGCGGGGAAAGCCCCCTCAAAAATGGGGAGGGGACGCAGGCAATAAATCAGGACTATCCGAACTACACGAGGTCAGTTCCGACCAATGCGGTACGGTATGAACGAAAAAGCCAACCCATCGCACTCGGCGAGGCGGTATCTGCCAACTCGGCCAGCCCGGAGCGCCGTGCGGTCGGAGACGATGGGCGGGCTGACGACAACATATTGCCAGACGCCTATCAGATTGCGCCAGCACCCTGCCTGCCCTTTTTGAGGAGAGGACAACCACAATAGCCCGGCTCATAAAAAGGTTCGAAAAAAGGATTGCTCGATCCCGACAGCCTTTGCCGGCACACGCCTCGATCGACGACCAAAGGCTGCCCCTCGCAGGAAGCAGCGAACGCGTGTAGAATTTTGGGCTCGGCGCGATGGCTTCAGGCAGGCGCCAGCAACGCGGTTGGGGGATGATATGATGGCATTTGTTATCGCTTTGCAGCTACGGCTCCCTGTGCGGCCATCATTCCCATGACGGACAGTCTGGCATTTCGTCCCTTTGGACTGAATCGGATTCTGCGCGAGGAATGGTTTCTGGCGATTAGCATTCTGACCTGCCTCGTGGTCTTTGGCTTCGAGGGCCCGTTGCTGAAACAATTGGCCGACCCTTTTTGGCTCGCTTTCATATTCCTAATGCTGTTTGCCGCCGTCCTTGGTTCCGCACTTTCGGTCGTCCGGCATGCCGATCACCTGGCGGAGCGACTTGGGGAACCATACGGCACGTTGATTCTGACGCTGGCCGTCACCTCGATCGAAGTGATGGCCATTTCCGCCGTGATGATCCACGGCGAAAACAATCCGACCCTTGCGCGTGATACGCTTTTTGCAGTGGTTATGATCATCCTCAACGGCATGGTCGGATTGTCGTTGCTGTTCGGCGCCTGGCGACGGCCGGAGCAGTCTCACAATTTGCAAGGGGCCAACGCCTATCTCGGGCTTATCGTGCCGCTGGCGACGCTGAGCCTGATCATGCCCGGTTTTCTATATACCTCCGGCGGCCCCCACCCTTCCGCGCCAAGACAGATGGTGCTGGGGATCATGTCCATCGGTCTTTATGGCGTATTCCTGATGCTTCAAGCGGGCCGCAATCACCATTTTTTCGCCGAGGAGGACGAACTGCCCGTCAAACGTGACGCGCACCCCGCACCCCGATCCCTATGGCTTCATACCATCCTGCTGTTTGCCTATATGGGGCCAGTGGTATTCCTCGTCGAAGAACTCGCCAAGCCGATCGACTACGTCATCGAAACATTGCGTGCGCCTGTGGCCTTCGGCGGTGCCGTCATGGCAGTTTTGGTCGCCACGCCGGAAGCCATCAGCGCCGTGCGCGCAGCCGTCGCCAATCATTTACAGCGGTCAATCAACATCTTCCTGGGCTCGGTCCTCTCGACGATCGGGATAACCGTCCCCGCCATGCTCGCCGTCAGCTATATCTTTGCACATCCCGTTACCCTGGGCCTCGAAGGCAGCGATCTCGTGATGCTCATCCTGACGCTTGCCGTCAGTATCATCACCTTCGCCAGCGGCCGTACCCATGTCATGCAGGGCGCCGTTCATCTCGTGCTCTTCGTGGCTTACGTGCTGCTCATTTTCCAACAGTAAATGTCACCCGCGCTCGATCAGGAGTCACCCGCCATGACAATCCGCCATGACAGTGCGGCGGCAACCGCCTGTGCCGGTTCCTTTATCGCGGACCAGACCCTCTTTTTCACAGGCCGCTATGCCCGCCACTATCAGCGTGTCCAGAAAATCATCGCGACGCCGGTCGTTCGCCCGCGTCACGCATCTTCTGGAGCGTTATCCCACAGGCTTTATCTTCGCGTTCCAATTCATTTATGGCTTGAGGATGATCAGCCCGCTCGCCATCGGAATGTTCGATGTCTCGGCGATAAAATTCGTCATGATTAACGCTGCGTCGGCCCTGATCTGGGGATCGTTCTTCTCCGCAATAAGTATCGAGCAGACATTCGGCCGCCTCCCGTTCCATCGCCCTGTCCTGATTGTGGCTGGGATTATTGCTGCGCTGCTTCATGTCATGATGACGTTCCGCAAACGCAGGCCTGCCTGATCAGGTTCGACTTTCGCGGATGCGGCTCACCATAATCGCAGGGCGCTGAGCTATTGCAATTTTTAGAAATGCCGCTTCATAGTGTCACATGCCTTGATCCATCGACGCCGTTTGGTTTGCCGACGAGGCACGCATGAGGACTGGAACTCACAAGTAATGGGGGTCAGGAATGCGTGGGCGATTTTCTCAGGATCTGCATTTTTGCGTCGTGCTTTTGTGCGCGGTTTCTCTCCAGGCATGCGAAAGAAGCAATAACACCTATGTCGCCCCGCCGCCGCCGAAGGTGCGCGTAGCTCTTCCCCTGCAGCAGCCCGTCACCCGATATTTCGAGCTGACGGGCAATACTGCGGCGTTCAAATCCGTCGATGTAGAAGCGCGCGTCCAAGGCTTTATCGAGTCGATAGACTATCGCGACGGCATGATGGTCCCGCAGGGTACCAAGCTTTTCACCATCCAAAGCAACACCTACCAGGCGCAAGTCGATCAAGCCCAAGCGACACTTGCCTCCGCGCAGGCATCGCAGGTCGGCGCCGATCAGGAATACCAGCGGCAGCTCAATCTCAGCAGACAGCGGGTCACGACACAAACGGCCCTCGACAGTGCCAAGGCGACGCTTGATCAAGCGAACGCTTCCATCGCCAACGCCAAGGCCAGTCTCGACCTTGCGATGATCAACCTCGGATATACGAAAGTGGTGGCGCCATTCGACGGCGTGGCAACGGCGCATCTCGTTGATGTCGGCGCCCTCGTCGGGGTAGCCGGTCCGACCACGCTCGCGACCATCGTCCAGACGGATCCGCTCTATGTCAATTTCAGCGTCAGCGAACCACAAGTGCTGGCGATCAAGCAGGACCTGGCAAAACAAGGCCACACGTTCAGGCAAATTGACCTTCCGACTGTTCCCTTCGAAATCGGCCTGCAGAGCGAGACCGGTTATCCCTTCAAGGGCCATCTCGATTATGCCTCGCCGCAAATGGATTCGGCGAGCGGCACCTTATCGGTGCGAGGCATTGTCGACAACAAGGCTCACGCCCTACTGCCAGGTCTTTTTGTGCGCGTGCGCGTGCCGGTCGGACGCGAGGACAAGGCGCTGTTGGTAAGGAGCGACGCAATCGGCACCAACCAGCAGGGCAGCTATGTGCTGGTCCTTGGGAAAGATGAAACTGTCGAACAAAAGGTGGTGCAAGCAGGCCAGCGCGAGGGTCCCCTGCGCGTCATCGACTCTGGACTTGACGCCGGCGATTGGGTCGTGACGGAGGGCATTCAACAGGCCATCCCAGGCAGCAAGGTTGCACCGGAGAAGGTCGCGATGGACGCAACCGCGACTGCAAGCGCATCGAACGATGTCGCGCCGACAACGGCTACGCCTCAGCCCGGCACGTCAAAGTCCGAAACGCCATGAGCTCGCTCCCGTTTTCACGCCAATATCCGAGGGGGACAGCATGATTTCGCGCTTCTTCATCGAGCGGCCGGTGCTAGCTAATGTTCTGGCACTTGTCTTCGTCCTCATCGGCGGGGTCGCGTTGTTCCAATTGCCGGTCGCCCAATATCCGAACGTCGTTCCACCGACGGTGCAGGTAACGACGCGTTATCCGGGCGCAAGTGCCAGTACGCTTATCGACACAGTGGCTCTGCCGATCGAACAGCAGGTCAACGGCGTTCAGAACATGCTCTATATGCAGTCGACGAGCGCCAGCGACGGCACCTATTCCCTGACCGTCACCTTTGCGATCGGCACCGATCCCGACCAGGCGCAAGTCCTTGTGCAGAACCGTGTCGCCATAGCCATGTCCTCACTGCCGCAAGCCGTCCAGCTTCAGGGTGTCACGACGCAGAAGAAATCGACGGCCATTCTGGAATTTGTCAGCCTAACCTCGCCAGACAACAGATATGACAGCCTTTTCCTGTCCAACTATGCCGTCATCAATCTGCAGAACGAACTGGCACGTCTACCTGGCGTTGGCAATGTATCGGTATTCGGCGCGGGCCAATACGCCATGCGCATCTGGATGAATCCCGAACTCCTACAGGCGCGTAGCCTGACGCCGCAGGACGTTATCAACGTCGTGCAGGACCAGAGCCAGGAAGTGACGGCGGGCCAGGTGGGTATACCTCCCGTGCCTCCCGGCCAGGCTTTCCAATACACGCTCAACGTCAGCGGGCGGCTGGACGACGCGGCCGATTTTGAGAATATCATTGTCAAGGTCGATCAGCAGAATGGCGGGCGCATCACGCGCATTCGCGACATCGGTCGCGTCGAGCTCGGCGCCCAGACCTACAGCCAGTCCTTCATGCAGAACGGGCACCCGGCGGCCGGCATCGGCATTTTCCAATTGCCGGAAGCAAACGCCATCACGGTCGCCAGCGATGTCGCCGCAAGGATGGCGCAACTCTCCAAAAGCTTTCCGCCAGGCCTTACCTATGAAGTCCCGTTCGACACCACCAAGTTCGTGACGGCTTCGATCAACGAAGTCTACAAAACGCTGGTGGAGGCCGGCGTCCTGGTGCTCATCGTCATTCTCGTCTTCCTTCAAGATTGGCGCGCAATGCTGGTGCCGGCGACTACAGTACCGGTTACGATCATCGGCGCCTTCGCGGCGATGGCGGCGCTTGGTTTCACCATCAATCTCTCGACGCTGTTTGCCATCGTTCTTGCCATCGGCATCGTCGTCGACGACGCCATCGTTATCGTCGAAGGTGTCGCTCGGCACATCGAGGCGGGAATGCCGGGCAAACAGGCGGCCGAGAAAGCGATGGACGAGCTGTTCGGTCCCGTTATCGGCATCACGCTCGTCCTGATGGCGGTGTTCATTCCTGCAGCCTTCCTTCCGGGCTTGACGGGACAACTCTACAAGCAATTCGCGCTCGTCATTGCCGCCACCGCATTGATCAGCGCCATTAACGCTATGACGCTCAAGCCGACGCAATGCGCGCTCTGGCTGCGCCCGGCCGTGCCGCCCGAGAGGCGCAACTTCTTTTACCGCGGTTTCAACAAGGTCTATGATCGAGCAGAGCATGGCTATGCCAGGCTTATCGGCGGCATGGTTCATCATAGCGGAATCGCCGTTCTGGTCGCTTTGGCGCTGATCGGCGTTGCCGTGTGGGGGCTCACGCGACTGCCGACTGCCTTCCTGCCGCCCGAGGATCAGGGTTATGTGCTGATAAGCGCGCAGCTTCCCGACGGCGCTTCTAAGGAGCGCACCGATGCGGTCATGGCACAGGTCGGCAAGATTGCGCAGCAGACGCCCGGCGTCGACCAGGTGCTGACCATCAGCGGCATCTCCATCCTCGACAACAGCGCGAGCTTACCGAACGCCGGCGTCGCTTATGTCGTGCTCAAGGACTGGGGTGTCCGCGGCAAGGAAAAGGGGCAGGATCTACTGTCGATCTACGAACATTTGAACGGCGCCCTGCGGGATGTCTTGACCGCAAAGACGCTGGTCGTGGTGCCTCCGCCGATCCAGGGTATCGGCAATGCCAATGGCTTTACTATGCAGGTCGAGATCCGGAGCGGAAATTTCGACTATCCGCTGCTGCAGAACCTGGCCGATACCATCGTCAAGAACGGCAACGCGCAGTCGGCGCTGCAAAGGCTGAGCACATCTTTCCGGGCCGAGGTGCCGCAGTACTCCGTCTCAATCGATCGCATCAAGGCGGAGACGCTGGGCATTACGGTTGGGCAGGTTTTCTCGGCACTCTCGGGTTATGTGGGATCGAGCTACGTAACCCAGTTCAACAAATTCGGGCGAACCTTCCAGGTCTATGTGCAAGCGTCCCCCGATTTTCGCGTGCGTCCTGACGACATCCGCAACTTGAAGGTCAAGGCTGGCGATGGCACCATGGTGCCGATCGGCACGGTGACGGATGTCGCCACCGTCCAAGGGCCGTCTCTCATCAGCCTCTACAACCTTTATCCGACGGCGACGATCGTCGGCGGAGCCGCCAGTGGCTTCAGTTCCGGGCAGGCGCTCGACGTCATGGAACAGATCGCCAATCGCACGCTATCGCGTGGCGCGGGCTTCGAGTGGACGGCTCTGTCCTACCAGGAGAAGGCTGTCGGCGGGCAGATCTATTTCGTCTTCGCCCTTGCCATGCTTCTAGTCTATTTCGTACTCGCCGGCCAATATGAGAGCTGGATATTGCCGTTGGCAGTGCTTCTGGCCGTGCCGCTCGCCCTGCTCGGGACGGTGGGGGCGCTGAGCGCTGCCGGCGTCGCCAACAACCTCTATACTCAGATCGGGCTGATCCTGCTGATCGCACTCGCCTCGAAAAACGCCATCCTCATTGTCGAATATGCGCGGGAGAGACGGCAGGAAGGCATGGAGATTCTCGACGCGGCGGTCGAGGCGGCTCGCCTACGCTTCAGGCCTATCTTGATGACATCCTTTGCCTTTATCCTCGGTGTACTGCCGCTGGTGCTTGCTACCGGCGCCGGCGCTTCCGCCCGCAAGTCGATTGGCATATCGGTCTTCAGCGGCATGATTGCCTCGACCTGTCTTGCCGTGCTCTTCGTTCCTTCATTCTATGTCGTGTTGCAACGCATCGAGGAATACAGGAAACGCCGCACCGCCCCGCAGCCGGTTTCGCAAGCTGCGGATTGAGGGCACGGGTCGAATACTTCACGGGCGGCACTTTGCGCCTATGGCACGACGCTTCGAACATAGACGTTGCCGTTCTTAGTAGGCAGATCCGCAGCTATAGTAATAGCCGCCATAATATAACAAGCACCATAGACACAGCTACTCGGCAGAACGGAGATGCCAGCCGCCGTTCCCGCGGCCACACGGCGCATCGTCCTGCGGGCAACACCCGCGTAGGAAAGTGGGGTCACGGGTCGGCCGATGACAGCGCCAGTTTCCACTGCCTGAAGAAGACCGTAGACGGCTGGTCCGCTGCCTGCCTGCAAATTTCTTCTCGAGAAGCATTCGCCGTCCGCCCCTTCATCCGGACAGAAACCGAGACCTCTCCGCGGCGACAAGGGTCTGGCAGAACCTCATAGCCCGCTGGTCAATACCCTATGACATGAAGGAGACACCCGCTGCAGATTGTCCCGCAGGCAGGCAATGCCCCGGCCGCCGCCAAGCGGCACCGAACGGCAAAAAGCCCGGAAATCCGGCCCGCATGACTGACGCATGATCATCAATTCTTGACGTGGCGTGAAGGATGGCATCGCGGTATGCGCAGCCGGCGCGGACGTCGCCGCCGCCCCGCCACCGGCAGCGGGTGCAGAAGCGCTGCCTCCCAGGGCTGCGACCGCCTGCTGGCAGGATGGGGAGAGGGTTGAATTGTGCTGGCGAAGACAGGTAAGCGCTTCCGCACCTCCCGGCGTAACATCCGAACATTGTGCCATGAAATCGGACCGGCAGGCAGATTTGACCGCATCGCGCTGCGCCTGCGTCGGTTGATGCGCTTGCGTTGCTCCGGCTGCGCTAGACTGAGCCGGCGCCGTTCCAGGTGTCTCGGCGGGCGCAACGGCGCTGGACTTCTGCTTGGGCGCGCCCACTGCCGATACCGCGCTTCGGCAGGCCGGGGAGAGTGTCGCGCTATGCTTTTGCAGGCAGGTTAGAGCTTCGATGCCGCCCGGTGACACGCCCGAACATTGCGCGATGAAATCAGACCGGCAGGCCGACTTGATGGCATTGCGTTGCGCGGCGCTCGGCTGTTGTGAATGAGCGACACCGACAAAAAGGCAGAACACACCCAACAATGTGCAAAGCACGGTGTATGCCGTCAGGAGATATTGCCTTCCATGCGGGACGGTGGCCAGAAAGGACGCAGATTGCCCCATTATTTCCCCCAAGAAAAACTCTTCGCGTTTATCGCAGGAACCCGTCGGCCGAAGTAACGAGATCAAAAAAATCGCATGGGATGAAAGCTACGCGCGGCCGATATTCGATAGCAAATAAATTATTACTAAATTAGCATAACAAACATATGCGCAAAAAGGTAGCCGCACAAAGTACAATTCCTTGGCGGAAGTCACTCACTAGTCCACGGAGTGTTCTCCTTGATTGATCCACCTCCATGATCCGTCCGCATGGCACTCGAGCACGGCATCATATGCCCCCCGCGGCGTATTCATGTCTGCGAAGTTGACGCAGGCGATACTTCGCTCGGCAAGAAGTCTGAGGATATCGCGCAGAAGTTCGTTGCCAAAGATCACATCTGCATTTTCCAAAAGAACATACCGAGGGCCTGCGATAAGCGCTTCAGCGATCGCCACAATCTGTTGTTCGCGTGGCGACAATAGACTCGACCAATCACACTCCTTATCGAGATCATCAACGGTCACAACGCGGACAAATCCGAGCTGCTTGAGGAGGGCAAGAATGTGATCGTCAGATACTTCGCCTTGCTGCCGTGCCGGCACCAATGTTTGCCGCAGAGTCCCGGGAGCGAGCTGGGTGCGTTGCGCGAGGAAGCGCAGCTGGTCGCGTGCTGGACGAAAGATACGTCCCTCTCCGGACGTGCCAATTCCCGCCGTCGTGCGGAACAACGCGGTCGCCCCGCCATTGTCGCCTCCCACCACAACAACGCCTGTGCCAGCGGGAAAGATCGTTGAAAGATCTTTCAGTAACGTTTGGCCGCCCGGCGACGTGAGCGTGAGACGTTCATAGGCCAGGTTTCCTTCGGTCTCTACGACCTCCAGGTCGGTTTTTATTGGCGCACCAGCTTCGTCCATAGCTTCAATCAGGGAGCTGAGGCGTGCTACCACAACCGCGAAATTGGAAATTGATTTGAATTGGCTGACAATAAACGAAAACGCACCGACAAGCATGGCAAAGGCAGCGGCAGACTGGGTAACGACGCCGAACTCCATGTCGCCTCGGATGAATGCCGGGGCAATGATGAGGATCGGAATGATCTGAGTCATCCAATTATAGCCCGTCGTGAAGAAACCGACATTGCGGTTGATGACGATTATGCGCCTGAAGTTCGTTGCAAGTTCATCAAGACGCCTAAGCAGGAGAGTGGTGTGCCTTTGCTCTCCTCCCGAAAGCATGATCGGTTCCGCGTTCTCGCGCACGCGGATCAAGCTGGATCGGAATGCAGCCTCGCGGTCGAGCTGATCATAGCTCAGGCTGATCAGGGGCCGGCCCAATACGATTGTCAAGTAAGATCCGGAGGCTGCGTATACGACGGCGGCGATAAGCAGTAGCGGACTGATGACCCAAAGTACGCCGGAAAAGGTCACGACGGTCAAAGCGCTGTTTAGTAGCATCAAAACGAAAGAAAGGGTCGTGATTGTAAAGGCGTTGATGTCATCGGCGATCCGCTGATCAGGATATGTGAGCTTGCCCTGAATCCCGACACGGTAAAACGTTCCCCCGCTCATATAAAGGCCGACAGCGCGGCGTGTCAGGAATTCCCGCCAGAGCAAGGCCAGCCGTTCCTCCGAGAACCTGGCGATCACCGAGGCGATGGTCGATGCTGCGAAAGCCATGATGTAGAGGATGGCCTGGCGAATGAATTCGGCCGTCTGCCTTTCGGCGATGGCAGTCATGAAATGCCGGCCGACGAAACTATTGACGACGTTCAGGACGCTGATGCCAACGAAGAGAGCGACAAGAGCGAAAAATAGGAATTTGGCTTTTCCGCCCACATCCGATGTCATAAAGAGCGTGACCGCGCGGACGAGCCTGCTTGCCGTCAACTTGAGCGGAATATGCTGCTGGCTCATGCGCGCCCTCGCTGTTATCGCCGTTCACCACGAATCAAGGAATAGGACAGGGTCTCGCATCCCAGATTTCGGCCGCATATTCGGCGATCGTACGGTCGCTCGAGAACTTCCCGGAGCTTGCGATGTTGAGCAGCGCTTTACGCGTCCATGCTCGAGGATCGGCGTAGAGAGACCGCAAACGCTGGTCCGCCTCCAGATATGAGGTGAGGTCCGCCAAATGCCTGAAGACGTCGCCGCTTGTCAGGAGGATATTGCGCAGCGCATCCACAACCGCGGGCTCGTGACGGCAGAAATGGCCGGACAGGACGAGGTCCAGCACCGCGCGAGTCTCCGGTTCGTTGTCGTAGTGCCAATAAGGACTATACCAGCCGCGGCTCCCCGCGACCTCGTCGGCCGTCAGGCCGAATAGGAAGAAGTTTTCCTCGCCCGCCGCTTCGGCCATTTCGATTGTAGCCCCGTCGCGGGTGCCGATCGTCAGCGCACCATTCATCATGAACTTCATGTTGCTCGTGCCGCTCGCTTCGTATCCAGCTGTCGAGATCTGGTTGGAAACGTCACTGGCAGGGATAAGACGCTCCGCCACCGAGACGCAATAATCGGGCAGGAAGACGACCTTGAGGCGCCCCCGCACCTGCGGGTCGGCGTCAATCGTACCGGCGATGTTATTGATAAATTTGATTATCAGCTTCGCGACAATGTAAGCGGGCGCGGCTTTGCCGGAAAAGAAGAAAGTGCGCGGCTCCATCTCCAGGCCGGGATTTTCTCGGATCCGGTTATAGAGTGCGACGATGCGCAGAGCGTTCAATAATTGCCGCTTGTATTCATGAATGCGCTTGACCTGGCTGTCAAAGATCGCGTTGGGATCTACGACGGTGCCGGCGCTCGATTTCAGCCATGCGGCAAAGCGGTGCTTGGCCATTCGCTTGGCTTCCCGAACCTGATCGACAAAACCACTGTCATCGACCAGCGGTTTCAGCCTTTCCAGCTCGCCGAGGTCGGTGACCCATCCCTGGCCGATGGCGTCGCTTACGCAACCGGAAAGCTCTGGGTTGGACATGAGCAGCCAGCGCCGGGGCGTCACGCCATTCGTCTTGTTGTTGAACCGGCGGGGGAAGATCTCGGCGAGGTCCTTGACGGTCGTTTCGCGCAACAGTCTCGAATGAATCTCGGCAACCCCGTTGGTGCTGTGCGAGCCGACGATGGCAAGATGGGCCATGCGCACCAGATGTTCGCCACCATGCTCGATCAGGCTCGCCCGCTCGACCATGCCTTGGTCATCGGGAAAGCGGGCGAGGATCTCCTCCCTGAAGCGACGATCAATCTCGAGAATGATCTCGAGATGACGCGGCAACATCAATTCGAACC
This sequence comes from Martinezella calliandrae, assembly GCF_030272695.1. Classification (GTDB taxonomy): domain Bacteria; phylum Pseudomonadota; class Alphaproteobacteria; order Rhizobiales; family Rhizobiaceae; genus Rhizobium; species Rhizobium calliandrae. Next base: position 20,540 of record NZ_JARFYN010000073.1, read on the forward strand.
ACCGCAGCGGCCATTTCTCCAATGCCTCCGGCAGAAGCGTGTGATTGGTGTAGGCGAGGCAAGCCCTGGTCAGATTCCAGGCATCATCCCAACTGAGGTCCGCCTCATCGAGCAGGACACGCATCAGTTCGGCGACTGCCGTACTCGGATGCGTGTCGTTGAGCTGGATCGCCACCTTATCGGGCAGAGAATACCAATCGGAATTATTAGAACGAAACCTCCGGACGAGGTCGGCAAGCGAACATGCGACCAAAAAATATTCCTGAACGAACCGCAGACCCTGTCCCATGCTCGTCGAATCGTCGGGGTAGAGAACCCGCGTGACCGTCTCGGCCGTTAGCCTTTGGGCGAGCGCGCTGACGAACTCCCCGGCGCCGAACGTCTGGAAATCGAAGCCTTCGGGCGTTGCGGCCGCCCAAAGGCGCAGTGTGTTTATGGTCATGCCGCCATAGCCGACGATCGGGCGGTCGTAGGGTATGCCGACGAGGCGGGATGGCATGCCGACTGCGACCCGCAGATTCCCGCCGCGGACCTCGAAGGAGCAGCCCAGTTTGATTTCCACGGCTTCCTGCGGGCGAGCAACCTCCCAGGGATCCGGCCGGCGCAACCAATTGTCCGGCTGCTCTCGTTGCCAGCCATCGACGATCGTCTGTTTGAATATTCCGTATTCGTAGCGCAGCCCATACCCCATCGCCGGCAGTTGCATAGTCGCCATCGAGTCCAGGAAGCAGGCGGCGAGCCGTCCTAGCCCGCCGTTACCCAATCCTGCGTCGGGCTCCTCGGCAAGAATGGCCAGTTCGTCTAAATGATCGTGGTCGAAGACCCGCTTGGCGAGGGGATCAAGCTGCAGATTGAGGAGATTGTTACTGAGGGATCGCCCGATCAGGAACTCCATCGACAGATAATAGACCCGCTTCGGATTCTCCCTTTTGTAGGTCTGTTCCGTCCGCTGCCAGCGCTGCGACAGCACATCCCTGACGGATCGCGCAACCGCCTCATATCGCTCGCGGTTTCCCGCATTCTCGGGAGCGATAACATTGTCGAAAAGCAAATGACGCTCATAGAGCCCATCATGGCTTCCCTTAAATTGGATGGGACCGCAGCCGTATTGTTCTGGAAGATGCGGAGAGGAAAGAGACTTGAAATCCTGCGGCTGAACAGCCGCCTTCTCGCTGCTCATGCTACCCCCTAGCCGTGCCCTGGCAGCGGCAGTTGTCATTGGTTACCGCATTCAAGACGGCCCGCTTGTTGTAGGAGCAGCTCCGGCACTCTGGTTGCCAGGGTCTCCGAAGAATCGGCCCGCCCTCTTCTGGTTCTTTAGGTCTTGTGCTCCGAGAAATGATCCACAACGCCAGCGACGCCGCGGACACTCTCAGCTGCGACACGCGCCGCTCTCCGGCATTCCTCCGTCGAGACACTTCCCCACAAATGTACAACGCCGTTTGCCACCGTCACCGTCAGATCCTGTCCTTCGAGACCGGTGTTCTCGTTCAATCGGGTCACGATGCTGCGACGGATCGCTTCGTCACCAGGCGCGGTTTCATCCGGTTTGGCGAAGATGATCGCCTGGAGAAGATCCGCGCGGCTCACAATGCCGATCATGGCGCCCGCTCTCATCACGGGAAGGCGCTTGATGCCGTGTTCCTGCATCAGGTTAGCGACGCGTGCAAGCGGCGCGTCCTCCTCGACGGACACCGGATTGCGGCTCATCACATCTGCAACTTTCCACGCGTTGCTCTTGATGTATGTCTTGGCCATCTCCTCCGGAGACAACGACTGATCGGCCTTGGTTCGATGACCTAACTCGGACCTGCGCAACAGATCGCCCTCTGTGATGAGGCCGACCAACTGTCCTTCATCGTCGATAACCGGGAGACCGCTGATATGATTGGCGAGCATCAGCTCTGCGGCCTGCTTGACGCTGTTGTCCGGCGAGACCCTGATAATTCTTAGTTTCATCACGTCTCTTACGAGCATCGCGTCAACTCCGACTTAGAGATCCGAGCCAAACTTGGTGCTTAAAATATAGCTCCGCGCGGAGGCTGAGACAACTTAGGGACAATACTGAGCAAGGCACGCGCAGGTGGAAAAAGAGACTCCGATTATCGAAATTTGGGGTCTAGTATAGCCGTCTGGTTGTACATCTCTCGCAACAGATTTGGCGCCGCAACGGCAACGTTGATTTGCGCTTCGTTGATAGCTTCGGAGACGCGAGCAGTGACCATATCGATCCTCCTCGAGGTTGCCCGGTCTTACGCCGGCCTTGTTTACTCGCGCCTATTCACTCATCCGTCAAAACCCTGGCGGCTCAACTGTCGTTCGATTGACCTTCTCCCCGCTCTGGTGATGGCTCTGGCCTTAACTCCCACTCAATCCTTTGCGCAATCGCCGCTCGATGCGGGATTGCCGGACATCGAGTTCGGCGCGCGAAAAATATTCTTCATGCTCTTTCTGATGCTCGGCCCGATCAAGATCCTGGTGCCCTTCGTGGCGATGACCAGCAATTGCAACCGCCGCTTTCGACGTCGGATGGCAGCGAGAGCAATCCTCTTTTCGGCCGCTGCCCTGGCAATCGCCGGCTTGCTTGGACGCACCATGCTTGAGAATTTCGAAATCTCATTGCCTGTCCTGGCGATGACCGGAGGCATCATCTTGTTTCTCGTGGCCCTGCAAACCGTTCTGCAACAGTCTCCCAGCATGCCGGTTCTCTCGACCGAGGCGGACAAACCGCCAGACCTGAAACTGGCCCTTACTCCCCTGGCCTTTCCAACAATTGTAACGCCTTATGGAGTCGCCGCGGTCATCGTTTTCGCAACACTGGCGGCCGGCCGGCAAGTCGAAGGCCTCACCGTCACCACTATCGTATTGCTTATTCTGGCCCTCGACTGGGTGGCGATGCTGTTCGCGGAAACCATTCTAAGCTGGATCGGTACTTTGCTTCAGGTGCTAGCGGTCGTGCTCGGGGTTACGCAAGCAGCCCTTGGCCTACAGATCATCCTGCATAGTTTTAGCATGATTAAATGGTAGACAAGTGCTGGAACGCGCCCGCCTTCACGCGAAGCCAAAGAGTGGAAGCATCCGAGCGCTCTCTGCGCAGTATCCTTGCTAAAGCCACCCGCCGGTGAATCCGGCTCGGCGCAGTCCGCGGACGACGGGCTCGCAATTGCCCATCAGTTTCCAGAGGAAGCCGGTTCGATAGTTCTCAATCATCAGTGCCACAGGCCCCTGATCGATCCCAAAATGGTAAGGGCTGATCCACCAGCCCGTCGGGCTATTTTCATCCTTGAATGTCAGATTGAAGGATGGTTTGAACCCATAGAGCCGCCTCATCCCGAGCTTCAGGGAAGCAAAATTGCGGACGGTTGGAATGACGATCTCAGGAGCAAACGGAAGGGACGCGACGGCGACCCAGGGCGATACGGTACCGTCGTCCGGCCCGAACGGTGCGCCCCGTGCGACGTAGTCGAAAAACTCGCGGCGCACACCGCCAATATCCCTGGTCAACCAGCCGGGGCCGTCGCTCGCGGTAAATCCCCAGCAGTGCTCGCCATATCCTTCGAATCCCAAGGGATTTCGGATCGCATATTCCTGCTGTACGAAGGTGGCTTGCCGGCTATTTTGGAAATAGTCGCTGTCGTGTTCCCGCATGAAATCATCGCGAATTTCTCGGAAATCGATCCACATATGCGAAAGCTGATGTGTGAAGAGCGGACCGGAATAAAGCAACTCGCGCCCGAAGATGTTTCGCCACTCATAGCTTTCCGTGTAAGCCACATAGCTTTCCGGCGGTAGCGGATGGGTCGCTGAGCCAAGTCCGAGTATGTAGAGAAGCAAGCCTTCGTCATAGCCGCGCCAGCGATAGGGAATGAAACCATTTTCCGGTCGCCAGCCATGGGTCAGCGTTGGGCCATGGTCGCACGCCCAGTTCCAGTCCGCCCGCTCGTAGAGCGCCGTGCCGAGTTGCCTGACTTTCGCCTCATCTTCCGAGTCCCCATCAAAATAGGTGGCGACGGTCAAAGCGCCGGCAAACAGAAAAGCCGAGTCGATCGTCGACAATTCGCACTGCCACACCCGCCGCCCTGTTTCGATGTCGAGGAAATGATAGAAGAAGCCCTTGTAACCGGAGGCGTCAGGTTCCGGTCCCTGGTGGCAACTCATCAAGAATTCCAGCCGCCGCCGCGCGATCTTGGCGGCAAATTCGCGAATGATGACGCCACGCTCGACCACGACCGGAATAGTGGCAAGCGCCATGCCGATGGCGGCGATACTTGCCGGCGCGCCCGCTTGCGTCTTGTCACGCACCAACCCGTTGTCCGGATTGGTGCATTGCAGATAGTAAAGCAACGTCGTGAACTGAAGGCGACCGAGATCCTCATCGGTCGGCATCCGGCTCAGATCGATATCCGTTAGGTGCAAGTCCATCATGGCTAGCCGACCAAACCTTTCCGGCTGATATCAGAACAGCGCGCCAGCGCGAGTACTCCCACCTTCGTTCCAGTGTTGAACAGTCGAGCTAAACGCACTAGCGCGGAAGTGACGTCTTCAATCTTGCCCATTGGTCAATTCCCCCAATCGAAGCGGCCACAGGCCGAACGCCACTTAGGTGTTATCGCCTTCCGTGGAAGTCGTTCCCTTCACTTGTTCCGTACTCCTGACGCCCCACTTCCAGCCGCTGATCTGAGGCATGTCATCGCCATGCTCCTCGATGTACTGCCGGTGCTCGATCAGCTTCTCGCGGATCCACTGCTTGAAGTAGGCTGCGCGAGCGCCGAGCTGCGGCAGCCGATCGATGACGTCCTCAACAAGATGAAAGCGATCGAGCTGGTTCAGGACGACCATGTCGAACGGCGTCGTGGTCGTTCCCTCCTCCTTGTACCCTCGAACATGCAGATTGTCGTGGTTGGTGCGCCGGTAGGTCAGCCGGTGAATCAGCCAGGGATATCCATGGAACGCGAAAATGATCGGCTTGTCCTTAGTGAAAAGCGCATCGAAATCGCGATCGGGAAGCCCATGCGGGTGCTCATTCGAAGGCTGCAGCTTCATGAGGTTGACAACGTTTACGACCCGCACCTTCAACTCCGGGATATGCTCTCGGATGAGTTGGACAGCCGCAAGCGTCTCCAGCGTAGGCACGTCGCCGCAGCATGCCATCACGACATCGGGCTCTGAACCCCGATCGTTGCTGGCCCACTCCCAAATACCGACACCTTCGGCGCAATGCTTGATAGCTTGATCCATTGTCAGCCATTGCGGAGCCGGTTGTTTGCCTGCCACGACGACGTTCACATAATCGCGGCTGCGCAGGCAATGGTCAGTGACAGAAAGTAGAGTATTCGCATCCGCCGGTAGATAGACGCGAATGACCTCGGCTTTCTTGTTTACGACGTGATCGATAAAACCGGGATCCTGGTGGCTGAACCCGTTGTGATCCTGCCGCCAGACATGCGAGCTCAGGAAGTAATTCAGGGACGCGATCGGCCGTCGCCAAGGAATGTGGCTGCATACCTTCAGCCACTTGGCATGCTGATTGAACATCGAGTCGATGATGTGGATAAAGGCCTCGTAGCAAGAAAAGAAGCCGTGGCGGCCCGTCAGCAGGTAACCTTCCAGCCAACCTTGACACTGGTGCTCGCTCAGCACTTCCATCACGCGGCCATCGGGCGACAGGCGATCGTCTTCCGGATAAATCTCCGCCATGTAGCAGCGGTCGGTGACCTCCAACACGTCCTGCCAGCGGTTGGAGTTGTTCTCGTCAGGACTGAACAACCGGAAGTTCTTGCTGTTCAAGTTCAGCTTCATGACATCACGCAGGAACTTGCCCATGACGCGAGCAGATTCAGTGACCACCGATCCGGGGCTCGGCACCGAGACGGCGTAGTCGCGGAAGTCCGGCATCTTCAAATCGCGTAGCAGCAGACCGCCGTTTGCATGCGGGTTGTCGCTCATCCGGCGATGACCGGTTGGTGCCAATGAGGCAAATTCGGCGCGGAACTTGCCGCTTTCATCGAAGAGTTCTTCAGGCCTGTATGTTTTCATCCACTGCTGAAGGATCTCGATGTGCTCCGGCTTGTCCATGTCACCCATAGGAACCTGATGCGCCCGCCAATAGTCTTCGCACTTCTTGCCGTCGATTTCGCTCGGGCAAGTCCAACCCTTGGGAGTGCGGAAGACGATCATGGGCCAAGCCGGACGGCTGACATTGCCTCTGTCTCTGGCTTCCGCCCAGATCCTTTTGATCTCGGCGACGGCCGTGTCCATGGCTGCCGCAAGCTGCTGATGCACCTGGTCGGGCTCACGCCCCTCGACGAAGAGGGGGGCATAGCCCATCCCCTCGAAGAATTTCCTCAGTTCCTCCTTTGGAATCCGGGCGAGGAAGCAGGGATTGGCGATCTTATAGCCGTTGAGGTGCAAGATCGGCAGTACGCAGCCGTCACGTGCGGGATTGAGGAACTTGTTGCTGTGCCATCCCGTGGCGAGCGGCCCTGTTTCCGCCTCCCCGTCGCCGACGACGCAAGCGACGATGAGATCAGGATTGTCGAAGGCTGCGCCGTAAGCGTGGCTTAGGGCATAACCCAGCTCACCACCTTCATGGATGCTTCCGGGCGTTTCGGGAGCGACGTGGCTCGGAATGCCCCCTGGAAAGCTGAACTGCTTGAACAGCCGCTGCATGCCTTCCGCGTCCTGCCCGATATTCGGGTAGACCTCTGTGTAGGTTCCCTCCAGATAGGCATGCGCGACGAGCGACGGACCACCATGGCCAGGCCCGATCACATAAATCATGTTGAGATCGTCGCGCTTGATCACACGGTTCAGATGCACATAGAGCATGTTCAGGCCGGGCGATGTTCCCCAATGGCCCAGCAGCCGAGGCTTGATATGCTCGCGCTTCAGCGGCTCCTTGAGCAACGGATTCTTGAGCAAATAGATCTGCCCTACCGACAGATAGTTGGACGCCCGCCAGTAGGCGTCCATCAGGCGAAGTTCCTCGGCTGACAGCGGGGTCTTACCCGAGGCTGTCTCGTTCGTCACTGCGGTTTCAAGTGAAGTCATCTGAGCCTCCCGCTCAAAATGGCGATGCAGAATTTCTCCAGTTTGTTGTCACGCAAGCCAATGCAGTCTCAGCATTGTGCGACCTTCAGTTTTGCCTGTTCCATCCGAAGGAAGAGGCAGTGGTATTCTCCAGGCTCTCCTTGGAATTAAGGGCGGGCTCGGCTTTTTGAGCCCGTCACTGTTCGCAAAGACTTTTCTTCAAGTCATTAAGGCAGAGGCGCGTCACTGGGGATCAAGCGAAAGCGTCGGCTCTGTTATCGGGGTCGAATGCCAGCTTGGCCATCGACCCAATGCTCCATTGAAAAATTCCGTCTTCGGACCAGGCGGCCCTCACCTAAAAACCCGACTCTAAATCGTCGATGACAGGAGCCGTATTAATGGTGATCAGAGATAAACTTGGTAGCCTGTCTGACGCCAATGTCAGATGGCGGTATGACACCCCCCATGCATCGCTACAGCTTTAACGAGCGATTTAATCCAGCTCCCCCCGCAACCCAAGTTCAGTCACAAGCAAAAGCTAAACTAAACCTGTTGGAACGGTTCTGCAACTGGTTCCCGCAACATGTTTCCGCGATCTGGCCAGCGCGCCAGAACTTGCGAATGGCCGGCGCCGCCGGTCATTCCTATCTTCCGAAAGTGTTAGATGGCAACGAAGCCGGCAATGCCGATCGACGTCGCCTCTCCCAAGAGCCCAGACCGGTCAATTTCTTCCTCGTGCATCCGAGATCCTGGCCGATCCACCGCCAGGGCTTCGCCGACCCGTTGTTGGTTGCCGAGGAGATCGAGTTCTTCAATCTTGAGGTGAAGATTTATTGCGATCAATCACTGAAGTGGGTGCCTCGCGCAAGGAGTTCGGCATGAGCGGCGAGGATTGTTCGGCCGGCCATTGGGCCGGGTTGGCAGGAATAAAGGAGATCTTCCAGCGGCCGGCAAATCGTTTCGTCGCGGCTTCCGCAAACCCACCGATCCAAAATGCACGGGCGACTCGGTGGTTGAGACGAACATAGCGATAGGACCCAGCGTCTATGATGATGCGACCATCTTCATGAACATCGGGGAGAAGCTGGAAAACGAGATCGAGGTCTCCCCAGTGATTTGAAAGCTATTTACGCCACCGACCCTTGGTCACAAGAGCTTCGCGGTCGTTTGCCCGCTCGCCCTGGTCGGCACCGCCTCATATCCGGTTCTTGTTCATCGGCCCACAGGTTCGATCCACGCTTCCTCCCCACGGTCGGTCGCCCTTCCGC
>NZ_JARFYN010000074.1 GCF_030272695.1 Martinezella calliandrae
GTGCGGTCGCGTGGCCATTTCCCGGGTGACGACGCTGCCATGAAGCTGCTATATCTCGTCCTCGACAACGCGGCCGAGCAGTGGAAGCGCGCGCCGCGGTAAGCCACTACGGATCATTGGGCCGGGCAAAGGTTCGTCCTGACATCCCATCACAAGGTTGTCGCGGAAATCAGGCCACCATCGTCGGACGTCGTCGCGCGCAAGCCCGGCGCGTTGCGCCGAAAGATCAAAGTTGCCGATGACTTCGACAGCCTGCCCGCGGATGTTCTGAAGTCCATCGAAGATGGGACGTGAGGCTGCTGTGATCTTCGACGGGCTTGGTTGCGCGGACCAAGCCGGACCGGATCGTTCGTCACTGCGCGGATGCGGATGACGGTGGGCCTGGCAGGGCATGAGCGGCGTGGCTTTTGATGGACACCCATGAGCAGTTCGCGGTGACGCGATCCGGGCATCATGCCGTGGGTGGATGCAGCCGCGTGTCCAACGCGAAGTTCTCCTGGAACTTCAGTGCATAAGCGCCCGTCGCGCGGCTCGCGAGAAAGATCAGGTTCCAGCTATGCCGCGACACCGCGCTCGGGATCGCGACGAAACGGTGCCGTTGAAGCAGATCATCCCCGAAGGCTTGCTGTCCCGCGCCGGGAATGCCCGGGCGAAGCCAGTTGGGATTGGGTACCGTTTCCGGATCGACGACATGGACATCGCCGACATCGGCAATCACGACCGCCGTCATTATATGCGCCACCGTGTCGAGCGCCCGAAATCCCTTGTGGACAGCGACTTCAAGGATTGCCGTCGCAGGGTCGAGCGAGCAGTAGACCGTGCGGACCCCCTTGCTGTTCCAGCGGCCGCCCACGCGATAGGAACCTTCGCCGCTATCCCAAGTCGGCGCATGGACGGCTTGATCGAGCCGCCATGCAAGCAACTCGGTCCCGCCGAGCGCGATTGGCAGAAAGGTCATGCGTAGACGCCGTATTCCAGGCGGTCGAGATGATCCTCGACCAGCTCGACGCCGGCAGGGGTCCCAAGAAGATCGATTGGACGGCGCTGGTCAAGCCCGACTGCAGGCCGCTCCAGCCATTGTTCGGCTTCGGCCTGCGATCCGAAAATGTCCGTCGCCTTTGCGAGGATCTCGGCGAATTTCCATGCGCGACCGCTTTGTTCTAGGCTGAGCGGTTTGGAGGGTGTGTCCTTCCGCCGCTGCCAGGTGCGCAAGCTCATGCCGACCGCCTTTTCGAGCGACTCGTTCTTGCGAATGAAGACGAGATTGCCGACAAGGTGGTTCAGCGCCGATGCGGGTAGCCCGTGCAAAAGCAGTTCATGGGCGTCGAGCGCATTTGTCAGGCTGCGCGACAGGATGCGCGAGCCGCCGAGCAGTGCTTCGATTTTTTGCAGTTCGCTACCGCTTGCCGGTGGCGACGGTACTTTTGTTGTAACGGCCATTATCCTTCTCCTGCGTCATCTGTCGCTTTGAATATGCCATCTGTCGCAACTGATTTCAAGGTTGGGAATTTCGCTGACGAAGCCGACCCGATTGCTCGGGGCCGCTCGCGGGCCGAGGGCGGTTTACCTGTTGAGCACTGGCGGCTCGGATGGCCGAGCGGTGGCGTGCGGGTGAGCCAAAGGTCGCGCCTCCCGACGCCGGCGGTCAACCATTGCACCTGGTATCGCCGCTGGGTCTGCAGGCGGCAAGACGATCGTCGCATCGGCTTCACAGCCGACGACGGATGATGCGGGCAGCCGATAATGTTTTGTCGTTTGGCAGTTAAACGTGAGAATGCGCTCATTACTACAGTTTGTAGCACTTAAGTTGAGACTATAGCCCACTTTTCTCGTTGGCTATTTTTGGCGTAACCCATTGCAAAGATTGCGATATGGTCACTGTCATTCACTGAAGATGGAAGCTTTTTTCACTATGCCAAATATCAAATTTTGTGCCAAATCATGAGATCCAATCTCAAATTAACTGCTCAGTCTCAAATAATGTGCCGCACTATCTTGTTGAAATTCTTGCAGACAGAGTCTTACGTTTAACTGCCAAGCGACAACGGTGCTGATCAGGATGACGACGAGAGTCGCGACGCGTTTGAAGTCGAGGAGCAAGATAACGCATGAAGGACAAGGCTTTCGATGAAGACGCCGTGCGTGCGTTGGCAACAGCGGAATCCTTCGCGCGCGGCAAGGATTATGCTCGTCAAGGCGCTGTTATAGCGCTCGAACGACGTGGTCACGAACTGACTGCCGAGGTCGAAGGCAGCGAATTCTCGCCCTATGTCGTCACGATCGAGCTTCATGGCGATGGCGTGGCCGCCACGCGGTGCTCCTGTGCCTATGATTGGGGCGGCGCCTGTAAGCACGTTGTTGCCGTGTTGCTCAAATATATCGCGGCACCGAGCGCGATTGCTCAAAGGCCCTCGCTTGACAGCATGCTCGAAGGCCTTGATCGGGAAGCCCTGGTGGCGCTCCTGGTCAAACGGGCCAGGGAGGATCGGGGACTGATACGTTGGCTCGAGGCAGAATTAGTGGCCGAAATGGGTTTGGCGGGGACACAACGAACAGCCGTTGATCCTGAACCTATTAGGCGGCAGGTTAAGGCGCTGCTGTCCGGAAGCCATTCCCGCAAACGCGGCTGGAGCGATAAAGGGACCATGATCGATGAGGAGGCGTTTGAAGCGCTGATCGATAAGGCAAGGCCTTTTCTCGAAGCCGGCGACGGACGCAATGCATTGAATATCCTTGAGCCGGTAACCGAGGCGCTCGTGCCGGTATGGCGCGAACAGGCTGACTGGGACGAGACGCTGCACGAGTTCTTTCCCTCGCTCGGGCAAATGATTGCTGAAGCAGTTTTGATGAGCGATCTCCTCCCGGAAGAGCGCGACGATCTGATGGTTCAGCTCGACGTGTGGCAAGGCATGCTCGATGAATATGGTCTCGATCAATACCTGCAGGTCGCGATCGACGCGCTTGACCAAGGTTGGGACGAGATCGGCCTCAAGGACGTTCTTGCCGGGCAGGGACGCTCCTGGCCGCTTTCTGGCAACGGCGATTGGACGACGGCACGGTTGACCGAGGCGCGGCTGCGGGTTCTTGAGATAACAGGGAGGACGGAAGCATTCCTCAACCTCGCCAATGCCGCGGGGCGCCACGGCGACCATGCGATGATGCTGGTCCGGCTCGGACGCATCGCAGATGCACAGAACCATGCGCGCAAAAGGTTCCACTCGGCCGAAGAAGTCCTCCTACTCGCGCGCCTTTTGAAGCAAGCAGCACAGATCGATGCGGCGCTGGATATCGCTGAATGGGGGCTGTTGCTAAGACGCGATGACGAGGTCTCCCATGGGGCCGTCACCCTGGCGCGCTGGTTGCGCGACACGGCTGGGCTGTCGGGAAGGCATTCGCTTGCTCTCGTTGCGGCGCGGGCGGCTTTCGAGCGCAGCCTGTCGCTTGAGGATTTTCGGGCTGCGGCGGCACTGGCCGGGCCGGAATGGGCCTCGCTTCGGTCCCGGCTGCTGGCAAGTTTGGCGGCTGCCAAATACGCCCGCGACCGCACCGGGATCTATCTCGGCGACGGCATGGTGGAGGAAGCGGTGCGATCCGTCGATCTCATGAGTATGCCCGGCGATCCGTCTGACGCAGTCCTCATGCGGCTTGCTGACGCCGCGCATGCCAGCCATCCTGATTGGGTGATAGAGATTGCCGGGCGCATCGCCGACGGCATCATGGAGTCCGGGCAATCGGGGCGGTACGAACTGGCCGCAAAGTGGCTCGAAATGGCCGCTCGCGCCTACGCCGCCGCCGCCCGGTTCGAGGATTGGATCGCGCGGATTGACCTCTTGATCGAACGGCATCGCCGCAAGCACAAGCTCCGTCCCCTGCTCGAAGCGCTTCGACCGGATCCATAGCGTTTGGGGTTCCGATGCCGATAGGCGCCCGAAATAATTGTTTCTGCAAGAGTGACTGGGACAGTATGCGATGCCTATTCACAGCTTAGGGATGACCGGCGTATGCAGTGGTCGATTCGGAGCTTGTCCCCGGTCGCATTTGGCAAGTTCGGTTTCGATAAAAAGAGAAGCGGTTGCGTTGGTTTCCCGCTGAACAACGACTACGGCAAACGCCAAGGAGATCGTCGCAATCTGCCAGAACCGAACGTGCCGCCAATTTTCAAGCCAAAGCCGCCTCTACTACTACTTGCCGCTGGACCCCAGAGAAATTACCGGTCTCTCCAAGAAAAAATCTCAAATTAAGTGCCAAGTCTCAAATTAAGGGCCACGCTATCTGGTTGAAACCGTTGTGGGCAGAATCTTACGGTTAAATGCAAAACGACGCTCCCTTGCTCCGCCACCGATACTCCGACGTAGTTCGCGAGGTTCGTTGCTACTATGGCAGGATCTGACTCCTCGAGATCGTTCTTCACCGGATTCGGCTCCTCGCCTTCCCGATGCGAACCACCAGTGGCATCCCACTCTGGCCAATCCCGAGGTCTCCCGGTTCCCGCGCAAGGAGCGTCCGTGCATGCCAGGGTCTCAGACCACGCCGGGTTGAATCGGCACTCGCGCTGTCGCGCCGATTCATATTGCCTTCCGCACACAAGACGAACGTCGGCACCCGAGAAGCGTCAATTTCACGGTTCAACGGCTGGCCTACACGCTCCCCTGCTAACGCTTCAAGCACAGCCTCACGGCTGCCCGCGCATGACTCGGGTCAATGTGGATCGCTACTCCTTCATTGCAATGGACTTCCCCATCTACTCCTTGCCGGCTTCTGCCGGCGCACCTTGTTCTGACCCCTTTACGGTACGATCGCATCATATGAACTCTGCTGTCGTGTTATTGCCCGCTAAAATTTCTATTTTCATATTCGTGAAATTAAGTTAGTGATTTTCAGGTCGTTGCCGGAGATCAAAATGCCGTTGCCTCTTGAACTTCAGTCTGCTTGGCGAGCCAGTACGCGAAGCGCAGCCATCGACGTGCCGCTTTCCCCAGCAGAAAGCGTAGACGTTGTCGTTGTCGGAGCAGGCTTTTTGGGATTGTCGGCTGCGCTTGATCTGGCGCGGCAGGGCAAGAGAGTGAGGGTGCTCGAGGCGAAGGCCGTGGGCGAAGGTGCGTCCGGCTTGAACGGCGGCCAGGTCATTCCAGGATTGAAATATGATCCGGATTGGCTGCTCGAGAATTTTGGGGAGGCGCGGGGGCAGGCTTTGATCGCCTTTGCGGCTTCGACGGCGGATTGTGTGTTCGATCTCATTGATCGCGAGAATCTTGACGTTCCAAGGGTTCGAAACGGCTGGATCCAGGCCGCCCACACCGAAAAGGCACTTGCCGCAGCGCAAAGGCGCGATACGCAATGGCGCGCCCGCGGAGCTGATGTACGCATGCTCGACGCACGCGAGATCGAATCCCTGACCGGCGCACGCGGCTATCTCGGTGGCTGGCTCGATGGTCGCGCTGGCATCGTCGATCCGCTATCCTTCGTTAGTGAGTTGGCGATGGTAGCCGCGCAGGCAGGCGTTCAGCTCGCCGAATGCGCGAAGGTGCGGTCAGTCAGACGGGAAAATGGCGGCTGGGTCGTTCAGGTGGCCGACGGCCAATCAGTAAGATCGCAATTCGTCATCATCGCCACCAATGCCTATAGCGACCAACTCGTGCCGGGTCTTGCCCGCACTATAGTGCCGCTGCATTCATTTCAGATCGCGACGGACCCGCTTCCGGACCGCCTTCGACGGATCATCTTGCCCGGCGAACAAGCCGTCTCCGATTCTCGCAGAATCCTCGTCTACTATCGCAAAAGTGCAGACGGCAGGCTTGTGCTGGGGGGCAGGGGGCGCATGGCGGAGCCGAAAAGCGAGAGCGATTGGAAGCACCTGGAGCGCGCGATGCGGCGCCTCTATCCCGAGCTCGTCGACATTCCGATCGCCAGGCGCTGGTTTGGTCGGGTTGCAATGACGCCTGATCACTTGCCGCACATCCATGAGCCGGAGCCAAGATTGCTGACCGTCGTCGGTTGCCAGGGACGCGGCGTCGGCATGATGACGGCGCTCGGCCAGAGATTTGCCCGCTACATCGACACCGGAGATCGCGCCGTGCTGCCTTTTCCAGTCACCGCCATCCGGCCCATCCCTCTTCACGCGTTCCGGCAGGTCGGTGTCGCCGCGACGATCGCCTGGTATCGGCTGTTGGATGCTCTCGAAAAATGAGCACGGCATATCATACTTGACATTTTTCACAAAAATGAAAAACATAGAATGGATTTCATTTTACCGCAGGCCATACTATGATCAATGAGGGCGTTCCGTCTCGAATATTTGACAGGACACGGATCTTCCGCGGCGCCATGCTGTCGCCCGGCGTGATCGTAACCTTCGCGCTGGTGCTCTTTGCCGTCAGCCTTGTGGCGTTCCTGTCGTTTCGTATCAATGATGGTGCGTTGCTGGGTGCCGGCATCTCCGTGCAGAACTTCGTCACCGTCATTTCCGATCCGCTCTATGGGCTCGTGGTGTTGCGGTCGTTGGCAATCGCTGGGCTCGTGACGCTTGCAACGGTCGTGACAGCCTATCCGGTCGCCTATTATCTCGCGTTTCACGCCGGCGAGCGCCGCAGCCTGATCCTCTTCCTCGTTACACTGCCGTTCTGGACAAGTTATCTGCTGCGCGTCTTCGCCTGGAAAATCGTGCTTGCCTACAATGGCGTACTGAATTCGGCGTTGATGCTCTCCGGTCTTTCGTTGGAGCCGTCAACATTGTTTCTGAATACCCCATCGGCCGTGGTGCTGACGCTTGCCCACGCTTATGCCCCTTTTGCAATCCTGCCGATCTTCGTCGCGCTCGGGACCATCCCGAGATCGTTGGTGGAGGCGGCGGCCGATCTCGGAGCGCGGCCCTTCACGACATTTCGGCGGGTCATATTGCCCAATTCCATGCCGGGGGTACTTTCGGCGGCTGTCGTCGTCTTTGTGCCGACAGTCGGGGACTATGTCACACCGGCTCTGATCGGCGGGCCGACAAGCACAATGATCGGCTCTCTGGTGCAGGCACAGTTCGGAAAGGCCAATGACTGGCCGTTCGGCGCGGCTCTGGCGGTTATGGTCATGCTGGTGATTCTTGCCGTCGTTCTCATTGTCCGCCAGGCGGACCGCCTATTCGGTAGCCGGACATGAAGCGCCGGCAAATGAGCGCTGCAAGAGGGGGATGGCTACGCTGGTATGTCGGGCTTTACCTCATCTTCCTGTATTTGCCGGTCGCACTGATACCGCTCTTTTCCTTCAACGATTCTATTCAGGCCGCCTTTCCGCTGAAGGGTTTTACTTTCGGGTGGTATGAAACATTGATTGGAAATGAGACGCTGACTGGTGCGCTCGTGACCAGCGTGTCGGTCGGTCTCGCCGCTGCTGTCATCGCTACCCTTTGCGGCATCACCATCGCTTATATGGATACGCAGGTTCGCTCTCCCTTTGCCAAGCTTATCTCCGCTATCGCTCGCTTACCGATCCTCATTCCCGGCGTGGTGGTCGGCATTTCGCTGCTGATCCTCGTGAACTTGCTGGGCTTTGGTCCCTCGCGGCTCGCGATCGTGCTCGGTCATGTTCTTGTCTGCCTGCCGACGACGGTCATCATCATGCGCGGTCGTTTCGCGTCCATCCCGCGCAGCATCCCCGAGGCCGCGGAGGATCTCGGGGCAGGGGAGTTGATCATTTTCCGGCGCATCATGCTGCCTCTGGCGCTTCCAGCCATCGGCTCGGCCTTCATGCTGGCCTTTCTCACGTCGTTCGACGAATTCATCGTGGCTTTTTTTCTGGCCGGCACGCAGCCGACCCTTCCGCTCTATATCTGGAGCCAGCTGCGGTTTCCAAAATCGCTTCCGACCGTGATGGCTCTTGGTACTGTCATTCTTGCGGTGTCGATCATCATCGCCGGATGCGCCGAGCTTTTGCGGCAGCGCGGGCTTTCGCGATCCACATCTTCCAGTGCCTGAAACGAGAAAAATCACAAGAGGAGAACTGCTATGAAACATGATCATCAAAGACGTTTCGTCAGACCCGCATCGCGCGCCCTCACGGCTGTAGCCCTTTCGCTGTCGCTCGGCCTGCCGGCGTCTGCTGCGGACAAGCTCACCTACTTCACCTGGTCGGGCTACGAGCTTCCCGAGTTTCACAAGACATTCACCGCGGCCCATCCCGACGGCGTCGACATCTCCGTCTTCGGCGACGACGACGATGCCTTTACCAAAGTGAAGGCCGGGTTCCATCCGGATCTCGCGCATCCCTGCTACGATAAGGTTGCTCGCTGGAACAAGGAAGGCTTGCTGCAGCCGATCGATACCGCCAAGATCAAAAATTGGGACAAGATCTTCCCGGTCTTCCGCAATCTGCCGGATATTCAGGCTGGCGATCGCAAGGTCTGGATGGTTCCCTGGGATTGGGGCAACACCTCGGTGCTCTACCGCACCGACCTCGTGAAAAGCCCCAAACAGAGTTGGAATTTGTTGTGGGACAAGCAGTATGCCGGCCGCATCGCAACGATCGATGCCGTGCACGATACGCCGGTCGTCGCCGCGCTGCTCGCCGGTGTCAGCCCGTTCGATATGACACCGGAACAGCTGGGAAAAGTTGCAGACAAGCTGCGTGAGCAGCGTCCGCTTGTTTCGGCCTATACGACCGACATGACCTCCGTCGAACAATCGCTCGCCAGCGGCCAGTTGGTTGCGGCCATGACCTGGAACGCATCTGCTGTTGCATTGAAGAAGCAAGGCGTGCCGGTGGAGTTCATGAAACCGAAGGAAGGCATGCTCACCTGGGCCTGCGGCTTTGTCATGCTGAAGGACGCGAAGAATACCGATCTTGCCTATGACTTCATCAATAGCAGACTTGAGGCGGAATCGGGCAAGGCACTCATCGAAAATTACGGCTATGGTGCGTCGACCACATCCGCGTTTGCCGCTGTTCCAAAGGAAGAGTTGGAGAACCTGCAGCTCCCGCCGGATCCTGAAGCCATGCTGAAATCGACCGTCTTTACCGGCCCGATGAAGCAGAACGACGACCTTGCCAAGATGTTTGAGAAGGTCAAGGCGGGCGGTTGAGCTTGCTATTCTTGGCCCGGATGTGATTGTTCGGGCCATTTTCAAAATTTGAATATGGAGAGCCGATGGACGCGGACGAATTGACGAGCAGGGCGGAGCGCGAGGCGGATGAGGCCGATGTCCGCGTCGGCCGGCGCGTGCGGGCCTTGCGGCTCGAGAAGAACTTGTCGCTGGCGGATCTTGCGTCCAAAGCAGGAATATCGATCGGGGCGCTGAGCCAGATCGAACGCGGCATGTCATCGCTGCGCGTGCGCGTCATCTGGCCGCTGGCCGCGGCACTCGACGTGGAGCCGTCGGCGCTGATCGCCGACGGCAATGAGCCCGTCAACGACCTCTATTGCGTGCGCGCAAACAGCCGCCGTCCCTTGCCGGTCCATTCGGAAGGGATCACCAAGGATCTTCTGTCGCCGCCCGGTGCATCCCTGACCGGCATGGTGGTGACCGTCGAGCCCGGTGGCGGCACGGATGCCTATGCCCACAGCGGCCACGAATTCGGTATCGTCACGACCGGCGAGGCCGAACTCGTGGTGGATTCCACGCGATATCTGCTGAAGACCGGCGACAGTTTCGCTTTCAAGAGCACTCTGCTGCATTCTTTCCGCAATCCTGGAACGGAACGCTGCACCATCGTATGGGTAAATACGACGAAGCCTTCGGAGGCGCGTGATGGCGACTGATGCTTTGCTTCGCTTGGATAAGGTCTCCAAGCATTTTGCAGGCGGTATCGTCGGCCTGAATGACATCAACCTTTCGATCGCCGAAGGGGAGTTCCTGAGCCTTCTCGGTCCTTCGGGCTGCGGCAAGACCACGACGCTGCGCGTCATCGCGGGCTTCGAAGCCCCCACCGAGGGAGAGGTTCGGCTAGACGGAAGAGACATTACGTTCCTTCGCGCATTCGACCGTCCGGTCAACACCGTGTTCCAGGACTACGCGCTTTTCCCGCACATGTCGGTTGCCGAAAATGTCGGCTTCGGCCTGTCGCTCCGAAAGATTGCCGGCCCCGAGCGCCGCAAGCGCGTTGCCGCAGCGCTCGACATGGTCGGCCTGGCCGACAAGGTCAATCAACATGTTCAGGCACTTTCCGGTGGTCAACGCCAGCGCGTGGCGCTTGCAAGAGCGATTGTTTGCGAACCGCGGGTCCTCCTGCTCGACGAGCCCCTTTCCGCGCTCGACGCGCATTTGCGCGAGCAGATGCAGGTGGAGCTGAAACGCCTGCAGCGCGAACTTGGCACGACATTCGTGATGGTCACGCATGACCAGACTGAGGCGCTGTCGATTTCCGATCGTATCGTCGTCATGAACAACGCCGCCATCGAACAGATTGCCTCGCCATCGGTGCTTTACGACCAGCCGGCGACGACCTTCGTCGCCGGCTTCATCGGTACGATGAATCTGCTAGATGTGCGTCTGGTCAGCCGCGACGCATCGACGTTGCGTTTTGCCGCCGGTGCTTTTTCCTTCGACGTGCCCGCAACCGAGGCCATCAAACCGCGATCCGGCGATGGCGCGACGATAGGTATCCGCCCGGAGGATATTCTGGTCTCGCGCGAGCGGACCGAAGGTTCGGTCGGCGTGACGGTGGAAAGCGTCGTTTTTCATGGGCGCAGCTTGCGCGTACATCTTCTCGCGGAAGACAAATATAGCCTGACGGCCGATATACCCAGGCAGTCTGAGTATGCCGCCATGGCGACTGGCGACCGCTTTTTTGCCTCGCTCCGATCAGGCGCCTCCTGCCCGATACTTCCGGCCTGAGCCCACCAACGACAATGGAGAACACATGAACAATCACCTGAAATTCTTCATCGACGGTTCCTGGGTCGATCCCGTTGCCCCGAAGACGATAGAGGTGATCGATCCGTCGACGGAGGAAGTCTATACCGCAATATCCGCCGGCTCGGCCGCAGATGTCGACAAGGCGGTTGCAGCGGCAAAGGGTGCCTTTGCGAGCTTTTCGCTGACGTCCAAGGAAGAGCGTCTCGCACTCCTGAAGCGAATTCTCGAATGCTACAACGAGCGCTTCGAGGATATCGCTCAGGCAGTCAGCCAGGAAATGGGGGCGCCTCTGCCGTTCGCGCGGGATTCCCAGGCATGGGCCGGACGCGGACACATGGAAGCGACTATCGCCGCTTTCGAGGACTATCAGTTCACCGAAAAGCGCGGCTCAACCACTGTCATCAAGGAGCCGATTGGCGTCTGCGCGCTCATCACGCCGTGGAATTGGCCGTTGAACCAGATCGTCTGCAAGGTCGCTCCGGCGATGGCGGCGGGATGCACGGTGGTCTTGAAGCCCTCCGAAATCGCGCCGATCAGTGGCATCATCTTCGCCGAAGTGATGGCGGCGGCTGGAACGCCGATTGGTGTCTTCAATCTGGTGAACGGCACCGGCCCTGATGTCGGGCAGGTCATGGCGGGGCATCCCGATGTCGATATGGTCTCGTTCACGGGTTCTACCCGTGCCGGTATCATCGTCGCCAAAACTGCCGCCGACACAGTCAAGCGCGTCGCTCAGGAACTTGGCGGCAAGTCGGCCAATATCATCCTGCGCGACGCCGATTTCGAGACAGCGGTGACCAAGGGGGTCCAGGGTTGCTTCAGCAATACCGGCCAGTCCTGCGATGCGCCGACCCGTATGCTGGTGCCGGCCGACCGTCATGAGGATGCCCTGGCAATCGCCAGGAAGGCTGCCGAGGCCTTCAAGACAGGTGATCCGCGCGCCGATGGCGTCGATCTCGGGCCAGTCGTCAGCCAGATCCAGTACGACAAGATCCAGCGGTTGATCGAAAGCGGCATCGGCGAGGGTGCGACCTTGGTAACGGGCGGCACGGGCCGGCCGGAGGGATTGAATCGCGGCTACTACATCCGCCCAACGGTTTTCGGACACGTGACGCCCGAAATGATGATTTCGCGCGAGGAGATCTTCGGCCCCGTTCTGTCGATCATGTCCTACAAAGACGAGGAGGATGCTGTCCGCATCGCAAATGACACCGTGTACGGCCTTGCTGCCTATGTTCAATCAACGAACATCGATAATGCCCGCGCCATCGCCAAGCGCATGCGCGCCGGCTCGGTCTATATCAACTATCCGGCCTGGGACACGTTCGCACCCTTCGGCGGGTACAAGCAATCGGGAAATGGGCGTGAGTATGCCGACTGGGCAATCCACGATTTCCTGGAGATCAAGGGTGTCGTCGGTTGGGCGTAATCAGAGGCTGGCCGGCCGGCCTGCGCCCTGTTGAGTCGCAAATATTGGCCGAGCCTGCAAGTGTCGGCGATCACGATTCTGATAGGCTCGAAGCTGGGATTTTGGCCAAGTTGAAGAACGTTGTGGGAACATAACAACGGTGATTGACGGCTGAATTTGCGGGGAATGACAGTCTGCTGTGAGTTATGGAGTAGATTGATGGGTTTGAGTATTTCGAATGAAGATTTGACCGGGAGCTGGAGCCTGACGTTTTCCGACATGGAATTTGTGAATGGCAAGCCGGCCCCGGCGCGACTGGGATTGGCGGTTCAGCTCAAGTTCTTCGCCGCGCATGGCTACTTTGTCCAGGACCATGCAGCGTTTCCTGGCTGGCCGAGCAGCTAGGCATGGAATACGACGCTGTGAACCAGTATGACTTCTCCAGCCGGACAGCACGCCGGCATTGTACTGAGATTTTGCAGCATCTCGGCTTTCGACGCCTGAAACGGCCCGATCGGGAAGGGCTGACATTATGGATGCCACCGTAAACTTAAAGAAGTGCCGATCAAAATGTGGGATCTGGCGGCATGACCCGATTTGCCCGTGATCCTCTTTATCGCCGCCACCGATTTCCAGCAGAAGTAATTGCCCATGCGGTTTGGCTCTACTTCCGGTTTCCGCTCAGTCTGCGCATGGTCGGGGATATGCTGGCAGCCCGTGGCGTCTTCGTCTCTCACCAGACCGTGAGGCATTGGGGCTGAGAAATTCGGCAGGCGTTTCGCCAAGAATATCCGCAAGCGATCAGCCGGCAGGCTCGGCGACAAATGGCACCTCGACGAAGGCCGTCATCACCATCAGGGGAAAGAAACACTGGCTCTGGCGCGCCGTCGATCAGGATGGTTTTGTTCTCGACGTACTGGTGCAAAGCCGCCGTAACGCCAGGAGACGACGATCGAGGAGTTTGACGCACTCTTCGCCGTCAATGTCCGTGCCGCGTTCTTCCTTGTCCAGCAGTTGCTGCCGATCCTGAGCGAGGGCTCCAGCGTCATCTTCACCTCGTCGCTCGCGGCCCACGCAGCGGTCGGCAACCTCTCGGCCTATGCCGCGACCAAGGGTAGCGTCATCAACATCGGCTCCGGTGTGACCGCTATAACGCCGCCGCAGACGGCGGTCTACACCGCCACCAAGGGCGCGGTTGATGTCATCACGGGCGTTCTGGCCCGCGAGCCCCCGCAAGATCCGCGTCAATACCGTGAGCCCCAGCCCCTGACGGAGACGGAAGGAACGCACTCCGCAGGGATGATCGCCTCGGAATTTGAAGCTGGCATCATAGCGCAGGCGCCGGCTCTCGTACGGGAGCTGCGTCAAAACACAACTAGAAAAAGAGGATCGATTTCATCGAGAACTAAAAGTTGACAATTCGATAGTGGCCACCTATATCAGCGTTATCGATATTTGCTTGCCGAGCTTTGGTTACCGCGCGTTTGGCACCGCGCCCTGAACGAACCTTTTCTTTCAAAAATCGCTATCACCATCCGCAGCGCATCAGCGCGGCGGTAACACAATTGCTATGAAAGGGTTCAACATGACCACTGGCACAGTTAAATGGTTTAATTCCACCAAGGGCTTCGGCTTCATCCAGCCCGATAACGGCGGCGCCGATGCGTTCGTCCACATCTCGGCGGTCGAGCGCGCCGGTATGCGCGAACTCGTCGAAGGCCAGAAGATCGGCTTCGAGCTGGAGCGCGATAACAAGTCGGGCAAAATGTCGGCCTGCAATCTGCAGGCTGCATAACGCCACTCAGTATCTGCTTTCCGTTGACCACGGATGTACTGGCACCGTCGAGAGCATGATACCAACCGAAGGTCAGGCAAATTGCCTGGCCTTTTTTATTGCGGCCATACGCGGCGGCTATCAATCAGGGAAATCAATATGATGCAAACACACAGCAAATCCCGCGAACGGGCAGAGATTGCTTTCGGCGATGTCCGATCGCAGTTTTTCGCGCGCAATAGCGCCGTTGAGGAGCTCGACTCCCTCGCTCGGTCCCGTGAGGAGAAGACGCAGCGACTTCGTGAAGCCCGCCTCGCAAAGGAGTTGCAGGACCGTGAGTCCGCGACGGCTTCGCTGCTCGCAAAGCGCGCCAAGACTGCCTGATCCTCAAAAATTGCCAGGATAAAAATTTGAAGAACGCCAAAAACACATACCTTTCCGACCGTCGCACTGCCGTCGCGGAAGCGAAGATCGCCATGCTGAACGCCTATCGTGCTGCTGCAGCCGAACCCGCCAGACTGGTGAGACAGGCAGAACGCCTTGCCATCGCCGAAGCCAGGCAAGAGCGGCGCCTTGCGCGCGAACGGGTAATAACCGAGGAACGCGAGCGTCTGCTGGCCGAGGCAACCGAACAGCAGGCGGCGGCAGATGCCGCAACTCGCGCCGAAAGTGAAGCACGCGAGATAGCCGAGAAAAACCGCATCGCCCGTGTGATCGAAGACGAGGCTGCCCGCAAGTCTGAGCGCGATCGGCGCTATGCCAACCGCAAGGCCAGACAGGCCTAAGCATTGTCGGGATCCGGCGGGCGAGGCAAAAGCGGTGGGTCCGCAAGCCTGCCGCAGCCTAGTCAGGTCGTTCCCCCCGAGGCCGCCGCAATCACATTTCTTGCGGCGTTTTTCCAATCCCGGCCAATCAGCGTGGCGTAAACTGCTGAGAGGTCCATTCGCATAGACAGGAACTCTCATGGCAGAAAATACCGGTGAACTCCAGGCGATCAACACGGCCTGGCAGATCGCAATTCAGGAAATCCTGCGCATGGTGATCCGCGACGTGTATCATGTGGGAGGCGAGGTCGCTTTCATGAACCACATTAAACGCATCGAAGAGGCTGCGGTCGACGGCATCTATACGGACCTGCGGTTACGCGGGACCGATGACTGGACGGAAGTACTTGTTAAGGAAAAGGCGAGCAATTTTGTCACCACGTTGCTGACGTCGTTCACGTTTGATCGCGCCTGATCATCCCGGCGACGGAGAAGCCGCTCTTCATTATAACAGCGGCCTTCCAGATAGTCGAACGCCGCGTCATTGAGGACATAATTCCGATAATTGCCGCGCAGCAAGGACAGGAAATTCAGCCGCGATTTCGATTTCGTGGTGCGGAAAACCGTAAAGTGCTCACTGCCGATTTGGGTGGTATAGAAATTAGAATGAGCATGGCGAGCTCCGGTGCTGGAGGATCGCTCAATGGGTGCGTGCAGCGGTCTGTGTCCGCGTGCTGGCGCAATTGACGCAATAACCCCGGATTTCGATCGTCGTCTTTTCAGGCTGGAAGTGCTGCGCCTTCTCCCAATCAAAAAGGCGGCTGGTTATCAACTCGTCGTGGAATTCGGTGACCTGTCCACAGTTTTCGCAAATGGCAAAGGCGGTAACGCCGTGAACGTGGTCCTCGATCGGGTGAGAGCAGGCGACGAAAACATTCAGGCTTTCCAGGCGATGGACCTTGCCCAGTTCTAAAAGCTTGTCCAAGGCCCGGTAGACCTAAAGAGGCGCACGGATACCATCGTCGCGTAGCCGCTCCAGGATGGCATAAGCGCTTACTGGTTCCCGGGATTTTTGCAGCACGCCTAGAACAAGCGCCTGATTTCTCGTCAGCAGGTCTGAGTTCGCCAATTGATCACCATGATGAGGGTCAGGTGTAAACGTTATAACCTATTCCATTTCGTATTCCAGGATCATGCCTTATCAAGGCTTTGAAACTTCGGGATCGAAGACATCCTGCGCTGCATTTTGATGAATCACATTAGGCGAAGCGCGCGATCTGAGCGGCAGTCGGCCGAGCAGATAGAATCCCGCGCTGAGGGCCGTTATCCAGAAGCTCGTCGGCCAGTCGGTATGGTAGGCAAGCGTTATGCCGAGCCAGGCCTCGATCAGAGCAATCAACGCGGAAAGGCCGACGCCGGTGAGAACCTTGCTTGTCAGTTGAATTGCGGTTGCTGCAGGCCCCACCATCAAGGCAAAAACCAAAAGCACGCCGACGATCTGCGCACATTCGGCGGTGCTCAAGGCCACGATGGCCAGGAACAATATCGAGTAACGCCGCAGGGACAGGCCCTTCGCCTCCGCTAATTCCGGTTGAAGGCTGACGAATAGCAATGGCCTCGAAATCACCGCCAGCATTCCAAGACTGACGACGCCGAGAGCAAGCAATGTCCAGATCGTGCTCACGTTCACGGCAAGCACGTTGCCAAAGAGCAATGCCGTGGCCTGCGTCGCGGACGTCGTGAAGAAGTGAAGGAATAGCAGGCCAAGCCCCAGAGACAATGCGAGCACCAGTCCGATCGCGACGTCGCGTTCTGCGAGCTTCTCGCCCATGGCACCCATTCCGATACCGGCCGCCACGGTCATCAAAACCAGTCCCCAGAGCGGCGGAATGCCGATGAGAACGGCGCCCGTCGCGCCTGTGAATCCGACGTGGGCGAGCGCGTGACCCGCGAAGGTTTGGCCGCGAAGGACCAGAAAATAGCCGACCGTTCCAGCAAGGATCGCGACAATCGTTGCTGCCGCGAAAGCGTGGCGTATGAAGTCGTATTCAAACATGGCGCGCTTTTTCCAGCTCCGCGGTGTTCCAGTCGCTTCCGTCATGATCATGCCGGTGGGGCTGATGCTCGATATCGTGGCCACCAACCATCACGAAAATCCGACCGTTGACGTGCACGACATCGATCTGCGATCCGTAGAGCCGCGACAGGACGGGGGAGGTGACAACGTCTTCCACAGCACCGAGAGCAGCCTGACCGCGACCAAGGTAGAGAACCTTATCCATAACACCAAGCAGTTGGTTCAGTTCGTGAGCACTGAACAGCACGGCGACACCCAATTCGCGCTGGACGCGTCGCACCAGAGCGAGAATCTCCTGCCCCCGATGCGGATCGAGACTGATCAGCGGCTCGTCCAGCAACAGCAGGCGTGGCCGCCCGACAAGCGCCTGGGCCAGGACGAGGCGTTGCCTCTCCCCGCCCGACATTTCACCAAGCCGCCGGTGAGCCAGATCGTGGGCGTCGACCATTTCAAGCGACCGGTGGATTTCGGCTCGTTCGGCCTTTCCGTGCAGCGGCAATCCCAGCCGGTGGCCATTGACCACGCTTGCAACGAAATCCCATCCGCTCAAACCCATCGTGGCGGGGGCCGCACGCGCTTGAGGCAGGTAACCTATCGCGACATTCCCACGTGTCGCGGGACGGCCGAGCACGGAAACGGTCCCGCGCGACGGCGGCACAAGTCCCAGAATCGCCCGCATCAAAGTGGTTTTGCCAGCGCCGTTCGGCCCCAGGAGCCCGACAAATTCTCCCTCGGAAATGGAGATACTGACATCGCTGAGAACGACCCGGTCTCCAAGTGTGAGAGTGACATCGTTGAATTCGACGGCGCTGGCGGTTGTCATTCCTTGACCGCCTTGCCGATAGCGTCAAGCTCGCCCATCACCCAATCCTGGAATTTCGTTCCCGGTGGCTCGGTCTCCGTCGCTCCAACGACGGGGACCTGCGCCTCCTTTGCCAGGGACAGCATGCGATCGGCCAGTGGATCGGAGGCCTGGCTATTATAGATCAGCACCTTCACCTTGTGGTTCTTCAAATCGTCCTGGAAGGCAGCCACATCGGACGCGCTCGGTTCGGTACCGTTCATGACCGCAAGCTGGAACGCCTGGTTCCTGACCTCCGTGCCGAGCGCCTCGAGCGTATATCCGAAGACAGGTTCGGTTGCGGTCACCGGAACGCCAGCCAGGCGCGTTTTCAGGGAAGCGATTTTAGCGTGGATCGGCTCGAGCGACTTCTCGAATGTCGCCAGCCGCTGTTGGTAGTCGGCTGCATGGGCGGGATCAAGCGCGCTCAGTTGCTCTGCCAGCGCCTTGGCGAACGCGGGCATGGTTTGCGGATCGTACCAGATATGCGGATTGTCGCCGGTCTTCTTGCCGATGAGATCCGCAACAACGATTGTTTTGCGCTCCGGCCTTGGCAAAGCGCCAATGAGATCCGACATCCACGGGTCGTAATCCGCGCCATTGTAAACCACGAGGCTGGCCGCCGAGAGCCCGCGCGCAACCGACGGGCTCGCTTCGAACTCGTGCGGATCCTGATCGGGATTGCTGAGGATGCTGGAAACGGTAACCTCGGGTCCAGCAATCTGTTGTGCCACATCGCCGTAGAAGTTCTCGGCAGCGACGATCGTGATCGGATCGGTAGCCTGTGCGGTCGTCGCTAGAAGCAAGCCCAGTCCCAGCCATGGGAAAAGTTTTTTCATCTTTGATCTCTCCGACTGTGCCCATCGACGACATCGCTTCGGGCGAAGGGGGCAACGATATAAAATAACATGACGTGATGATATAACGTACAGTCCCATTCCTGCTCAAGAGCTAATTTCTCGCAGCGACAACGGTCCACGTTAATTAAGCGCGCTCTTCTAAGCTTTGGCGACGAGTTGACAGGTCGCAAGCGTAGCCGTGTTTTCAGCTACCGTAGATATCTCGCAACTCAAAGCGAAGGCACTGATCCCCGCCTGCCATGCGACTAAAGCACGGGTCGCAAGTTCGAACCTCTTCAAGAGCAAGGCCGTCCCGAGCATCGGGTTTAAGATTGTGCTCGAACCGTGTGAAACATCCGAAATCGTGGGTGAACACCTTGAAACGACACTCAATCGGCGCCTTGACGGCGAAGAATGCTGGACGGATGTCGCCTAGCCTATGCTCATCCTCACGTCTTCGATGGTTATTCGACGCCCCCTGTCGGCTGCCAGTTTCTTGCTCCAAAAGCTGTCGCGTTCGGCGCGAAGCGCCTGCGAATCTGCAATTGCCGCTAGACCGCCGGCCGGCCGATGGCGGAGTACGCGCTATATCTCCGGCCTAACAATGCTGCGCGACGAGCCGCTCGAGTAATGCACGTCTCATGGGCTCGGCGGCGCCGACCAGCCATCGTTCGGGTATGACGTCAATGTTCGAAAGTCGTGAAGACGGCTGGTGACACTCGGACCGTATTGTCATAATTGGAGTTAGTGCTCGACTAAGCTTTTGAAGAGACGAGGAAAGTCCCACAAATCGGTTTGACATGAACGATCCGAAACTAAACCGGAAAACAAAATCGAAAAAGTCGAAGGCACTGCTGGGTCAGCTGGCAGCGATTCCCGAAAAGCTGTTCGCAGGAGCGTTTCTCCAGCAATACGGCGCGCTGTGTTTTCGTTACCGGGATGGCGGACCAGATATTGAAGTCCTGGTCATCACCTCCCGTGACAGCAGGCGTTGGGTGATACCGAAAGGGTGGCCGATGAGGGGGATGAAGCCGTTCGAGGCAGCAGCAATCGAGGCTTGGGAAGAAGCCGGCGCGCGTGGAACGGCGGTGAAGAAGCCGGTTGGCCGTTACACGTACCTCAAGGATCTCGACAATGGTGATGTCGGACCCTGCGTCGTCGACGTCTTCCAGATTGAAGTCTTGGAGTTGAAAAGTGAGTTCAAGGAACGAGGACAGCGCATCCTTGAGTGGGTGGCGCCGGACGAGGCGGCGCGGCGGGTGCGCGAGATAGAACTCAAATCGCTGCTTATCCGATTTGAACCGCGTCGGCAGAAAAAGCGCGCCCAAGGCTGAAATCCTTGCCGCGGGCATCGATCCGAGTACCCAGCTAAGTTTGCCGGCAGGCATCATATGGACTTGACGAAAAGCATCATTTATCGAATCATGTCACGTAATAACATTACGTATAGGAATTTCCGGGCGCCGCCACGTTCAGCCGGGTATCCACCCGGAGGTAGAGATGACTCGCTACCTGACGAAAGTCGGATATCGGAACACTGCACAGCTGCTCGGCGAAGTGACGCACACGGCGCCGGATGGCTCCCGTTGCACATTGATCGTCGTACAAGGAGCGATCCGCAATCAAGGCGATGCCTGGAACTGGATGCTCAGCAACCTGCGCCGCGCGATCGACGAGGTGATAGTGACCGGCGTCCAAGCGGACATGGCGGATGAGCACTTGAGGCCTCTGGTCGATTTCGCCGCGACCATTGGCAGGCGGCTCGGCGAATTGCATGTGGCGCTGGTGCAACCGACCGAAAGTGAAGATTTGCCCCTCTGATGCGAATGTCGAAGTTTTGGAGATGCAACTTGCACGGCGCTCCTCCAACATGACCTGGCACAAAATCGACGCCCGTCAGGACATTGAGGTCATTTGCCAAGATATCTTGGCGAGATCCGCTTCAAAATGACCTCCGCCAAGATCAAGATCTATCCTCATCCCATTTTCTGACGCAACAACTGAAGAATGTTTTGGCGGCAGGTTTCGACCAGCGTTAGACTATCCGCTCAATTCATTGACCCCGATCAATGTTGCTTCCTGTGACTGATCATATTCTTCATTGATCGAGCCGTTCAAGATAAAATGGCGGTTGTCAAGAGCTACCCCGTATCAGGTACGAGAAAGGATGCGAAAACCATGAATGCGACTTATACGCGAACAGGTGAAGCACTCCTTGCCGGCGCCGGCTACTCTCTCCCGCTTCAGCAAGGCTGTGACTTTCGCCTCGATCATAAAGCCAACAACGGGTGGCAAATTACAGTTCTGTCGCCCCGCGCCTATGCGTGGGTTCATAAGGAATTGTTCAGTCCTCTCGGTCAATGCTTAAGCGATAGCGTCCAAGTGGATATTTTGGGCGCGGACCAATTTCTGAAAGATGCATGTGCGTTCGGATTCCGAACCGAATTTGTCCGCAGAAGCGGTAGAGACATTTACTGAGGTAAAACATGTACAAGACGATCGTCTGCGCGATAGGGCTTGGATCACGGGAAAGAGCAGAGCATCTGATGCACACGGCTCAGGCACTTCTCGACACCGACGGAAGCTTGCATGTTGTTCATGTCGTGGAGCGTTTTCCTTCACTCGTGAGGCAAGGTCCGGATGATTGGGCTGTCTCGGTGATTGACGAAGCGGAAAAGAAGCTCGCGCAGCTCTGCAAGCGGCTTTCGGTTCCTGCACTTATCCATGTCCGCACGGGCCGTGCCGCCGATACGATCCTGGCAATTGCCACTGAAACCAAAGCGGATTTAATCGTTGTCGCGGCTCACGTGCCAGACGTCCTCGATCGCGTATTCGGGTCCACAGTCGACCACATCGTGCGTCACGCGAAGTGTTGCGTGCACATCGTTCGCATTTATTCCGAGACGAAACAATGACGATTGACGGTGTCGACCACGGTTTTAACAGGCAGTGGGTCGCCGCCGAAACCGATCCCGGCGGAAAACTGGCCGACGATGGCGCCGATCTCATGTCGCGCCGCGTTGTGCTCGATAGAGCATGGGCGCGTAGCCGAATCCGGCAACGCGAACAAGCTTATGTCTGAGATCACCGACCCACTAAGCAAAGCCGACGTCAAACGGGGATCCGGTATCCAGTCTTTGATCCCGCGAGCCTGGCCTACGCTGCTGCTTGTGCTGGCGGCCGCAGGACTTGCCGCCGGTGCGCTGCTGCAGTGGTTTGCCATCCCCTCCTGGTCCGTTTTGATCCTGGTTAGCGCAACGGTCGCTGTTTTGTCCGCACTTGTGCTCGAGGTTCTTTTCAGTCTGCGCAAAGGAGAATTCGGCCTCGATATCATCGCCGCTCTCTCCATGGCAGCTGCACTCTGGTTCGGCGAATATCTCGCAAGCGCGATCATCGCCGTGATGTATGCCGGCGGACAATTTCTCGAAAGCTATGCCCAAAAACGTGCAGAGAGCGGAATGACGGAGCTTCTGGCGCGAGCGCCGCGCTTGGCTCTGCGGGTCACCGACGCGGGTCTGTCGGATATTCCCATCGCCCAGGTCGTTCCTGGTGACAAACTTCTCGTTCGCAAAGGCGATGTGATTCCGGTCGACGGGCGTATCGAGGGTGGGCTTGCCGTCTTGAATGAGGCAGCCCTCACCGGCGAATCCTTGCCGGTGCGGCGGGATGCGGGGCAGATGATCATGAGCGGCGCATCCAATGTCGGCGATGCCTTCGAAATGATCGCAGTCTGTTCGGCTGCCGAGAGCACCTATGCCGGCATTGTCCGCTTAATCGCACAGGCGCGAAGCTCCAAGGCGCATATGTCGCGACTTGCGGATCGATATGCGCTTGCCTTCCTTGCATTGACACTAACCATCGCGGGACTTGCCGCGTTCCTCTCTGCCGATCCCGCGCGGATTGTCGCGGTCCTTGTCGTCGCGACGCCTTGTCCCCTTATCCTGGCCGTCCCCGTCGCGCTCGTCGCAGGAATGTCGAAATCTGCAAGAACCGGCGTCCTGATCAAAGGTGCGAGCGTTCTGGAAGCAATGGCGACAATCACGGTCGTCGTGTTCGACAAGACCGGCACTCTGACAACCGGCGAACCGACCGTCACGCGGATCGAGACGGACTTGGATCCCGATGAGGTGCTGGCCCTTGCAGCATCCGTGGATCAGGCGTCCGCGCATACGATGGGTCGTACCGTCGTCGAGGAGGCGAAGCGACGCGGCCTCAGTCTTTCGAAGCCCGCGGCGGTCACGGAAGTGGCGGGAGAGGGCATTGAAGGATTTGTTGGCAATCGCAAGGTGGCGGTCGGTGGTTGGAGTTTCATTGCCCCCAAGGTGAGGCTTATGGCGCAACCTTTGGAAGCCGCCAAACGTTCGGCCATGATCTATGTGGCGGTCGACGGAGAGTGCGCCGGCATGATCTTCCTTGAAGATCCGGTGCGAAACGATGCCCCAGCGGCCATCGACAATCTTAGACGCTCGGGTGTCAAGCGCTTCACGCTTGCTACCGGCGACAGGATGGAGGTCGCGAGCGCAATTGGCGATGTTCTTCATCTCGATGCCGTGAAGGCGCAACTCACGCCGGTCGAAAAGGTCGAAACAGTTAAAACGGAAGCCAAGCACGGACGCGTGATGATGATTGGCGACGGTGTCAACGACGCGCCCGCATTGGCTGCCGCCGATGTCGGCATCGCAGTTGGCCAGCGTAATCTTGCTGCGGCGGCGGAAGCTGCGGACGTGGTCTTGTTGCGCAACGACCTCCGCCATATCGCAACCTCGCTGGAAATCGCGCGTCAATCCCGAAGGATCGCCCTTCAGAGCGTCTATTCGGGAATTGGGCTTTCAGTCATAGCGATGATTGTAGCGAGTTTCGGATATCTGACGCCGGTGCAGGGGGCGCTTCTGCAGGAGGTTATCGATATAGCGGTCATCTTTAACGCGTTGCGCGCCCTTTAATGAGAAAGCAAGGCCGGCATCTCAAGATTCGCAAGCAGCGACCGGGTGACCCCGCCAAGGATGAATTCGCGCAGTCTGGAATGCCCAAATGCTCCAGCGACGAGCAAGTCCGCGTAATTTTCCTTCGCGACGAATTGAATGACATTGGCGGCCTGTTCCCCATGGGCTTTGATCGAGACAGCTTCGACATTCAAGCCGGCGTTGCCAAGCACGGTTGCGAATCGGTCGCGGGCCGTCTCGTCGATCGCCTTATCATCGGTGACGGAGATCAATACGACCCGCGATGCATTTTCCAAGAACGGGCGTGCGCCTGTCAGCGCCCGCGAAAGAGCAGCGCTTCCATCCCAGGCGATGGCTGCCGTATCAATCCGGCCGCAGAAATTGTCCGGTGGAAACAGGACAAGAGGCCGGCCACTTTCAAACAGAATGCTCTCGATAATTGGTCTCGCTGCTTCGGACGCCTCGACGAGCGAACAGTCATAGGCGCGCGAAAGCTCGGCCAGTGTACTGGCGAGGAAGGGCTCCTGCGCTTCGAATGGCCGAACGAAGGCGTGTATTCCCGCCTTCTGCGCATAGTCGCGAACCGTTTCGCTCACTGCTTCTCCACTGTCGCGGCTAAAACGTTCCGCTTCGGAAATCATTTTCTCCGCCTCGATGGCCAGCGGGAATGATTGCCGAACGGCAGGTATTCTCACCTGTAAAACGCTTGCGGTGAGGTCGGCCTTTTGATGGCGGGCAAAGTCGACGGCATTCTGGACGATCGCAAACGAGCTGCTTTCCGGATAAGTCACCAACGGCAGATGGAATTGAGGTTTCATGCCGATCTCCTCTCGCACGTTGCCATCAGCATTGCGTAGTCTGTCTGCCTTCGCCTTGATGAAAATCAAGATTTACCAGCCTCTCGAGGGGCTATCTGCTTTGCCGCGAAAGGATCGGCGCCATTCGCGGCTATCACAATGCCGCTGCAGTCGATGCTGCCTCGTTGGTATTTGATGCGGGTCAATGAAGTGCCGAGCAGCAAGGCTTTTAATCAAATTGCGTCTCACGAAGACGATTGCATAAGGACCCAGTGGTCATTGTAACGAAGAGGAGAATGATATGGCCGATACGGCAAAGAAGCTCCCTGTGAGCACGGAGAACAAGCCGGCACCCGCGATGCCGCGCTGGTCGCCATTCGAGAGCCTCCGGTCGGAGATGGATCGTGTATTCAATGAATTCACGCCCAACTTTTTCGACCGCCCATTCGCGCGCTTCCCCACCGCCATTACGCGCGGGATGCCAGCCGTCGACTTTGTCGAGTCCGACAGGTCCTATGAGCTTACCGCGGAGCTTCCTGGGATAGAGGCTAAGGAATTGGACGTGGCGCTCACAAATGGCATTCTGACGATCAAAGGCGAAAAGCAGGAAAGCAAGGAAGAAAAGGCCACGGAATACTATCTTTCGGAACGCCGCTACGGCTCGTTCCAGCGTAACTTCCAGCTTCCGGATGGCATCGATACCGACAAGATCGAGGCCTCTTTTGCGAACGGCGTTTTGAAGGTGGTTTTGCCAAAAACGCCTGGCGCACGAGAGAACGACCGGAAAATCACGGTCAAGACAGCTTGAGGGAGATTTAAAATAGAGAGAGGCCGACGGACGAGGGGAGGGCTAGCCCTCCCTTTTCCGGTAGCAATCGAGATGACGGCGACTTCCAACAATCGCAACGCCTCGAACCGACCAATATGAAAAGCGCCGCGAACTGCCGCGGGCTCCGTTGTCACCGGGCGAGAAACAGAGGTATGTCGGAATCTTCCAGCATCGATCGCGTCACGCCTCCAAATAGACGCTGTTGCAGCCGCGGATGATTGTAGGCACCCATGACAATCAAGTCGGCAGAGATGTCGAGCGCGTGCTGACGCAGCGCTTCGTCGACCCGCCGCCCACCGCTTGCGATCCGATCAACAACGACATTGACGCCGTGTCGAACAAGAAAGGTCGCAATATCCGCGCCGGGTTCTTCCCCGTTGACGGAGCGCGCGGCCAGCGGATCGACGAGCGTAACATGGACCGCATCGGCAGCCCGCAAGAAGTCGATTGACTGGCGGGAAGCCCGCGCCGCTTCGTCGCTGGAATCCCACGCCAGCAATATTGCTTTTGGCGCAGGCCCGATCGTTTTGCTGCCCGGGTTGACAAGCATCGGTGTCGGCGATTGAAATAAGGCCCCGTCGATCACCCTTCGCCGAAGATCCTCGTTGCTCGCGGCTTGGGCGCCGATGAGGACGAGATCGGTATAAAGTGCTCGCTCAGCAATATCCTGGTCTGCCCAGGCGGATTCGGTGTAAACTTCCTGTATGTCATAGGATGCCACGCTCCTGCCGAGCAATGCTCTTATATCGGTCGCCTTCTCGGCCAAGGCGTCGATCTCGCGTTGTCGATCTTCAAGCCAAACGGCGGAAAGGACGTTATAGGCGCCAAAAGGGGGAGCCGTGCACAACGAAATCACAAGCGTGGTTAGATGGGCGCCATGTGCTTGGCAAAAATCGACTGCGCTCTGCACGTCATTGTCGAAGCGATTGACGTCAAGCACACTCAGGACAGTTTTGATGGTCATGGCCAGTTCGCCTTTCGTGTTGGAGATAAGCAAAGCGTATTCTTTATTGCGTCACCAAATCCTTGATCTCGCTCAAAGTGCACGAGGGTGAGCGCTTATAAAGTCGATGTATATCCGAGGAGAGGCGATGACTGGTCCAGTCTTACGTTTCCACGTGCTGCGAGGATCATCGTTCCCGAGTTAGAGGAACGGTCACAAAAGACCACCGATTGAAAGGGACGTGCCACGGTTTTACGGATGGCTAAGAAGCCCTCGATGAGGAAATCGGTGGAAACCAAATTCCAAGGGAGGAAAGTTATGTTGATAACAGATCGGGAATGCCAGAGAGGTGGCGAGCGATTTGCCATACCGACGCTTGGTGAAATCGAGGGAAAACTCATTATTTCGGAAGTTGTCGCCGCAAGTTGCCTGCGTCAGCTCCTTGCCGAACCAGAGGCCGAACCCTTATCCTCAATAAGGCGAAGGATCAAACAAGCACTTCAAATTCGATGCAAGAGAGCAAAACTTTGCGGCGACGACACCGATGCAGCCGTGGAATACGCTTTTCAGTTGCTCGATGCGGCCGTGGAAGCTCTTGGTAATGAACCCGAACCGAGTTCAACTCGAGACAAGACGGTCCATCGGCTGAGCAATGCGGCAGTATCGCCGCGCTAACGACGAACATGTGCCGAACTGGCTCGGTATTCTGATGGCGACCTCAAAGCGGACAGATTGTTCTGGGCCGTGAGGCTTATTGCGCGAGCTGGTCCAATTCATGTGAATGTCAGTTTAGATAAGCATCTTACACCCCGACAGAATTAAACCCTTGGGAGCTCCATTTCCATGGCACAATCGATATCGTCAAACTACAGCCCGACTCAACGCCTTCTTCACTGGACCATTGCGTTGCTGATTTTCTTTAACCTGCTGTTCCCCGATGGCATGAATGCATGGCACCGCATCATAAGGCAGGGCGGGACACCATCGGCAAATGACATATCTTCCGCAAACATCCACGCTTATGTTGGAATAGCTATATTGCTCCTCGCAATAGTGCGCCTGGGCGTGCGTATTATGCAGGGAGTGCCAGATGAGACTGCAAACGAACCGGCGCTGTTCCGTGTCGCGGCCCGATTGGCGCATGTAGCTTTGTATCTATTGATTTTTGCATTGCCCTTGTCCGGCATTGCTGCCTATTACTTTGGCATCGAGGTGTTGGGCTCGATACATGCCGGCGTATTGAAAGTCCTGCTGTGGGCCTTGGTTGTCGCTCACATCGCCGGGGCTCTGGCCCACCAGTTCTATTGGAAGACGGACGTCCTTCGGCGAATGACAATCGACTAAAGGCAAGCTTTCGATGTTCGTGCCGATTGAGCTCGAATATCGAGAACTTGCCGTTCCTGCCTGGTAATCGGTGGAGGTCTCTCCGAACGGATTCAGCGCATCTTCGAAATAGCAAGGCAGGAGCGGCGGGCCGAGGAGATGGGCAGCCGTTCGATTGTTGTGGACGTCAGCTGCCTGGGCGCGGAGGCCATCCCACTAGCCATGCCTCCGTCGCCCCGCCCAAGCCATGCGAGTGCAACTAGATCGATCTGTTTGTCTTCGTTTAAAGCCCAAGTCGCACTCTCAGGCTCTGCCTCGACCGGATCATCGCTATGATCCTCCAAGACCTCGATTATCGACAGAAGGATTTGATCCTGGGTTCGGTCACAACGTCCTTTACATCGAACTCCCTGCCCTTGAGGATGAAGTAGCAAACCTTTTCAGGCGAGATGGTTGGCTTCCAACTCATCGTTTTGTTCCGGGAGCGTCTTTAGTCTTTACCCTCGAAGCTATTTTCGTCTTTGGGCGGATCAACCTGACCGCATTTCTTCAATCTCGGGGATGGGCAACATGGTGAAGTCCTTTGCAATTTCCTCCCTGATGGCGGCGCGTACGACCGATGTAGCTTTTTCCCGAAGAGCGCCCAGGGCTTTCGGCGGAGCGGCGATCGTCAAATGCCTGATCTTCCAATCGCGGACCAGTTCATCAAGTCTGCGGGCGACATCGCCAACGAACATCTCTTCCGCTCGCCGCCTCAAATCCATTTCATTGACCGAACTGCGGGACGGACCCTGCGATTGACAAACCCTGCCTTCATGATCCTATGGGGGTGCGCCGGGAGACCGGCAAGGAGTAGATGGTGAAAGTCCATTACGATGAAGGTGTAGCGAACCACGTCGGCCCCGAGCCGTGCGCA
>NZ_JARFYN010000075.1 GCF_030272695.1 Martinezella calliandrae
GCGCCAGGGTAGCCTTGGCCATCAGGCCGATTTCATTGCCCATGCCGACATGCGGGATTGCCACCTTCACGTCTTCGTCGGCAACGGCCTTCAATGCGGTGTGAACGTCGGTCAGGGGTTTCGAGATGCCACGGATGAAGTAGAGCGCGGCAGCAATGCCGATCAGGAAGACAACGCCGCAGATCAGCAGCGCATTCCACATCGTCGTGTTGATTTGCGCTTGGAGGTCGTCCATGTAGACGCCGCAACCAAGAACGATCTGCCAGGGCGCGAAGGCGGCGGAATAGCTGCCCTTCAAGAAGAAGTCGCTTTCGGGATGGCCGGGCTTGTTCCAGTAGTAAACAGTGCGGCCGCCGCCCTTGATACCTTTCTCGACCATTTCTTTGCTGAAATGGGTGCCGTTCTTATCAACCTGGCCGGACATGTCCTTGCCGATGTTGACCGGGCTCGGATGAATGCGCTGGACGACGTTGTAATCGAACCCGAACAGATAACCCGACGGTTCGAAGCTCACATGCGAGAGGACCTTGAAGGCCTCGGCCTGAGCGGCTTCATGCGTCATCTCACCGGATCTTTCGCGCTGATAATATTGATTCAGAACCGAAATGCCGGACTCGACCTGCGTGCGGAGCATGTCGAAACGGTCGTCATAGATGGTATCCGCCTGCGACCGGATCTGGAAATAGGTCGCCACGGCGAAGGCCGCCATGAGCACGCCCAGAAGGGCGAAGAGTTGGTGTGCGATCTTGAGATTCTTCATAATGCCTCGCGCCAGGGTAGGGTGAATACCGGGGCGGTTTCCTACCGCCTGTGCGATCGCCTTGGGGGAACCCAATACGCTTGCCGCTGCTCGAATGACATGCTGCTCTCCGGTGCAAGCAAAATCGCGCTTTATATCTAATAAACTTTTAATCAAAACAGAATGGTTGGAAATTAAGCACTTTTAATCAATCGATTTGTTGCATCGCAATAAACAATACTGAATCACGCTCAATATTAACTTGAGTCGCGCGCGAAGCTTCCATGCTTTGTCTTCACAAAACGAATGCGCCCCTGCTTCTCTTCAGGGGCGCACTGGTCCGCCTTGCGGCAGACCCCGTCGACCGAAACTTTGGCCGGGCGGGGCAGGGAACGGGTCAGCCAGCCATTATCACTGGCGAAGCTCAAAGCCGGAGAGATCGAGCGGCAAGGGGGGCTTTGTCTTGGCGGACTCGGGCAGGGCGGCGGTTTTCGCGGTCATGTCGATGCCGTCGGCCGGAGCGTCGGCGGCTGCCAGAGCCTCGGGCGTTGGCTTGGAGATGAAGACAACCGGCGAGCCGCCCATCCAGGCCTCGGTGCGCACCACCTTCCTCTGGCCGTCGATATCGCGGACGATGATGGACTGTGTGCCCGGCGTCAGCTCCGGCACCACATAGTCCTTCTTGACCATCTGCGGTTTGAGAGCAGGGCAATCAGTGCAGACCTTGTCGATGATGCTGCCGGCGCCGGTTTCCGTCCTGCTGTCGATGGGTTGGATCGACGATGCCATGGCCGAGCTGCCGGCCAGTGCAAACGCCAAGGTCAGGAAGAAGGGACGCATTACAAACCACTCCGTCTCATGTTGAGAGGGAGAATAACGTCCCTTTGTTTCTATCCCGTCAGGAGATTAGGTAAAAGTTTAGTGGACGGCAGAAAACGGCACAGGGCTCGCGGTTTCCGCGTCAAATCTTTTCACGTTCGATTGCGCGCCAGCCTATGTCGCCACGGCTGAAACCGTTCTCCCATTGCACTTCGCCAGCAAGGGCATAGGCGCGTTTTTGCGCTTCGCTTACGGTCTTGCCGGTGGCAGTGATATTCAGCACCCGGCCGCCGGTTGCGACCAATGCGCCATCCTTCAGCGCTGTGCCGGCATGAAACACCTTGGCGCCGTCGCTGTCGGCGGGCAGAGCCGATATCGGCGTGTTCTTGGCATAAAAGCCGGGATAGCCCTTCGAGGCCATGACTACGGTCAACGCCACATCGTCGCTCCACTCGGCGCTGACCTGATCCAGCGTGCCGTTTGCGCAGGCAAGAAGCAGCGGCAGCAGGTCGCTCTTCAGGCGCATCATCAGCACCTGGCATTCCGGATCACCGAAGCGGACATTGTATTCGATCAGCTCCGGCCCCTTGGCAGTGATCATCAGCCCTGCGAAGAAGACGCCGGAGAAGGGATAGCCGCTTTCCGCCATGCCGCGGATTGTCGGCTCGATGATTTCCGTCATCGTGCGCTCGACCATCTCAGCCGTCATGACTGGAGCGGGGGAATAGGCGCCCATGCCGCCGGTATTCGGGCCAGTATCACCGTCGCCGACGCGCTTGTGGTCCTGGGCGGTGGCGAGTGCCAGCGCATGCTTGCCATCGCAAAGGCAGAAAAAGCTTGCCTCCTCGCCGTCGAGATAGGCTTCGATCACGACTTCGGCGCCGGCCGCTCCGAATGCGCCTTCAAAACAATCGTCGATCGCGGCAAGCGCTTCCTCGACCGTCAGCGCCACGGTGACGCCCTTGCCAGCGGCAAGCCCATCGGCCTTGACGACTATCGGCGCACCCTGCGCCCGGATATAGGCTTTCGCTTTCGGCGCATTGTTGAAGCGCTGATATGCGCCAGTCGGGATATCGTAGCGGGCGCAAATGTCCTTGGTGAACCCCTTGGAGCCTTCCAACTGCGCGGCTGCGGCGGATGGACCGAAGACGGCGATATCGTCGGCGCGCAAGCGGTCGGCAAGGCCGGCGACCAGCGGCGCTTCCGGACCGACGACGACGAAGTCGACGGACTTATCCTTGCAGAAGGCAGCGATCGCGTCATGGTCTTCGATGTCGATGGCAACAAGCGTCGCGTGTTCGGCAATGCCGGGATTGCCGGGCGCTGCGTAGAATTCCGTCATCAGCGGCGATTGCGCCAGCTTCCAGGCCAGCGCATGCTCGCGTCCGCCCGATCCGATCAACAGAACTTTCATGACTTGCCCTTCTCTTACGACCATTTGCGCGGTTAAGGGCCGTTGGACCAAAGGTCAAGCGGCAAATCCTGTGGAGGCATAGGCTACAACATTGCAACGCCTTTTTGTGCCACTATGGTCGCCGCACATCGATCAAGTTCAGAGAATCATATGGCCGCTGACATCCGCTCCCTTGCCGCAACCATCGCCACCGAGATCAATTCCCGCCCCGATCAGGCCAAGGCCGCGATCGAACTCCTTGATGAAGGTGCGACGGTGCCATTCATCGCCCGCTATCGCAAGGAGGTGACGGGCGGTCTCGACGACGGTCAGTTGCGCACATTGGCGGAACGCCTCGTCTATCTGCGTGAGCTGGAAGCCCGCCGCGCGGCCATCGTCGAGTCGATCACCGGCCAGGGCAAGATGACCGACGAGTTGATGCGCAAGATCGTTGTAGTAGCCACCAAGGCCGAGCTGGAAGACCTCTATCTGCCCTATAAGCCGAAGCGCCGCACCCGCGCCGAAATCGCCAGGGAGCGCGGCCTCGGTCCGCTTGCAGATACGATTCTTGCCGATCGCTCCAAGGAGCCGACGATCCTCGCCGAAGGTTTCGTTAACGCTGATGTGCCGGACGTGAAGACCGCGGTCGAAGGCGCCCGCGACATCATCGCCGAGCGCATTGCCGAAAATGCCGATCTGCTCGGCAAGCTGCGCACCTATATGAAAACGAACGCCTTGCTGAAGGCCAAGGTCGTGGACGGCAAGCAGGAGGCGGGCGCGAAATTCGCCGACTATTTCGATCATCAGGAGCGCTGGGCAACTGCACCCGGGCATCGCGCGCTCGCCATGCTGCGCGGCTGGAACGAGGAGATGCTGACGCTGACCATCGAAGTCGACGTCGATGCCGTCTCGCCGAACAAGCCGGTCGAGCGGATGATCGCGACGGCTTACGAGATTGGCGCGAGCAAACCCGGCGACCGCTGGCTGACGGAAGTGGCGAGCTGGACCTGGCGCGTCAAGCTCTCCATGTCGCTGTCGCTCGACTTAATGCGCGAGTTGCGCGAACGTGCCGAAGAGGAGGCCATCCACGTCTTCGCCCGCAATCTGAAGGATCTGCTGCTCGCCGCTCCGGCTGGCTCTCGCGCAACCATGGGCCTCGATCCTGGCATCCGCACTGGCGTCAAAGTCGCCGTGGTCGACGGCACCGGTAAGCTTTTGGAGACGACGACCGTCTATCCCTTCCCGCCGAGGAATGATGTGCGCGGCACGCAGGCGACATTGGCCGCGCTGGTACGTAAGCACAAGGTCGAACTCATCTCCATCGGCAATGGCACCGGCAGCCGCGAGACGGAGAAGCTGGTGGCCGACATGCTGGCCGATCTGCCGGCGCCGAAGCCGACGAAAGTCATCGTCTCGGAAGCAGGCGCGTCCGTCTATTCGGCCTCCGAGACGGCGGCGCTGGAATTTCCCGGTCTCGATGTATCGCTGCGTGGCGCCGTCTCCATCGCCCGCCGTCTGCAGGATCCGTTGGCGGAGCTCGTCAAGATCGAACCGAAATCTATCGGCGTCGGACAGTACCAGCACGATGTCGACCAGCAGAAGCTGTCACGTTCGCTGGACGCCGTCGTGGAAGATGCGGTTAATGCGGTTGGCGTCGATCTGAACACTGCGTCCGCGCCGCTGCTTGCCCGCGTCTCGGGCCTTGGCCCGTCGATCGCCGAGGCGATCGTCAAGCATCGCGACGGCGAGGGACGCTTCGAGACGCGTCGCGACCTCCTGAAGGTTGCGCGCCTTGGTCAGCGCACCTTCGAGCAATGCGCCGGCTTCCTACGCATCCCGGATGGCAAGGAACCACTGGACGCCTCGTCGGTCCATCCTGAAGCCTATGGCGTGGCCGAGAGGATCGTCGCGGCCTGCGGCCGTGATCTTCGCAGTCTGATGGGCGACGCAGCTGTGTTGAAGGCCATCGATCCGCGCCAGTTCATCAACGAAAAATTCGGCCTGCCGACAGTGCGCGACATCATTGCCGAACTGGAAAAGCCGGGCAGAGATCCGCGCCCGAGCTTCAAGACCGCGACCTTTGCCGAGGGGATCAACGAGATCGGCGATCTCTTGCCGGGCATGCTGCTGGAAGGCACTGTGACCAATGTTGCCGCCTTCGGCGCCTTCGTCGATATCGGCGTCCACCAGGACGGTCTTGTCCACGTCTCGCAGCTCGCCGACCGCTTCGTAAAGGACCCTCATGAGGTGGTCAAGGCTGGTGATGTCGTGAAGGTAAAAGTTGTGGAGGTCGACGTCAAACGTAAACGAATCGGTCTCACCATGCGCAAAGATGGCAGCACTGTGGCAGCCGCACCGGGACAGGG
Organism: Martinezella calliandrae; assembly: GCF_030272695.1. Classification (GTDB taxonomy): domain Bacteria; phylum Pseudomonadota; class Alphaproteobacteria; order Rhizobiales; family Rhizobiaceae; genus Rhizobium; species Rhizobium calliandrae. The sequence goes on from NZ_JARFYN010000075.1 coordinate 5,318, forward strand.
ATCGCGCGAACAAAGCGGCGCGCGCAACGCTGGCGGTAGGCATGACGGCCGGCCAAGAACGGAACAACAGGGCAGTTTCGGCGCCGCTTTGGCCGACGCACTCAAGCGAAAATAAGCACTTAGCGAGAGTCAGTGCAAGAATGTCACACTCTGGCAGAGTTGTTGCCAGAGTGCCAACGCATGCGAAAAGGTGAGCTTGCCACAAGGCTCTGAGACGCTAAAGTCTGCCTTAATGTCATGTCATAATATGCGAGGCGTCCATGGCGTCGGCACTCTTCTCGATTGTCAAGAAAATCATCCGTAAGGGCTCACTGAAACTTACGTTGGCTTCCGGCGAGACGCACAAGATCGGCGATGGGTCCGGCGAAACAGTCGCCGTTCGCGTGGCCGATCAGCAGGCGGAGGATGCGGTTGCGCGCGATCCGACCCTGAAACTTGGCGAAATGTATATGGAAGGGCGCTTCATTCTCGAGCAGGGGGATATCTATGAATTCCTCTCTTTGGTGAAGCAGAACACCACCAACGAAGTCTTTGACCTGCGCATGGCGGCGCTGTTGATCGGCCGCATCGCATGGCAGCAGATCAAGAGCCGCTCGCCGATCAACCGCAACAAATACAATGTTGCGCATCACTATGATCTGTCGGCCAAGCTGTTCGATCTCTTCCTCGACGAAGACTGGCAGTATTCTTGCGCCTATTTCGTGCCGCCAGGCATCAGTCTGGACGAGGCGCAGGTGGCCAAGAAGCGCCATATCGCCGCCAAGCTGCTGGTCGAGCCGGGCCAGCGCGTTCTGGAGATCGGCTCCGGCTGGGGTGGCATGGGCATGTATCTTGCCGAAGCCAACCCTGGCCTCGATTTCACCGGCATTACGCTCAGCGAAGAGCAGCTCAAGGTCTCGCGCGATCGTGCCGCCAAGCGCGGGCTATCCGATCGCGTCCGTTTCGAGCTGCAAGACTACCGTTATATGACGGGCAAGAAGTTCGATCGCATCGTCTCGGTCGGCATGTTCGAGCATGTCGGCATCGGCGACTACGGCAAGTTCTTCCGCAAGGTCTCCGAACTGCTCGACGACAATGGCGTGATGGTGCTGCATTCCATCGCCCGTCCGAAGCCGAGCTTTGGGACAAACGCTTTCATCGAAAAGTATATTTTCCCGGGCGGCTATATTCCGTCGGTTGGCGAGACTTTACCGCCGTTGGAAAAGGCCGGGCTTCTGGTCAAGGATGTCGAGATCCTGCCGATGCACTACGCCCATACTCTGCGACACTGGCGTAACCGTTTCGTGGCACGTAAGGCCGAGGCTGTTGCGCTCTACGATGAGAAGTTCTTCCGCATGTGGGAGTTCTATCTCGCCGGTTCAGAAATGGGTTTCCGCTGGGATGAGCTTTTCATCATGCAGATCCAGATTTCCAAGAACCAGTTCGCCGTTCCCGACAACCGCAACTACATTGCCGAGCGGGAAGCGAAGCTCAGGGAATTCGAGGCGACCCGTGCGCAGCTGGAAAAGGTGACGTTTTAATCGTCTGCCATTATTTGTTAGGCGCCGGCCATGAAAACCGATCGAGCCGGCGTTTGATTTTCTCCCACTAGGCGGAGACCGAACGCGTGTTATTTGACCACGTGAACGGTGAGATTCTCGTCATTGACCTTATTTGCGTATAACACCGTCATGCGCACGGTGAACTCATCCGTGCCGCTGAAGCCGGGATCGGACGTGTAGTATACCGTGGTACCTTCAACCGGCTTGCCGCTGCAGATATAAACCTCGCTGTCCTTGTCGTATTTGACGCGAACTGGGCCATGTTCGAACGTAACTTTGCCATGGACGGGTTGCTTGATGATCCCCGTATAGGGATAGGAGTTGAACGTGCAATCCCGCTTCACCGAGGCAGCCATTCCGAGCGCCGTCTTTTTGCCGGAGATGACTTTGTGGGAGTATTGGTTTTGTTTGGCGCCATCGAGTGGCGTGCTGACACAACCTGAAAGCGCCACGCCAATACCGACGAATGCGCTGAGAGAAATCAAGGATATAGATCTCATTCCGTTCCCTTAATTTGGTTTGAATATTAGTAAAATTCTACTTACGCTCCGGACAGCTGATCATTACTAATGATTGAGTAATTCATTCGGAAATTAAATCACCGCGACAGATCGGCGCAGCCCTGAGGCGTGCGTAAGTCGTTACTAAAATATAAGCCATCACCGCTCGAATTCAGTCGTATTTGGTTAAGAGAGCGGTAACGCGATCCGAATAATTTGCGGCCACTCTGGGACGTATGGCCCTTTGTATTTGCGTATTATGGAGTTGCGTAGTGTTTGCGAAATCGCGTCTGTTTTTCACCCTCGGTCTATTTGCCGGCTCTGCAGGCGCCGCTTCGGCTGGGGATGGTCAGCACTTTTGGTCGGGTGATTGGTATCTAAGCGTCGGTGCAGCCGGTTTTACCGCGCCGAAATTCGAAGGCAGCAAGCATAACAGGCTTCAATGGTCGCCGTTGATCTCCGTCGGCAAACAGGGCCCCGGCCCGCGCTTCTCCTCGCGCAATGACAATCCCTCTTTTGCGCTCATCGATAATGACGGCATCCGGGCCGGCATTGTCGGCAAATTCGTGCCGAGCCGGGATTCAAGTGACGGTCATGAGTTGAAAGGTCTGAAGAAGGTCAAGTGGGGTGCCGAAGCCGGCGGCTTCGTCGAAGCCTATCCCACCGACTGGCTGCGTGCCCGCGTCGAAGTCCGCCAGGGCATTCGCGCCCATAGCGGCATCGTCGCCGACGCAGCCGTGGACGCCTTCACCGATATCACGCCGGAACTGCGCCTCTCCGGTGGTCCGCGCATGACGCTAGCCTCCAGCGATTATTTCGACACCTACTATGGTGTTAACGCCAAGGAGTCGGCAGCGTCAGGCCTCAGTCGCTACAATCCGGGTGGCGGCGTGAAGTCGGTCGGCGTCGGCGGGGCGCTGACCTGGAAGGCGACTCAGAACTGGACCACGAGCGCATTCCTCGAATACAGCCGCCTGACCGGCCCGGCTGGCGACAGCAGCCTGGTGCGTGAGCGCGGTGACCGCAATCAGTTGCTGGTCGGCGTGTCGGCCAGCTACAAGTTCAATTTCACGCTGAACTGAGAAAAGAGCCGGGCTGTAACCCCGCTGCTTGACCGCGGGCGCCAGATGTCACTACTACTCGCCTATGCAAAACACAGGCGACATCAATGGGCGCGTCGCTGACGCGCCGTCCGGCAATTGGGTTTACCGCATCCTGCCCCCAGCGTTCTGGCCCTATGCGCAGCTTGCGCGCTGGGACAGGCCGATCGGCTGGCAGCTTTTGATGTGGCCATGCCTCTGGTCGGCCGCGTTGGCGGCGAATGCGGCTGTGGCGGCGGGCCAGGCGCCGCCAGGTTTTCTGTTGATCTACCATCTCGTTCTCTATTTCATTGGCGCCGTTGCCATGCGCGGTGCCGGCTGCACCTATAATGATCTGGTCGATCATGAGATCGACATGGAAGTGGCCCGCACGCGCTCGCGTCCGTTGCCGTCCGGGCGCGTCACGCGCTGGCAAGCTAAGGTGTTCATTGCGCTGCAGGCGCTGGTCGGCCTGCTGGTTCTGCTGCAATTCAATTGGTTCGCCGTTGTTCTCGGCGTGCTGTCGCTTGCTGTCGTTGCGCTTTATCCTTTTGCAAAGCGTTTTACCGATTGGCCGCAGTTCTTCTTGGGGTTGGCTTTTTCCTGGGGTGCCTTGATGGGCTGGGCCGGGCTGTTCGGCAGCCTGTCGCTCGCTCCCATCGTGCTCTATGCCGCCGCCATTCTGTGGACGATCGGCTATGACACGATCTATGCTCATCAGGACAAGGAGGACGACGAACTGATCGGCGTGCGCTCCACCGCCCGGCTCTTCGGCGACAATACGCGCCTCTGGCTGATCGGCCTTTATGGTGCGTCGCTGGTGCTGATGCTGTTGTCCTTTGCCCTGGCTGGAGCAGGGTGGCTCTCTTATTTCGGTCTGCTCGTTGCCGGCGGCATGTTCGCCTTTCAGATCGCTGTGCTCGACATCAACGATGCGCAACAGTGCCTGGCCCTGTTCAAGTCCAACAGCAAGGTCGGCCTCATCATCTTCGCCGGCCTCTTCCTGTCATTTCTATTCCTCGCTCCCTGAAGAAACGACAAAGCCCGGTGCTGAGATGCCGGGCTTCGATCTGAGAGGCGATGGACGAAAGGTTTAATTCCGCGCGATGATCTCGCGGCCTTCGATCTTCATCTTGATGCCGAGCTTGCCGGTCGTGCGGCGTACGAGGAAGCGCGGGCGGCGATTGGCGAAATAGGAATGGCGGCGACGGGGCTGGATATCGCGGGTGGAAACCCCGCCTAAATGTTCTTCCAGCGGACGCGCGACACCATCGGCTTCGATCATCAGCATCGGAATGCGGAAGGCTTCCGACCATGAACGCCAGTCGGCGGCGATGTCGCTCAGATCATGGGCGACGAGGAGGGGGATGCAGAGGTCGGGATCCTCATGATGCAACTCCAAAGTCACCGTGACTTCGCCGTCGCCATGGTCGATGGCGCGGGCGGCGACGCCCTTGAAGGCACGCTTCGGCAGGGCGACCGACAGCGGCAGGCCGCTGGACGGCAAAACCTTGCGCAGCACGGCGCCGCGCTCGTCGATCGTGATGGTGACATCACCCGCGACACCCCGCATGGCATAGCTGACCTGTTGCGGAAAGCGCGTCGGATCAAGCCGCAGTGTGGTTCCAGCCCAATCGGGCTTCAGGACGGTATTTGTCATCTAATCTCTACCCTTGCTTTACCTGAGAGCCGGTTTTCCGGTCTTCTTACGGAGAACTTTTTGTTCTCTCGTTGGGGTGCAGATTAGGCGCGGGCCCTTCCAGACAGCTTAAAAATCGCGGTTAAGAAAACTTTGCGTCCTCAAATGGTTAGCAAAATCGAATGCATCAGGGTTTCCACAAAGTGAATGCACGGGAAAATCGGTTGTGCCGGTCTGATGCACGCAACGGCTGAAGTATTGTAAGTCTCAGGTAAGGTTTAACTGCGATACTGCCGACAGATTCGCTTGCGTATATTAGAGATTTATTGGGGCTTACGCTGATGATATCCACCTATCTTGGCTATTCGATCGCGACCAGGAATATGGCGACGACGCTCAATCAGGTGGCATCACAGGCGCAGAACAAGCGCGAGATTGACTATTACAATGCCAATATTGGCAAGGTCAAAAATGTCGACGATTTCATGAACGACTATCAGCTCTATAGCTATGCTATGGAAGCCTACGGTCTGTCGGACATGACCTATGCCAAAGCCTTCATGAAACAGGTGCTGACGAGCGACCTCAGCGACTCCAACAGTTTCGCAAATAAGCTTACGGATCCACGCTACAAGGAATTCGCCGCCGCGTTCAATTTCGGCACGAGCAGCGATTCGACGGCGCAAACCAGTGAACAGGAAAACGATCTGGTCGGCCTTTATAAGCAGTCCTATACGACTGAGGAAACCAACGCCGCCACCGAAACAACTTATTACAGCCAGCACATCAGCGGCGTTAAGACCGTGGATGATCTCCTCGGCAATACGCGTCTGAGAAACTATGTGCTGCAGGCCTATGGGATCGATCCGACCTATGTGTCGAATTCATTCCTGAAACAGATGTTGACGAGCGATGTCAGCGATCCGAACAGCTTCGTAAATCAAAATGGTAGCGCAGCTGACAAGGCGATCGCCGCGGAATTCAATTTCAACGCTGACGGAACGGTGAAGACGTCGACGCCGGATGCAGACACGTCATATTTCGAAAGCCAGATCAGCACGATCACTTCAGTCGATCAGCTCACGTCCAATCCCCGGCTGTTTGACTATGTCAAAACCGCCTTCGGCATCCCGGTCTATATCACGGCCGACCAATTCAATGCTTCGGCAGAAGATGCCGGTGTGGCGAAGACGAACGGGCTGACCGATGTGATGGCGCAGTTCAATTTCCAGGCCGACGGTACGGTCGCCAGCGGCTCGCAGGCACAGACCGCGGCTCAAATGAGCGCGACGACGACCGCCTACGCAACGAATTACCCCGGTGGCCCGCAGACGCTCGGCCAGACGGCCGAAGTCATGAGCGCTTATAATTCCACCGTTCCCTCGTTCACGACCGATGTCGGCGCCACCGATAACGCCCTTTATTACAAGGATCACATTGGCTCCATCACCTCGGTCGACCAACTGACCTCGGACACCCGGCTCTTCGATTTCATCAAGACTGCCTACGGGATCGATCCGACCACCCCCGCCATCGTGTTCAAGAACGCCTTCGGCGATCCCACCACCGCTTCTATTTTTGGCCTCACCAATGTTGTTGCGGCGTTTAACTTCCAGGCGGACGGCACTCTGGCGGCCGGAGATACGGCACAGTCCCAGGCCGCGACCGACGCGGCGTCGACCGCCTACATGACGAATTACAAGACATCGCAGTCGTCTCTGACCACCGGCGCGGTCAACAACTACAAGAATCGCATTTCCGGCGTAAAGAACATCAATGACTTCTTCGCCACCAATGCGACTGCGGACAGCAGCCAGTCCAATGACTCTCTTCCGGAGCTGTACCAGATGGCGCTTCGCGCTTACGGCATCAGCCCGGATAAGATGTCGCAGACCGAGATGAAGAAGGTTCTCGAGAGCGATCCCTACAATCCGAAGAGCTATGTGAGTTCACTCAAAGATACACGTTTCACCAACCTCGCCAAAGCCTTCAATTTCGACAGTGACGGCAAGCTGAAGCAACCGGTCCAGGCTTTGTCACAAACGCAGATCAATAACTACATCTCCGAATATTCTCGCAGCAGCACGGCGGGGTTAACCGGCGCTCAGGCGACAAAGGCCACGAACGACGCGAAGACTGCTGGCACCTATTTTGCGACCAATATCGTCAAGATCACGAGCGTCACCGATCTTCTCGCCGACAGCAAGCTCACCGATTTCATTCTGACCGCCAATGGTATCGACCCGAAGACGGTCACCACCGCGACGCTGAAGAAGGCCTTCGCCTCCGATCCGTCGAACTCTAAGAGCTTCATCAACACGGCTGATGGAGTTCAGTTCAAGAATATTGTCGAAGCGTTCAACTTCGGCACGGACGGAAACCTGACTGACGCGAAACAGGGTACGGCACAGAATCAGGGCGCGATCGCTCAGACCAACGACCTGTTCCTGCATCAGACCTTGGAGGATCAGGAAGGGCAGACCAACGCAGGCGTGCGCCTAGCGCTCTATTTCCAGCGCAAGGCGCCGGATATCCATTCCATCTACGACATCATGGGTGACACTGCGCTCTATCAGGTCATAACGACCGCCTTCAGCCTGCCGAGTTCGATCTCGTCGATGGATGTCGATCAGCAGGCCAAGCTACTGGGCAAATATGTCAATGTCACCGACCTCCAGAAGCCGGACAAGGTCACCAAGCTGCTGCAGCGGTTCTCGGCCATGTACGATCTGAAGAACAACACCACGTCGTCGACGTCTCCCGCCCTGTCGATTCTCACCGGTTCCTCAAGCGTCGGCATCAGCGCCGATACGCTCCTTTCGATCGCGCAGCTTTCCAGCAAATAGCGAGTGATTCTCCAAAAAAGTTTTCGGTTCGCGCCGCTTTGACATCCAACATGAGATCGGCCTCGCACGCCTGTTGCAGACGTGCCGATATGGACCGCTCTACTCGCTCGCCAGACTCGGAATAAGTGCGTTCGGCGCCGATAAGAAGGAACTTATTAACCGTCTTTGCCCTATTCGAATTGTGAAGCCATCGGCAATATCAATGACTGGGTTGCAGGTCTCATGCGTCTTTCCCGAATGAACATTTCGAATGCGGCAACGGGCTTCCAGGAGGAGGGCGAGTTGACCCCCGAACAGGTCGTGGAGGAAACACGCCGAGCCGAACAGATTGCCGCGCGCCGCGCATTTCTGGAAGAGAAGATCCGCAGTGCGCGCGAGGCGAAGCGTCAAGCCGAGGAGCGACGTCGCGCCGAAGAATCACGGCTTGCCGAAGACGCACGGCTGCGGATCGCCGCTGCGCCAAAACCGCTCGTAGAGGCTTTGCAAGCCAGCACGGCGACAAGTGGCCAGATCATGCCCGTCACACCGCATGGGATCTCGGCTGAGGAACTTGCCTCGCCCGATTGGCAAAATGCCTTTTTGATGGGGCCGAACGTCCGTTTCACCCGCACGCGTGAGGCCGAGATCATCAGCCGGCGCCCGCCGGCGGAGCCTGCGCCCGTGTTGACACCCCCGGGCGCGAACCATGCCGCAATGCGGGTCATGGAGCCGCCGATAACAGTCGAATCAACTTCATCGATCGATATTTCGCAAAAGAAACAGTCGGCCGAATTCCATCTGCCGCCATGGGAAGACATGCCCTTCGCGGCGGAGACCTACAAGCCTACGATAATTCAGAAATCTCCGGCGATGCAGCCGGACGCATTGGAGATGACCGTCATCGCTACCGCATTCCATAAGGCTCCCGCCATCGCGCTGGATGCCTCGCCATCACGACCGAAAGTGCAAGAATCTGTCGCCGCGCCTGTGGTAGAGTCGCGGCTCTCCCATCTCTCCGATTTCGCCTTCTGGGACGCTATGCCCTTCGAGAGCGAATTCCTTTCCGCCATCCAGGGAACGCCAGCTCAGCCGGTGCTCATTCCCGAGGTGCAAGCTGATGCCGAATCGATCGTCGCGAAATTCCGTGTGGTCGAATGCCGCCGACCAGTGCCTGTCGCCGCGATGCCGCAAGAGACTGTTTCGCAAGACGCTGCCCCCATTGCGTCGGCCGAATTCCAGCCCGTTGCAGAAGCTGCCTCGACCAGCACATTCGTGATCGACGAGCTTGCTGCGCTGGAAGCCATGGCATGGGCGCCTGTCGTGCCGGCAGCGACGGAAGCACCTGTGGCGACCCCCATTGTGCCGGAAGCGATCGAACCTGCGCCTTTTATACCGCCGGCCTTCGTTAAGGCCGTCTTCACCGATGAAGCCAAGACTGCCGCCGAGTCTCAGCCGGCTCCAGCCCCGAAGGTGCCGTCGTCCGCGCAGGTCATGGTCGTTGCTCCGATGCCGGTTCGGACACCGGCGCCAGCTGCTGCCGCTCCGGTTGTCGAAGCAAAGCCAGTCGTTGCCGCCGTGGAAGCGGCCAAGCAGCGTCTGATCGATACGCCGCCGTCGCAGTTCGCGCCGCGCAGGCCCGCCGCCCTGACCCCGCCGGAGTGGCGGCAGATCGGACGCAGTGGCGAGGGCGAATATGAATTCCCGCCCCGCGAACTGTTGCAAGAGCCGGTCGCCCGGTCCGGCGTGATCATGACGCAGGAAACGCTGGAACAGAATGCGGGCCTTCTTGAAAGCGTTCTGGAGGACTTCGGCGTCAAAGGCGAGATCATTCATGTTCGTCCCGGCCCGGTCGTGACACTTTATGAATTCGAACCTGCGCCCGGCGTAAAATCTTCGCGCGTCATCAATCTTGCCGACGATATTGCCCGCTCCATGTCGGCGCTTTCGGCCCGCGTAGCCGTCGTCCCAGGCCGCAATGTTATCGGTATCGAACTGCCGAACGTAACTCGCGAGACCGTCTATTTCCGCGAAATGATCGAGTCCGCGGATTTCGAAAAGAGCGGCTACAAGCTGGCACTCGGTCTCGGCAAGACGATCGGCGGCGAGCCCGTCATCGCCGAACTCGCGAAGATGCCACATCTTCTCGTTGCCGGTACTACCGGATCGGGCAAGTCCGTTGCCATCAACACGATGATCCTGTCGCTGCTCTATCGCATGACGCCGGAGCAATGCCGTCTGATCATGGTCGACCCGAAGATGCTGGAGCTTTCCGTCTATGACGGCATCCCGCACCTCCTGACCCCTGTCGTCACCGATCCCAAGAAGGCCGTCATGGCGCTGAAATGGGCAGTGCGCGAGATGGAGGACCGCTATCGCAAGATGTCGCGCCTTAGCGTCCGCAACATTGACGGCTACAACAGCCGCGTCGCATCTGCAAAGGAAAAGGGCGAGACGATCCATGTCATGGTCCAGACCGGCTTCGACAAGGGCACGGGTATCCCAATCGAAGAACAGCAGGAAATGGACCTGACGCCGATGCCCTATATCGTCGTCATCGTCGACGAAATGGCCGACCTGATGATGGTCGCCGGCAAGGAAATCGAAGGTGCGATCCAGCGTCTGGCGCAGATGGCGCGCGCCGCCGGCATCCACCTGATCATGGCGACGCAGCGGCCCTCGGTCGACGTCATCACCGGCACGATCAAGGCGAATTTCCCGACGCGCATTTCCTTTCAGGTGACCTCGAAGATCGACAGCCGCACGATCCTTGGCGAACAGGGCGCCGAACAGCTCCTTGGCCAGGGTGACATGTTGCATATGGCCGGAGGCGGGCGCATATCCCGCGTCCACGGTCCCTTTGTCTCGGATGAAGAAGTCGAAAAGGTCGTCGCGCATCTGAAGACCCAAGGGCGGCCGGAATATCTCGACACGGTCACCGCCGACGAGGAAGAAGAAGACGAGGAAGAAGATACCGCCGTCTTCGATAAGGGCGCGATCGCGTCGGAAGACGGCGACGATCTCTACGAACAGGCAATCAAGGTCGTCATGCGCGACAAGAAGTGTTCGACCTCCTACATCCAGCGCCGCCTCGGCATCGGCTACAACCGCGCTGCCTCGCTTGTCGAGCGAATGGAGAAGGACGGCCTCGTCGGCCCGGCAAACCATGTCGGCAAGCGCGAGATCATTTCGGGCAACCGGAACGGCGGCGGCAATTCGAGCCAGGACGATTTCGATTGATCAGCCCGGCACCGAAGCCGGCACCACATCCTCGCGACGATATGAAGCGGCTCGCCAATGGCGGGCCGCTTCCATGTTATCAGACGCGTTCGAGCTTGAGGTGTGGCAGTGGTGGCAGCTCGACGCGGATGGCATCATCGCGCCGCACGCGGCCGCCCTGGGAGACGATGCTCATGATACCGGCCTTGCGAATCAGACCGCCGTCCGCGTCGCGATGGAGCACGGCTTCTAGCAAACCTTTCTGGAAAGCTTCGATCTGCTTGTACGGATTGCGCAGCCCGGTCACCTCGACGATCGCTTCCGCGCCGATATGCAGGCGTGTGCCCTAAGGCAGGGACAACAGGTCGATACCTCTGGTCACGATGTTCTCGCCCATGTCGCCCGCGGCGACGGAAAATCCCTTTTCGGTGAGTTCGTCGAACAGCTCCGCGTGGATGAGATGCACTTGGCGCAGATTGGGTTGCGTCGGATCGACCGCAACGCGCGAGCGATGCTTTACCGTGATCCCCATATGCGCGTCGCCTTCCACGCCAAGCCCTGTCAGCAGTTGAATATGATCTTTGTTCTGCTTGCTAAAACCATGCGCGTCGCTGCTGCTGACTGACGTCAAATATATGCGCTTGTCGCCCATGCCGAACCCTTCATAAACAACCTAGATCTTTAGAAATTGGTGTATACCAATTTCAAGGCGATAAATTGTGATGGATGAGAAAAATCGGCCGGATGAAGGCCGCCTAACAACCTGCAGGGGGTGGGCGGCGGTGGCCGCAGAGCTGCGACGCGCCATCGATGGTGGCAGCTACGCCGCCCGCGGCCGACTGCCAAGCGAGCGCGCCTTGTCCGAACGATTCGGCGTCTCGCGGGTGACGATGCGGCGCGCAATTGCCGAACTGGAGGGGGAGGGGCTATTGCGCGTGGCGCGTGGAAGTGGCGCCTACGTCCGTGCAGACATGCCCGTTCGCTTCCAATTGGGTAACAAGGTGAGTTTCAGCAAGGATCTCACTGCCACGGACGCGAACCTCACACGCAAGGTTCTCTCGGCCAGGGTCGTCCCGGCAAATGCCGATATTGCCGCAAGGCTGAACGTCGAACCGGGTGAGGCGGTTCTGGAAATGTGCGTAGTTGCCTGTGCTGATGCGCTTCCCGTCTCGGTCGTTGTGCGCAGTTGTTCCGCCGGGCGCTTTCCTGGCCTGGCGGAGAAATTCGGCGCCATGGGTTCGTTCACTGCGGCGCTGAGGGACTATGGCGTAACCGACTATTGGCGCCGTTCCACCGACATCAAGGCACGCATGCCGACCGAAGTCGAGGCGCGCCTTTTACAGCAATCGCGCCTGACACCGGTGCTTGCTTGTGCGGGCGAAGACATTGATGCCGATGGCACGATCATTTCCTGCCAGATCGGTTGCTTCGCGCCGGAGCGGATTGTTGTGACCGTTTAAGGTCGCATATAAAGCCGGCTCTCAGGCCTTGAGGACCTTCCCCGGATTCATAATCCCCGCCGGGTCAAACGCCGTCTTGATCCGGCGCATCAGGTCCATCTCGATTTCGGGGCGGATCGAAGCTAGCTCGTCACGCTTTAATTGGCCGATACCGTGCTCGGCTGAGATCGAACCACCATGCCGCAGCACCAACCCATGCACGATCTTGTTCATTTCACGCCAGCGGCCGATGAACTCCGCCTTGTCAGCGCCGACGGGCTGCGAGATGTTGTAGTGGATATTGCCATCGCCCATATGGCCAAAGGCGCAGATGCGGGCGCCGGGCATGGCCGCCATCACGGCCGTCTCGGCCTCATGCATGAAATTCGGGATCTGTGCGACCGGCACTGAGACATCGTGCTTGATCGAGCCGCCTTCCGGTTTTTGCGCGTCCGACATGCTCTCGCGCATGTGCCACAGCGCCTTCTGCTGCGCCTCGGAGCTGGCGATCGTCGCGTCCTGGACCAGACCGGCCTCATACCCCTGTTCCAGCAGTGCTGTTATCATCCGCCCGGCAGTTTCGGCCGAATCCGAAGTGGAGATATCGATCAGCACATACCAGGGATGCGAAGTCTCCAACGGATCCCTCACGCCCGGAATATTGCGGACGGTGAACTCGACGCCAATGCGCGGCATCAGCTCGAAACCGGTCAGCGCCGGGCCGCAGAGGCTGGATGCATTCTTGAACAGCGTCAGCGCTTCCTCGACTGACTGGATACCGGCAAAGGCCACTTGATGGCCGAGCGGCTGCGGGAAAAGCTTCAGCACCGCGCCGGTGATGACGCCGAGCGTTCCCTCGGCGCCGATGAAGAGGTCGCGCAGGTCGTAGCCGGTATTGTCCTTCTTCAGCCGCCGAAGGCCGTTCCAGACTTCGCCGGTCGGCAGCACCACTTCGAGGCCGAGGCAGAGCTGGCGCATGTTGCCATAGGCAAGAACGGCCGTACCGCCGGCATTTGTGGAGAGATTGCCGGCAATGCGGCAGGAGCCTTCGGAGCCAAGCGACAGCGGAAACATGCGGCCATGCTCTTCCGCTGCTTTCTGTACATCGGCCAGGATGCAGCCGCCGTCGACGATCATAGTGTTGCCGACCGGATCGATATCACGGATGCGGTTCATGCGCTCGAGCGAAAGGATGATGTCGGAGCCGCCCTCGCGCGGCGTCTGGGCGCCGACAAGGCCGGTATTGCCGGTTTGTGGCACGATCGCCGTGCCGGTTTCGCTGGCAAGCTTCAGGATAGCCGAAACCTCATCCACCGTGCCGGGCTTCAAGAGCAGTGGCGACGCGCCGTGAAAGAGCCCGCGGTTTTCGACCAGATGCGGAGCGATGTCAGCGGCCTCCCGCAACACATGCTTTTCGCCGACGATGGCCGCAAAGCGGTCGAGAAGGGCGGAGGAGGGGGCAGAGCTGCTCATGGCGTGTCCTTTGCCGATTTGTTTTGACTTGGATTTACTCTCTGGGCGCGGCCGCACGGCGCAGCCGGTCGTTGATAGCCTCGCCGAGGCCTTCGTCAGGAATGCTGGAAAAGACAATAGTTGCGGCGCCGCTGCTATCAGCGCGTTTCATGAAGTCGAAGAGATTGGCTGCGGCTTCCGAGAGATCGCCGGACGGGCTGAGATCGAGCACGATGGCTGCATTCTCCGCACCGGTAATATCCGGCCGGCCGAAGCGGATCAGCGCCTCGCCGGGCGAAACAGCAGTCGCATCGAGCCGTACGGCGGCCCCTGGCGCATAATGCGAGGCAAGCATGCCCGGCGCTTCAATAGTCGGCAAGGCACCGTTCTTGCGCTTAAGCGGCTGGCCCGCGACCCGCTCGATCTCCTCTGCCGCAAGTCCGCCCGGTCTCAGCAGGCGCATCTCCCCATCCTCGACCTTGACGATCGTTGATTCGACACCGACAAGCGAAGCACCGGCATCGAGGATCAGTGAAATCCGCTCGCCGAGATCGTCATGAACATGATCGGCGCTAGTGGCGCTGATTTTGCCGGAGGTATTGGCGCTGGGGGCGGCGAGTGGCTGTCCGAAGGCGCGGATCAGCTCGCCGGCAAAACCCTGGGGCACGCGGATGCCGACGGTATCGAGCCCCGCCGTCGCCAGCGGGTGGATATCGCTTCCTGGCCGCAGCGGCAGTACGAGAGTCAGCGGACCGGGCCAGAAGGCCTCCGCCAGTTTTCGGGAGATGGGGTCGAAGATCGCATATCGTTCGGCCATGGCGAGATCGCTCATGTGACAGATCAGCGGATTGAAGCGCGGCCGGCCCTTGGTCTCGTAAATGCGGGTGATGGCGGCGGGATTGGTAGCGTCGGCGGCGAGGCCATAGACCGTCTCGGTCGGCAGCCCGATCGGCAGCCCCTCGGCGAGCGTCGCTGACGCCTCGGCTATCGCCGTTTCAGGGTGTTGGAGAATGTCTATGTGTCGTGCCATGGCCTGACCGGTTGCAGTTCAGGCAGTCATCATGCCTTTCAGTCCATTTATGCTTTTCAAGTTTGGGGATCAATGATCAAAGCTGGCGAATGATGTCGCGGAGTTGTTCATTGCGAGCGCCGAGCAGCAGCACATTGCGGATGGCTATCTGCGGATCGTGGGTGTGGAAGAGCACGCCATTGCCCCGGATCTCGCGGTTGATCGTCAGCTTCTCCGGCGATTCCTGATCCGGCTGGACCGCGACGGCAAAATACATCCGCGAATATTTTAGGTTGATGTCTTCGAAGAAATTGTCGTTCTGGCCGATGCGGGCGAAGAAGTTGGCGATGTAAAAAGCCCAGCTCACCTCCTCATACTGCGCGAATTGCGTTCGCGCCGCGGTGACATGGCAATAGCCGAGGTGTGGCGTATCCTTCAGCGTGTGGTGAAAGATCAGCTTCGGAAAACGGATCGATTGGTGAAAGCTGTTCAGCCGGTCGTGGGTTTTCTCACCGGCGTTCCGCAGCCTGGTAGCCGTGCGTTCGGCCACTTCGGCGTGAGTGAGGTAGCGTCGTTCTTCGGCCAGCCAATGCGTCCTGTCGCGACTGATGCGGCCCGTGCGCAGGAATTCGCTGTGCCCCGCCGGCGGCAACGTCGGTTCGGGCTCGACAGTTTTCTTGGTGTCGAAATATCTGAGCTTGGCCATATTGGCTCTCGCTATCGAGGTCTGGATAACGATTGGTAGATCGCCTAGCTTGAGCCGGGCTTAACCACGTCCAGCACTGATGGATTGCTGAAGAGGATCAGAGGCATGCCGGGTATTACCGATCTCAAACTGCTGATTTCCAGCATGAAGCCGAATCTCATCGAGGGCGAATTTGTCTATTGCACCGTGCCGGCCTCGGCGCTGGCCGATCAGATTCATCTGAAGCCGATCGGAATGTTCCAGGAAAAGGAGGGGATGACGTTGATCCTCCCGATCGAGGCAGCCCGGCAGGCGGGGTTTCCCATAGAACCCGCAATGCGGATGATCACGCTCGACGTCCATTCCTCCCTGGAAGCCGTCGGCCTGACGGCTGCCTTCGCCACCGCCCTCGGAAATGAGGGCATCAGCGCCAATGTCATCGCGGCCTATTATCATGATCATATCCTTGTGCCCGCAGCCGATGCCGAGCGTGCCGTGGCAGCATTGAAGGTGCTCGCTGCCGGACAATATCCGCTGTAGGCTTCGTGACCAATCGCCCTGTCGCAATCAAGATAAACCGTCATAGGAGCGCAGAGCGACCCACGCGGACGTTCATCTTATTCAAGGCGAGCTAATGGCTTGAATTGGTTCATATTATCGCAACAAAATTCGCCCTATTTCCGGGCTTCCTTTCACCCGTCGCCAATTTCGAAGCTCATGTCGCTTTGCAGCAGAGCGGGGCGCAAGGCCGAAGCTATGATGCCATCAATCTCAAGGTGCCGTCGCTAGGGAGACGGAGAATTGGGAAGCCGGTCGAAATCCGGCGCTGCCCCCGCAACGGTGGTGGAGTAAGGCATGGCAGATAAAGCCACTGGGCCGAAACAGCCTGGGAAGGCGCCATGCGGTCCTTTTCGAGGACCGCTCCAGAGCCCGGAAACCAGCCTTGGGCCGATAGATTTACTGACCGCGGCGGGCGGTCGGGCAACGCGTTAAGCCGTACGCGGCCGACCGGTGCACGTCTTTGCCTGCTGCCTGGCACTGCACAAGGATAGGCAAATGGATATCAGCACTAATGTTTTGCGGCAACTGAAGAACCGCCGCCAGGGTTTCAGCCTGGAGCAGCCTTTCTACATCGATCAGGATTATTTCAAGCTCGACATGGAGATGATCTACTATCGCGACTGGCTGTTTATCGGCCATGATTGCGAAGTGCCGCGTGCGGGCAATTATTTCACCGTGCAGATCGGCGACTATCCCGTGATTATCGTCCGCGGTCGCGATCAGGTCATCCGTGCTTTCCACAATAGCTGTCGCCACCGTGGCTCGCGCGTCTGCGCGTCTGAGCGCGGCTCCTCGGCCAAGCTTGTCTGCCCCTATCATCAGTGGACCTACGAGCTCGACGGTTCGCTACTGTTTGCCCGGCAGATGGCCGAGGATTTCGACAAGAGCCAGTTCTCCCTGAAGCCGGTTCATTGCGAAAGCGTCGGCGGCTATATCTTCATCTGCCTTGCGAAGGATGCCCCGGATTTCTCTTCGGTCCGCGCTTCGATCGCGCCCTATATGGCGCCGCATCGCATCGGCGAGGCCAAGGTCGCCTTCCAGAGCACCATTATCGAGAAGGGTAACTGGAAGCTCGTATGGGAGAACAATCGCGAGTGTTACCATTGCGCCGCCAATCATCCCGAGCTCTGCCGCACTTTTCCCGAAAATCCGACCATCAGCGGTGTGCAGGGCGCGATCAGCGATCCGGTCATTACCGAGCACTGGCAGCGCTGTGAAGCCGCCGGCCTGCCGAGCGAATTCAAGCTCTCGCCAGATGGCCAGTTCCGCACCACCCGCATGCCGCTGATCGAAGGCGCGGAAAGCTACACCATGTCGGGCCTGCGCGCCGTCAAGCGGGCGCTGTCGCGGGACGTAACGATCAACAACATCGGCACGATGCTGCTGTTCCATTACCCGACGACATGGAACCATCTTCTCGGCGATCACGCCGTCTCCTTCCGCGTGCTGCCGATCAGCGCCGAGGAAACCGCCGTCACCACCAAATGGCTGGTGCACAAGGATGCGGTCGAAGGCGTCGATTACGACCTCGAGGAATTGACCCATGTCTGGACGGAGACCAACGACCAGGACCGCCGCATCGTCGAGGAAAACGCCTTCGGCATCCGTTCGCCTGCCTATGAGCCCGGCCCCTATTCGGAAATCCAGGAGGGCGGCGTCATGCAGTTCGTCGAATGGTACACGAACTTCATGATCAATCGGCTGCAAGGCGATCAGGCCAAGCTGTCGGCGGTGGCCTGAGTTATGGACATGACCGTCTCTCTCCGTCACCAGTACCTTGACCAGATGCAGCCCTGGAGCGACAAGCAGCAACTGCTCGAATGTCTCTCAGCAACGCCGGAAGCGCCCGACGTGATGACCTTCACATTCCGCTCCGATAAGGACAGTTGGTTCCGATATCTACCCGGCCAGTTCGTAACCTTGGAGCTGCCGACGGCCCCGGAGCCGGTAATGCGCACTTATACGCTGTCGTCCACGCCGTCGCGGCCCTTTTCCGTCGCCGTGACGGTGAAGGCGCAGAGGGACAGCATCGGCACGCGCTGGATGTTCGAGAACCTGAAGCCCGGCATGCGCATCAAGGCTTTCGGTCCCCTCGGCGATTTCAGCCACATCCGTCATCCCGGCGAGAAATACCTGTTCGTCTCTGCCGGCTCCGGCATCACGCCGATGATGGCGATGACTCGCTACATGGCCGACACGGCGCCCCTATCGGATATCACGTTCATCAACTGCTCGCGCAGTCCCGCCGACATCATCTTCCGCGCGGAGCTTGAATATCTTGCGCGCTTCATGCCGAACCTCGATCTCGGCTTTATCGTCGAAGGCTGTGGGCGCACCGATTTCTGGTCTGGGTTGAAGGGCCGCATCGACAAGGCGAAGATCGGGTTGCTGGCTTCCGATTTCATGGAACGCACCATTTTCTGCTGCGGCCCGGAAATCTTCATGGATGCCGTCCGCTTCATGCTGGAAGCGCACGGCTTCGATATGGCGCGCTATCATCAGGAAAGCTTCCAGCCGGCGCAGGCGGCAACGCCGCTCGCCGAAGTCAGCGACGATGCATCGACGGATGCTGCGACCTCGATCCGCTTCACCATGGCTGGCAAGGACGTGGCCTGCCCCCCCGGTCAAACGATCCTGCAGGCGGCGCGCGGTGCCGGTGTGCGTATAGGTGCTGCCTGCGAATCCGGCCTCTGCGGTACCTGCCGGGTGATGAAACTGTCCGGCGAGGTCGAGATGAACCACAACGGCGGTATCCTCGACGACGAAATCGACGAAGGTTACATCCTCGCCTGCTGCTCGCGGCCCAAATCGGATGTGCAGATAGAAGCCTGAGCATGATCCTGAACGAGGATCAGAAATCCTGATAGTTCAGCTCGTTGATCTCGACTGGCTTGGGCGGGGCGGAGGCGGTGACGATGGGATCGACCATCAACGACACGAGCGTCTGCAGCGGCGCTGTACAGCTCGGCGCCTTGGCGATGATCATGGGCGCGGGTTCCGGTTTGGCGGGCAGGAGATCGCCCTGCGGCCAGATCTTGGCGAGCTGCACCTTCGTCATCGGCGCGACATTGACGTCTATATCGGTAAGCGTCCCCGGCACGCGGTAAGGACAGGTTTTCTCCGAGCAGTTGTCGGATGAGGAGAATTGCCAAAGCGCATAATTGTCCCAGTTGCCCAGCGGGAAGGTGCCCTTCACATCCGGCTTGTAACGCGCGTACCACAGCGGCAGCCGAGACAGGATCGGATAGTCCTCACGATGATCGGCGATGTAACGGGCGGTGTTGTGGTTGGTGTAGAGAATGGGATAGCGGCCGGTTCTCGCCTTGATATGACTGATGAAGATCTGCGCGTTGTCCAGTGACATGAATTGTGTCGTGTCCATGCCGTCGATATCGAGCACCATTAGCTCGTCCGGTTTCGGGTCGGCATAGTCGAGAAAATGGTTGGCCTGGTCGATCGGATTGCCGGGCCGTCCAAGATGATAAGCGCCCCAAAGCAAGCCGTTCATTTTTGCCAGCATCCGGCGCGTCTGATAAAGCTCGCGGCTCACCGCATATTTGCGCCACATCGTCTTGCAGTGTGCAAATGTGTCGCCAGCGTGATCACCTGTGCAGGCGAAGTTCTCGGGAAGGCCGTCCGAAGCTTTGGAGATGAAGGCAGCGATGCGTTTGTCCTGCAGCAATTGATCCCAATTGATCGTGTTCAGCTCGTAGGCATCGACAATGAGCGCGTTTTGAGGATCGTTCCAGGGCTGGTTCTCACCGGCCGCAAGCTGGGAAGCCGATCCCAGGAGTGCCAGGATCATCAGGAAACTGCAAATCAGCGGGTGAGCCTGCCGGTATTCCTTCATGAAACAATGGTAAGGATCGGTGGTTAATCCTGGGTTAAGAATGCGATCGCTATAAATTGAGCGTGGGGTCCGCGCATAACCCCTTAAATTGGTATGGATTTAAGGGAAAGACTTTGCGCCGCCGCTGCGTCTTGGCGCGTCATTAACGCGCGGCGCAGCAGGTAACTCGAACCCTGTTTTGGGGAACCTTCCCCAATACGGAACGTTATCTGCCTGAGCACAAAATAAGCCAGGGAATGGAGATATAAATGCTTGGTTTCCGTGCGAAAATTGCGACTTTCGCCATATCGTCTGCTGTGGCTCTGACGAGCTTCGCCCCGTCCTTCGCAATGCAAATGCCCGCCGCGCCCGTTGCAGCGACAGATAACGCCGCACCTGACGACATCCAGCAGGTTCAATGGCGTCACTATGGCGGCTATTATCATGGTGGTCCCTACTATCGTAGCGGCTGGTACGGCGGCTACCGTGGTTATCCGGGCTATCGTTATGGCTACCGCTATTACGATGGCTATTGGTACCCATTGGCTGCCTTCGGCGCCGGAGCCATCATCGGCGGCGCGATTGCCAGCCAGCCGCACTATGTTGCTCCGGCCGGGGGCATCAACCCGCGCCATATCGAATGGTGCGAGGCACGCTACCGGTCATATCGGGCTTATGACAACACGTTCCAGCCCAATTACGGTCCCCGGCAGCAGTGCTACTCGCCCTATTTTTGAGTGAGATTTGAGGTCTATCAACGCAAGCCGCCCGGTCATCCGCCGGGCGCTTTTTTGTTGGTGCGCCCAGCATGGGCGCATTCTTGTGGGTGGAAGTCCCACCGTGAGCTGGTCATGGCGAGCGAAGAGAAGCGCAACTGCGGAAGGGCG
>NZ_JARFYN010000076.1 GCF_030272695.1 Martinezella calliandrae
GGGAGTGGGTCGAGGCAAAGACACAGTTCGCCGTCATCTTCGGCGAACGGTTCTTCAACTGATGAAACCGGCCCACCGCACAGAATTCCTGACACTCCCTGACGCTCGAGCACAGCGCTCTTCAGATTGTCGTAGAGCACGACCTTCGGAACCCCGCCCCATCTGTCAAAGGCTTCGACGTGACCGGACAGAACCGCTTCCATCCTGGCATCGAGGAAGAAGCGCAGGAAAATCCGGCGGGACTGGCTCAGCACGATGACGAAGGCCATGAGGGGACGACGTGCCCTACCGATCTGCATCTGTCCAAAGTGGCCCCAGTCGGCCTGGGCCTGCTCTCCAGGAAGGGTGCGCAGGCGCAGATAGGCCTCGGCCTTCTGGCGCGGTCGGTGGCGGGCGATCATATGACGGAAGTGACCGCCGTCGCCACGATATCCCCGTTCGCAGACCATTGCATGGAGTCTGGCTGCCGTCAGGGTGGGGAATGCCTCAAGGGTCTCCAGAATGAACGGCAGATAGGCGTCGATCTGGCTTGGCCGAGTTCGCGGCCCATGCGGCACCAGCCCGGAACGGGCCAGCACGCATTGAACGGTATGATGGTGGACGCCGAGTTGGTGGTTTGCTGACCCCGATCTTATCGATCATTTGCCCATGCAGTTCTTGTCTTCCTCACGTCTCCCATAGACCGGCTTCAAGTGTTCCGCTTCATGCGGGCACTGTCGCCGGGTTCCGGTAATCCATCTGCTTCGTCAACATCGCCCAGATACCACGCGCCATCTTATTGGCCAGGGCAATCGCTACGAGCATGCGTGGCTTCTTGGCCATCATACGGTCAAGCCAGCTGTTGCTTGGCGCACCCTTTCGTGACGCCCATCGAACCACGGCCATGGCTCCGATGATGAGCAACCTTCGAATATCTTGCTGGCCCATCTTGGATATTTTTCCTAAACGCTGCTTGCCACCGCTAGAATTCTGTAGCGGCACCAGGCCAAGCCAAGCAGCAAAATCCCGGCCACGTTTGAACACCTCCATCGGAGGCGCGAACGTTTCAATCGCCAGAGCAGTGATTGGGCCTACGCCCGGCATTGTGCGCAGACGTCGTGTTGTCTCGGCCTTGTTGGATAAACCGTTAATCTTCTCGCTAAGCGAGTCTACGCGATCCGTTATTTGCCAGATGTGCTCCAGCAAATCGCGGCAGATTGTACGCACCAGATCAGGCATTTGAGCGGCCTCGTCCGCCAAAAAACTTTCAAGCCTGCTCAGATAGCCTAGTCCATGCGGCGCGATGTGGCCGAACTCATAGAGGTGCGCGCGTAGGATGTTTACCAATTCAGTTCGCTGACCAACTAGCTGCTCGCGGGTGCGAAACATAATCGCCCGAGATTGCTGCTCCTCCGTCTTTGCCTCGACAAAGCGCATCGTCGGCCGCTGTGCTGCCTCAACAATGGCCTCTGCATCGGCAGCGTCGTTTTTGTGTCGTTTACAAATGGCTTCACATACCGAGGCGCGATCAGTTTTGGCTCGTGACCCAATCTCACCATCTCGCGAGCCCAATAATGCGAGCCGGCGCATGCCTCCATTGCGACGACGCAGGAGGGCTGAGTAGCAATAAACTTGCGGAATAATGGGCGCGCCAACTTCTTACGAAATAAAACAGAAGCGTCAGCCGCTGCTCCGTGCAGCTGAAATACATTCTTTGCCAAATCAACGCCAATGATGGTAACCGTCTTCATGAAGACTGCCTTTCGCTTGAGTGGTGTTTACGCCAAGACTTTATGCCGCCGGAGAAGGCTGGCATCCACCCCATCTTGAGACGATCGCCACAATGAGTGATGATCCGCTCATCAACTTGCCCGCTGCAAGTTGACCCGTTCCCGGCCCTGTCCGGAAAGCTCGACGATCGCCCGAGCTACACCACTCCCTGGGACATCATCGGCCAAAGTCACCCGAGCTGGTCTTGAGTGCCGCTTGCGCGACGGGTTTTGATAAAGCTTCAGATGGAAAGGAAGGATTCAGGTATTGCCTTGTGCAACCGGCACCAAGCCGCGTCAGTGCCTCCTGAGGACTAATCATTGCGGCCGCTGCGAGGTCGTCGATAGTGAAGTCTTCACCAAGCAATTCCACAAAGGCGCCTGGACCACAAAGCGTCTCAGGAATGTCTGTTGTATCTATTGTTATGTATTCCATGGCTATTCTTCCAATTAGAGGAGCGCAATGTCCCGCGATCCGAACAGATATCCTGTTTGCGCAGGTCCATGGAAGACCATGCTTGTAGCCGATGCCGGCGATTGCAACGCGGCTGGTTCGGCACGCACGAAATGTCGCTCCGTATCCAACGGCCTCACCTCTCAATACCTTGCGGACGTCGAGTATTCTCGCCCTGAGTTTGGCAACGGGTTGCAGTGGATTTGGCTGGACTCCGGCGGTGTTTATTCCATAAAGTGCCGAACCTACGCGCACCAAGTCAAAATGGTAGGACTTGCCCAACCACAAACCGGCGGACGCCGCGAGACTCCCGCGGACGGGCCTAAGGAGATCATAGACTGCCCGGAAGCGATCTCTTTGCAATACATTCGTCGCGTCCCCCAAGTATTCGCTGCATGCAAGGTGGCTGAGTACGACTGACGGGCGATGCTTTTCGAAGGCATGCGGCTGGTATCTGCGCCGCACATCTTCCAAACCGAGCCCGAAGCGAGAAAGTCCTGTTTCCACATTGAGAAAGTACGTTTGCGCCTTACCTGCTGTGTCGATGGCAAGCAATTCGCCGCAATTATTCACGACAGGTATGATGCTATGCGAAAGATACCATTTGCCATATCTATCAAACTCATCGCGAAAAACTGCAATTGCAACTCCGATACGACAAGACCTCAGAAGCAGGGCTTCCTCGAGACTGGCGACGAATAGCAGACTGCAGCCGGCGTCTACAAGCGACCTTGAAACCTCGAGAATACCAAGCCCATACGCGTCGCTTTTAACGACAGCGGCGACGCTTACTTGCGGCCCAACCAGGGAGGAAACGGTCTGTAAATTCGCCTGAATTGCCGCGAGGTTGATTTCCAGGACAACGTCGGCAGACCGGACTAGAGACATCATCTTCTACTCTCTCCATGGTATAGGTTTTCCGCTCTAAACCTCCAAACCTCGCGATGTATGCATTAGGCATCATGTCGAGAAGGCTTCGACATATCGCAATTGCGGCGTCAATGCGCGACCATTCGGGCAGAACGTCGACAGGATAGCATCATCACTGTTTTGCCATCGTAAATTAGTGTTAAACAAATATTGCACAAATATTCAATTATTCCGCCTTATTGCCGACGGAGTTGTGACACTGCTTACTTACGCTGCGGCTTTTTTCGATCTTCCTCGTAATATGTTTCGCGTTTCGCAAGGCCCGGGTGCGGAAGGGAGTTGATCCGAGCGTCTTATGGCAGCGGAGAGCGGCCACGTCATCCGCACGCCTTTCCGGCAAATGGCGCGACAGCTTGATTGCTCGGCCGTCTGCTGGTTAGGCGAACTTTAGAGGATCGTCTCTTCAGCGCAATTTCGGATCTATGAAGACGCGGAGCATGTTATCGACAATGCTCATCGTGCTTTGGAGCAGACCAGCCGGACGCGCGTTGCGGAAGGCACGCGAGGATGCGCCTACGCTACCTCAAGGCCATGCGAGCAATCATAGTCATTGACACTAGGGGGTGCCCAGCCTCGAGGCAAGCGCTGGGCCTTATAGATTTCTACGACCATCGGATAGCAGGCGGCGGTGTCGGAGGAGTGCTCCGATGAGCAGTCTCCGCCAGGGCAGGCCGACATGCAGCCAAGGAGGTCGATTTCGGCAAAGAATTCCAGGTAGTCGCCTGGACGCACCGGGCTCGCCTTCATGAAGTACTGGCCGGTATCGCGTGTGAAGCCTGTGCACATGAAGACGTTCAGCACGTCATGAATATAGGTCTCGGCCTCATGAATGGGCTTGCCTGTCTTCCGGGCGAATGCGCGCGTGAGGTTTGAATGGCAGCAATGGTGATATTGGCCGCCGTGGGTGAGAAGGTTGTTCGTGTACGGGTCGCAGCGCGTGCCGATAACGTCGTGTACCGAACCGCCGAATTCATCAAAGCCGTACCAATCCAGCGTGTCATGGGTGATGGTGGCGATCGGACGGAGATACGGGAAGTTCGAAAACAGCTGGTCGCCGAGACCAACATGCGTGCCGTTCAATGCACGTGTCTTGCCCGAGTAGAATTTTTCATTGAGGTCGTTGAGATTGAACAGGTTGAGGTCGCCCACCTGCGCACCCTCGGAGCAAACGATGCGGCAGAAATGCCCGGCCGGCACTTCCCAGGTGGCCGCGTCGCGCGGCGGCACAATGACAGTCTCGACCAGTTCCAGATCGTCACGCAGCGCGCGATAGGCGGCGAGGTCGGGACGCGGCAGCGTGTCGGTCGGATAGCAGACGACCGGCTTGATCTTCTTGCGCGCTGCGGCATCCGTCGGCGCTTCGGTAAGCGGGGTGGGCTTCATTTGGTCTCCATTCCTTTGCCGCCTCGCGGCATGGTGTGCTTACGTCTTCGTGACAACTTGTTGGTTGGCGCGATCAGGCGATAGCCGCCAGCTCGGCGCCGAGACTGACCACATTGCCGGCCTCAACCTTGACCTGAATGCGTCCGCTCTTAGGGGCGAGTATGCGGGTTTCCATCTTCATCGCCTCGATCAGCGCCACCGCTTCTCCCTGGACAACCTCTGCGCCATCGTTGACGAGCCATTGCTGCAGCGTGCCAGGGATCGAAGCCGTGACTGCGCCCTCGCTCACGGCGGTGACAGCGCTGGCGGATGGTTGCGGTGCGGAGAGACTCGAGAACAGTGCGGCAGGCAGGCCGAGCACGTGGCGCTTACCATCGATTTCGATAAAAGTGCGCAAGACGCCACCGTCTGCCGGATCGACACGGGGTGCGGGCTCGACCCCGCGGAAAGCTGTCTCGATCCAATTGGTGTAGACCCGAAAGCCGTTCTCTCCGGTGAAATCCGGCTCCTGCAGGACCGCGCGGTGGAACGGCAGCACCGAGGCCACCCCCTCGATCTCGAATTCCGCGAGAGCCCGGCGGGCGCGGATGAGCGCTGCCTCGCGTGTTGCGCCTGTTACGATCAGCTTCGCCATCATGGAATCATAAAGACCAGGGATTTCAGAGCCCGTTTCCACCCCGGCATCAAGTCGCACGCCGGGACCGGCAGGCGCCCGAAAGCGCTTCACCAGTCCCGGCGTCGGGAGGAACCCACGGCCCGGATCCTCGGCATTGATGCGAAACTCGAAGGCGTGGCCGCGCGGCGTCGGCGTGTCGGTAACCGACAACGGCAGCCCGTCGGCTATGCGCAACTGCTCAATGACAATGTCGACACCCGTCGTCTCCTCGGTCACCGGATGCTCGACCTGCAGGCGGGTGTTGACCTCAAGGAAGGAGATGACGCCGTTTTGCGACAGCAGGAACTCGACCGTGCCGGCGCCGGTGTAGTTCGCCTCTGCGCAGATCGCACGGGCGGCGTCGTGAATGCGGGCGCGCTGCTCGTCCGTGATGAACGGGGCAGGGGCTTCTTCCACCAGTTTCTGGTTGCGGCGCTGGAGCGAACAGTCGCGGGTGCCGAGAACAACCGTGTTGCCGTGGGTGTCAGCGATGATTTGTGCTTCGATGTGCCGCGGCTGGTCGAGAAACTGTTCGGCATAGCAGTCGCCACGGCCGAAGGCCTCGGTCGCCTCGCGCACCGCGGAATCGAAAAGTTCGCCAACCTCCTCGAGCTGGCGGGCAACTTTCATGCCGCGACCGCCGCCGCCAAAGGCGGCCTTGATCGCAAGCGGAAGGCCGACCTGCTTGGCGAAAGCGACTGCATCTGCGGCCGAAGCGAGCGGACCATCCGAGCCCTTAACCAAGGGCGCACCGACCTTCGCAGCGATGCGCCGGGCCTCGA
This sequence comes from Martinezella calliandrae, assembly GCF_030272695.1. Lineage (GTDB taxonomy): Bacteria > Pseudomonadota > Alphaproteobacteria > Rhizobiales > Rhizobiaceae > Rhizobium > Rhizobium calliandrae. The sequence goes on from NZ_JARFYN010000076.1 coordinate 5,953, forward strand.
CCTTGTCGCCGAGGGCGGTGATCACGTCGGGCTTCGGCCCAACCCAGATTAGGCCGGCGTCGATGACCGCTTGGGCGAACTCCGTGCGCTCGGACAGAAATCCATAGCCGGGATGAACGGCGTCTGCCCCGGACCGGCGCGCGACGTCGAGGATCTTGGCTATATTCAGATAGGTATCACCGGGACGACCGGGACCGAGGCCATAAGCTTCGTTGGCAAGTTCGACATGCAGCGACCGGGTGTCGGCGTCGGAATAGAGGGCCACGGAGGCGATGCCGTAATCGCGCGCGGCACGCGCTATACGGATGGCGATTTCGCCGCGATTGGCGATGAGCAGCTTTTTCATCGATTGGTTTCCAAGGTGAGCGGGTCGAACGCAGCAATGGCGTTGAAACGGATGCTGGCGCCGATTGGGATCTGACCGGCGAGATCGAGATGGTGATTGGCGACGACGCCAATCACCGGATAGCCCCCAGTCAGCGGATGGTCGGCAAGGAAGAGCACCGGCTGGCCACTATGGGGAACCTGGATCGAGCCGCGTGCGGTTGCTTCGGAAGGTAGCTCCGCCGCGTGTCTTCTCTCCAGTGGCTCGGTTCCTGAGAGCCGCACGCCGACGCGGCTCGATTCCGCCGTCACTTGCCAGATCTGCGATAGCAGTGTTTCGACGCCCCTATGCGTGAACCAATCCGTTCTCGGCCCAAGGACGATGTCGAGCGTCACCGTCGCGTCGGCGTGCGGCAGCCGCGCCGGTGTAGGCCGGTCAGCACCCACTGCGCTGGCCGGCTTGTTAGCCGGCACGAGCACGTCACCAGTGACAATGGGAGCGGGGCCGACCTTCGCAAGCGTGTCGGTTGAGGCCGATCCGAGAACGGTTTCGACTGCGAAACCGCCGCGCAGCGCCAGATAGCTGCGCATGCCTTCAGGTGGAACGCCGACGGTCAATTCGTCGCCCGTGTCGAGCGCAAAGGGCCGCCCGAACGGAACAGGCAGGCTGCGGCCGTCGGTGGCCCGGACCTCCAACGGCACGGGCGCTCCCGTGACGGCGAGCGTCTCGGGCCGGTCCGCCTTGACGGCGAAGCCTCCGAAAGTGATTTCGACGGCGGCCGCGTTGCGGGGGTTGCCGACGCAGATATTCGCCTCGATCAGGCTTGCGCGGTCGAGCGCGCCCGATGCCGAGACACCCTGATCGGCGCGACCTGGGCGTCCGAGATCCTGGTAAAGCGCCGGACGATCGGCGCGGGTAACGAGAGGACCTTTTACGGGGCCGGCAGGCTCCGTCTTCTCGTCCGGCATCGCCGCCACTGGGACGATCGTCTTCTCCGTCACTCTCCGGAAGCGAACGCGGTCGCCGGGGGCGAGCAGGGCGGCCCGCTTGCGGCTGGTGTCCCACATTTTCAGTGGCGTTGTTCCGAGGAGCTGCCAGCCGCCGGGACTGTCAGAGGGATAGACGCCGCTGAATTTGCCGCCGAGTGCCACGGAACCAGCCGGGATGCGCACCCGCGGGCTCTCGCGGCGCGGCACGTCGAAAGCGGGATCGTCGCAGGTCATATAGGCGAAGCCCGGTGCAAAACCGGCGAAGGCGACGGTATAGGTCGCCTCCGTATGCCGGCGGATCAACTCGTCCACTGTCCAGCCGAGGATGTCGGCGACGTCATCCAGGTCCTCACCGTCATAGATGACGGGTATCTCGAAGGTCTCGCCCTGCCGACTGGTGCGAACCGAAAGGTCCAGACCGGAAATCAAGGCAACGAGATCCTCACGGCGGGTGACCAGAGGATCGAAGCGGACCATCAGCGTACGTGCCGCGGGTACCAGTTCGGCAACGCCGTCCGGTCGGTCGGCAAGCAGACAGTCGAGCAAGGTCAGGGTCGTGGCAAGATCGGGGAGCTCGACCAGAAAGGCGTTGCTGCCGGCGGGCAGGAAGCGAAGGCGCTCAGTCATGGGGTGAACGGCTTCAGCTCGACGCCGCCCTTGACAAGCGACTCACGCAAAGTACGGGCAATGGAAACCGCAGCGGGCGTGTCGCCATGGACGCAGATCGATTGGACCTCAAGCATGATCTCGGTGCCGTCTATTGCGGTCACTCTACCCTCGACGACCATGCGCAGCATGCGCTCGGCGATCGCCTGCGGATCATGAATGACGGAACCCGGCAAGCGCCGGCTGACAAGGCTGCCGTCGGCATTGTAGGCGCGGTCGGCAAAGGCCTCGCAGACGACGGTGAGCCCCGCCGCACGCGCCTGCTCGACAAGCGGGGCGCCGGCAAGCGCCATGAGGATGAACGAGGGGTCGATTGACTTGATGCCTTCGATGACGTCGGCTGCCTGGCGTGCGTCGTGAGCGATCGTGTTATAGAGCGCGCCGTGTGGCTTGACATAGCGCACCGTACTGCCGGCCGCCTTGGCAAGCCCCTGCAGCGCCCCGATCTGGTAGATGACGTCGCCAATCAGCTCTGCGCTGGTCGGTTCCATGTTTCGGCGGCCGAAACCGACAAGATCCCGGTAGCCGACATGGGCGCCCACTGAGACGCCGCGCTTTTCCGCCTCCCTCAAGACCGACAGAATGCCGGCGGGATCGCCAGCATGAAAGCCGCAGGCGATATTGGCGCTGGTGACGATTGAAAGCATCGAGACGTCGTCACCCATCGGCCAGGGGCCGAAACTTTCGCCGAGATCGCTATTGAGGTCGATGCACGCCATGTCACAGTCTGTCCTCGAAAGTGAATACTCCTGTTGGATAACATAACTGCGATTGTTCAACAATATGAATTTGTATTTTTCGAGGCTGCAGTGTGCGTAGATGACGGATAGCGATGATCGGCCGCTGGCGGAAACGCTTGGTCTCCCACGAAAAGCCTTGCCGGCGAGCTCGCGCCTGAGGGTTCATCGACGCGCAACTGGAAGCCAGGTCATCCTTAGCGACGATCGAGGCGAACCCCGAGTTCCACCATACGGAAACCTTTTATCGCGCTCCAGCGCGAGCCTCCCTGTCGGTTCCGGACTGTTTGAAGCAGCAAGAGCAAGCTACTGGATAAGCCTAATCGACTTCGGCGGGGTTAGGGTGGCGGCTGCATTCGATGGCGCGGAACGTGACCCGACCGCCACTCTCGCGAGCGCGTTGGCCATCGTGCGCGCCAGCGCCTTCGAAACGAGGCTCGGCTCCTTATCCGCATACTTGATGCTCAAGGTCGTCATCGGCAGACGCGGCAAGATGGCCGGGTCATCAATGATCCGCACCCCCTTGGTCGCATCTCCGACGGTGACCACGGATATCGCCAGCCCGGCGCGCACCACTGAAAGAACGCCTGCGAGGCTCGTGCAAGAGAACTTGCATTTCCAGGGTATCCCACGCTCGTCAAGTGCGGCCATGGCTGCCTTGCGATAAGCGCATCCCCCATCCACGGCCGCCAGCGAAAATACACCATCGGACGGCGGCACCCAGTTTTGCCCTGCCACCCAGACGATTTGCTCAGACCGCAAAATATCGCCGCAGCTCTCGCCGACCTCTCGGACCAAGGCAAGATCTAGGTTTCGATCGCGTAGGTCCCTGATGTGGTTCGCGCCCAGCCCCGCTTTCATCTCAACTGCCACGCCGGGTTTGTCCGCCATAAACCCGCGCAGAGCGTCCGCGATGGGATCGAACAAATAATAATCGTCCGGCACCCCTATCACGACGGTGCCATTGAGAAGCTGCGGCTTGAAATTCTGTTCCATCTCGTCAATCGACTGCAGAACGCGTGCCGCGTACGGGATGAGCTCGCGTCCCTCCGTGGTTATGCGGCAATTGCGCGTCGTACGTTCAAACAGCTGCTTGCCGAGGTGTTCCTCAAGGCGCGCGATCTGGTGGCTCACCGTCGACTGCGTGACGTTGAGGCGTACCGCGGCAGCGGAGAAACTTTGCGTGTCCGAAACGGTGATGAAACACCGAAGAAGGGATGTATCCATTGCGGCCTCATTCATTAAGATCGCCGTTTAGTCGTGACACATTATCGCTTCTCCAGGCAGAATATAGCGGCCTAAGAGGCGTGCGATTGCAACGACACATGTTACTACAAGCTGGTACGCTGGCCAGCCGTGTTGAAGCTGAACCCCGCAGAATAGCGGAAGGTGAGATCCTGAACCTCAAGAGAGAAATTGCTAATGCCACGCTGCTGGATCTAACACGAGGATTGATCGGCGTTTTGCATAAATCAATAACAAACATTCGCTTCAGCGATCGGTCGCTATGTGATTTCCATCCAGTTGGCTGAGTTTCGACGAAGCACGGTGCGGTATAAGGCGCCGTGTCGCAGCTCGATGGGTTTTTGAAGCGGGAGACTACGGATGCCGGCCGACGTAAAAATGCCTGATGTTCACAAAGTGCCGGTCCCCGGCGGTCACCTGGAAGACAATTACGGTGAAAAGGCCAGGATAGGTTTGATCGCCCTCTGCGATGACGTCGCCGTGGACCGGGACTTCGCGCGGATGATACCTGACGATCGCGTCGCTCTCATCACATCGCGCATTTTGTTGGAGCAACCGAACTCGGAACGCACGTTTCTCGCCATGGCTGCTCGCATACCGGACACGGTGCGCCTGCTGTGCCCGTTGCTTCGACTGGATTCCATTGTGTTTGGCTGCACTTCGGCAACCTCGTTTATCGGAGAGTCTCGGGTGACCGAACTCGTTCGCAGCGTCCGACCAGAGGTCAACGTTACAAATCCGGGCACTGGCGCGATCACAGCTTTAAGCGCACTTAACGCGAAACGAGTTTCAGTCATAACACCCTACACCGTTGCCAATACGGAAAACGTTGTTCGTATGCTGGCGGGGGGCGGAATTCAGTCGGTTCAAGTGAGCTGTTTTGGGTTTGACACCGACATGGACATCGGCTCTGTGCCGCGAAACGCATATCTGGAAGTCGCTCGCAACACGGATCATCAGGGAGCGCAGGCGATTTTCGTCTCCTGTACTGCAACCAAGGCCTTGGATGCGATTGAGGAGATTGAAGCTGTGACGGGCCTTCCCTGTGTCACCTCGAATCAAGCAGCTTTTTGGCATGCATTGCAACTGGCCGGTTGGAACGAGCCAATTTCAGGTTTTGGGCGTCTGATGCGGGATTGTTGGTAGTTTGCTTTCCGGCACACAATATAACGGGACTCGAAGCCTGCCCGCATAGGAGTACGGCTGTTGTGAAGACCTCGACGCCGCCGATCAGGAGCTATAGCTGCACCGGGCACCTGGAGCATGACGAGAGATCGTTTGCCTAAAGGCTTCGGTGAGGCCTGCCTCACGCGCATCGTGACTGACCGTGCTGTAGAGCGCACCGTGCGCCTTGACGCGCTCTGTCTGTTGCTTTTTTCGGCAGTGCGCAGCTCGATAGATCAGACAATTTCCCTGGAATTCTACCGCTGTCAGCCCCGTGTCGCAGCGGCGAACCAACCAAATCGCGGGGGCCGATAGGACGTCGCCCGGATAGTCCGACTGAGCGGCACAGGCAATATGGACGATCGAAAGCGTCGATGCCTTGTCGATCCGCGGCCAGGATCCGAGATTCCGCCGAGATCACTGTTGAGATTGACACCTGCAATGTCATAGTCTGTCCGCACGGATCGTAGTTTTGCAGGATGATACCGGCACGATTGTTCACCTATAGCGGATGGGCCGGGCAGACGTCGGTTTGTGAGAAGAGATGCTGAAGGAAAACATTGCAACTGACGATCGATCTCTGGCGGAGTCGGTGGCCGTGAGAATTCGGGAATCACTAATAGCTGGTGAGTTCGCGCCGGGACAAAAGCTCTCCGAGCATCAAATGGCCGTTCAGTTCGGGATCTCGCGTAATACCTTGCGGGAGGTCTTCCGGCTTCTGACCAGTCAGAGGCTACTCACCTATACTCCGAACCGCGGCGTCTTTGTTGTCGCGCCGGACGAAGCCGCGGTGCTCGACATTTACCGCGTTCGTTCGGTCATCCAAACTGGAGCAATTCGTGCCGCCACTAAGGGGCACCCTGCTCTCGTCCGAATGCGATCGCTTGCGGAGCAGGGGCGTACAGCAAGCTCAAAGGGAAACTGGACGCAGGTCGGAACCACCAACATGGAGTTCCATCGCGCCATGGTCGAACTTTGCGACAGCCCTCGGCTCAGTTCGGTATTTGATCTACTGCTCGCCGAACTTCGTCTTGTGTTCGCCCAACTTGAAGACGGTGCACACCTTCATGAGCCGTACGTCGAACTTAACGAAGCTCTGGTGCGTTCTCTCGAGGCCGGTGACGTTGAAAGTGCCGTCTCACAATTGGAGGCATATCTTCTAAAATCCGAACGAGCCGTGCTTGCGGCCATTCAGCGGCGACGCGGATAAGAGCTATCAGGGCAATCGAGCTTGGCAGAGCGATGCCCTCGCCACATGATAAAGACGCCAGCTGCCACCACGATTGCGGCGCCTGCAATCATATTCCACGAGATTTGTTCATCGAAAAAGCATATGGCAATGCCAGTGCCGGCCACGAGTTGTAAGTAGGTCAGCGGCTGTACTTCGGACGCCTCGAGAATTCCATAGGCGCGGATGAGGCAGTAGTGGCTGAGTGCTCCGCCGATGCACAGCGCACCCAGTAACGGCAAGTCGGACGAGGATACGGGCGTCCAAAAGAGCGGACCAACCAATGAGATGGCGATGGCGCCGACTACCGCCGTATAGAGGAGGCTCGTTGAAGAGGAATCCTTGTAGCTAACAGCTCTTGTGGCAACGCTATAAATCGCAAACAACAGCGCGCTGGCAAGGGGGAGAAGCAGGGAGGCGCTGAGCCCGCCTCCGGTTGGGCTTAGAATTATCAAAACGCCAATCATTCCCGCGGCAACTGCGACCCAGCGGCGCCATCCAACTCTCTCGCCGAGCAGGGGAACCGAAAGAACCGTTACCAGGATTGGTGCCGCCTGGAAGATGGCCTGGGTCATTGCAAGCCCGACCCGAGTGAGCGAGAAGACGAAGAGCAATATCTCGCCGATGAGCAATAATCCTCGCAATGTCTGAAGAACAGGATGTCTTGTGGCGGTCGCTTTTCGAACGCCTGCATCCGATCTCGCGAGAGCCAGCAGCACAAATGCGGCGAACGCCCAATAGCGGATCATTGTGATGAAGATTGGCGGATAGCTTGTCGCGAGATGTTTCGACAAACCGTCCTGTGTCGCGAACAGCATGATCGCGAGCAACGCAAAAACATATCCCTGCAGCTTCATGTAGAACGTTTCGCTTCGTGTGCGCAAATCGCGTGCTTCGCCATATTCGAAAGTCTTTTCCTGACACGCGCAGCCTTCCTCTGGTCCTTCACGAATGGGCGGCTACGCGAATCTCTGGAAAATTGGCGATGGCTCGCAGGCTTCGCCATTTCATGCCAGTCTAGGGCTTCGGATCGATTCGTTGGGGAACACCCCACGCGTTTGCATCCGAAACAGCAGACGGAAGAAGTTCTGGAGGGAACGCCTGATAGCACACCGGTCGCAGGAACCGTTCGATTGCGAGACTTCCCACAGAGGTGGCGCGAACGTCCGAGGTCGCGGGGAAGGGTCCGCCGTGGACCATCGCATGGCTCACCTCGACTCCGGTTCCGAAGCCATTGACAATCAACCTTCCTGCTTTGCGCTCAAGAAGCGGCGTAAGCTCGCGGGCAAGCCCGTAGTCGCCTTGGTCGATATGCATCGCAATAGTCAACTGCCCCTCGAGGTGTTCGACAACCTCACGGAGTTCTTCTGGGCCGTCGCAACGGACGATCAGTGTCGCGGCACCGAAAACTTCCTCTTGAAGCTCCCTGTGCGAAAGGAAGGCGCCTGCAGTCGTTTCGAAAACCCCAGCCTGGCCCTGATTTTCCCCGCCGGCGAGCCCACGCGCGACAGTCTTGACCGATTGATGCGTGACGAGTTGATCCACGCCCGAGCAATACGCTTTGTGGATGGTGGGTGTCAGCATCGTAGCCGCAGCCGTTGTGGAAATCGTTTCCCGTGCGGCGGTTACGAAAGAGTCATATCCCTCGCCGTTGACAGCAAGGATCAGGCCGGGGTTAGTGCAAAACTGGCCAGCTCCCAAGGTAAGAGCCGCCACGAGCTGGTTGCCTATTTCGGCGCCGCGCGCGGCGAGGGCGCTTGGGAAGAGGATAACCGGGTTTATCGAACTCATTTCGGCGTAAACCGGAATCCGTTCGGGGCGACGAGCAGCGATCTCCATGAATGCCACCCCAGCGCTGCGGGAGCCGGTAAAGCCAATCGCCTTGATGTGCGGGTTGGCGACGAGCGCCTGGGAGACTGCCCGCGTCGAATCGAAGATGAGCGAGAAGGTGCCTTCCGGCATCCCGCAGGCTCTGACAGCCGACTGCACGGCGCGACCGACGAGCTCCGACGTTCCGGGGTGTGCCGAATGCGCCTTGACGACCACCGGGCAACCCGCTGCAAGGGCTGAAGCTGTGTCTCCGCCTGCGACGGAGAAGGCAAGCGGAAAGTTTGACGCGCCGAATACGCCGACCGGTCCCACGCCGATGTTGGTGAGACGAATATCTGGACGAGGCAGCGGTTTTCGGGAAGGCAGGGCTTTATCGATGCGAACATCGAGAAAAGCTCCCTCACGCACCACCGATGCGAACAGCTGGAGCTGACCGACGGTGCGGCTACGCTCACCCTCTATGCGAATTCGTGGTAGCCCTGTCTCGGCAACACAGCGATCAACAAGCTCATCGCCGAGGTCCAGAATGTTCGACGCGATTTTCTCGAGGAGCATCGCCCGCTCGTCAAGGGAGGTCGCGCGAAAGGTGTCAAACGCTTGATCCGCAAGCAAGCATGCCTGCTCCAGGTCCTCGAGCGCGGCGCCGCCAAAGCTTGGCTCGAGCCGTCTTCCCGAAGCCGCCTCAATAGCCCAGATCTCGCCATTCTCGCCGTGGCGCGTTGACCCGCCGATCAGAAGTTCGCCGGTAATCATTTTCATTTGCCCTCCGAATCGTTCTCGCGATTTGCACTCGCCGTTATCGGCCCGACCGCAAGCGCGCGGCCGGGCGTTTTTTGTGAGGATCAGGCGGCTTTCTTACTGCGCTTGGCGAGCGCGTCGATGGCCTTCTTGATCGTGGAAACCACGAACTCACGCTCATCGCCCACCAGCGGCAGCCGGGGAGCTCGCGTCCATTCCGGCGCTCCGTAGACGAGATGTTCGCCGAGCTTGATGTACTGCACCAGCTTGACGTGCGTGTCGAGGTGGAATGACGGCGTCAGAACCTGGTACAGTTCACGCGCCTCCGCATACTTGTTCTGGGCGCAAAGGTTGAAGAGTTCCACGCACTCCGTCGGCCAGACATTGGTCATGCCCGACACCCAGCCGGTCACCCCGAGAGCCGAGCTTTCGACGATCAGATCGTCAACGCCGCAGAAAACGCTGAAGCGATCGCCAAATTCGACATACAGGTCGGTCACTCGCCGAATGTCGCCGCTCTCCTCCTTGATGCAGACAATCTCCGGCGTATCGACGAAGTGCTTGAGAACCTCGACCGTGCAGTCGACACCATAGGCAATGGGATTGTTGTAGATCATGATCGGGAGTGAAGAGGCCCCGGCGATGGCTTTGTACCATTCGGCCGTTTCACGAACGTCCGTCTTGTAGCCGAGGCTCGGAAACACCATCAGGCCCTGGGCGCCGAACGATTGGTAAAGCTTTGCATTGGCCTTGGCACTTTCGAGTGTCACCTCGGCGAGGCCGGAGAGCACGGGAACCCGCCCGGCCACGACCTCGACTGCGCCGCGAATGATCTGTTCGCGATCATTCATCGACATCGAGGCGTTTTCCCCGAGCATTGGGAGCACGATAACGCCGGACACACCGGCCTTTACAAGGCGGTCAATGCTGCTTTTCGTCGCGTGAAGGTCGACCTCGCCCTCCTTTGTCAACTTGGTCGTTACGGCTGGAAATACGCCCTTCCATTTTGCCATGATGTCAATCCTTTCTCTGAGACACCCAACTGGATCCAATCTACATAAGCCAAGCGACATGTCCAGCTTTAATGTTGGATAATTTTGGGCTAGTGTGCGAATTATAAGCTGCCGCTCCGCGTGTAGGACGCGGAAATGCCATTCGTTTTGGGATTTGGATCCAACAAGTGAACGAGATGCTCGAACAGAAGAACCCGCGCTCAAAGTATCGCCTGAAACGACAGAGCTTGCCGGAGGCCCTGGCTGACTCGTTGCGCGAACGAATTCTCAACGGCGAATTCAAAGAAGGGGAACCGCTCGTTCAGGAAGCGATCGCCGCCGAATATGAATGCAGCCGGATGCCCGTGCGCGAAGCCTTCCGCCAACTGGAGGCGGCTGGGCTCATTGTCTCCAAGATCCATAAGGGCGCGGTTGTAACGACGCTGCCATCAGAACAGATCATGGAGCTGTTCGAGCTCCGTGCAATGCTGGAATGCGACATCCTCACCTACGCGCTCAGCCGAATGACGGACCATCATCTCAATATTTCCGAGCAGATTCTTGAGCAACTTGAAGACGCCTATCACAAGCGCGACATAGCAAAGGTCGGCGCCTTGAACTGGGAGTTTCATCGCAGTCTCTACGTGCCAGCGGACCGCATTCAAACTTTGGCACTGATCCAGGGCATCAACGTCCAAACCGATCGCTATATCAGGCTCCAACTCCTGTTGACGTCTGCATTCGAAGAAGCAGAACAGGATCATCGCCAAATTCTAAAGTTATGCCGCAGTCATGATCCAAGTGTTATCGAGTTCATGCGAGGGCACATCATACGGGCAGGCCACAATCTTCTTGACGCTCTCCACGCTCGCAAGGTGAGCGGAACCGTCGCATAGCCCCGGTTGGGCAGTCTGTTTTTAAACCGGATCGGGAGCTTTGAACGTCGAGCTTGCCAGGCGTTTGGTGGAAAGCTTCGGGAGGTTCAAAGCCGGCGTTGATTGCCGATGCGAAGCCAGTACGCCTTGCATGACGAGCACGGGCGATTGGAACGGCGCTCCGACTTGACGTCGATATAACAACTGCTGCGCCTGAAAATCTCTCCTGGAGTAGGGCATCCAACCGGGCTTGCCTGCCGGTAACGATTTCAACCGTTTAGAAGCTAACGGGTCACAATAAGCAGGCGCTGGAATGCTCCTTTAGAATATTGGATCCATTCTACAGTTCTTGACAAGTGGACTATTATGAGCTTGATCGGACGCAAGCTATTTGAGGCGCGTCAGCCACGCTACGCTATCACCAGTCAAAAACGGGAGCAGAAAAATGGACGAAAAACGAGCGAATTCGAGCGGCGCTCTAACGGGCAGATGCGTGGCCGGCCGGACTGTAGCGTGCGAGATTTGCACCTCGTTCAACTCCCGTTCGATGTCCTTCCTTTCGCATGCTGGCTCACTGCGTACGGGAGGACGATAAGATGGAAGATAGGATGAGCACGGATCAACTGACGTCCGAAATTCTGCGCATGGAGAACCTCGTCGTAACTGCCAGGGCCTACGGTGCCCACCAAACAATCCCCATAATCAAAGGGGTCAGCCTTTCGTTGAAACGCGGAGAGGTTGTCGGGCTGATAGGAGAGTCTGGCGCAGGCAAGTCTACGATCGGCCTGGCGGCTCTGGGATACACTCGCCCCGGATCCACAATTGCCGATGGGAAAATTCTGTTTGATGGCGCTGATATCCGCAAGCTGAGCGCAGGCGAACGTCGCAAGTTGCGGGGACGGCGGGTGGCCTATATCGCTCAAAGCGCTGCTGCGTCGTTCAATCCTGCGATGCGCCTCGATAAGCAGGTGTGCGAAGCGCCCGTTCGCCACGGGTTGGCGCGTTTTGAGATAGCAAGGTCTCAAGCTGTCCAACTCTACCGAGAATTGGACCTGCCTACACCAGAAACGTTTGGAAGCCGGTATCCACATCAGGCTTCTGGCGGTCAGTTGCAGCGGGCCATGGCAGCCATGGCAATGTCGTGCCGTCCGGACATTCTCGTTTTAGATGAGCCTACAACCGCTTTGGACGTGACGACGCAGATTGAGGTCCTAGCTTCAATTCGCCAGTTAATTCGAGAACATCACACCGCAGGGCTCTACATCACCCACGACCTTGCCGTCGTCGCCCAAATCGCGGACCGTATCATAGTATTGCGCGACGGCAGTGTTGTCGAAGAGGGTACTACAGAGCAGATTTTGAACCGGCCGCGCGCGGAATATACGCAAGCTCTGGTTTCGACCCATTCAAAAGATGTGAAAGCCAGCGGCAGCCAAGACACCGCTAAAAAACCGGTCCTGGAATTGAGCAAGGTCTCTGCACGCTATGCAAAGGCGGTCCGTGTGGTGGAAAATGTCGACCTTTCCGTTAGAAAGGGTGAGACCGTTGCTGTTGTCGGGGAGTCCGGCTCTGGTAAAAGCACCCTGGCTCGAGTGATCACCGGTCTCCTTCCGCGCGAAACCGGGCAAATCATTTTTCAGGGAGACAAGCTCCCACCGACCCTGGCAGCGCGCAACAAGGACCTCCTTCGGCGCATTCAGCTGATTTATCAGATGCCCGACGTAGCACTTAATCCACGACAGAAAGTTAGCGAGATTATTGGCCGTCCGCTTCAGTTTTACCGAGGCCTGAAAGGTGCCGCGCTGCGCGAGCGTGTCGCCGAGCTGTTGAGCGACATTAACCTCTCCCCTGACTATGCGGAGCGCCTTCCAGGGCAGCTCTCCGGTGGACAAAAACAAAGAATCTGTATCGCGCGTGCCTTGGCTGCCGAACCCGATTTGATCATTTGCGATGAGGTTACGTCTGCGCTCGATCCACTGGTCGCCGAAGGGATACTGGATCTTCTTGCGAAGCTGCAACGAACGCGGGGGTACGCCTATATGTTCATAACACACGATTTAGGTGTTGTTGGGCGCATAGCGGATCGTGTTGCGGTTATGCTAAAAGGGGAGATCGTGGCGCAAGGATCAATTGCCGAGGTCTTTTCCTGGCCATGTCATCCATATACCGAGCGGTTGCTTTCGTCTGTACCAGAGATGGACACGCACTGGCTCGACAATTTCTTGGCAAACCGGAGCGTGTCGCTTCCAGTCACTTCGTGACGCCATCTCGCTCGCCACGTGGCGAATTGATGCTGGAGCGTAGATCGCCTACGCCGCTTGCCAGATAAAGCCGCAAACGAAGGGCCAAACTCTCGTTTTGTTAATGGATCCAATCTACAAAGGGTTGACACGATTGGATCCAATGCGATAGATAAACATACTAAAAGAGGACAGGTAATGAGCGGGAATTCTACCGAAATGACGGCTTTGCTTACTGATGCCATCGCTCGGCATCAGGTGGCAGGCGCGAGCGTGGCCCTCTATCGTAACGGAAGCCTGACGGAAGCCGTCGCAGGCGCCGCCAATCTGTCAACCGGAGTGGAGCTTACGCCCGACACGTTGATGCAGATCGGCTCAGTTACCAAAATAATAAACGCAACACTTATCATGCAGTTGGTAGATGAGGGGCTGATAAGTCTGTCTGATCCTATCAGCAAGCATTTGCCTGGCTTTCGCCTGCAAGATCCTTCCGCTGCCGCGAAGATCACGGTCCAAATGCTAATCAATCACACATCCGGCATTGACGGTGATATTACCGCAGACCACGGACATGATGAAGAAACGATCGAAAAAACCATTGCGCGGATGTCAACGACGCGGCTGCTCTTTGAGCCTGGGACTGATTGTTCTTACAGCAATGCGGCTATCGTTGTAGCTGGCCATATTGCTGAGAAGGTCACCGGAAGGAGCTGGTATGACCTTGTGAAATCGCGAATTTTCAAGCCCCTCGGCCTCCCTCATTCGGCTGTTTTGCCGGAGGATGCGATGCTTTTCAGGACGAGCGTCGGCCATTTTTTCGATCCCGCCACTGGCGAGCTCACGCGGTCGTCACACGTTTTCCTGCCGCTGGGATACGCCCCTGCGGGACCGACCACTATGATGAGCGCAGCGGATCTTGTGACCTTTGCTCGCGCCCATTTGGCGGATGGACTAGCGCCGAATGGTGCAAGACTTCTCTCCTCTGAGAGCGCCCGACTGATGAGAGTTATAACCGAGCCCCGGATTGGTATGGCTACTCATGGCGTTGGGCTCGGATGGATGACTTTCGGTAACGATGTCTGTGGTCATGGAGGCGGGGGGCCGGGCATCGTGGCCAAACTTTACATCTCTCCTTCACATCAACTTGCTCTCGCTGTGCTCACCAATTCAGACAACGGCCGCAAGGTTATTGATGAGCTGGCTTCAACCGTCCTCAAAAACAGTTGCGGCCCAGACATTGGAGAACCGCAACGGGAACTGTCGCCTCCAGTCTCGCAAACTGATCTGTTCGGATACGCGGGCCGCTACGAAGACAGTTGGATGATCTACAACGTCGCAAAGGAAGCTGACGCGCTTACTTTATCGACGCGCACTAAAATCGCTTGCTACGATTGCATCAGCACAGACCCGACCGATGCCGCGCCCTTGCGCCCGCTGGGCGACGATTTGTTTGCACTCACTCCAACCGAAAAGCAGCGCACCGCTAACAGGGATTTTTTTCCTGAGAAGGGAGATGTGTTTGTAGCGTTCCGCAATCGAGGCCAGGACGGCCATTTTCGAAATTTGGCCAATGGAATCAGACTCTACGGCCGTACCGGGTAATGTCTGTCCATCGGACCGCAGTAGCGTTGCAGGCTAAACCTACAAATCCTGTGCATCAAGCAACACTCAGCAAAAGAGGGGAATAAGCCATGACTTCGAAGAATTCTTTTCCTGATTCCATCATTACGAGGCGCGACCTCCTTGCCTCATCAGCGGCCCTCGGCGTAGGGGCAGCCGTGGGCGTGACATTCTGGTCTTCAAAAGCAGCTGCAGAAACACCACGCCGGGGTGGAAAGCTTATCGTAGGCGTCAAAGGCGGGTCTTCTAGCGATTCTCTGGACCCCACGCTGATACCGTCACAGGCGGCAGCCTACTTGACCTATCAATACGGCAGCTGGCTGATCGAACGTTCACCCGAGGGGGAACTCGGAGGAGAGCTTGCAGAGAGCTGGGAGCCCCTGGAGGGCGGCAAGCGGTGGGTCATCAAACTAAGGCAGGGAGTGAAGTTTCACAACGGCAAAGAGTTCACCGCCGAGGACATGGTCTATTCGCTTAATCGCCATCGCGGTCCCGACACGAAATCACCTGCGGTCTCGCTAATGAAGCCGATCGAGGAAATCACAGTCGACAATCCTTATCAGCTGACCATTTCGTTGAAAGAACCGGATGTCGGCTTGCCGTACCTCCTCGCATACATTCACTTAGTTGCTCAGCCGAAGGATGAAAACCCTGCAAGCGCGATCGGGACCGGGCCGTTTGTCCTCGACAAGGCAGAACCAGGCAAGAGATATACATTCCATCGCAATCCCAACTATTTCAAACCCAATAGGGTCTGGTTCGACGAGCTCGAAGTACTCGTAATTAACGACGACACCGCGCGCATTTCGGCACTGCTGTCGGGCAGTGTCCATGTCATCAGCGAGGTTCCTCCGAACCTGGTGCCGAACCTTAAAAACGTTCCAAATCTAAGTCTCTCTAGCTCTCCGACCTCGAAGTTCTACTACTTCGTAATGCGCGTCGACCAACCTCCTTTCGACAATCCCGATCTGCGGTTGGCTTTGAAATATGCTGTAGACCGAGAGGCGATCCTGAACAACGTCGCTCCCGGATATGGTGAGATTGGTAACGACACGCCGATCAACTCAGTATTCCCATTTTACTCGAACGATATTCCAAAACACTCCTACGATATTGCGAAAGCCAAAGAGTATTACAAGCGATCCGGGCATAGCGGCCCAATTGTGCTTCATACAGCTGAGGTGTTCCCGGGCGCGGTAGATATGTCCGTGATCTTTCAGCAGAGTGCTGCCAAAGCCGGCATTACTGTCGAGCTAAAACGAGAACCGGTAGACGGTTACTGGGATAATGTCTGGATAAAGGCTCCGTTCTGCGTCTCCTATTGGGGCAGCCTCACCACTGAAGATCAAGCATTTTCAATGCCGTTTGCAAGCGGTGCGCCTTGGAACGACTCGCATTGGGAACGGCCGGAGTTCGATAAGTTGCTCGCGAAAGCCCGTGCGGAACTAGACCCTGTTGCCCGCAAAGCCATCTATCGAGAGGCGGCAATGATGATTCATGATGAGGGGGGCCACATAACTGTAATGTTCACTCACGACATCCAGGCTCTGTCCAACAAAATTCAAGGATATACCATTTTCCCGTTCGGCGAAGACGCGCGGAATACGCAAAACTGCTGGTTTGCCTCCTAAAGAGAGGAGGAAAGAGACCTGCTGCCCATGGCAGCGGGTCCGACATAAGTGATGGGCAAAGGGAGGGCCGTGAAATGGACCCAACTGAATTGGCAGCGGGAGTTGTTGCCGAGACCTGGCTTGCTCGATCGACCCTCTCGATCGTACTTAAGCGTCTCGGCATAGGTGTACTGACACTGTGGGCCGTGTCGGTGTTAATATTTGCCAGCACGGAGATTTTGCCTGGAGATGTAGCCAGTGCAATCTTGGGGCGGAACAAGACCCCTGACGCAGAGCTGGCAATCCGCCATACTCTCGGTCTGGATCGCCCCGCTCCGGTGCGTTACGTTGATTGGCTATCGCGGTTCGTGCAGGGTGACATTGGCAAGTCGCTCGTGAACCAACGAGATATTGGTCCTGAAATCCGCGAGCGATTGGGCAATACGTTCTTCCTCGCTGCAGTTGCCGCGGGCATTGCAATTCCACTTTCAATCTTTCTGGGTGTTTTAGCAGCAGTCTGGCAAAACAGTTATTTTGACCGCGCCGTTAATACGCTCTCGCTGTTTACCATATCGGTGCCGGAATTCTTTGTCGGTTACGTCTTGATAATTGTCTTCTCGGTCAAGCTTGGCTGGTTTCCAAGTCTGGCGATGATGGACGACGACATGTCATTCCTAGAACGTCTCTACGCAATAGCTTTACCAGTCGCCACGCTCGTCTTGGTAGTCTTGGCTCACATGATGCGGCTAACACGGGCTGCGGTGATCAACGTCCTCTCTAGACCATTCATCGAAATGGCCCTCCTAAAAGGTCTACCGCGCTGGAGGATAGTCATTGAGCACGCTGTTCCGAATGCCCTGGCTCCGATCATCAGCGTTGTGGCGGTGAACCTTGCGTGGTTGATCGTCGGAGTCGTCGTGGTCGAGGTGGTTTTCGTCTTTCCAGGGATGGGCCAACTAATGGTCGACGCGGTCGCCAACCGCGATGTTCCAGTCGTGCAGACATGCGGTTTGATCTTCGCTGCCGTCTATGTCGGACTGAATATGATCGCCGATACGCTTGGAATTCTAAGCAATCCCCGACTTCGGCACGCGCGATAGGAGAGGGGAGATGCGTCTCCGTCAAATCCCCATAGCTCCCATTGTTGGCGTTAGTTTGATACTGATCAATATATCAGCGGCCTTATTTGCGCCGTTGATTGCTCCGTACGGTGAGGCAGATATGGTCGGAACGATGTGGGCTTCACCGAGCCCTGAACATTGGTTTGGCCTTGATAATTTGGGCCGGGATATTTTGTCTCGCTTGCTGTTCGGCGCGCGCACGACAATCTCGTTGGCGCTCAGTATTACTGTGCTTGCCTTTGGGATCGGTGTCACCGCGGGATTTACCGCCGCGCTTAAAGGGGGGTGGGTCGACACGGCCCTCAGTCGCTTCGTCGACGTTATTATGGCCATTCCCGGATTGATCTTTTCTCTTGTTATTCTTTCTGTGTTTGGCAGCTCTGTTCCGGTGTTAACTGTGACCATAGCGGTGCTGAGTTCCACTGGAATCTTTCGTCTCAGCCGCGCCGTGGCGATTGATCTTGGCGCCATGGAGTATGTCGAGGTTGCTCGACTTCGTGGCGAAGGTCTTGGATGGATCATGCGCCGCGAGGTACTGCCAAACGCACTGCCTCCATTGTTGGCGGAATTTGGATTGCGTTTCTGTTTCGCTTTCCTGTTCATCGCAGCCTTAAGTTTCTTGGGGCTCGGAATTCAGCCCCCATACGCGGACTGGGGAGGAATGGTTCGTGATAACGCCCAAGCAATCAATTTTGGCAGTCTCGCTCCCCTCATTCCTGCGATGGCAATCGCTCAACTGACTATTGGCGTGAATTTGATTGTGGACTGGTTTCTACCGAACCGGGAGCAAACGCAAGGTGAGGGAATCTAGTACCGCTCCCCAGAGATTCTGACGGTTTGGTAGCTTATCGCAAGATGGGCAGAGCCTCGGGTTCTATGAGTAATTGAATGCTTCGCGCTTCTCCCGGCG
>NZ_JARFYN010000077.1 GCF_030272695.1 Martinezella calliandrae
AGCACTGATCCAGACCAACCCGCAACCGACATTGAATTCCCTCCTGTCAAATGCAGGAAGTGAATCATGATTTCAAACGAAACGCAACTGTAGTACTAGAGCGCGTCCGACGCGAACGTCGTCGGCCACCCCAGCGAAGGACAGCTTTCCTCCGCCACTCACCAGAAAGCCGTCAGTAGACAACCGGCCCCGGATCGGTCATGCATGCAAGCCGAGCCGGTGCCCGCTTGCGGGCGCAAGCAGGCGTTGGCTATTGGTGATTTTCTGCTGAATTCGGCGTAGCGTCGGGAAGACTTTATGATCCTCGGTCGGCATGCGATTTGCGGAGTCTGGCTCGCCTGCTGCTATGTCGGATCGACAAGACCAGCCGCAACCTCGCCAATCGGCATGTCAATCAGTGTGATGGCGCATTCCGCGCAGAAGCGGCGTTCGTTCTTGGTCATGGTTTCGGCGTCAATCACAGCGAAGTACGGCCCGTTGGAACGCTTCATGATCTGGCGGGCGAAAATGCGTAACATCTGATCGTCGAAACGGCAGCCGACGAAGAAAAAGCCGCGATTGGTGCGTCGCTCCTTCACTCTTTCAGGGATCGGCGTCTGGATATCGATTTCGGTCAGGACTTCGACATAATCAGAATCCGAAACGAGAAAGTTGGCGGCGGGCCGAACGCTCCCATGCGGTGTATAAAGGACCGTCTCTGCCACCGGGCCGGGGCCGAGCTCCCTCCCGGACAAATCGTAGGTTTTCGTCCAAATGTCCGCTTTCTCGTTCGCCCGCGTGATGCCCTGTATCTCAACCACGTCTGTTCGGCCTTTCGCTCTGAGGCCTGCTCGCATCGTTCCGTCGTACCAACTGTCGATGATGAGCGAGAGTGGCAGCGTCGCAAGCCAGAGGTGGAGGGCAGTCGGCGGCACGGATGGGGCGAATATCTCCGCCATCCACGCTTGAAGCGTCCGACGATGCCTGCGCTGCTCGATAAATTGCGCGACCGACCACATGTTACTGCGTATCTTGGAAGAGACTGTCGCCCGTTTGTTAAGAGCTGCTGCAACGGCCGCCGGCCCGTCCGGTACAGGCAGTGCCGCCGAACTTAACCGGAGGAGCCCAGGACCGAGATATGGGATGAGTTCATCCGCGACGAGCGCTTCCTTCAGCAAATGAAGTTGCCTTTCGGCGTGATGGCCCCTGTAGACCGAAAGATGATCGGAGTTAAGACGCGCGGTCATGCCCTTGTCGCCTTTCGTTATTCGTTAGCAGCGCCTAGTCCTCCTCAGATATCTTTCTTGCCTCGACAGTGATCGGCAGGCGCGTGTCCTGCGGCAGGTCGGGCAGGGCGAGCCGCCAACCGTTCCTAAGCAGTACGCACCCACCCCATAAATTTTCATTCTCCATGGCAATGATCGGCTCTTCGAGATCCTTCTTGGGAACATATGCTGTCAAGCAGGTTCCGGTTCTGCGGATCATGACCTTCACGGAGCTATTCCTTCTTTGGGGCTGGTGGCCGTTTCGGCAATGCCAACCGCGGCTTTGTCGAGGCTCGTCAGTTCACGCGCGCGCATGCCAACGATGGTGCCGCGATCGATCCATTCGACCGCGTAGATGTAGAACTGCTGTAGAAAGGTGCCGATGTCGCGCACATAACCCTCATCGCCTTTCCGCACCAGGTTTTCTCCAACGTCTTTGCCCGGATAGGTGCCGTCATTCTTTATATGGCGTGTGGCACGGACCCGCTCGCCCGGCAGGAATTGCGGCGGAGAGCCGATTTCCACCTCTTGTTCGCGTCCTGGGCTCACCGCGGTTCCTTACTTTCTTGGGACTGCTCCGCTTAACGACGAAGTTCAAAGTGTCCTTTGACGGGGATATTGCCTTCCGCGGCCAGCGAAGAGAAGATCAGGCTGGAACGCAGGTCTTCGGTACCGGACATACCGCTGCGCATTGCTGCGTCTCGAAAGCTCCCTCGCATTCTGTGCATTTATCCGGATCGATCACGTAGTTATCACGCTTGAGTTCTATCGCACCTGATGGACATTCGAACTCGCAGGCTCCGCACTGGGTGCATTGGGATGCGATGATCTTGAAAGCCATTATCAACTCCTGAGGACGTTCAAATAAAACAGTTCACGCCGTCGCCGTCAGCGGGCCGACTCCAAACTCGGCGGCATACACCGCACTGATTGCGGTTTCGATGTAATCATAGCTATAAGCGTGCATTGCTCGAATGCCGGCGTCCGCCAGCCGCTTCTTAGGACAATCTCCGATCTTGGCGCAGAGCACTATGTCGATCCCTTCGAGCGCAACGATGACGGCGTCGAGTGTGGCGTCGTCACCCCAACCGCCGCGGCAATACTGCTCGATCTTGCGATGGCCGACGAAGGCGATTCCTCTCGGGGAGGCCTCATAAATCTGGAATTCTTTCGCATGGCCGAAATGTTCGTTGATGCGGCCGCCGCCCTTGGTCGCTACCGCGATTTGAAGTGACCCCTCAGGGCCTGCTGCTTTGACCATTTCTATCGCCTCGCTCTTGGCTGCTGCGCGATTGCTTCTCTCCTGCGCGACTACCTCGCGGTATGCTGCGCGATTGCGCTCGTCGTATGAGACTTCGTCCGGAATTTGGTCGAGCATAAATTCCTTGCCACGGTCCTCGCCCAGTAGGCCGACGGCATCAGCACGGCACTGCCGGCAATGGCGCATCAGCTTGGCGCCGGTTTCGAGACGATCCTGAAGCGCCTTCAATTCGATTGGCCGCGGAGCGCGTTGCCCGGTCAGGCCATAGTAGGTGCCGTGCGCCGGCTCCGAAATCAACGGCATGACGTTGTGCAAGAACGTGCCACGCTCCTTCACCCATCTGTTCACCTCGATCAAGTGCTCGTCGTTGACGCCGGGTATCATGACCGAATTGACCTTGGTGAGGATGCCTCGCGCCGCCAGCATCTCCAGGCCCAACATCTGCCGCTCGTGCAGGATTTCGGCGGCTTCGATGCCGGTGTAGCGCCGGTGGTTGTAAAAAATCCAGGGGTATATCTTCGCACCGATTTGCGGGTCGACCATATTGATGGTGATGGTCACGTGATCGACATTCATGCTTGCAAGCTCGTCGACATGATCTGGCAGTGCTAGCCCGTTGGTCGAGATGCACAGCTTGATATCGGGGATTTCAGCGATAACCTTTTCGAATGTTGCCTTAGTTCTCTGCCAGTCGTAACAGGCATCGCCCGGCCCGGCGATGCCTAGGACCGAAAGCTGGGGCACTTCGTTGGCGACCGCAATGACCTTGCGCAGAGCCTGGTCTGGCGTCAGCTTTTCCGAGACGACCCCGGGCCGGCTTTCGTTGGCGCAGTCATATTTGCGATTGCAGTAGTTGCATTGGATATTGCAGGCTGGCGCGGCGGCGACGTGCATGCGCGCGAAATAGTGGTGTGCTTCTTCTGAATAGCACGGATGATCCTTTATCTTCTCCCAGATTGCTGCGTCTATGTCGTTCGACTTGGCGGTTGGGCCGCAGGACGAGGATTTGCAGTTACTGGACTTCGCGATAGTCAGCCTGTCGTGGGACGTTTTGGCGCTGGCCAGGCTATCAAGCGAAATCATCGATGCAGTCATCAAACAACTCCGTTGTTGGTGAACGTCGACGATCAAACTGCAACAGCTATGCCAACCCCAGAAATCGTTTGATGTCAGGCGTCTTAGCGTGTGGTGTCCGATTCAAGACGTGTGCTCCGACATAGTTTTGTTAGTTCCTGACGCTGGGCACACAGGCTGGGTCGCAAACGCGACGTGCCTTTGACACGCGGAGCAATGGATCGTCTTCGACCTGACGAAGGAGATAGCCTTAGAACTTTTTCACCTCGATATTATGGCGGCGCAGAGCATAGCCGACCTGGCGCGGCGTGAGGCCGAGCATGCGGGCCGCTTTGGCCTGAACCCATCCGGTCTTCTCCATCGCGTCGATCAGCCGGTCCCGCTCCGTTAGGCGCGGTGATATGGCCGGGCATGCCGGACCGTTTGGATCGCAGGCCTTGACGGGCATTACCTCCGAGTGCGATGCGCCGCCGGGCGGGGTGGAGAACGGCGATACTGCTGGTATCGTTCTACCTCGAGTGAGTTCATCGATGGTCTTACCGCCATGACCACCGTCGTCTCCTTTCCAAAGGCGCGCCGAAAGACATTGGCTGTTCTGGCAAGCGAAATCCGAGGGAGCGATCGCCTTTGAATGCGCCAGCGTGGCCGTCCTCCGCACGCAATTTTCCAACTCGCGGACGTTCCCAGGGAAGTAGCATTGCGAGATCAGGTCCAGTGCCGGCGCCGTGAAGGCGAGTTCGCGATTGTTCTCCTTGTTAAAACGGTCGAGGAAAACTTTTGAAAGGCGTGGAATGTCCCCGGGCCGCTCTCTAAGCGGTGGCAAGACGATCGGCACCACGTTAATGCGATAGTAAAGGTCGGCCCTGAATTCCCCATTCGCGACAGCCACTTCGAGGTCCTTGTTGGTTGCGCATATGAGCCGGATGTCGACTTTAAGTGTCTTGGTTCCGCCCACCCGCTCCAGCTCGCCTTCCTGCAAGACGCGCAAGAGCTTGGCTTGAAAGGCAGGCGAAATCTCGCCGATTTCATCAAGAAGAAGCGTTCCGCCGTTCGCCAATTCGAAACGCCCCGCGCGTTGCGAGATAGCCCCGGTAAAGGCACCCTTTTCATGTCCAAACAATTCCGATTCCAAAACACCTTCCGGCAATGCGGCGCAGTTCAGTTTGACGAAAGACTTCTTCCTGCGAGGGGAAAGCTCATGGATGGCTTGTGCAAAAAATTCTTTACCGGTGCCGCTTTCGCCCCGCAGAAGCACGGTGGTATTCGTCATTGCCACGGCAGAAACGATCTCGAGCACCTGCTTGACCGCGGGGCTTTCCCCGACGATCCAGTCGACTTTGATCCGCGCAGCCCGGCTGGCGTCGTTCCTATCGCCTTCGGGGGATTTTCGCTGCGGCTGAATGATCTGCGGACCGGCCGTGTTCAGGGCTCGATGGAACGATACAGTCTGGCCGATGAGATTGGCGGCCATGGTGAGGAAGCGGATATCTTCGTCATGACGGAGCTCGGTGGCGCTGTCCCTGAAGCGGTCGATCCATAACGTTCCTACTAATTTGTGCGCAGCCTTTAAAGGGACGCCGATAAATGTAATTGGGATAGTGTCGCTGCTCACAGACGGCTGGGGATCGACCCGGAATAATTCGGACTTGCTGGTTTCCCTTATCACGAGCGGCTGCCCGGTCGTCACGATTTGGTCTATTGCAGCCCGTGGAATAATGTGGCGAGCGCCGGATTGACGGAGGTCGGCGACGCCGGCCGACGCGGTAATTTCCGGTTCCCCTTCGCCGGCCAGCACGACAATTGCTCCATGACGCATCCGCAGAAAGGTGGGGAGGATATTGGCGACATTGGCAAGCGTGATCTCCAGCGGGACAGCGGCAGTCAGGAGCTTGGATATTTCGTAGATCCCGCTGCATGAGATTTCCACTTCAGGCGTTTTGCTGGATGATCCGGGCAAAGTTCCAACTTCATCGGCGCAATCGCGTAGGATGCGGGTCATTTTCAACACCCATAGCTGTGTAAAACGATCACATCACTACCATCGTTTGTACTTATTTGTATAAATAGAAACTCTAATGTTAGTTTCTGAAATTGCAAGCTGGTTCCGAGCGAAATTGATGCAGCGCCTGGATGTGATCGAAACGGTGTGCTGTTAATCTATTTAAGAATAGAACCGTTCACCCGAACTTGAAAAGAACACCAAAGCCGCCGCGCGGATAGTTCCACACAACCTCACCACTGGCCTCGCACAACACCCTGCATGTGCCACACTCCATGCAGCCGTCGGCGGCAATCTCTACCTGGCCTTTGTCATTCAGCTCATAGCATTTCGCCGGGCAGATGCGCGTCAACGCCCGCAGGTTCGCACTCGGACGCTCGTGCGGTCGCACTTTGATGTGTGGACGTCCCGGATCAACCAGATAGCGGTTCTGGAAAAGCTTGTCCTCCACGCGCAACTTCGTCACTGCAACGGTCATCATATTTCTCCTTCAACGCCAAGCGAATGCCAGGCGAACCGCATCACTGACCAGCCCCAGGCGCGAGCGCGCCTTTATGAAGGCGGCCGTGGTCGCTCTTTCATTTTCGATCTTCGGCGTACCGTCGACACGCATGAAATTTTTCGAGGCCTCTGACATCAACTTCGGGTATGTCATGAAAAAATTGCGGGAGTTGGTATGGAGGAGTGCCGGCATGTCCTTGTATTTCTTCAGATCTTTAATGACAAAGGACTCGTCCAGCATTGTCTTGTAAAGGGCGAGATTCTTTTTCGTCATTCGACCTCCGCGGCTCTTCACCTCGAAAATAGCCTCCCCGGCGATGCGACCCGACGTCATGGCAAGATTGGAACCCTCGCGGTGAACGGCATTATTGAGCTGTGCCGCGTCGCCGACAACGACCCAGCCATCGCCGAAGAGACGGGGTATTGCCTTGTACCCACCTTCGGGAATGAGATGAGCTGCATATTCTTTCACCTCGGAACCCGCGATCAGATGCTTGATCGACGGATGGCACTTGAATGCTTCGAGCAACTCATAAGGGCTTTCGCAAGTCGCAGCGAAGTCTGAGACGAGACAGCCGATGCCAAGGGAGATCGACTCCTTGTTGGTATAAAGGAAGGCGAGCCCCGCCATGCCGCGGGAGATGGTGCCGGCTGCCTCGATCACGCAGCCTTCGTTGCCATGAAGACCGAACCGCTGATCGATCACATCTTCTGGCAGAAAGTGTATTTCCTTGACTGCCAGCGCCACGCTCTCCGGTGTCGGCGTCTGACGCAAACCGGCCCGTGCGCCAAGCAGTCCATTGGCGCCTTCTGCGAGAACGACCGTATCCGCAAGGATGATGTCGCCGGTACGGTCGGTGCGCACACCGATCACCTTGCCGCCTTCGTGCGTAAGTTCAGTCACCGTCGTTTCGCAAAGGACCGTCGCTCCGGCCGCGCGCACCTTGCGCGAAAACCACCGGTCGAACTGGGCACGAATGATTGTGTAGCGCTCGGGCCGCGATTCGTTGAAGTCATCCGATCGGTATTGTATCCCGACGTGGGACGCGTCATCCATCATCCAGAAGCGCTGCTCGACCAGATGCCGCTCAAGAGGCGCATCATCGCGAAAATCCGGGATGATTTTTTCCAGCATGTTCGCGTACATGATGGCGCCCTGTACATTCTTGGAGCCCGGATATTCGCCACGCTCCAACTGCAGCACCTTGAGGCCACGGCTTGCCATCGTGTAAGCAGCTGCGTTGCCGGCCATGCCGGCGCCAATGACAATGGCGTCAAACTTTTCCTCACTCATGGCCCTGTCCCCTAGTTCGCAAGTTTATCGCGACTGTGCGGCGACAGCCGTTGGGTGAAAACATCAGTCAGTGCCGGCAGGAAGCGGATCGCATCCGTAACGACGCCGAGATGGGCGAAATCGAAAATCGGCGCGTTCGGGTCGGTGTTGATCGCCACAATAAGATCAGCTCCCCCGACGCCAACCCGGTGCTGGATGGCGCCGGAAATCCCGGCCGCTATGTAGAGCTTCGGCCGGATGGTCTTGCCGGTTTGACCGATCTGGCGATCTGCCGGCATCCAGCCCTTCTGGACCAGCGGCCGCGAACAGCCATATTCGGCTCCCATCACCCGCGCGAGATTCTTCACAAGCTTGAGGTTTTCCGACGTACCGAGCCCCAAGCCCCCGCCCACCACGACATCGGCATAGGCGAGATTGGAATTAGTCGACTCGCCATCAGAAAGGAACCCGAGGACTTTGGTGACGATCTCTTCCTCGAACATCGGCACCTCGTGCTGAATGACGCATCCGATCGGCTTATTCGTGCGCTGCGGCATCTCCATGACCCTGGGCCGCACTGTCGCCATCTGCGGTCGGCAGTTGAGCGTGTAGATTGTGCAAAGAAGAGAGCCGCCAAAAGTCGGCCGCGTTGCGGCAAGGGAACCGTCGCTATCCACGTTGAGTTCGGTGCAATCGGCCGTAAGACCTGTGAACAAGGTTGTCGCCACGGAACCGGCAAGGTCACGGCCAAGCGTCGTCGCACCGAGAAGCAGAATCTCGGGTTTGTAGGTGACGACGAGATTCGTCAGTGCTTTGGTGAAAGGCTCGTTCCTATAGTCCGCGAGCAGCGGGGTCTCGACGAGGTAGGCAACGTCGGCACCATAAGCGAAGGCCTCGGCAACGGCATGCTGTGTGGCGTCTCCCGGAGGTCCGAGAACGACGCCTGCAAGGTCGGCGCCTAGCTGGTCTGCGAGCTTGCGGCCTTCGCCTAGCAGTTCGAAGGAGACGGGATGGACATGCCCGCGCTCCAGTTCGATGAAGACCCAAACGTGTCGATAGTCCTTGAAATGCTCGGGAAGTTCTTTCTTCATGCCGGCACGGCCGGCGGCAGGAGGAGGTGTTTCCTGAGTGGTAGTCAATGTCGTGCTCCTAGCCGTTAGGCGCTAGCGTCGAAGGCGAGTTCCTGTTCCAGCGCCGGCTGATGGGCGAAGATTTCGACGATCAACTCATCGGCAAGATCGATCAGGCCCTTATCGGCCGTGGTGATTTGCTCCGCCTTTTCCACCCGGGCTGTAGGGGCAAAGACGCGTTTGACGACCGTCGGCGAACCACGCAGCCCGCACTTGCTCAGGTCCTCAATGCCGGCATCGGCTGCGCTCCACTTTACAATCGGGCTGCGTGCAGCGCGTAGCGCGTCGTCGAGCGAGCCGCGGCGGATCTCGTTGGTGCCTTCCAGCATGGTGATGAGGCAGGGAAGCCTGCCATGCAGCATCTGCGTGCCTCCTTCCGTTCGGCGGTCGACTTTGATTTCGCGCGCCTCCAGATCGATGGAGGCGATTTTCGAGACGTAGGTGAGCTGCAGGAGATCGAGGCGCTTGGCAATGCCGGGCCCGACCTGGGCGGTGTCGCCGTCGATCGTCTGCTTGCCCGTGAAGACGATGTCGGGCGCGCCGAAGGTCTCGCCAATCTTCGCGATCGCCTGCGAAAGAGCAAAAGAGGTTGCCAACGTATCGGAACCGGCAAAATGGCGGTCGGTCAACAGTATCGCCCGATCTGCGCCGTAGGTAAGCGCCTTGCGCAACGAATCCTCTGCCATAGGCGGACCCATAGTAAGGACTGTGACCTCGCCGCCGTGGACGTCGCGCAACCGTAATGCTTCTTCAAGGGCGAAGAGATCATAAGGATTTATGATGGTTGGCACACCCTGGCGCATAATCGTATTCGTTACCGGATGGACGCGTATCTGAGCGGAGTCCGGCACCTGCTTGATACAGACGATAACGTGCATGGTCTCTTCGCTCCTGTTCGAATGACGGGTTCGGTACTCCATCTTCTGCAAAGCACCATCTGTGCCAACCCTTCTTAGCTTTTCCATCCCTTTGAAATTCGGATGTTTCCTGCAGGGGTGCCGGCGCTGATACCGAGTTTGTCGGCATTTCGACATCGTTCAAGCCGCAACCATGTCGCATTCATTCCTTGCCGAAACGCTTCAGGATGGAATCGAACGGCACGAAGGCATGGCCCGGTTGGCCCGGTCTGGCGGGATCGTGGTCTTTGAGTACCTTGAAGACCCGGTGCGCAAGTGGCGAGGACGTCGCAAAATCTTCGTAGGCACGTTCAAGCATGGCGCGGGCCCGGGCAGCAACGACCTGGTCCGGGACATCGGAGAAATCTTCTTCGGCCAGGTATTGTCCCATACGCTTCATGATGTGGAGTCGTGAGACGTCAAGCACCTTGGGATCAAAGGAAACGTCAAGGAGTTGGAAAAATTCCTCCGCAGCGGACAATTTTTTCAACCGTGCGAGAATTTCGGTGGTATCGATGGTTCGGCTGCTCTTGTAACAACTGCTCATGGCATTCTCCAAATCGGAAATGATGGTCTCTGGTAAGTTCGAGGCCATTAGCCCGCCGCGAAAACCGCCAACGAACATCCTCGCGCTTGCGGCTTCAACCGGCTTGGCAAGTCCGAGCTATTTTGCATGGCAAAGGCGGCGAACATGGCCTAGCGTCGTCAAGCCACATCGTATCGTCAGGGGTTTCCGTCCGTCCCCGTAGGCTTGAAAAAACCCAAAGGTCCTCGGCGCTTTGCCGGCTTCGGCCTAAACGAAGAACCATCACGCAAACTGCTGACGATTCCGGGTAAAACATCGAGCACGTGGTCGATATCCTCGTCGCAGTTGTCACGCGACAGGGAGAAGCGGACGACCCCCTTGGTCGAGATATGGGGAATGTTCATCGCCGTCAGGACATGGCTCGGCTCCGGCGAGTCAGAAGTGCAAGCGGAGCCGGAAGAACAGGCGATGCCATAGCGGTCAAGGAGAAGCAGCAAGCCATCGCCTTCGACTTGGCCGAAGGCGATGTTTGAGGTGTTCGGCAACCGCTTTTGCTGATCGCCGGTGACGAACGCATCTGGGATGCGCTGCAGAAGCCCTTTCTCCAGGCGATCTCGCAGCGATCTTACCCGTCCGTTCTCATCTTCCATGAAGCTCAAGGCAAGTTCGGCGGCCTTGCCGAGGCCGACGATGCCGGCGGTATTCTCCGTGCCAGCGCGCCGATCGCGCTCCTGGTGTCCCCCCTTGATCATCGGATAGAAGCGCACGCCGCGCTTTACCCAAAGCGCGCCAATCCCTTTCGGTCCATGCAGCTTGTGGCCCGAGAGCGACAGCATGTCGATCGCACTCGATTTCAGGTTCATCGGGAGCTTACCAACTGCCTGCACCGCGTCTGTATGGAAAAAGGCGCCCACTTCCTTGGCCAAATTAGCGAGGTCGGCGACAGGAAAGATCGTGCCGGTTTCGTTGTTCGCCCACATGATCGAGACGAGTGCAACATGTGGGGTGAGGGTCGCCCGGTATGTGCGCAGATCGAGGCGACCATGCCGATCGACCGGAATCCTGTGCACCTTTATGCCACGCGTCTTCTCAAGATGCGCACACAGCGTCAGCACGGCCGGATGCTCGACGGCGGATGTTACGATCTGTGTGCGATCGGGCATGAGTTCGAGCGCCGACAGGATCGCTGAATTGTCGCTTTCCGTCCCGCCAGAGGTAAAGACGATTTCATGCTCGAACTCCGCACCGATCAACGCTTGCAGTTGTCTTCGCGCGGTCATTATCGCCGCACTGGCCGAGGCGCCAAAATTGTGACCGGACGAAGGGTTGGCGAATTGATCCGTAAAGAACGGCAACATCGCTTGTACGACTTCAGGATCGACTCGCGTCGTTGCATTGTTGTCGAGATAGACAGATCTCATGGAAGCGATCCTCAGTTGGCGGAGTGACCTCGGTAATCTCCGTCTTTCAGCCCTCGGGTAAGAACAACCGCAGCTACGTTCGATTGGTCGAATTCGCCGCGGCGACGTCATTTGGCAGTTTTAGATGCCGCTGGGAATGTTTCAGGCGAGCCCCGTCATGCGTTTTCGATCCTCGGCGATATTCGACCGCAAACGATCGTCGGTTAGACAGATGTTTCCTTGCCCTCGAGTACGCTGCCTTCCTTTGTGCCTGCCGCCCAGCTCTTCTCTGACGCAAGGAAGCCTTCGACGACCAACGCCGCAGCGACCTCAACAACCGCTTCTTCGGCAGCTTCGAAGCATCTGGCCGGGACGCGCGACTTCGCGTCACAATTGACCCGGTCGATGATGGCGAGCCTCTGGAGGGCGGCCGATCGAGGAAATCCGCTAAGTCGTAATTGATGATGCGGAGGGCGGTTTTGCCGATGACAAATTCGATCAAATCCGACGAGCAGGCGATCGCGAAACGGCTGCAGAGCGCCTGTAATTTTGCGGCAGTGATTGCTTCCATCGGCTGATCGAATCCCATCATTAATTGAACCGCGTTGCCGCAGACGATCGCGCCACCCTTGCTTTCGGTATTGGCGGTTTGCAGAACGCGGGTGCCCTTGTGCTCGCAAGATGATTTTTTGAGCTTATCGCGATTGTTTTTCCGCATGACTTTTCACACCAATCCCAAATGATCAGGTGAAGGACTTGCCACAAGCGCACTTCTCTGCCGCGTTGGGATTGTCGAAGATGAAGCCTGAGGACTCGAGCCCCGTGACGAAGTCGACGGTCATGCCGTTGACATGTGGCTGAGAGCCCACGTCCACGAACAGCCTGACCCCGTGTGTCTCAATGATTGCGTCGCCTTCGCGCGGCCCGCCTTCCAGTCCCATCAAGTATTTGAGCCCAGCGCAGCCACCGGGCTCGACCATAATGCGCACGCCCTGCGCAGGCTCGGCCCCTCCGCTGAGCGCAGTCTTCATCGCAGTAACGGCATTCTCTGTGAGCGTGATCATGTAATGGTTCTCATTGGTCGTTTGCAAATGCGCGAACGACGTGCATCAACCGTGCCAAAGAGAAAAACGTTCGCAAACAGTTGGATCTTTCTACCGACAATGTGCCCGTGTCCGAAGTCGTTGAACGGCAAGCATCCTAAAAAACTGGGCAATCACCTGTGAATTCCACGACGCCCACCAAAGTATCTGTCCGCCGTTCTGCCGCCGAGGCCGTTATCGTCGCTGCGGTGACGTTCGCGGCAGTTCACCGCGCAAAGGCTCGGCACCAAAGGCGACTGTCGAGTTTGTCGATTAGGCGACATCTGATGTCGAATCGAAATCTTTGCGCACGCTTATGAAGTGGTTGAAAAAACCACGGAAAGTCGTGCCCGAAGCGGTTGTTTGCCCAGGCTGGCATAATTTTTGAAACTCTCTCGTGGCGGCCGCCTACAGCAGCCGGCCCTGATCAATGAACGAAGGAACGAACGCGCCATGTCAGATCTGCATCAGATCCAGGTTTTAAAGGGAAATGACATCAATCGCGGAATACGGATGTCCTATCAGCCTAGTCGGGAGCAATTCTCGCAGTCACCCAATGTCGGGCGGTGGCTGCGAATGGACATCGAGATGGATTTTGACGAATATGTGCTTGCCTGTGTCTTTTCGCAGGCGCTTGAGGAGATCGAGGCTGGCCAGGCGTCGGCGACCGAGGCAACCGGCCTTTCTCCTGCCGAGCTGCGGGACATCCTAAGGCGGAGTTTCCCCGCCGGACTGGTCGAGGCGTTCTCCCCGGAGGCGGCGAGCGATCCAGAGCTCGGTACGGAGGAAGAGCTTCTGCGCGGCCTGCTACTGGCGCATGCCCGGCCAAACGACCCAGCCAGCGCCCGCTTTGCCAAAATCATTGCCCGACGCGCCCTGCGCGACGACCATCTTTGGCAGGACCTTGGCCTCCTTGATCGAGCCGACCTCGGCCGCTTGTTCGCCACGCATTTTCCGATGCTGGCGGCCGGCAACACGAACAACATGAGATGGAAGAAGTACCTTTACCGCAAGCTCTGCGAGGCTGAAGGCTTTTCGCCGTGCGCCTCTCCCAGTTGTCAGGAATGCAGCGAGATCGAAGCGTGCTTCGGCCCCGAGAAAGGCGAAAGCCGTTGTTAAGTCGCTTTCGCCAGCGTGCGAGACCATCAGGCCTTGATCGTCATTATTACAAGCCTGCACGCATCTCGCGGCGACGTTGCACGGAGGAGGGGATGTTCATTACTTCGCGATATTTTGCGACGGTACGTCGCGCAATATCGATTCCGCTTGCCCTAAGTTGGGCGACCATGCTGTCGTCGGAAAGCACATTGTCCTCCGTTTCCGCGGCGATCATCGCCTTAATGCGGTGGCGGATTGCTTCGGCTGAGTGGGCCTCGCCGCCTTCAGAGGAGGCAATCGCGACCGTGAAAAAATACTTAAGTTCAAACACGCCGCGCGGGGTGAGCATGTATTTATTCGAAGTCACGCGGCTTACGGTCGACTCATGCATCTCGATCGCGTCAGCAACAGTCTTCAGATTGAGAGGTCGGAGATGGGCGATGCCGTGTTCTAGAAATTCATCCTGCTGACGGACGATTTCTGTCGCTACCTTAAGGATCGTCTTGGCACGCTGATCGAGACTGCGAACCAACCAGTTCGCGTTTTGGAAGCATTCATTGAGGAATGCCTGATCTTGCGGATCATGCGCGGTCAGACGAGAGACTTCGGCAAAATAGGTTTGATTGATGAGCACTTTGGGCAGCATGTCGGGATTGAGCTCGATTTGCCACCCGCCTCCGGTGGAAGGCAGGACCCTGACGTCAGGTATGATGGCTTCCGGTCTTCCGGACTGGAATTGATTTCCAGGCCTGGGATCGAGCGTTCGGATTTCATGCAACATGTCGAGAAGGTCTTCTTCGTCGACGCCGCAGCGCCGTTTCAATGCGCGAAAGTCGCGTTGCGCGACCAGCTCAAGATTGGCAACCAACGCTTCCATAGCGGGGTCGAACCGATCTCGCTGGCGCAACTGTATCTCGAGGCACTCGCTAAGAGTTCGTGCAAAAATTCCGGGTGGATCGAAAAGCTGCAGGGTTGCGAGAACCCGTTCGAGCTCATCCTCGCGGACATCGAGACCTGCCGCCAGCTCCGAAAGGTTCACCTGAAGATATCCGGTGTCTTCCAGATGATTGGCGAGCGCACCGGCAATCAGCCGATCTCGAGAGCTAAATGCAGTCAAGGCGATCTGCCGAGCGACATCGTCGTGCAATGTTTCGGTTGAGGCAGCAAACTCCTCGAAGGTCGGGCGCTGCTCTGATGAAGCATTGGCTGTATTTCGAATTGATTTCCATTCCCCGAGTGGCTCGGGGGCGTCGGCACGTGTCGGCGCATCAACGTTGCTGTCGTGTGCGCCGATGTCCAGGCCGCTTTCCGAGGTCGACACGACATCGTTAGAAGCCATGCCGTCGCTTGATGCCAGCTCCAGAAAGGGGTTTTTCTCAAGTTCCTGCTCGACGAACTGACGCAGTTCGCCCTGCGCCAGTTGCAGCAAGCGAATGGATTGGATTAGCTGGGGCGTGATAACCAGCGATTGCCTTTGGCGCTGGAGAAGGTTTGCTAAATACTGCATCCTAAGAGGGAAGCTCCCATCGATCTTTGTATTTAGTCGCGCGAATTGTCATTTATGAGACTTTGATTCCTGTGGGATCACGCTGCGGCCGAGGCCTTCAGCGTTTTCAGTATGTTTTGGGGCGATGAGATGCCGTAAGGATCGGTTTGGCAGTTGTCGGAGAAGCCTTCTTCCTCGAACCACTGCTCCACCTCGCCGTTATCGATCACCGCGGCGTAGCGCCAGGAGCGCATTCCAAAACCGAGATTGTGCTTGGCGACGAGCATGCCCATCTTACGGGTGAATTCGCCCGAGCCGTCGGGTATGAGCTTGACGTTCTGAAGCCCTACGGACCTGCCCCAAGCGTTCATGACGAATGCGTCGTTTACGGAGAGACAGTAAATCTCATCGATGCCCTGCTTCCGGAACTCCCCGTGAAGGCTCTCGAACTCCGGTAGCTGCTGGTTGGTGCAGGTGGGGGTGAAGGCGCCTGGCAACGAAAACAACACGACGCGCTTGCCACTGAAATAGTCGTCGGATGTGTTGTCTTTCCAATAATACGGATTTGGTCCCGGCAGGGACGCGTCGCGAACACGCGTGCGGAACGTGACGAAGGGAACAGTCTTCTTCATGGTCATTCATATTGCTCCTTCACAAGAAAAGCTGACGCATTGTTTCGCGATTGCGGCTGCCGTATCCGATTTTGGCAGACATGCTGGTCAGGCAAGCGCCATGCCATTTGCCTTCAAGGGAAAGCCTTTGTTTGAATAGGTTCGCCTCGAACAACGGCGCTGACCCAGACATCTCAGCCTCGAATGTCGTCCGCCGCAGTGACATCCGTTGGTGGCTCGTTATCGGGAAGCGTCGATATTCGCAAAAGACGCAACTGTTCCGGACAATTGTGTCAGATCCTTCAACGAGCACCGCCAGCAGGCTTTGAAGTGGCGGCCGTGCTCGCGTTTTTAGGCAGCGCGATCTGCCGAGACACCTCTTCTCGCAGCGCCGACCGACGCATCGTTGTTGCTGCTCTCAACCATATCCAGATTGGGACCTGCACCACTCTCCAGCTCATGGCAAGACGCCCGGGTGTCGCAGTGAGATTAAAAGTTCGGGCCGTGTCATCGCCATTGAATGATTAGGTTCTCCCTCACGTGTCCATTCGCCAGCCTTTTTATGTTCGAAACGGGACAGGATTGTTGGGAGACCGACGACGAGATCGCAAGGCCTGAGCCGCCGGCCGGGACAAGTCGTGCAGCGCGGCCGTTTGCGCCCATCCGGCACGCAACTTGCGTCGTTGATTTTTTTCGCCGCGCTTGGCACCGGCAGATTTCCGAAGGAGCATGATATGGATCAAACGGTTTTTGTTCCAAAGAGCATTGGGGCGATTGAGGATCCGACGAAAACGCTCCGCGATCTGATTTCCTCCCCGGACTTGACGCACCTAATGGGAGCGCATGATGGGCTTTCCGCGGCGATCGCCATGCAGGCGGGCTTCAAGGCCATCTGGGCGTCTGGCCCGTCCATTTCGGAGAGCCTCGGCTATCGCGACGTCAGGGAGGCAAGTTGGACACATTTGATGGAGGTGGTGAAACGAATGGCGGACGCCAGCGGGCTGCCGATCCTGGCCGATGGTGACTCCGGCTTCGGGAACATGAATAGCGCGCGGTTGATGGCAGCAAAGCTCTTGCAGCATGGCGCCTCTGGTGTGTGCATCGATGATAAGGGCTTCCCGAAAATGAATTCCTCTGCCGGCAATCGTCATCCGCTGGACGATATCAAAGAGTTTTCCGGCCGCCTGAAGGCGATCAAGGACACCACGGGAAACGACCTTGTGCTTGTCGCCCGCACCGAAGCCTTGATCGCCGGTTTCGGTCTCAAGGCGGCCCTGTTGCGCGCGGACGCCTATGCGAACGCCGGCGCCGATGCAATCCTGATCCATTCGCGAGAGGCGAAAACGGACGAGGTTCTCACCTTCGCAAAGGAGTGGAAGCGGCTGCCGATCATGATTGCGCCTTCGAATTACTACCGCACAGTCATTTCAGCCCATCATGAGGTGGGAATCTCCAATGTCATCTGGGTCAACCATGCGATGCGCGCCGCGGTCTCAGGCATGCGGGCTGCTTGCGGCCGCATTATCGCCGGAGCAAGCGCCGGGCGGATTGGGCCGGAGGTAGCGACGCTCGACGACGGGCCGGCCCGCTAAGCAATGGTGAACTCCGTCGGCGGAAGTAGGTATCAGTCCGGGCGCGTGGTTAGCATCGGTCCCGCTGAAGCGGTCAGTCTCGGTACGAGAACATTCCCCGCCAGCGCTAGGTAGGCCAAGCGTAGATCTCTGTCACAAGGCGGGAAATTGGATGGAGTGTGCCCCTTGGGGTGAAAAGGATTAGGCTGCCGATTTGCAATTCTGCCCTGATGTTTCGATCCTTAAATTGTTTGGGGCTTAAGTAACCGAGGCAGGGCAATCCGTGCCAGTCGTAGAGACGCAATCCCTTGGCGCCTTCGCTGGCCGGACAGGCTGGCCAGGCGACAGCGGGCAGCTCTTCGGATCCGTCTACAGCGGCCCCTGATAGGTCGGTAACCTTAAGGTAGGGTTGTTGGATTGCATCGATTAGCCAGAAACAGCAAGCACAATGTTTGGAGACACCGACGTGATTATCACCATGGATAAGAACGCTAACCTAATATGATCGTTTAAAGATTTTTCATATGCTAAACCTACAACCGCCGCACAATCCGATAATGCGGGGCTAGCCCTGGCACGCGGCGCTCCCGTCCAATTTTGGAAAATCCATTTCGAAGATAAAAACTGATCGCTGTGCTGCGGCCGTTGGCCCAGAGGAATGCGGCTTGTTTCTGCTTCAAAATTCGCATGCCATGCTCGAGTACAGCAGTCGAGTAGCCGCGATTGCGATGGTCAGGATGGGTCGCCATCGCTCGCAATCTCCAGCAGTCGCCGGTTGCCGTATAGCTGCCGTCTTCTGTTTGATCTTCCATAAGAAATGTTGCAACCGAGGTAATCTCTGATCCTATGAATGCGGCCAGATGAAACTGATCGAGCGCATAAGGATATGCAGGAACCGGCTTTGCCTGCGCGGGCGCGAGCCCGACCCTTCGTATCTCAAAGCAATCGACTTCATCGACGTAGCCGATACGTAGAGTGGTTTCGGAAAACAGCAGTCGAGATACGCGGCAGTCGGACGCGGTTGATTGGAGCGGGTGGGATCTACTCTTGTTTTTGGCACTGGTCATCATTCTTGACGTCCTCCGACACTGGTCTCACGGCATGCGATCATAGGTTTCCTTAAGAATTTTCAGACCATCGCGAAGGGTGCCTTGATTGGGCGGGACACCGATTCCGATTCTGATCATTTTTTGGTATTCGCCGGGAATTACCGAAAAAGATTCGCCCGTTCCGACGGCGACTCCCCGGCTGCGGACTTCATCAGCAAATCTACCGGCCGACCAGGCTTCGGACAGTTGGAGCCAGACGTGATAACAAAAGCGAGGAACGCGGACCGCCCACGGTGCGAGTTCCTCACGGACGATTACCTGTCTGAGATCAATCTCTCCACGTACGGACTTAAGGATGGCATTAGCTGCGCCGTTTTCAATCCAGCGCGTGGCGACCTCGGCGACTAGCGGTGCGACCATCCAATTCGTGGTCTTGATGCTAGGCCAGAAGACTCTTTGCGCAGTGGTAGAGTCGGGTGCAACCACGTACGCAACGCGCAGTTGCGCAGCCAGCGATTTGCTTAAGCCAAACATGTACCAAGTTCGCTCTGGCGCAAATGTCGAAAGTGGTGGTGGCGCGGCCGCGGGCAGCATGCCATAAATGTCATCCTCAATGATCCAAACATCGCGCCGTCGGGCGACAGCCGCGATTTCTGTGCGCCGTTTAGGTGACATGGTTGCCGAAGTTGGGTTGTGGAATGTTGGCATGCAATAGAGGGCACAGGCACGGTCGCCGAGCTCACTGCAGGCCTTTTCAAGTTCGTCCGGCAGCAAGCCTTCTTCGTCTATCTCCACAGGGCGCAATCCAATGCCAAAGAGCGATGCCAATGGCTTGATGGCGGGATATGTTAGGGCCTCGGTCAGGAGCATTCCGCCAGGTCCGATGAGAGTTCCCATAAGCATGCCGACAATGCTCTGGGAGCCATTCGCCATTACGATCTTATCGATCGAAGGTGGAGCGCCTAATCTTCTGGCAAGCAATGCCGCGCCCGCCGCGCGGTCTCTGTCGGTTCCGGTAAAGCGTGGAAAGCGAATAGCGCTCGCGGAATCAAATGAAGTCAGCTCCTCAAGCGCGGAGTTCAGATAAGTCGCAACTAGAGGGCTGGGAGGAGGAAAGTTTCTCCCGAAATCGATCGCGGCCTGCGCCGTGCCAACAATAAAGTTGGTCCCAATCTCTTTAACCTCGTTCATCTCACCCTCTCATTAATCCCTAGTGTGAACGTTCAGTTCACCGAGGGAACAATCTCTTGCAGTATCACTAAGGCCGTCGATGCCGCGATCGCGCAAAGAGTCGCTGCCGGCACGGCTCTTCCCCGAATTGCCGGAACATGAATGATCGTGGTCACGTGGAGCATTGCCAGCGCTATGAACAGAATTGCCATTGTTGCTGCAAAGGAGGTCAGCGAGAGAAAAGGTCGCAGCAGCAGCAGTAAGGCTAGCAGCGGAGTGTCATAGGAAACCGGAATACCTGTGAAGCGCCCGTCCGCCGTCAATCCGACGTTTTCAAAATAGCTCAGCCTGACCGCGCCGGTCAGTACGAGTAGCAAACTTGCAATAAGCGAGAGGGCGCTGCCTTGGCCGATCAGGATGATCACCGTGGCGGGAAATACGACCCCGTGGATGAGGTCGACGAATCCGTCGAAGCTTTTCCCGAACTCAGCCACGCCCGGCCGGCGAATGTGACTCGTTTTCCGCGCAACATGTCCGTCGCAATGATCGAGGAACCACGTCCAGAGCATTGCCGCCACGCCGAACTCGATCCTCCCGTTCAGGGCCAGGAACAGGCCGACGACGGCAAACACATAGGCGAGCGTCGTAATGCCGTTCGCGTAGTCTCGCAGATACCCGATCATCTCAGTGTCCCCTTTACCAGGGAGCCGGTCGTCGAATCGGAAAATGCGAGTGCTGGCTGGAAGGGAAATATCTCCTCCGCGAGCGGCAGATCAACCTCGCTGTCTATCTTGAACCTGCGGGTGTCGCTGCAGTGGGCCGCAGAAAGCTGCAGTTCCACCTCCTCGAGACGCCGGCCGCAGGACTGCTCGATGATTTCCTTACGGCAACCCAAGACGACCATCGCTTCTCCGCTCCCGAGTTCTGCGAACTGGTGGGGCGCGCTGTGCAGCATCGGGACGCAGCTTGCCCCCGCCAGAAGTTCGGGAACGAAATCCGCATAAGGACGCAGCCTCGATCCCATTCCTGCCGCAAGGATGAACGCCCCGGTACCATTGCTCATGTCAATTTCCTTCCGATGCGAGAATCAGGCGGCTACTTGCCGGGTCTTGAGGCTGTTTAATGTTCCGACGACTTTCCGCAGTCCTTGCTCAAGCTGTTCAGGGGGAGCGCCAAACGACAGGCGCAGGCCCTGTGGATCGCCGAAGGTGCCGCCGGCAACCGACCCGACACCGGTCTCCTCGAGAAGCAAACCTGCGATCTCATCGGCAGTCCGGGCGGGAGCATCGGCGGGCAGGGCGGAAATCAAGCCGGCTAGGTCGAGATAGAAAAAGAAGGAGCCATCGACCCTTGGCGGCGCGACATCGTGCAGATCCGAGAGTATTCGCAAACCTAGGGCGCGGGCATCTATCAGGCGCTGGCGCATTTCCTTCTCAAAAGCGCCGTCGCTAACCTGGAGATGGTGCAGGATTGCGTGCTGTGCGATGATGTTGGCATTTGAGGTCATGTGGCTCTGCAGTTTTTTGGCCGCTGAAACGATCTCCGGAGGAGCCGCGAAATACCCCAAACGCCACCCGGTTATTGCAAGTTCCTTAGAGAAGGCGTTGACCAGGATTGTGCGGGATCGGATTCCAGGATGGGCCATAACGATGGACTCATGGCGCCCGCCGGTGAAGACGAAGCTCGAATAGCATTCGTCAGAGACGATCCAGAGCTGATGGGCGACCGCAAGATCGCCGATCGCCTGCAGCGTTGCCCGATCGTAGACGGCGCCGGTCGGATTATTCGGCGAGTTGACGATGATCGCTTTGGTCCTCGGCGTAACAGCTGCGCGAACTGCGTCGATCTCGGGCACATATGTCGGCGAACGGACGTCAACGAAGATGGGCTTGGCGCCGGCAAGAAGAACCTGAGATGCGGAGGTCGGCCAGCAGGGCCGAAAGATGATGACCTCATCGCCTGGATCAAGAACCGCCAGTGCGGCGTCGAGAAGGCCCTGCTTTGCGCCAGCCGTAATAACGATGTCATCGGCGATCCAACTAACGCCAGTATCGGCCGTTAGTTTTTCCGCGACAGCCTGTCGGAGCGGGGCAAGTCCGATTGATTCGGTGTAGCGGTTCGCGCCGGCTTTGATTGCGGCAATGGCGCCCACGCGGACCGAAGCCGGCGTCTCGATGATGACCTCTCCGGCCGCCAGATCGATGATTTGACGACCGGCCGCTGCAGCCACCTTCGCTGCCTCACGGGCAGCGGCAGTGCCCGAACCTGAAAGCAAAGACATCCGTTGGGCAAGCATGTGCTGTCCTCCTGAATCTGGTGGGCATGTTGAACTAGTCGATTTTGCTCGAATCAGTCCGCAACTGATCGCCTAAGTGACGCACTCCTGTTTCCTCGTTTTCCTGGGTACTACCCGGATCGAAAATACTTCGCGCTGACGCTTGCACTTGCGGCGCTCACACGGACGTCATGAACTTGCATCCGTTATCGCGCAGCCACCAAAAGACACGACCCGAATAGGAGTCGTGCGCTCGCGCCGCCGACGTCATCTTGGCTTCGATCCCTGGATGCCGGCGCACTGCAGGCCTCGTCGCTTGGTCAAATAGCCCAGAAACTCCTGTAAGCGGGCGCGGTGCCCCAGATTAAGCGACGTCATCTAGAGCTGTGACGACGACCGACCTAGGCGACAGCTCGGACAGTGCTGGAGGCGCCACGCTACTCGAGCTACATGTTGAAATTGCCGAAGCCGCTGTCGCCATCGATGAGAAGGAGAATGTTGGTGGCATCGAACATGTGTTCAACGATGTCGACAACTTCGGTCCAGCCTGTTTCGTGCGTATCACTGTACCTTAGGTCGTAAGAAATCGATGGGCCAGATGCCAGAGTTCCCTGAAGCCCGTGCGTTCGGTGATCGCCGAGAACACGCCGTCATATGCCTTCAGAAGAAGGAGGGAATCGCTGGAAAGGATGAGTTCACGAACGGTTATCGATGACATTGTCACCGACGAGACTTCGGGACTCACAGGATATGAAATCGCCTTGTTCATTGTCGTGTCTCCTTTTTCAAACTACAAATGAACCAATATAAAAGAAAAAATCAAGTAAATAATTAAATATATTTGCGAATATATTCATTCGCCACTGCCTATTTTCTGATTTTATTCGGATTCTTGTATGATTTCATGCGGTCTATTTTGCGATATATTGGGTACCGGCGCCCTGTGTCCCATCAAATTCATCATTGTGGGCCTGACATTTCGGGAATCTTTCGGATGAAAGCGACAAGCGCAAAGAACCAATACCCAGAGCAAGCACAAAGTTATCGACCTCATCGACGGATATCCGATATTCCTGGAACAGCCATTGAACAAGATCCTTGCGCCGCCAGCGAACAACGCCATGCACTGCCGGTATCGGGCCACTTTCGACGATCTTTGCCAAAGCCTGGCGATGCACGTCGGAAAGCTTTCCTTGATTGCCGGGGGCTTTGCCATTGATGAGCCCTGACGGGCCACGCGCATTGAAGCGAATAACCCAGTCGCGGACAATTTGCAGGGTTACGCCTCCAATCCTGGCTGCATCGCTGCGGGAATGGCCATCATAGATCTCGGCAAGGGCAAGAAGTCGCCGGGCCTGTGCCGCATCCTTCGTGCCTTTGGCCAACGCCCGAAGCGCAAAGCCGTCGAAGTCATTGCGCAGTGGAATTCCTGATCTCATCCGCAAACCTCCGTTTGCGATATTGATTCAGAACTGAACTGATTTGGAAACCTCAAAAAGAGTCAGAGATCGCTCACGCTGGTATCAGGGCCGCGGCTTGCGGCGATTGCGGGTTCGGCGATGTATCCTCTGTCGTTTTCGGGAAGGGTTCGGATCCGGCGGCATCATTGGGCCGCGGTGCGTATTCGGGCATGGGCCAGGGCAAACTCCGCGGCATAGGGGCAGGCCGAAGCCATCGCCACCTTGATGCGGCGGACCGAGACGCGGACCTGCGCGCCGATTTTCAGGAGCTTCAACCGGATCGAGCCGCAGGTCGCTGCAGCCAGTCGGGTCCGGGCGAGGCCGAGGCGGCGAAGCGCACAGATCAGCACATAGGCAAACGAGGCAAACCAGAGCCTGAGCTGATTGGCGCGCATCGTGTGGGCGCTGGTGCGGTCGGCATAAAGGTCCAGCTGGCATTCTTTGATGCGATTTTCCATGTCGCCGCGGGCGCAGTAGAGATCCTCGT
>NZ_JARFYN010000078.1 GCF_030272695.1 Martinezella calliandrae
CCTGATTCATATCTTCACTCATAGGATTCCCAGCATGATTCATGCTGAAAATGAACGATTTCCCATCCTGGCGCTACGTGGGATGGCCTACGCGCTTACGATGATATCTCAAAACTTCCAAAGCTGGATTTCTTCATGGAAGTGATGAAAACCGATGCAAGCTTAAAGGCGGTCGAGTACGCTGGCCGGTATTTCACGACAGACACAAATCTAAAAATTAAGCCGTTGGCACTCGACTACTTGTCGAATTGGTGGTCAGAACACCGCAAGGACTACGAGATTCCAGCGTTGGAGCCCAAGTAACCGTTCGCCTCGCATGTACGACTGCGACGCCGTGGCCCCGCAGTGGCTTCGACGATCAGGACGACAAATGCCACTGTATCGCTACTCGACGTTTTCCGGTGCTCTCGGCATAAGGAATTTCGCCGAGTTAGTGAGCGGCGGCATTTCGCGACCAAGTACGCGCACGCGCGCGAGGGTTTCTCTTGCTCCGACAGCAGAGGCTTCGCGTTCAAACTTGCCCGAAACTTTCGCCTAGAAAAATTATTTTTGCCATTAACTTGACAGTAAGAGTCTATTGATTATGTTCCATCCCGAGGCGCAAGCCTTTCAGGTTCACCGCATGGGGGCCGCGAAAAGCCGGGTTAAGCCCGGTTTTTTCGTTTTTAATCAAAGCAATAATATTTCACGCCCATATGCGGCAAATTTTCGTTTTCCAGCGCAAAGTCCGCGATTCTCTTCGCGTCGCGGAGATGTCGATACAGCCAGAACTTTTTCTCATAAGCCTTACGCGACATTGCGTATATGTAGCTGTCTGCAATTTGAAGCAGCGGGTGAGCCTTAGGCTTATGCTGGATGCGACCTAAAGTTTCAGCGAAGTCCTCTTGAGATAGAGGTGCGTATTTGGAGCTATTGCCAGCGTCGAATGCTAACCCGTTCTGCTTCAGATTTTTGAAGTATCCGGTGATTGTCTCGTTGATACCCGGGTCTTGTTCAAAGACGATATGAAGCTTTCGATCTTCAAGCTTCGCAATTTTTACGGCGCGCTCCACGGTGATATCGAACGCGCTTCGGCAAAGAAGCCAAGGATCTGTGTGCTTTTCCCAATAGCCCCGCGCGACATATCCCGGCCTGTTCACTACGCAGCCAATTCCCATAACTTGTGCCTGGCAAAGCACTTTTCTCCAATCCGCCCAAAACTCGTCTCGAACTGTCTGGTTCACCCTTTCAAGCCAGGAAAACTTCTGACGTTCAGCAAGCATATCGGTTATGTGGGCTGGCTTTGTTTCACCCAGTTTCCATTTGTCATGAAACGCCGCTACCAGCGCTCGCGCGGTATCGCTGTCCTCACCCTTGACCAGAATTCCACCAAAGCCAAACCAGTCCCTGCCTTCACGAGATGGATCGGATTTCTTGTTGGGATGGCGATTCCCTGTCTCATCCATGTAAAGCGTGATTGGTCTGTTCATCGATCACCGATTCTACAACTCAAGCCTACATGGCAGTTATTGGCGCGAGTGCCAAGACGGCTGGCCGTTGCGAGTGCTTTACAGGAAATACTTTATCA
This sequence comes from Martinezella calliandrae, assembly GCF_030272695.1. Classification (GTDB taxonomy): domain Bacteria; phylum Pseudomonadota; class Alphaproteobacteria; order Rhizobiales; family Rhizobiaceae; genus Rhizobium; species Rhizobium calliandrae. The sequence continues at coordinate 1,568 of NZ_JARFYN010000078.1, forward strand.
ATAATCGAAGGTAGATTCGGGGGGCGCACCCTTTGACATTTCTGGGCGTCTAAATCTCGTTTGTCCCACATAAGCCCTAACTAACTCGGTCAACATGCGGCTATAGCAAAACGCGTCGAATTTATTCTCCGCGCTTCCCCGGTGCTTCCCCGGCGAAAGGTAGCCAATCGCGACGGACAAGTCAGCTATTCAAGTGTTTGATTTTGAATCAGAATTTTGGTGGAGCTAAGCGGGATCGAACCGCTGACCTCTTGCATGCCATGCAAGCGCTCTCCCAGCTGAGCTATAGCCCCATCAAGATGGTACCGGTTTGACCGGTCCTGGGACCCTTCGGAGCGCTTCGCCCGTCGGGGTGGCGGCTTATTACTTCTGGTTTTTGCAGATAGCAAGCCGAAATTTTCGGCCCGGAAAACTTTTCTCGTTCACCGGGCCGATTGTTCAGAGATCAAACGTCGTCATCGTCGCCGGTAACGCCGATGATGTCGCTCATATCGTCATCATCTTCGTCTTCGTCGGCTTCGAGGAAGGTATCATCGTCATCGTCGCCGATTTCGACATCGTCATCGCCTATATCCGGAATATCGTCGCCGGCTGCCGCATCATCGGCATCCTCGAGCGACACCAGTTCGACTTCCGTGTTTTCGGTATCGACTTCAGCCACTTCGTCTTCTTCCGGAACTTCCTTCGAAGCTGAGGTTTCCTCGAAGAAGGACAAGGGCCAGGACTTGCCGGTATAGGGCGAGACGATCGGGTCCCGGTTCAAGTCATAGAACTTCTTGCCGGTATCGGGATCGGTGCGTTTTGTTCCAAGTTCCGCTTTCGCCACTGTCAAAGCCTCATGAATGGCCGAATAAAAATTCGGCAATGCCGGGGGAAGCCGGCGTTTTAAGGGAAATTATCAGCCGGTCCCCTTAATCGTTGCGGCTCTTTCTGTCAAAGCCAAACTTTATATACGCCGAACCAGGTTTTCCCGGCATTCCCGGATGACCCGGCAACGGGTCTATGGTAACGAGCCAGCGTGAACCGCAGGTCAGCTGGCGCGACAGAAGCTAAGTCAGCGATAATGCGGCGTAAATAACGGCATCGCAAAGGAATTGCCCATGCCGCACGACATTCATCCGCGGCCCGCAACAGCGCGCCGCTCGACCAATCTTTCCGGCACCATCCGCGTCCCTGGCGACAAATCCATCTCGCATCGCGCCCTCATGTTCGGCGGCCTGGCTGCCGGCGAAACCCGCATCACCGGCCTGCTCGAAGGCGAGGATGTACTCAATACCAGCAAGGCCATGCAGGCCATGGGCGCCAAAATCGAGAAGATCGGAGCCGAATGGATCATCAAGGGCGTCGGCAATGGCGCGCTGCTCGCCCCCGAAGCCCCGCTCGATTTCGGCAATGCCGGCACCGGCAGCCGCCTGACCATGGGCCTCGTCGGCGTCTATGATTTCGAATCCACCTTCATCGGCGACACCTCGCTCTCCAAGCGGCCGATGGGCCGCATCCTCAATCCGCTGCGGCAGATGGGTGTGCAGGTCAAATCCAGCGAAGGCGACCGGCTGCCGGTGACGTTGCATGGGCCAGAGACGGCCAGTCCGATCACATATTTCGTACCGATGGCCTCAGCGCAGGTCAAATCCGCCGTGTTGCTGGCCGGCCTCAACGCGCCGGGCATCACCACCGTCATCGAGCCGGTCATAACCCGCGACCATACCGAGAAGATGCTAGCCGGCTTCGGCGCCGATCTTTCGGTCGAGACCAATCGGGACGGCGTGCGCACCATCCGCCTTCAGGGCCAAGGCAAGCTTTCCGGCCAAATCATCGACATTCCCGGCGATCCCTCCTCGACGGCCTTTCCCTTGGTCGCGGCGCTGATCGTTCCCGGCTCGGACATCACCATCCGCAATGTACTGATGAACCCAACCCGCACCGGCCTGATCCTGACGCTGCAGGAGATGGGCGCCGACATCGAAATTCTCGACAGGTGTCTTGCCGGCGGCGACGATGTTGCCGACCTGCGCGTGCGTTCCTCCGCGCTCAAGGGCGGCGTCACCGTGCCGGCCGAGCGGGCGCCGTCGATGATCGATGAGTATCCGGTGCTCGCCGTGGCCGCCGCCTTCGCCGAGGGCGCGACGGTCATGCTCGGGCTGGAAGAACTGCGGATCAAGGAATCCGACCGGCTCTCGGCCGTCACCGAAGGGCTGAAGCTCAATGGCGTCGATTGCACCGAAGGCAGGGATTCGCTGACTGTTTGGGGAAGGCCGGATGGAAAAGGTCTCGGCGGTGCAGACGATAGCGAGGTTAGAACCCACCTCGACCATCGCATCGCCATGAGCTTTCTCGTGATGGGGCTTGCCTCGGAGCATCCGGTCAGGGTCGATGATTCCACCATGATCGCTACCAGCTTCCCGGAGTTTTTTGACCTGATGACAAGATTGGGTGCGACGATCGAGGTCGAGGGCTGATAAAATACAGGCCGCTTGCGGGCGAAAGCACCCGCAGGCGCGAGGCAGTCCAAGTCGGAAGCAGCCGATGGCCATTCGGGGCGGTCGGCCCTATGATGCGCACGACAAGAACAACAACAAACGGTTCCTTACTATGTATCAGCCGCCCCACCATCGCGAAGACGATCTCGGAACGCAGCACGCGCTGATCCGCGCGCATCCGCTGGGACTACTAATCACCGCCGGCAATGGCGGGCTGATCGCCAATCTTGTGCCATTCCATCTCAAGACCGGCCTTTCGTCCAAGGGCACGCTGCAGGCGCATATCGCCAGGGCGAACCGTCAATGGCGGGAAATTCAAGCAGGGGCGCCCGTCCTCGTCGTCTTCCAAGGCCCTGAAAGCTACATCACTCCGTCCTGGTATGCGACCAAACAGGAGACGGGCAAGGTTGTACCGACCTGGAACTATGCAGTCGTGCAGGTTCGCGGCAACGCGCGCGTCATCGAAGATACTGCCTGGCTGCGCGAGCAGATCGGCATGCTGACCGGCGAGAATGAGGGCGGCCGCGCAGAGCCGTGGGCGGTGGACGACGCACCGCCAGATTACATCTCGGCCCAATTGAAGGGCATCATCGGCATCGAGATCGATATCGAGACGATTGACGGCAAGTGGAAGGTCAGTCAGAACCGTCCCGCCGCCGACCGTCAGGGCGTAGCCCGTGGACTGGGCGAAATCGACCGCGATTCAGCCGCGGAAATGGCCGATCTGGTGCGGCGATACGACAAATAACATCAGGACCGAAGGCAGGGATAGAAAAAGCATGATCATCGCCATCGACGGGCCCGCCGCGGCAGGCAAGGGAACCCTGTCGCGCCGGATCGCCGAGGAATACGGTTTTCACCATCTCGACACCGGTCTCACCTACCGTGCAACCGCCAAAGCCCTGCTGGACGCCGGCCTGCCGCTCGACGACGAAGCGGTCGCGGAGACGATGGCACACAAGATCGATCTCGCCGGGCTCGATCGCGCCGTTCTGTCACGGCATGAGATCGGCGAGGCTGCGTCGAAAATCGCCGTTATGCCCGCGGTGCGCCGGGCACTGGTCGAGGCGCAGCGCGCCTTTTCGCGGAAGGAGCCAGGCACGGTGCTCGACGGCCGCGATATCGGCACCGTCGTCTGCCCGGATGCGCCCGTGAAGATCTATGTTACGGCGTCAGCGGAAGTCAGGGCGAAGCGGCGATACGACGAGATCATCAAGGCCGGCCGCAGTGCCGATTTCGCGGCGATTTTCGAAGATGTGAAACGGCGCGATGAGCGGGATATGGGTCGCACCGACAGCCCACTCAAACCGGCTGAAGACGCGTACTTGCTTGATACCTCAGAAATGAGTATAGAAGCGGCGTTTCAGACGGCAAAGTCGATCGTCGACACCGCTCTGAGCCGAAATGCCTGAAAATATGAGCAGCTTTCGCGCGCCTCGCGCACGAAACTGACGATTTTAAAGCCTGACATTCCGTCCAAGCGCCGGATAGCTTTCCCTAAGGGAAGGCGGACTGGGGTCAGGCCCGTTTAACACGAACCACCGGCGCATCAGTGTCCGAATTGCATAAATTAGGACACGCCAGGAGATTCTATGTCTGTAACTACCCCCTCTCGCGAAGATTTCGCGGCCCTTCTCGAAGAATCCTTCGCGAAGAACGATCTGGCCGAAGGCTATGTCACCAAGGGCATCATCACTGCCATCGAGAAGGACGTCGCCGTTGTCGACGTCGGCCTCAAGGTCGAAGGCCGCATCGCGCTGAAGGAATTCGGTGCGCGCGCCAAGGACGGCACGCTCAAGGTTGGCGATGAAGTCGAAGTCTATGTCGAGCGCATCGAAAACGCGCTTGGCGAAGCTGTTCTGTCGCGCGAAAAGGCTCGCCGCGAAGAGAGCTGGATCAAGCTCGAAGCCAAGTTCGAAGCTGGCGAGCGCGTCGAAGGCGTCATCTTCAACCAGGTCAAGGGCGGCTTCACGGTCGATCTTGACGGTGCTATCGCCTTCCTGCCGCGTTCGCAGGTCGACATCCGTCCGATCCGCGACGTCACCCCGCTGATGCACAATCCGCAGCCCTTCGAAATCCTCAAGATGGACAAGCGCCGCGGCAACATCGTCGTTTCGCGCCGCACGGTTCTGGAAGAGTCCCGTGCCGAGCAGCGTTCTGAAATCGTTCAGAACCTCGAAGAAGGCCAGGTTGTTGACGGCGTCGTCAAGAACATCACCGACTACGGTGCGTTCGTTGACCTTGGCGGCATCGACGGCCTGCTGCACGTCACCGACATGGCATGGCGCCGTGTGAACCATCCGTCGGAAATCCTGTCCATCGGCCAGCAGGTCAAGGTACAGATCATCCGCATCAACCAGGAAACTCACCGTATCTCGCTCGGCATGAAGCAGCTCGAGAGCGATCCGTGGGATGGCATCCAGGCCAAGTATCCGGAGGGCAAGAAGATCTCCGGTACCGTCACGAACATTACCGACTACGGTGCGTTCGTCGAGCTGGAGCCGGGCATCGAAGGCCTCATCCACATCTCGGAAATGTCTTGGACTAAGAAGAACGTTCACCCTGGCAAGATCCTGTCCACGAGCCAGGAAGTCGAAGTTGTCGTTCTCGAAGTCGATCCGACCAAGCGTCGTATCTCGCTCGGCCTGAAGCAGACGCTCGAAAACCCCTGGGCAGCATTCGCCCGCAACCATCCGGCCGGCACCGAAGTCGAAGGCGAAGTCAAGAATAAGACCGAATTCGGCCTGTTCATCGGTCTCGACGGCGATGTCGATGGCATGGTGCACCTCTCCGACCTCGACTGGAACCGTCCGGGCGAACAGGTCATCGAAGAGTACAACAAGGGTGATGTCGTCAAGGCTGTCGTTCTCGACGTCGATGTCGAGAAGGAACGCATCTCGCTCGGCATCAAGCAGCTCGGCAAGGACTCGGTCGGCGAAGCCGCCGCTTCCGGCGACCTGCGCAAGAATGCAGTCGTTTCGGCTGAAGTCATCGCGATCAACGATGGTGGCATCGAAGTGAAGCTCGTCAACCACGAGGACATCACCTCGTTCATCCGTCGCGCCGATCTGTCGCGTGACCGTGACGAGCAGCGCCCTGAGCGTTTCTCGGTCGGTCAGGTTGTCGACGCCCGCGTCACCAACTTCTCCAAGAAGGACCGCAAGATCATGCTGTCCATCAAGGCTCTGGAAATCGCAGAAGAGAAGGAAGCAGTCGCTCAGTTCGGTTCGTCCGACTCGGGTGCTTCGCTCGGCGACATCCTGGGTGCGGCTCTGAAGAACCGCAACGCCGAATAATCTTCGGCAAACCTGGTAGAGATAAGAAACCCGCCGGAGCAATCCGGCGGGTTTTTGGCTAGATGCTCGGGAAATAGAAGACTGAATTGAATCGTCCGTTGTACGTTCAAAGAACGCCGGCGCCTTGGGTCCAGTTATTCCCACCCAGCCATGCGTCGATAGAAATCGAATGCGTGATCATGCAGCGGATCCCTCGGCGCGGGCGTCGGCAGCGCCAGCGGCTTCGGCGCAGCGACAGCATGGTTCGAGGAAGCTGCTTGAGTGTCCGCCGCGTCGGGTGTCTCCGCAGTCGGCTGATGCGCTTCGGTCGACTGGGACTCGTCTTCACTTTCGTCCCGCGCAGCCTCGCCGTCCTGCCCCTGTTCGTGCTCCTCGTCATCGGTTGGATCGACACGATCGACCTGCTCCAACTCCTCCTCGTTAACGGGGAGAGCCGCCGGCAAATATTGTGCGATGGCAAAGGGAATACCTTGCAGCGGGACCGGCATTCCCATTTGCTCCGCGGCTTCAGGCGTATTCGTGGCGGGTGCCGCCAGCGTGGTAGTTGAGGATTTGCCAAGAAGTGCGGCCGCAGCGGTCGACGCGTTCGAGGTCTCTTCGGGCGGCACAAAATTTTGACTTGCCATCACGGCGGCAAGGTTCCTGACGGCCTCATCATTGGGCGTCTGCGGCAATAACTGCACTTCCCCCTGATCAGCGGCATTTGCGGCAAGCGCCTGCGCAACAACCCTTTCGACCAAGGTAGTGCTATTCTCGATGATTTGAAGAAGCTCCGAGCCGGCGACCTCGATCGGGCTGCGAATGACGACCTGCAGCCCTTCCTTGATATCGGCGCGGATCTGCTGGAGATCCCGCGGCACAGGCGGCGGCGTGACCGGTGACCTGATCAGTGCAATTTCCGTCGGGAGCTTGGTTTCGGCCGGTACGGCTCGCGACCCTGCCCCGGCAGGCAGTGAGTTCTCCCGCGCGGGAATGACATTTTGCGGATGAACGATCTCACGGACATTGGCGTCAACGAGCAGTGCGCCTAGGGCTTGCGCAATCGGGGCGGATTGTTGATTTGGCGTGGTCTGAGGAGCCAAGGCAGTTTCCAGATTAGACACCACATCTGGGTCCAGAGCCGCTGCGGGAGCGAGAACCGCCTGGCCCTGGGCAGGTGTCGTCGGCGTTTCTCCGGGAGCTTGGGCCGCCACTGCGGAGGGGGCCATCGTTGCAGCAGTGGGCACAGGCGCTGACTGCGTCGGAACCGGTTCCTGCGGCCCGACCGTCTCCGTTTGACCGGCGTTCTGCTCATAGGAATTGACCACGGCCTTTAGGACAGCATCGGGTTCCTGTGTCAGCGCCCCCTCCAGGCTGACGGCAATTTGTACTGCTTCGGGGCCATCCGGATTGGCCAGGGCCTCAGCTATGAGCGGCAGGGGGATCGGTAATTTCGCCTGCGTGTCCAGCAGTTTCTGGGCGACCGCGAGTTGTTGCGGCGGCAGGCTTCGGATCGTATCGGCCAGCCGCTGCGCCAAAGCGGCATTGCTTTCGTCCGGCTGGCGCGAAACATTCAGCGCAAGGCTGGCGTCGTTGATGGCGGACATCAGGCTGTTGAACATCCGTTCGCGCGCCGCCACCAGCAGTAAGTTCAGCTTGCCCTCGACACTGGCGTTCATCGCACTCGATAGCACCGCAAGCGGAGTCGCCGCCGTCTGGACGCCGGACGTTTCGGCGGTCGCAACCGCCGGCTTTTCGAGGGCCGTACTCAAGGCAGACACGGGACTTACGGGAGACAGCATGACGTGCTCTTTGTCTGACAAGACGACGGAAGCAGAAGGCAGGTTCAATCAAGGTCCGCTCATGCGGCCGATAGCGATTCGAAGGCCGGGTGAGCGGCCGGCGACGCCGCAACGCGTCGGTCGAATGCATGAAATCGGGGATAGAATAGCAGGGCGCCCCTTAACAGACTACTAACTATAAAGCCGGCGCCTTGTCCGCGGCACCGGCTTTCCCATTCAATTCGCGCTTTGCACAGCCAATCAGCTATGCGCGAAAATATCGGTCTCCTCCCAGCCGAGAAGGTCAAGCTTCGCCCGGGTTGGCAGGAAAGTGAAGCAGGCATTGGCATGTTCGATGCGACCGTCGCGCACAAGGCGCTCCGTGAGCTTGTCGCGGAGCGCATGCAGATAAAGCACATCGGAGGCGGCATATTCCAGTTGCGCCGGCGAAAGCGTGTCGGCCGCCCAATCGGAAGATTGCTGCGCCTTTGAAATATCGACCTCGAGCATCTCCTTGAGATTGTCCTTGAGGCCATGCCGGTCCGTGTAGGTTCGGCAGAGGCGCGAGGCGATCTTGGTGCAGAAAACCGGAGTGGTGGTGACGCCGAACGTATGGAACAGCACGGCGATATCGAAACGGCCGTAATGAAAGATCTTCTGACGCGTGGGATCAGCGAGCATGGCGACGAGATTCGGCGCCTCCTTCTGGGCGGCTGCAATGCGGATCACGTCGGCGGTGCCGTCGCCCGGCGAAAGCTGCACGACGCAGAGCCGGTCGCGGCGGGGGATAAGACCGAGCGTTTCGGTATCGATCGCTATGGCGCCGGTGTATCGGGCGGCATCGGCCGCGGAAATATCGCCTTCGTGATAGCGGATGGTGGCGGCCATGAAACTCTCCCAGCTCTTTTTCGTCTGAATTCGTTTTTCAGCCCTGTTCTATAGAACAGACAAGGAGATAACGATACCACGCGGGCTTAAAATGTCGGCGGTGTGTTGATCCAGAGCAATACGATCTCGCCGTCATCGCGGTTGCGTCAGGAATGATAGCGGCGGCTTTCGAAATAGAGCGAATCGCCGGGCGAAAGATCGAAAAACTGATCACTGTCGAGCACCAGCTCCAGCCGGCCCGACAGCACATGGATGAACTCTTCGCCGTGATGCCGGTAGGCGCCCTCGCTCGCCGCCCCAGGTGCCAGCACGAAGCGATGGCAATCCATCATCGTCTTTCCCTCGGCGAGCAACTGGACGCCGGGCGTCGTTTCGGGCCAGGCCCGCCATTCCCCCGATCGGATCAGCGCTGGAGTGTCTTCACGCTCCTCGCCCGACAGCCGTGAGACGGTCGTGCCATAGTAATCGGCGAGATCGTGGAGGGTCTTGAAGGTCACGCCTTGCGAGGTACGCTCCAGTGTCGATAGCGTCAAAGATGCTATGCCCATCTCGGCTGCGACCTGCTCCAGCGTTTTGCCCGCGGCGTGACGCAATGACCTCAGCTTGCGGCCGATGCCTGAAAGGACGGCTAACTCTCCACCATCCGTCGACGCCGGGGCGTCCTCCGATTCCAACGCTTCGCGGATCGCGGCGGGATTGAGCCCGCGCTCGGCGCGAAACCAGGCCATCCGTTTCAGCCGCGCCACATCCTCGGCGCTGTATTGCCGATGCCCGTTTCGGAGCGGCTGGGAACGACCAAGCCCAAAGTCGCAACGTCGAAGCCGACATGCCCGCCAGACGCGCCGCTCCGGCGGCAAGGGCATCGAAGGCGCCGGCGCCTTCTTTGCACCGACCATTCTGACCGGCATCGACGGGAGCATGAAGGTCGCTCGCGAGGAAACATTCGCTCCGGTCGCGCCGCTGCTCCGCTTCGAGACGGTTGATGATGTGATTGCCAGGCGAACGACACCGAATTCGGCCTCGCAGCCTATTTCTTCCCCGGCGATCTTAAGAAGGTCTGGCGGGTTGCCGAAGCGTTGGAATACGGCATGGTCGGCATCAACACCGGCCTGATGTCCGCGGAGACCGCGCCTTTCGGCGGCATCAAACAATCCGGCCTCGGCCGCGAAGGCTCGCGTCATGGCGCCGACGACTATCTCGAAATGAAATATCTCTGGATCGGAAATGTGTAAGCCGGTCCCACTAGGGCATCCCAGTGCGTTTATGTGAATGCGCGGCGCTCTAGCCTCAGGTCGAGGTCACGTGGATGTGGCCTTGCCACAGACGCGCCGCCGTCAGCTTTCCCGAACGGAAGGCGCCCGTGTCTATGTTGAGCCGAAGTCCATGCGCCTCTGCTTGCTTCACCGGCGTATGGCCATGAATAATCAGCTTCGGTAAGGGCTGTGCGCTGTCGTAGAAGCGCGAGCGGATGAAAACGAGGTCGTCATCATCCTGCGCCGCGATCGTCCGCTCGGGATCAATACCGGCATGGACGAACAGCGCCTGCGGCGTATCCAGCAGGATCGGCAGCCGGCGGAGAAAATTCAGATGATCGTCGGGTAACCAGGTCCGAATGAAGCTGTCGAGTTTTTTCTGCCGGGGATATTGCTGCCGCAACGCCTGTATATCCACGCCATAGGAATTCAGCGTCGCCTCGCCGCCAAGCGCCACCCAGTCATCAAGGGATATTTCGCCATCGGCATAGGCGAGCATCGCCATTTCATGATTGCCCGTGAGGCAGATCCGGTCAAAACCATTCGGCAGCGGCGCCATCAGCCGGCTGACGACTTGCGCCGAAGCTGGACCGCGGTCGATGAAATCACCAAGCATGACAATCAGCTTGCCGCCGGGCAGCTCGGCAGCATCGGCGAAAATCTTGCGCTCCAGCGCGCTGAGCAGGTCGTAGCGGCCATGAACGTCGCCGATTACATAGGTCGGCACGTCCAGGGTATCGAGCCGCTCGCGACGCCGGCGTTGATTGAAGCCGCGAGTCGTTTTCTCGCGTATGGTACGTGCCGCCATGAAATTCCCTCATCGAAATGTCACCATCCCGAGCGCTCTGACTGTCGTAAGCACAAATAATCCAAAAGCGACAATTCTTTGCCGAATACGGGAATAAACGCTTCCGCCCGACGTCTATACCAATGCAAGTGACCAATTGAAGAATCGCCTTGCGGCAAAGCGTCCCGAACGCAGCCAATCCTCATAGTGAAAGTTGACATAGCATGTCCACAATTCTATCGCGCTCGGTGACCCTTCAGAAGGACTTTTCATGACCAAGACCATTTTCAAGCTCGGCCTCGCCGCCTTCGCTCTCGGCTTTGCTGGCCAGGCCCTCGCATATGCACAGTTGAAGTCCGCGATCTCTGCGGACAAGAGTACGATTAAGAGCTCGCCCGGCGAACTTGACCTCACCTTCACCGAAGGCCTGAACCTGAAATTCTCCGGCATCAAGGTGACCGGCCCTGACAAGGCCTCGATCAAGCTCGACGATCCCATGCTGAAGCAGAGCGACACGGTGTTGATGGTTCCCCTCTCCGGAATGCTTGGCGCCGGCACCTACACCGTCGAATGGCATGCCCTTTCCACCGATGGCCACAAGACCAATGGCAGCTACACGTTCACAGTAAAACCTTGATCGACCCCAGCTCAGCGCTCCAGGCGTGCCGCTTTTTTCACGATGCATCCCTGATGCTTCTATGGGGCGGCTCGGCCTTTCTCTGCCTTCTGGTGCCAAAGGCGCTCGCGGGTAGGGTCTGGCGCATGTTCGGCGCCGCACCCTTTCTTACCGCGTTGACCGCCGGCCTTGCGACCGTCGCCTTGCTGCCGCTAGAAACAGCGATCATCGGCAACGGCTGGAGCGATGCTTTCGATGCCGGCACGATCCAAGACGTCCTGTTCGAAACGACGGTGGGCCAAGCCTGGCAAGCGCAGGCCGCCGCTGCCCTCATCCTCGTTCTCGCTTTCCTGCCGTCGAAAGATTGGCGCCTTGCCGGCGTGGCTCTGGGCTCCGGTCTCGGGCTTGCAGCTCTGACGCTGACCGGACACGCTTCGATGCACGAGGGTTGGCTGAAGCTGGCGCACCGCGCCAACGATATCCTTCACCTCTTGACCGGCGGCGGCTGGCTGGGCGCTTTGGTACCGCTGATCCCCATTCTTCGGCTTTTGATTACGCCAGAATGCCGGGAGGAAGCGCTGCTGGCGCTTCGGCGCTTCTCCACTGCCGGACACGGCGCCGTGGCGATGGTCATCGCTTCCGGTATCGTCAATACGATGCTGGTTCTCCGACGCCTGCCGATCGACTGGTCGTCCTCCTATCAGGCGCTGCTCGCTATCAAAATCGCGCTTGTCGCCGGCATGAGCCTGCTGGCGATCGTCAACCGCTACGTCTTCGTGCCTCGGATCCGACGCGATCGCGAACGGGCCTTGAGCGCCATTCGCCTCGGCGCTATTGCCGAGGTCTTTCTCGGTATCGCCGTCATCGCACTTGTCGCCGTCCTCGGCGTGCTCGAGCCGGTCTGACCGTCAAGCAGAAAGCAACTTCACCACCGCGCGAACCGCCTCAGCTTCCTCCGTCATCGGCCTGTATTCTAGACCGATCCTTCCGCGATAGCCGTGGGCATACAGCCAGTTCAGACGATCGAGCAGATCGATCCCGCCGGTGCCGGGATCGTTGCGACCGGGGTGATCGGCGACATGGACGTGGACGATGCGATCCGTCCGCTCCCCGATGACATCCTCCGTCCGCTCACCCATCACGGCCGAGTGGTAGATATCGTAGACGATGCCTATTTCCGGTCGGCCGACCTCGTCGACAATATCCAAGCCTTCCATCGTCGAGGACAGATAATAGCCGACATGGTCGATCCTGGTGTTCAGGGGCTCAAGACCGAGGCGTACGCCCGAGCCCCTCAATTTGTCGGCGCCTGCGATCAAAACGGAGATCAATGCCGCCCGCTGCGCGGCGCGCGAAAACTCAGGCAGGTCGTCACCCGCCTGCGCGATCAAAACCGGAGCGCCCAGGCGCTGAGCCACTGTGATGGATCGCTGAAGCCCCTCCAGCCAGGTCTCGTTATTCGCCGGATTCGTGAGCGCGATCATCGGCTCGGCGACCAGGCCCGAAACGGCTATCCCCGTCTCTGCTACCGCCGATGCGATTGCGTCGATATCCTTGTTCGTCCAGCGCCAGAACTCGACTGCACTCAAACCCGCCCGATGCGCCAGCCGGAGGCGGTCGGCAAAATTATCGCCTTCGCGGGCGAACAGCCATTCGATACATGCCGAAAATTGCCGCATGAAATCTCCATTGAAAGAACACAAGGGACAAAACGCCAGCAATCGGTGGTTTTTCCTTGGATTCGGCTATGGTTGACCGGCATTGACGCCGATCGGTTAAATCGCTTCTGTCCTCTAGACAGATTGTTTGTGCCCTTCGGTTCCTGAACCAGTCTCAAACTCGTGACGCTTATGCCTGCTTGGCTTTGGTCACAGAGTGGCGTTCGGCTCCCGGTTTCCCATTCTCCCCCAGGAGCGCAGCCCAGCATTGCCGGGTTCGCTAGACAATCATCAGGACAATTGGGATCGTCGACGAACCGTTCTCTCAACGGACGCGGCCTCTTTCATGCCATCTCCCTTCAAAGAATTTGCCCTGAGAAGTGCGCCATATCAGCGGCAGCGGCAAGAGGTCGGCGACCTAGAATTGCGGGGCGGACCGACGCAGGGTGGGCTGGGTGCCTTCGACGCTCATTGCTGTCACGATTCGCATGTCCCGGCGGAAATCCGAAGGCGACATGCCGGCGATGTGGCGGAAGGATTTGTTGAAGGCGCTGATCGAGCCGAAGCCGCTGTCCATTGCCACCTGCAACACATTGGCGCCCTCGCGCATCAGCATCGCTTGGGCGCGCGACAGCCGCAGCAGGTTGACATATTTGCTAAGCGTCATGCCGGTGCTTTTCTTGAAGAGGTTCATTGCATATTTCGGATGCAGATCCGCCGCCCTGGCAATATCGACCGTATCAATATCATGCAGGAAATTGCCGGCGATGAAATCGCACATACGCGCCAAGCTGCGCGACGATTGCGGATGGACTTGTTCGCTCGGCTGGTGCTCCCGCCTTTCCGGCAGTATGCGATAGGGCTCGAAAGCGATACGCTCCAGGCGCAACAGAAGTTCGGCGACGGCATGTTCGGCCTTGGCCGGATCGTCGGAGCGGGCGTAGCGATACCAGCGAGCGAAATTCTCGTGGTCGGCGGCATCCGTCGCGGAAGTCACCAGAGTCTCGCCCCGCATCAGTCGTCCGGAAATATCGAGCGGCAGCCGCATGCGGAAGAAGTGCACCAGCGGCAGATGCGCGCCGGCATAAATCGAATCCTCCGACGATTCATCCATCTGGTGCGGCTGCCCGCCCCAAAACAGGCAGATATCGCCGGCGCGAAGCTGAATCTCATGGTCGTTCATACGGTAGTGAACCGTACCGCGTATCAGGAAATTCACTTCGACCTGGGCGTGCCAATGCGGCTTGACCATCGGGGGCGGATGGGAATGAAACATCTGCAGGGTCGTCGGCAGCCCCTCGATGCTGCTCGCACCCGGCTGATAAACCGCACGATGACCTACCTTACTTTCCGCCAAGTCGATGTTCCTTTTTTAGGAGACAGAAGCGTATCCAGAGTTAGTTTAAGCGCGTTCGCTAGAGGACGGCAATTGAAAAGGGAGGATTTTCAATGCGCTTAAAACTTCTTGGCGCGACGGCACTCGTCGCGTTGTTTGCTACCGGCTCCGCTTTTGCCGCGCAAACCACCATCACCGTCTGGAGCTGGAACGTCGCCGCATCGGCGTTGAAATCCACGCTCGAGGGCTTCAACAAGAAATATCCTGATATCAAAGTCGATGTGCAGGACATCGGCAATCCGCAGGTGTTCGACAAGATGCTGGCTGCTTGCGCGGCTGGCGGCGAAGGACTGCCTGACGTCATGTCGATCGAAAACCATAAGGCCGCGATCTTCTGGAACCGATTCCCGGACTGCCTGACTGATCTGACGAAGCTGGGCTACACCGACGACATCAAGAAGCAGTTCCCGGATTTCAAGCGCGCCGAGCTTGAGGTCGGCGATGCCGCCTACGCCATGCCGTGGGATTCCGGTCCTGTGGCAATGTTCTATCGTCGCGATTTCTACAAGAACGCCGGCATCGATCCGGCATCAATCAAGACATGGGACGATTTCATCGCCGCCGGCAAGAAGATCTCCGCCGCCAATCCGGGTGTCGTGATGTCACAGGCCGACCTGAACGGCGATAGCGAATGGTTCCGCATGCTTGCCAACGAGCAGGGCTGTGGTTATTTTTCGGCCGATGGCCAGAACATCACCATCAACCAGCCAGCCTGCATCGCAGCGCTCGACAAGGTCAAAGCGATGAAGGATGCCGGCACCCTGACCGCCGCCAACTGGTCTGAAAAGGTGCAGTCCAATACGGCTGGCAAGGTCGCGACACAGATGTATGGCGGCTGGTATGACGGCACCATCCGCTCCACCTCGCCGGATCTCTCGGGCAAGTGGGGCGTCTACATGATGCCGAGCATGACGCCGGACGGCCAGCATGCTGCCAATCTCGGTGGTTCTTCGTTGGCAATCGCCAACAATTCGCCGAACAAGGAAGCGGCCTGGAAGTTTGTCAACTACGCGCTCGGCACCAATGAAGGGCAGGTTACCATGCTGAAGTCCTTCGGCCTCGTGCCGTCGCTGCTGTCAGCCGTAAAGGACCCCTTCGTCAACGAGCCGCTGCCCTATTATGACAACCAAAAGATCTGGGTCGATATCCTCGGAACTCTGCCGAAGATCAGCCCAAGCCCGGGCACCCAGTATTTTAGCGATGCCGACGCCGTCTTTAAGGCAGTACAGACGAAGTATCTCGCCGGCGGCTATCCGGATGGAAAGACCGCGCTTGCCGACGCTGCTCAACAGATCGCTTCCGCGACCGGACTGCCGATCAAGTGAGTGACACAGCCGGCTGCGTTCCGACGCGCCCGGCGTCCCCGCCGCCTCGGAGGCGGCGGCGGGGATATGGCCTCATACGCCAATTCGTTAGGCATAAAAGGAGAAGGCATTCATGCGGTTGCGAAACCGGAGCGCCTATGCGTTCCTTGCACCCTATTTCCTGGTGTTCGCCACCTTCTGGATCTGGCCGATCATCGATTCGTTCCTAATTTCGTTTCAGAACACACGCGTCAATCCGTGGGTATTCAGCGCCTCGATCAATTGGGGGCGCCTGTTCGGCGACCCGGCCTTCTACAACGCTCTCGCAAACACGCTGATCATCCTGGTCATTCAGGTTCCGGTGATGATCTCGCTCGCCACAGTCATGGCAGTGCTGCTGAACTCGCCGCTTCTGAGGGCGCGAAGCCTGTTCCGCTTTGCCTTCTTTGCTCCCGTCGTGGTCGGCGAAGTGGCCTATGCTGCGGTCTTCCGGCTGATGTTCAACGTCGATTTCGGCATCATCAACAAGCTACTGGGCGGAGTCGGCATCACACCGGTATCCTGGTTTTCGGAAGCACATGCCGCCATGCTCCTGATCATCATCGCCGTGACCTGGCGTTGGTCCGGCTACAATGCCATCATCATCCTATCCGGGCTGCAGTCGATCCCGGAGGATGTCTATGAGGCCGCCACGCTCGACCGCGTCGGTCGCGTCAAGCAATTTTTCTACATTACCCTGCCGCTGTTGAAGCCGATCATCCTCTTTTGCGTGGTGCTGTCGGTCATCGGTACGATGCAGCTCTTCACCGAGCCCTTCCTGATCACCAATCGCGGCGGTCCGGGCGGCGCGACTGAGACGCTCGGCCTTCTGCTCTATCGCCAGGGGTTCCAATCGCTGAACTTCGGCTACGCCTCGGCCATTGCTTACACCATGGCAGCGCTCGCCGTAGCCATCTCTCTTCTCAATCTCTGGGTGGGGCGCGAACCGAAATGAAGTCCAAATCCAAATCCACTCTAATGCGATCGGTCGCCCTGCACGCCCTGCTGACGCCACTTGCCATTATCTGGCTGTTCCCGCTCTGGATGATGCTCATCTTCTCCACGATGCCGGACTACGGCATTTTCAGCCCAGACATCATCCTGACCCCGTCGACGAGCTTCTTCGACAATGTCCGGAATCTACAGGCCGACACCAACTTCTTCGGTGCCATGACCATCTCCATCGGCGTCGCGGTCATCTATACCTTCCTATCGGTTCTGCTGACCTCGATGGCCGGATGGGCGCTTGCCCGTTACCGTTTCCTCGGCCAGTCCGTTGTAATCGGCATCATTCTCGGAACGATCACGCTGCCCTACTCCGTCGTCGTCATTCCGCAATTCATTATGGTGGCGCGCAACTTCCATATGGCGAATACCTGGACCGCGCTGATCGTGCCGCCGCTCTTCAATTCACTTGGCGTGCTCTTCATGCGCCAGGCCTTTTCGATGATGCCGGGCGAGCTTTTCGACGCCGCCCGCGTCGAAGGCGTCAAGGAGTGGCAGATCTTCCTGCGTATCGGCCTGCCGCTTGCAAGGCCGACCATGGCCGCGCTTGCCATCATCCTGTTCCTGGTCTCCTGGAACAACTACCTCTGGCCGCTGCTGATCAACTCCAAACCGGGCATGATGACGGCGCCGGTGGCCTTGGGAACGCTTATCGGCCTTACCAAGGTCTCTTGGGGCGGCATCATGGCCGGTGCGGTCATGCTGACGGCGCCGATCCTGACCGTCTTCGTTCTCCTGCAACGTCACTTCATCGCCGGCATCGCCGCCGGCGCAATCAAATAATTCCGGGAGATCCCGTATGGCAGAACTGTCCCTCGCCAATGTCGTCAAGCGTTACGGCGCCCTCGAGATAATCCACGGCGCCAATCTCGAAGTGAAGGACGGCGAATTCGTCGTCTTTGTCGGCCCATCCGGCTGCGGCAAGTCCACGCTGTTGCGCATGATTGCAGGCCTGGAGGACATTTCCGGCGGCGACATCCGCATCGGCGGGCGTACCGTAAACGATGTCGAACCGGCCGATCGCGGCATCGCCATGGTGTTTCAGTCCTATGCGCTCTATCCACATCTGACGGTCGAGCAGAATCTAAGCTTCGGCCTGCGCATGAACGGCAACCCGAAGGCCGATACCGACCGCCGCGTCAAACAGGCGGCTGAGATCCTGCAGATCACCGAGCTGATGCAACGCCGGCCAAAACAGCTTTCAGGCGGCCAGCGCCAGCGCGTCGCCATCGGCCGCGCCATCGTCCGCGAGCCGCAGATCTTCCTGTTCGACGAGCCCCTTTCCAATCTCGACGCCGAACTGCGCGTGCAGATGCGCGTCGAGATCTCGCGCCTCCACAAGAAGCTCGGCACCACGATGATCTATGTGACGCACGACCAGACCGAAGCGATGACGCTCGCTGACAAGATCGTCGTGCTGCGCGGCGGCAATATCGAACAGGTCGGCGCGCCGCTCGATCTCTACGATAATCCTGCCAATCAGTTCGTCGCCGGCTTCGTCGGCTCGCCGAAGATGAACTTCCTGCCGGCCGATGTCGTTGGCAAGCAAGAGGGCGGCGTGACGGTGGCCCTGCAGAACCAGCGCGACGTCCGCCTGTCACTGCCGGTCACTACGGCTCCCGTAGAAATCGGACAGACGGTGACGCTAGGCGTCCGTCCCGAACATTTTCTCGAGGCTGGTCGCGGCGATATCGACATGACGGTCGATGTCGACGTCGCCGAACATCTCGGCAATACCAGCTACATCTACGCCAATATCGCCGGCGGCGAGCAGATCGTCATCGAGCGGGAGGAATCCCGCAACACCAATAATCGTGACACGCTGACCGTCGCGCTCTCAGCAGCCAAGACATTCCTCTTCGACGGCGCCGGCAAACGGTTGCGGTAGGCGCCATCCTCCCAAGACAGCATGCAGATTTACGAAAGGACCGTTTCATGAGTTCAAACGCACCTATCCGCTGGGGAATTATCGGCCCCGGCAAGATCGCCCAGACCTTCGCCGACGGCGTTGTCCATTCGCGCACCGGAAAACTGGTGGCGATCGCCAGCCGCAATCCCGGAAAGCCGGGCCTTGGCGAAAACTTTCCCGGCGCGCGCATCGTGGACGGTTACGAAGCACTGCTGACCGATAAGGACATCGATGCCATTTATATCGCCACGCCGCATACGGGCCACTCCGAATGGGCCATCAAGGCGATCCGCGCCGGCAAGCATGTGCTCGTCGAAAAGCCGATCGCGCTGTCGTCATATGACGCCGAGGCGATCTACTACGAAGCCAAGAACGCAGGCGTCTTTGCCGGCGAAGCCTTCATGTACCGCGTCCATCCACAGACGGCGAAGCTGATCGCGCTGGTTAAAAGCGGCGTCATCGGCGAAATCCGCATCATCCGCTCCTCCTTCGGCTTCAACATGGGCACGGTCAAACCGGAGCACCGGCTGTTCGCCAACGACACCGCCGGCGGCGGCATCCTGGATGTTGGCGGCTATCCGGTATCGATGGCGCGGCTGATCGCCGGTGCCGTTGAAGGCAAGCCGTTCCTCGACCCGGAAAAAGTTTCCGGCGTCGCCCATCTCGGCCAGACCGGCGTCGACGAATGGGCTTCCGCGGTGCTGAAATTCCCTAACAAGATCATCGCGGAAGTCTCGTGCTCGATCATGGCACAGCAGGATAACACGCTGCGCATCATCGGCTCGGACGGTCGTTTGGAAGTCAAGGATTTCTGGTTTGCCTCCGGCCACAAGGGCGGCGTAGGCAAGATCGAACTCATCAAGGGCATTGAGACGCAGACCTTCGAGGTCAACGAGGACGGCTGGCTCTATTCCTTCGAAGTTGACGCCTCCGGCGAGGCCATCCGCGCCGGACGGCCAGAATTTGCCTATCCGGGGATCGGCTGGGCCGATTCGATCGGCAACCTACGAGTTCTCGACCAATGGCGCGCCTCGGTCGGCCTCGAATACGAGGTTGAGAAGGCGACGCGGCGGACAACGAATATCGCCGGCGCAACGGTCACCAAGGGCAACAGCATTCCGAAACGTAGCATTCCCGGCATTGCCAAGCCGGCCTCGATCGTCACGCTCGGCTTCGAGTTTTTCCCGAATTTCGCCGCCGCCTCGCTGACGCTCGACGCGTTCTATGAAGCGGGAGGAAACGTCTTCGATTCGGCCTATGTCTATGGCGGCGGCAAGACGGAGAGCATTTTCGGCGACTGGCACACCAGCCGCAACGTGCCGCGCGAGGAGATCGTCCTGATTGGCAAGGGTGCGCATTCGCCCCTCTGCTATCCGGATATGATCGGCAAGCAGCTCGACCAATCGCTGAACCGGCTGAAGACCGACTATGTCGACATCTACTTCATGCATCGCGACAACACGGCCGTTCCGGTCGGCGAATTCGTCGATGCCATGGATGCCGAGGTCGGGGCCGGTCGCATCCGCGGCATCTTCGGCGGCTCTAACTGGACCCGGGCTCGTTTCGACGAGGCGATCGCCTATGCCGAAAAGAATGGCAAGACGGCGCCGGCGGCTCTTTCCAACAATTTCTCTTTGGCGGAAATGCTCGACCCGATCTGGGCCGGATGCGTCGCCGCCTCCGACCACGAATGGAAAGCATGGCTCAATGCCAAGCATATACCGAACTTCGCCTGGTCGAGCCAAGGCCGCGGCTTCTTCACCGACCGCGCCGGCCGCGACAAGCGGGATGAAGAGGAACTGGTGCGCGTCTGGTATTCCGAGCGCAATTTCGGCCGTCGCGATCGGGCGATCGAACTGGCGCAGAAGCTTGGCCGCAACCCCATCCACGTCGCTCTTGCCTATGTCGTCGCCCAACCCTTTCCGGTCATTCCGCTGATCGGACCGCGCACGATTGCCGAGCTGGAAGACAGCCTATCGGCACTCGACATCAAGCTGACGCCGGAGCAGGTGAAGTGGCTTGAGGGTTGACATGAAGCGATGGCCGGCCTGTTGCACAACTGGCCGGCCGTTTTGCGGATGGCTGATACAGAAAACAAAAAACAGCCCGCTTGTCGACGAGCGGGCTGTTTTGTCATTACTACCAGTAAGACGGACGTGTGTAGCCATCACGCTGCGAAATTGAACGACTTGGTCTCGGAACCTTCAAAACCCAGAAGATAGGTCTTCCGCTCCAGGCCACCAGCGAATCCCCTCAGATCTCCCGCCGATCCAATAACTCTGTGGCACGGCGCGATAATGGATATCGGATTCCTGCCGTTGGCGGCACCCACTGCCCGTATCGCCTTGGGCGCACCGATCTGCGCAGCGATCTCAGCATAGGAGCGGGTCTCTCCAAATGGAATGGTGAGCAGCGCCTGCCATACCTTCCGTTGAAACCCGGTGCCCGAAAAATCGAGCGGAAGATCAAAAATCTGTCGCTCGCCGGCAAAATATTCCCGCAACTGCCGCTCTGTCTCAATGAGAACGGGATGGCTCTCATCCTTTGCGACAATATTCAGCGGAACACGGTTTGGCTGGTCGATATCCCAGAGAATCGCCGCGAGGCCCTCATGACTGGCAACGAGCTTCAACCGTCCGACAGGCGAATTCGCGATCTTGTAAACATAGTCTTTCTGCACACCGCGCGCCGGCTTGGCCATATCTATATCCTCTCGCTGCGGCCGCACCGGATCTGCGACGCGGCCGGCGGCCTCTTTTCGCCCGATTATGGCGAATCCGCTGCGCCGCTGACAGTGATGCATATGGCCCGAAACGCTGTCCATGACCCACCCGAAAAACGTTTTGACGAAGGGAAGGCACAATATTTTCACGTTGGATGCGCGGAAGAATTTGATGCGGTAATTGGTTAGGTGGTCAGGGTTTGAAGGTTTGAAGGGACGACTCCGAAGAACAGCGGATCGAAGCGGCGGATTTGCTTCGCACACTGGTCGAGGACATCATCCTGACGCCGGTGGACGGCAAGATCGAGATCGACGTTCGCGGCGATCTGGCTGGAATCCTTACGCTATCGGTCAAAAAGCAAAACCCCGCAGCCGGGGCTACGGGGTGACAATTAAAGTTGGTTGCGGGGGCAGGATTTGAACCTGCGGCCTTCAGGTTATGAGCCTGACGAGCTACCGGGCTGCTCCACCCCGCGTCACCTGCGCAAACCGGTATA
>NZ_JARFYN010000079.1 GCF_030272695.1 Martinezella calliandrae
ATGGCCGACAAGCTGAAGCTGCCACTGGCAAAGGCGCCAAGGCACGTATGACAGCTCTTGGGCTTGCGTATAGAACATCTCCTCCTAATCGGTATCGAAATCAATCCGAGCCGCCAATAGCAAGATGGGGGAGGACACATCTATGATGAAACTATCCACCGACGGCCGCTCCCTCCCTCCACCCCTTACGCCCCTCCCCGGAGGGGCTTTTTTTGACTCGATTGCGGATCGACTAATTCACGGCTGACGTTTCGCTACTGAGAAAATTGCGGGCGTACCTACCAATCGAACCGCTTTTAACTGCTCGAAGGTTTCCCAGCACCCCATTATCTGGAAGAGCCTGGTGCCGCATCCCAAGGTATCGGGAGAGGAAACCATCGTATAATATCCCTCGGTCCCGCCTATCGCTACATTCCGCTTGCAGCCTCAAGAGAAAGGAAACCTTCTCTCCTGCCGCCAGTGAGCTTCGGTTTCCATCCCCCGAAGCGTCGCGGGCTAGAAACCCGCTAGGCCGCCCAGTTGCCCCCTGGGCGGTCCTTTTCGAAGCGACGGAACGCAGATCGCTCTTACCGATCCGGACGAACAAGCGCCGCAGAGCTTTTTGTTACGCCCAGGTAATGAAGCGTCGTCAGCATTTAAGTTAGAAGTCGCACGAACCTCGCCTTTCCGCCGTGCATGTATCTGATTTGTTTGTTTGCCATTGGGATTCTGCGGTCAATTACAATGCGTTCCGGCCGGCCATGCTGATCGAGCGCTTTTTGAAGAAGCATTTGCGGCAGAAAGATCGCGATACTCGCTGAGTTGTCCCATTGATTGAAGCCAGACGGGCTAAGTTTCGGGATACTCACGAAAATCCCTTGTGCCGTTTTTCGCCGGTGACCGGCGCCGTTCGCGGGAACGTCATCGCCATCTAGAAAAAGGTATGGCAAAATGGTGTTGAAGCATGAACTGACTGCATTGCGGGAACGTTGGCCTACTCATTTCGAGCCACGCCCCCGGCGGAGTGTTACCGTTGAAGCCTGGGGAAAATAGCTTTCGGGTCCTATGGAATGACGGCGAGTGCGTCTTCGGCCGCGGGTGGCAGCCCGGTGCCGATGGCCAAGCCACACCGGTGTTGGCGGCATGGCCAGCCTCGGATCCTCCGACGACTGCATGCTTCGACCGGCTTTCTCACGAATATGGTCTTAAGGAAGAGCTGGAGCCTGCGTGGGCTGTGAAACCACGGGAATTGGTGCGGGAAAGCGGCCGGATCATGCTGCTGTTCGACGATACCGGCGGCGAACCGCTCGACCGCTTCGTGGGCGAAGCCATGGATGCAGGGCGCTTCCTAAGACTTGCAGTCGCCATTGCTTCGGCGCTTGGAAAGCTTCATCAGCACGGCCTCGTCCATAAGGACATCAAACCGGCCAATATACTGGTGATGGGTGAAGGCGCTGAGGCGCGGTTCACCGGATTCGGTATCGCCTCGCGGCTACCGCGCGAGCGGCAATCGCCCGAACCGCCGGAAGTGATCGCCGGGACACTCGCTTATATGGCACCAGAACAGACGGGGCGCATGAACCGGTCGATCGATGCCCGCAGTGATCTCTATGCGCTCGGTGTGACCTTCTATCAAATGCTCACCGGCGTTCTCCCGTTTACGGCGGTCGATCCAATGGAATGGGTGCACTGGCACATGGCGAGATGCCCGACACCACCTACCGAGCGGGTGAAGGAAGTTCCCGGTACCATCTCAGCCATCGTGATGAAGCTGCTCGCCAAGACGGCTGAGGAGCGCTACCAGACCGCCACCGGGGTGGAGCGGGATCTTCGAAGCTGCCTTGAGCAGTGGCAAACGGGAAAACGGATAGGCGAATTCAAGCTTGGTGAGCACGACATTCCCGACCGGCTACTGATCCCGGAAAAACTCTACGGGCGAGAGCGGGAGATCAAGACCTTGCTCGACGCATTCGAGCGGGTCATTACCGGCGGCGTGCCGGAGCTGGTCCTGGTCTCGGGATATTCCGGCATCGGCAAGTCCGCAGTTGTCCACGAACTGCACAAGGAGTTGGTGCCGACGCGCGGCCTGTTTGCGTCCGGCAAGTTCGACCAGTACAAGCGCGACATCCCCTATGCGACGCTGGCGCAAGCGTTTCAGGGCATTATTCGAAGACTTCTGGCAAGCAGCGAAGCGGACTTAGTGAGTTGGCGCGATGCGCTCAGCGATGCGCTCGGCTCGAACGGGCAGCTCATGGTCGATTTGATCCCCGAGCTGAAGCACATCATCGGCGATCAGCCACCGGTTCCGGAGCTTCCGTCTCAAGAGGCGCAACGGCGTTTTCAGCTTGTGTTCCGCCGGTTCATGAACGTCTTTGCGCGGCCTGAACATCCGCTAGCGCTGTTTCTTGATGACCTACAGTGGCTTGATGCAGCGACGTTTAATCTGCTGGAGGATCTACTGATCCCGTCGGATCTGCAGAATCTCATAGTGATCGGTGCCTATCGCGACAACGAAGTCACTGCCGACCATCCGCTCCGTCGCAAGCTCGATGCGATTAGAGCCGCCGGTTGCAAGGTCGCAGAAATCTCTCTAACTCCGCTCACCCGAGAGCATCTCCAGCAGTTAATTGCCGATGCTCTCCACAGTGATCCTGAGCGCGCCGCACCGCTGGCCCGACTGGTACACGATAAGACGGGCGGTAATCCGTTCTTCGCAATTCAGTTCATTTCTTCGCTCGCTGAAGAGGGAATGCTTATCTTCGATCATGACGGGGGATGCTGGTCCTGGGATCTCGGCCGAATTCACGCCAAGGGATACACCGACAACGTCGTGGACCTCATGGTCGGCAAGCTCACGCGCCTGCCGCGCGAAACGCGAGAGGCGCTGCAGCAGTTTGCCTGCCTCGGAAATATCGCAAATGCACAGATGCTTTCACTCGTCCTTGGTATTCCGCAGAAGCGCCTCCTTGGGGCCCTTGAGCCTGCTGTCGCTCATGGACTGCTCGAACGTCTGCCCGACGCCTATCGGTTTGTCCACGATCGCGTTCAGGAAGCCGCCTATTCGCTGATTCCGGAGGAGCGACGCGCCGAGTTACACCTTCGCATCGGACGACTGCTTGCGGCGAATACGGCGCCGGAGCGGATCTACGAATATGTCTTCGATATCGTCAGCCAGCTCAATCGTGGAGCCGCATTGATCACGTCCGAGGAGCGCGAGCGACTGGCTCAGTTCAATCTATTGGCCGGCAAGCGGGCCAAGGCCTCGACGGCATACTCCTCGGCGCTCAACTATTTCGTTGCCGGGGCGACACTGTTGCCAGCAGACGCCTGGGAGCGGCAGCATCAACTGGTGTTCGCCCTTGAGTTAAATCGAGCCGAATGCGAGTTCCTCCTTGGTGCGTTGCCGGATGCTGAGACGCGGTTGGCACAGCTTTCCACTTGTGCAGTCCGCTCCGACGACCAGGCGACTGTCGCCTGCCTGCGCATCGATCTTTACGCAGCGCTTGGTCAAACAGATCGCTCGGCCGCCGTCGGTCTCGACTATCTGAGGGAGCACCTCGGAATCGACTGGTCCCCGCATCCGGCCAACGAGGAGGTGCGATGTGAATACGGCCGTATCTGGTCACAGCTCGGGAGCCGTACGATCGAGGAACTCATTGATTTACCATTGATGAGTGACTTGGCATCCCCAGCCGCCCTGGATGTACTTACGCGCCTCGTTGGAGCGGTATGGCATACCGATGCGAACCTTGCATGCATGGCCATCTGCCTAGCGGTTAATTTGAGCCTGGAACGAGGCAACAGCGACGGCTCCTGCTACCACTATGTGGCCCTCGGCTATATTGCGGGGCCTCGCTTCGGCGATTATGCGGCCGGATTTCGCTTCGGCCAGCTCGGTTGCCAGCTTGTGGAAGACCGCGAACTGACGCGCTTCCAAGCGAGGACTTACAAGGATTTCGGGGCTCACGTCATTCCATGGACGAGACACGTCCGGACCGGCCGCGAGATCTTGCTGCGCGCGCTCGAAATTGCCAACCAGAACGGCGATCTCACGTTTGCCGGCTACAGCTATGTCAGCTTGAATTCGAACCTGTTGGCGGCGGGAGACCCGCTTGTCGAAGTGCAGCGCCAAGCGGAGATTGGCCTCGCTTTCGCTCGGAAGGTGCGGTTCCAGTTCGTCATTGACCTTGCCAGCGCGCAGCTCGGCCTTGTCCGGTCTCTGCGCGGGTTGACCCGGAAATTCGGTTCCTTCGACGACGATGATGGATTTGACGAAGCAGAGATCGAACGCCGGTTTTCGGGCGATCCAAATTTGATTCTTGCGGAAACCTGCTACTGCGTCAGAAAACTCCAGGCCCGGTTCTTTGCTGGCGACTATGAGGGGGCCGTCGATGCCTCATTGCGGGCACAGCAGCTACCATGGACATCGGTGTCCCATTTCGAAGAAACGCCCGAGCATCATTTTTACGGCGCTTTGGCCCGCGCCGCCTGTTGCGACACTGCCACGGCTGAGGAGCGCGCGCGGCATATTGAAGCTTTGACCGTCCACTATCGACAGCTTCAGATTTATGCGAAGAATTGCCCGGAGAACTTCGACAATCGCGCGGCACTGGTCGGCGCAGAGATAGCACGCGTTGAAGGTCGTGAAATCGACGCCATGCGTCTTTACGATCAGGCTATCCGATCGGCGAATGCCAATGGCTTCGTTCATCATGAAGCGCTCGCATATGAACTCGCCGCCCGCTTTTATGCAGAGCGGGGCTTCGACAACTTCACTCATCTCTATTTTCGCAACGCGCGTAGCTGTTATATGCGCTGGGGCGCCGACGGTAAGGTTCGGCAACTCGATCAATTCTATCCCCGCCTGGGAGAGGAAGACCTCGGTCCCTCTCCAAAGAACACGATCGGAGCACCGGTCGAGCAACTCGACCTCGCAACCGTGATCAAGATCTCGCAGGCTGTCTCGGGCGAGATCGTTACCGGAAAGCTGATCGATACACTGATGCGCACGGCGCTTGAGCATGCCGGCGCAGAGCGGGGGGTGTTGCTTGTTCCAAATAAGGAGCAGCTCAGGGTTGAGGCCGTGGCCGAGACCACTGCCCGCGATGTCGCCGTGCATCTGCCCCCTGTTGCCGGAATGATCCGTGTGCCCACAGCCATGGTCAATTTCGTCGCGCGGACCGGTGAAGCAGTTATCGTCGACGATGCATGCATCCAGAATACGTGGTCCGATGAGTACATGCGGGACATCAAGCCCCGCTCAATGCTTTGCATGCCACTAGTCAAACAGGGCCGGCTGATCGCACTCCTCTATCTGGAGAACAATCTAGCACCGCGCGTCTTTACTCCGGCCCGGATCGCGGTTCTAAAGCTGCTCACCTCGCAAGCCGCGACCGCGCTGGAAAATACCCGGCTCTACGAGGATCTCG
This sequence comes from Martinezella calliandrae, assembly GCF_030272695.1. Taxonomy (GTDB): domain Bacteria; phylum Pseudomonadota; class Alphaproteobacteria; order Rhizobiales; family Rhizobiaceae; genus Rhizobium; species Rhizobium calliandrae. The sequence goes on from NZ_JARFYN010000079.1 coordinate 5,409, forward strand.
CAGGACGTGAAGCCAGAATTCGGCGTCTGGTAGACGCTAACATCATCGGAATCTTCATTTTTGCTCTCGATGGCCGGATTCTCGACGCTAATGACGCGTTTCTCCGCCTAATCGGCTACGATCGTGAAGATCTCGTCACGGGTCGTATCCGTTGGGTGGATCTGACCCCTGAGGAGTGGTTTGATCGGGATATGAAACAGTGGGTCCCTGAGCTGAAAAAAACCGGCATTCTGGCGCCTATTGAGAAGGAATATCTGCGTAAGGACGGCAGCCGTGTGCCCGTACTGATTGGTGGGGCACGCTTCGAAGGAAGTGAGGACGAAGGTGTTACATTCGTGCTCGACCTAACGGAACGCAAGCGCGCCGAAGAAACGATCCGGCGGAGCGAAGAAAAGCTTCGTCAGGTCATCGAGGCCATTCCGGCGATGGTCTGGACCGCATTGCCCGATGGTAACATCGACTTCATAAATCGACATTGGCAGGAGTTCACAGGGCTAACCCTGAACGAAACCTTGGCATGGAGTTGGACGAATGCTCCGTTTCATCCAGACGACATTGAGCCGTACTTGGCCAAATGGAATATTTCCTTAGCCACAGGAGAAGCTTTCGAGGCGGAGATGCGCGTTCGCCGCGCGGCTGACGGTGAGTATCGCTGGCTGCATGAGAGCGCCGTACCGCTAAGGGATGAGACTGGAAATATTCTCAAATGGTACGGGACTGTCGTGGACATCGAAGACCGCAAACAGGCTGAGGAGGCACTGCAGCGGGCGCAGGGAGAGCTCGCGCACGTCTCGCGGGTGACGACGATGGGAGTGCTGACCTCTTCCATCGCCCATGAAGTGAACCAGCCCCTGGGTGCCATCGTCATCAACGCAAATGCGGCTCTCCGCTGGCTTAACGGCCAGCCTCCAAACCTTGATGAGGTGCGGGAAACGCTGACACGCATCGTTCGGGACGGGCACCACGCCAGCGAAGTGATCGCGGGGATGCGCGCGCTCCTCAAGAAAAGGGCCACCGTACGAGAGCGGGTGGATTTGGCCGAACTCATCCAACAAGTGCTCGCCCTCGTTCAGGGCGAGCTGCGCCGCCATAGCATCGCACTGCGAATCGAGCTGGCAGAGGACGTCGCGCCGGTGGTGGGCGACCACGTACAGTTGCAGCAAGTGATCCTTAATCTGGTAATGAACGGCATCGATGCGATGAAGGACGTGGACTGGCGCCGCGAGTTGCTGGTTACCTCCTGGCCAGAGACCTCTGGAATGGTGTCGGTCGCCGTTAAGGACGTCGGCCCCGGCCTCGGCCCGCAAGCTATGGAGCAAATTTTCGAGCCGTTTTACACAACAAAAGCAGAGGGGCTCGGGATGGGTTTGGCGATCTGCAGGTCGATCATCGAGGCGCATGGCGGGCGTTTGTGGGCGAGCGTAAACGAGCCTCGAGGTGCTGTGTTTCAGTTTACCTTGCCAGCAGGCAGGGATGAACTCACTCCCGCCAAACAAACTGACAAAATGCCGGTATTATGATCGCAAACCGCATTGGTGCGGGGGAATTGAGCTGAGCCGGTTGACCCATGATTGGACCGCTTTTGCATTCGTTGCGAAACGAAGTCTGGTCCGCGACGATTGTTTTGCGAGGAACTGCCCGCGAAGGATGTGACGGTGGCCAATGCTGACTATGCGGTTCGCAAACACTCGCCGCCGGCGGCAAATTGCCCTGCAAGGGTCATTTTACCTTCCTGGCGCAGGCCGGAAATGAGAACGACACGTGCGTCCCCGAGCCCTCCGCAATTTTCGGGGCAACTTTCGTTGATCTGGGTGGCGAATGTTCAGCCCTAATGCGCCTTTACCAGGACGAGGGCCTGGAAGCCCTGACGGATCGGTCGCGTCGGCCGGTGCGCTATGCCGATCAGTTGCCCGGGCCGGTCGATGCGATGATCGTCTCGTACAAGAAGAACAGACCGCATTGGGCTGCCAGAAAGATCAGGGAATTGCTGGTCAGGAGGCTTGCCGGCGACGTGCACGTCCCAGCCAAGAGCACGGTGATGCCATTGTCGACCGGCGCGGGCTCGTCGCCCATGCCCGCAAGCGGCAACGCCATCGGGCGGAGGGGACGGCCTTGTCGCGGCGCTCATGCCGAACGATTTGTGGTGCGCCGACTTCAAGGGCGAGTTCAAACTTGGCAATGGCCGATATCGTTATCCGCTGACGGTGACCGACTGTAAACAACTATCAAGTAATGACCCCAGACGCTGCAGCGAAAACAATTGCATGTTGTGCCTATTGGCATCATGCCCCCGTGCCGTTTCACATGCTGAGGATGAAACACGCCCAAGGACCAGGGATCGAGATGAAGCGCCGGGGTTCTGTCGCAAACCGGCACTAAGCGCAAACAACGGTTCCGGATATTCGTTCGAAGACAGTTAATTCGTGATAACAACTGTGCAAACCAACAAATTTTACGGGATTTCTTAAGCCGGCTTTTTCGGACGCCTGTTTAGCTTGGTGCAGCATTAGGGAACGGATATAATTCGATATGATTCTACAACAGCGACATCCCTCCGCCACCATTTTCAAAGCCCTGCGGAGGGCCATGCTCGGCGCGCTATGCGCCGTCGTCGGGTCCGTTTGTCTTTTACTTATATTAAATCTATTGATGCCGGATCGACCATTTTTGGTCGGATTTGTCGGTGCAGCACTTGTTTCCGCATTTGTGGCCTTTCCGCTGCTTTTTGCCTTGCAGCTCAACAACGGCGTCGTCCGCAAGATGCAGGAAAACCTCACGCAAGCGGCGCGCTATGACAGCGTGACAAAGACGCTAAACGGCACTGCCTTTGCCGCGGCCGTCGAGCACTTTATCGACCGGCGCAAGCATATCGCCACCGATGCCGGCGGCATCGTCATCGCCGTCATTGTCGATACGCTCGACGACATCGGCCGCCGCTTTGGGCCGCAATGGGCCGACACCGTGATGCAATCGCTTGCTTCGATCATCCAGTCCTCGGTTCGTCGTGGCGATCTGGTGGCGCGGCTTGCGACCAACGAACTCGGCATATTCCTGCCTGGCGCTACGGTCGAGAACGCCCGCGACATCGGAGCCCGCATCCGCACGCGCGTCTCCGCGGCCACCTTCAGCGCCGACGGCGCGCCGCTTTCCGTCGCCATCCGCCTCGGCGGTACCTCCTTCGACGGCCCGGCCGACTTCAACCAACTCCGCCAGCTCGCCGACCAAATGGCTTTCGAGGGCAGCGACGAGAGCGACGACATCCCGATCAGTGCGCTGCCGGCCGCATGAGGCTGGCGGCCTCACCGCCGCGGCGGTGGTGGCCTGGGCCCAAATGGCGAGACCCGCCTTTGATGCGACGTCAATGCCTTCTGGCCTTCTGGATCCGCCGAGGCTGATCAGGCCTCGAGGTATGAGATGTCGGCGTGGGTCTCGTTAAACAGCCTTCATGACGGAAACCTCGATTTTGACGCCTGCCGTCACATACTCCCACTACGGCAGCTTTCCTGGCAAGGCGACTATGATTGTTTCTTAAGGCGCCCCTGGTTGCGCCTTACGCAATCGAATACCACGCTCTATTTTCCCGGAGCGCCCTGCTGTCCATCGAAAACTTCCAAAAGTTGTATCGGTGATCGCTCGGCCAAATGCGTTGCCGGCTATCCAGGCTCTTGAAGAATTTCGAACTTGCAACTCGTGGTTTAGTCACGCGGCAGGCAGCGGATCTGTGCCTTCGCTTAGGATTGCCAGATACCTAAGGTAGCGAAGACACGGCCGCGCTTGCGGCCGGTCACCTCGTCGACAATCCGCAAGCGCTCCGCTATTTAAGTAAGCGGCCCTTTATTTAAATAAGCATCAAGCTTAGGTACGCGCGCTTACTTAGCGTAGACCATTTGTCGCCGTATCTAGCGCAGGCGCTGGGTTGCAGACCAGCTCCACTAAATTTCGTGCCAATGGACTTGGCGGCCAGCCGACGGACTGTCCCCACTAGCGTGCGAACGATTCGTATCGCTCTATCAACGCTTGATCGAGATCGAATATATCCACGACGCCCCCCTCTTCAGTCATCTCCGAAAGAGATATGTGAATTACAACTTTGAAGCATTATTATTTAAATCGCGCGCTTTCGTAGCGTGCGGCATTAGAAACTCAGCCAATCTGGTCACGACATCTTCCAAGCTTCCCGGATCGGCGGAAACGTCTCTGATAAAGGCGTTCCACTGTCGCTGTTTTTGTTCATCGTTGGCGAACGCTGGCGTTAGTGCATCGGGCAAATCGACAGGAACCGCTGTCTCGCGCCGGGCAAACGTTGCAGCGATCGCGCGAGCGAGCCTGTCGCCGGCAAAATCGAATGACTTGCTGAGGATCCAGATGTCGTAGAAATCCTTCATGCGACTGTTCGCGCGTCCGAGCGCGACCATCGCCTGAAACTTCTCAGCAATAACAGTTTCGCGCGCGTATGCACGCAGACGCGGCGCGGGAAACGCCAACATGGAGGGATAGTCGAGCATCTCAGCGCCGGGTTCCATCGCATCACCGAAGCCGATATCGATCGTCAGATTGATCCTGGCGCCGCTGATCGAGGCGGTTGTCCGCAGCCTCAGCCCGCCGTATTCGAGCTCTTCACGAATGCGATCGACGCGAAGAGCATCGACGTCAAATTCCACACCATCATCATCGTTGAGCGCCAGGATGTCCCGAAATGTCGCGAGCATCGCCTCAGGTTCAGGGTCGCCAAACCCCAACAGATCGAGGTCACGCGTGCCGCGATGTGGATCCTCAAACCAACTCATCATCAGCATCGCGCCTTTCAGAACGAAGCGGTCCGCATGTGGTGATTGGCTGAGCCGGAAGAGGAGTCGTTCGAGCGCAAAGCGCGTTAAGACAAGATCAAAGCTCTGGCCGCTTGCCTTGGCGACCTGCAGGAGGCGGGCGCGCACTGAAGCGCCGACATTCTTGAGCTCCTTAGCCATTGGCGGTCAGCGCCTCGAGATAGGGCCGAATGACCGTCGCGATAGCTCCTCGCGCGGCTTGCCTGACGATTTCGCCGGGGGTTGTCTTGCGTTGACGCAGCGCTTCCTGGAGGCCTTCAATCGCCACGGATAGGCCGATCTTGTTGCGATACCGGAAGCAGTCGGCGATCGTCTTGGCGACGCCAAAGACCTTTACGGGTACCCCCTCGACGGTGTGGGATTCGACGCCTTCCCTAAGGAGGCGGTCTGTGAAGCGTACTAGCCGAACTGGCGCCCCATCACCCTTGGGAGCCCAATCCTTTTGGCCGATAGCGATCCACACCTGCCTTGGGAGTTGATCGGTAAGTTGATGGAACGCGAGAGCCGAGACGAGGCAGACCACACCCTTGGGCACTCGTTTTGCTGCCTCTGCGAGGCTGTGGTGAGCATCGAGCGGCGCATCAGGGAGTTGATAAAGCCCCCGCGCAAGCCGGAGCACCTCGCCATCCCGCTCCATGCGGCTCATAGTGGCCGCTGTCACTCCCTCCGCGCGCAGTTCCGCCAGACGCGCGATGCCGCGCGCCTTCAGCACGGTGTGAGCAATTCGGCGCTGGGATGCGGGCTCGGGCAAGATACGTAAGCTCGGAGTATGGCTTCTATAGTCCGAGGATTTGTATCATCATTCGCCTGCCAAGAAAAGGTGCAAAATCGAAAGAATTCCGTCCTTCCGGAGCTGACCGTCAGGCGGGGAAAGCCTTCCCCTGCGTCCGAGCCCTCCGGTCTCGGCCAAAGTTCTCACGAGAGACATCGTGCACATCGATTCGAGGCCTGAAACCGCTCCGTGACAGCATTCGGATAAGATAGTCCTGAATCTCGGAGCCCGGTCCCCCGTGGCTCACGATGAAACCTTCTCCCGCAGCTCCTCCCAGGTTACGACTTCCTGGCGCGCCAGCGGATGCCCTGTCGGGATCACGAGATAGATGGTCTCGTTCCATAAGATTCTCGAGCGGTAACCCCGAATGTCGTACTGGCCAGTGACGAACGAGATGTCCAGTTCGCCTGTAGCCAGCGCGTGGAGCATCTCCAGCGACGTTCCCTCTCGCAGCAAGATCTGAAGGCTCGGCTGGGTCTCCCGTAACCGACGGAGGACGCAATGGAGGAAACCTGTCGTCAGGGAGGCAAGGATACCAACCCTCAAGACACCGCTGACCCTTGTGGGTGGCGGCTGCAAGTTGGGCGGCTCGGCTGAGTTGATGTACGCCGCTGATGGCGTTGGCTAGAAAATCGGAGCCCGCGGCCGTCAGTTTCACGCCGCTACGCTCACGCAAGAACAGGGGAAACCCCAAGCGGTTTTCCAATATGAGGATCCGGCGACTGACAGTGGATTGCGGCGCGTCGAGGGACAGAGCCGCCTTCCGGAAGCTTCCGTGCTCAGCCGCTGCGATGGCGTAGCGAAAATACCTGAGGTCGAGCGAAACGTCGGGCATCACGCTCACTCTGTTACACAAATATAGGGAGCGGTCGGTCGACCTGATGGTCGCGCGTCGAAAGCCACCCCGGCCGCGTCACGTGTCTTCTTTGACGAAGTGCAGCGGTCACGCCGGAGTGCCCTGGGCGGGACGGTCCTCGACATGTGCTCAAAGGCATTCGTCCGGGGTGCCGGCCCTTCGCCTGAGAAGACACTGTCGAGGACGTCGGCCATCGCCGGCCGAATCAGGCGGCGGAAGTGGCCGGAGCGGTGAACTCCTCGACCTTGCCGCCGGTGTAGCCTGGACGAGCGCCCTCGAGGACGTTGTAGGGGAAGGCCGTCGGGATCGCGCTGACCTGATCCAGGCGACCGATCTGCTCGGCCGACAGAGTGACCTTCGCGGCGGCGAGGTTGGAGTTGAGCTGCTCGAGGGTGCGCGGCCCGATGATCGGCAGCGTGCCCTTCGCGGCGACCCACGCGATCGCGGCTTCGCCCGGAGCGACCCCCAGCTCCCTGGCGACTTCGATCAGGGTGTCGAGGATGGCCGTGCGCTGCGGCGAGTTCTCTTGCTGGAAGATGTTGCCGCCCATTGCCTCCTTACGGCCGGTCTCGCCCTGGCGATACTTGCCGGTGAGCAGACCGCCGCCGAGCGGCGACCAGGAGACCATGCCGAGGCCGAGCGACTGGCCAGCAGCCAGCAGTTCCTGCTCACTCGAGCGGGCGACCAAGCTGTGCTCAAACTGGAGGCCAGCGATCGGAGCCGCACCCCGCAGCTCAGCGATCGTCACCACACGCGACACGCGCCAAGCCGGGAAATTCGACAGGCCAGCATAGAGGACTTTGCCTTGGCGAACGAGATCGTCGAAGCCACGCACGATCTCTTCGGCCGGCGTCACGCCATCGGACATGTGGATGAACAGGATGTCGATGTAGTCGGTCTTGAGCCGCTTCAGGCTGTCCTCGACCGACACCACCATCGTCTTACGGCTGTTGCCGGTGACGAGGATGCCGCCCTTGGCACCGGCGGGCATCGTGTATTTGGTGGCGACGACGAAATCGTCGCGGCGGCCAACCAGCGCATCGCCAATGATTTCTTCCGACTGACCGCCCTGATAGACGCCCGCTGTATCGATGAAGTTGCCGCCCGCATCGGCATAGGCGTCGAGAATGCGACGCGACTCGTCGCGCTCCTGGCCATAGCCCCAGCCGGTGCCGAACATGCCGGTGCCGAGCACCAGCTCGGAAACGCGCAGACCCGTGTGCTGGCCGAAAAGTTTGTAGCGCATGCTTGTTTCTCCTGTAGGAAGTTTTAATTGCGATGGCAATGTATCGCCGTCGAGAGCACTACTTGACTTTAATTGCGATCGCAACTAAAAATTCGGAGATTGGATCGGAGATTTTTCATGCGTGTTTCGAAGGAGAAGGCAGCAGAGAACCGAGGCGCGCTTCTCAGCGCGGCCAGCCGCCTCTTTCGGGAGCGGGGGATCGACGGAGTGGGCGTCGCAGAGGTCGCCAAGGAGGCAGGGCTCACGCACGGCGCGCTGTATGCGCATTTCAAATCGAAAGATGAACTCGCCGCGGCGGCATTTTCACATGGCTTCGCCGCCAATATGGATGCCACGCGCGAATGGATTGGCGACCGACACATGTCGTTCGAGGAACTGCTCGACGGATACCTTTCTCCATATATGCGCGAGAAGGTCTCTGATGGTTGTCCGATGGCCGCGTCTGCCAGCGAGATCAGCCACCATGACGTGGCCGTCAGCGAGAGTTTCACCAACGCGTTCATGGCTTGGGCCTCAATGAACGAAGCTTCTCTCGAACCTTCGATCCCCGAGGCCGACCGTCGACGACTGGCGCTCGCCGCTACTGCTGCCGAGATCGGCGCGCTCGCAATTGCTCGGGCCGTGGCCAAAGCAAACCCTTCTCTATCGGACGAGGTGCTCGAAGTTGTCCGGGCTGCCTTTGCTGACGCCCACGAAGCCGTAAAGACGCGACCCAAATAGCCCTCTGCGCGCTCGTGCGCAGACGAATCCATGCCAAGCACTAACCGCGCCGCCGCCTGCCATCCGCACGCGCGATTCATGGCGCTTGCGCCGAACGCATCAAAGGAGCTTGAATGACCGACACTGACCATCCTCTTGCCGCGCCGGACGTATCTCCCATCGCACCCGCGCGGCCGATCGACTCGATCTGGAGCTACCACGCGCACATCTATTTCGAAGGCCCCGAGCAAGCCCGCGTCGCAGCGCAGCTCCGCGCAGAGATAGCCGACCGTTTCCCAGTCGTCATGGGGCGCTGGTGGGATCAGCTCATCGGACCGCATGCGCGGCCCATGTACCAAGTGGCCTTTCCACCCGCTGAGTTCGCGCGCCTTGTGCCGTGGCTCATGATCAACCGGCGTGGGCTGGCAATCCTCATCCATCCAAATACTGGCGAGCCGAAGCCCGACCACCTCACCAACGCGATGTGGCTCGGTGAAATCCTCGACATTCATTCCGGGCCGCTCCCGGACCACGAGGAACGCGAACCCGCCCTTGTCCCCAACACGCAGCCGGTGGTGAACCCATGAGCGACATTCCCTATCGCAGCGCGCTGATCATCGGCGCCGGTCCCGGCATCAGCGGCTCCTTTGCGCGATTGTTGCGCAAGGCGGACATCCCGGTCGTCATTGCGTCGCGTCATCCTGAACTGCTCGACGGATTGGCTCGCGAGACCGGAGCGCTGGCGCTTCCGGTGGATGCTGCCGATCCAGCGCAGGTCGAGCGTGTCTTCGCCGAAACCGAATCCCGCATCGGTTCGCCGGAGATCGTCGTCTATAACGCAAGCGGCCGGTCGCGCGGTCCAATCGCCGAGCTCAATCCCCTCGAGGTCGAGGAGGCAGTTGCCGTTTCGGCGCTCGGGGCATTCTATGCCGTCCAGCAGGCCGCGAAGCGGATGGTTCCCGTCGGCCACGGCGCGATCCTCCTCACTGGAGCGACCGCCGGCGTGAAGGGTTTCGCGCTCTCTGCACCATTCGCGATGGGCAAGTTCGCGTTGCGCGGCTTGGCTCAGAGCGCCGCGCGCGAGCTGATGCCCAAGGGCATCCACGTTGCCCACGTCATCGTCGATGGCAGCGTTCGCCCCAGCCAGCGACCCGATCCCTCCGACGGCTCACTCGATCCAGACGCGATTGCTCAGACCTACGCCGACCTTCTGCGTCAACAACGCAGCGCTTGGTCGTGGGAAATCGAAGTCCGGCCCTGGGTCGAACGCTTCTGACGGTCGACGCATATCGAAGGAAGGAAACCGCATGAATGTTCTATCCGGAAAGCGCGCCCTGGTAACGGGCGCGAGCCGCGGGATTGGAGCGGCCACGGCGCTGCGCCTCGCTCGCGAGGGCGCAGATGTCGCGATCACTTACGAGCGTTCGGCCGACAAAGCGGACATCGTGGCCGAAATCAAAGCCTTAGGCCGGAATGCGATCGCTATACAGGCCGATGCGGCTGACGCCGCAGCCGTCGTTCGCGCCGTCGAGCAGTCCGTTGCAGCGCTCGGTGGCTTGGACGTGCTCGTGAATAACGCCGGTCAATTCCGGATGGCGCCGCTGGAAAGCCTGACGCTGGAGGACATCGACGGGCTTTTAGCGATCAACGTCCGCGCTGTCGTCCTCGCCTCGCAAGCCGCTGCTCGACACCTTCCGAGGGGCGGTCGGATCATCTCGCTGGGGAGCTGCGTCGCCGAACGCGTCCCCGGACCTCGCGTCTCGCTCTATGCCCTGACGAAGACCGCTTTGATCGATTGGACCAAGGGCCTTGCCCACGACCTCGGTCCGAAGGGCATCACGGTCAATCTGGTGAGCCCCGGTCCGACAGATACCGACATGAACCCTGCGACATCGGAGATTGCCGATGCGCAACGCGGCTTCCTGCCAATTCCCCAATACGGTCGACCCGAAGACATCGCCGCAATGGTGGCCTTCGTCGCCGGTCCGGAAGGCAGCTTCATCAACGGAGCAATCCTCAACGTCGACGGCGGCGACGGCGGCTTCACCATCTAGCTCGCTCGCCCAAACACCACATGGAGAAATGAAATCATGGCTCAGAGTTTACAAGGCAAGGTCGCGCTTGTGACAGGCGGCAGCTCCGGCATCGGATTGGCCGCAGCAAAGCGGCTCGTCGCTGAAGGCGCATCCGTGTTCATCAGCGGCAGGCGCCAGGCCGAACTCGACAAAGCAGTCGCCGAGATCGGCACAGGGGTGACTGGCATCCAAGCGGACTCGTCGGTCGTGGCCGACCTCGACCGTCTGTACGGCGCAGTCCGCGCTTCCAAGGGAAAGCTGGACATCTTGGTCGCAAACGCCGGCATCCTGGAGAAAGCGACGCTCAGTGAGATAACCGAGGGGATGGTCGACCGTCTGCTCGCGGTGAACGTGAAAGGAACGATCTTCACCGTCCAACAGGCGTTGCCGCTGCTTAGCGACGGCGCGTCAGTCGTGCTGACGTCGTCGGTTGTCGCGAACAAGGGCCTTCCGGGCGGCAGCAGCGTCTATGCCGCGACCAAGGCCGCCATCCGTGCACTTGCTCGGAACTGGATTCTGGACCTGAAGGGGCGTGGCATCCGCCTCAACGTGGTCAGCCCGGGACCGATCGAGACGCCCGGCCTGAAGGGCGGTGCCCCGGCGCAGGTCTCCGCTGACGCCTATTTGGCCGCGCTTTCCCAACATGTGCCCGCCGGCCGTGTCGGCAGCCCCGACGAGATCGCCAACGTCATCGCCTTCCTGGCTTCTGATCAATCCAGCTTCATCAATGGGGCGGACATCCAGGCCGACGGCGGTTTCGCTCAAATCTGACCGCGATTGCTGGCGCGCCGGGCCTGTTCGTCTCCGGCGCGGGCATCGCGCTTAAGAACCGCAATGACCCCGCTGCACGTTTGCGGAAGTCAGTCTCCGCTTTCACTGCGCCTGGATCGTCATGGCGGTGTCTATCTCCCCGCGTTCTTCACCTCGGGCGCCCTCTGCATCATTGCGGCGGTGGCGGTCATCGCAGTTTGCGGCAGACCTTCGCCTACCTTTCGGGCAGCCCAGCGGAACTGAACTAGACGCCGCCAGAATATCTCCGACACGGCCGAGCTATCCGGCCGCCGCTCCCGAAAACTACCGTCATCACCTTTTTTGCAGATCCGACACCGTGAATCGAGGTGGTCCGGTCGTTCAGGCGCTGCGCCATGTCGGCCCCGTGCGCGCCGCCGATGCCGCGTAGGTTGCCGCGCGTCGGCTTTCAGCCAACGACAAGAAGACGCTGGCGTCGACCGCCATTCGGGCGCCCGCCTGGATGCGACCGACGCTCGTCTCGATTGCCAACACGGCAGTGGCCGACGTCGATGAATAAAGTCGCCCGCCTTCCTGTCGCCGATCGCGCCGCCCTCTTCGGGGAGACCGACAATCGCTCCGCAATGAGCGCGAAGATCGTCTGGCGTGATCTCCGTCAGGAGTCGGTTTCGCCAGACAGGCAATAGCTCGCGCTCGAAGATCGAGCAGCGCATGGCCCGCGTGCTGTCAGCCATAGGAGCAGCCTGAAGCCACTTCTCTCCGAACTCGCCGAAGCTTTTCGCCTCTTTCAGCCGGCGCTTCTCTCGTTGCTTTTCGATCGCCGGCGAAACGCCGTCGGCGATCGATCGGCGATTATCGATGCACTTCTCCCGTGCCCGCGCGAGCGAAATTCCGTCAGGTCCGTACTTGCCGAGATAGAGCGTCTCGCGTCGTCCATGCAGACGGTAGTCCGGCCGGAATGACATCAAGCCCTTCGTCGTGACGTGGACTTACATGCCGTCACGGTCCGCGATCTTTCTCCTTTGGTTTCAGCGCTCTAAGCGCAGAGTCGGTAAGCATCGAACGTCCTCCTCGGAAAACTACCGTCAGTCGATTTCGGCAGGTCGGTAGGTCGGCAGGAGATTTACGCCTTATTCTTCAATGGTTTAGGCATAAAAAACTACCGTCATCGGCCATCTGCCCATGACGGTAGTCGCCGAATATCGAACTGACAAGAGTCTCGGCTACCGTCAGGCAGCCCGTCAGATGCGTCTCTCACCAAGGTGCTGAACGCACTGGATCGAAACGCACCTGGAGCTGCGCCCTTGACATAGACCAAGTCATAGACCATTTCGTGGAAGAATACAGGAAAGACTCAAGGAACCTACGCTATGCGCGTGTCTGTTAGTGAGGCCAAAGGGCAACTGACCGAACTGGTGAAGCGAGCCGAAGCCGGAGATGAAGTCATTTTGACCCGTCGAGGCCATGAGATCGTGCGCCTGGTCGCCGTCGCTGCGGCACCGGGCCTTAAGGGGCGGCGTGCATTGATGGAGAAAGTCAGGGCATCGGCTGCAGCCAAGGTGCTTCCAGGTCCGACCGCCGCACGCAGCCAAGACTTCCTTTATAATGATGACGGGATGCCTGCATGATTGCCGTTGATACATCGGCACTCATGGCGATTGTGCTCGACGAACCGCCGAGCGAAGCATGCATGACGGCAATCGAAGAGGCTGACGGGCTGTTGATCTCCGCCGGCACCGTCGCCGAGGCCCTGATCGTGGCCTCACGGCGCAATGTCGGCGATGAAGTCGGCGCGCTAATTTCAGGCCTCGGCTTTGAGATCGTGTCTGTGACAGCTGCCTCCGCCCGCCGCGTTGCCGACGCTTACGGTCGATGGGGCAAGGGTGTTCATCCGGCAGCACTGAACTATGGCGATTGCTTTTCATATGAAGTCGCAAAAGAGCATGGTTGTCCGCTGCTTTATGTGGGCGAGGATTTCGTGCGGACTGACGTCCGCCCAGTTCTTTAGAGACTGACGCGTCAGCAAACGCATGGGATCCCTCGTGGAGTGATTGAGATCAGTCAGTTGAAAGCTGCAGCGGATGCGCAGATGTTGGGTGATTATCGCGCGACGATCCTGCAGGAAGCCGGTCATGTTCCGGCACGCACCTTACACGGCGACGCTTGTCGCCATGTGTTTCAATCCCGAGCACCAAGACAAAACGCGCCAGCTCAAATCAGCGTAGGGCACTCAAGCTTGCCATTGCAGCCGTAAACCGAGGGCTCCTCGCGCTCGCAAACGCGTTGGTCGGAGAATGACGGCCAACAAACATCGAAACCTGTTTGACCAATAGGGATATCTGTGTGCAGAGCAAACTCCTCGTTCGAATTGAGATGCTCTCGGAGGAGCGCGATCTCAACTTCGCGGATAAGGGCTCAGGAAGCGAGAATATATGGCTGTTACCATCCGCCTAAAGAGCGCGCCGTTGGCGTGAGGCGGACTGTCTCCATCGCTCGCCAAACTTCTTGATCCAACGTCGGAAAAACCTTACACCGCCAAGCTTCGGAATCTGCCAGTCTTGCGAGATAACCGTCGTAGGCCGGGAGATTGGCGAAGGTCGAGAACCAGACGAACACGGTTTCGCCTTCGCGGACAGGCAAGCGCTGAAATGTGTTTGCGCTCGGCTCAGTAATAAACATCCCGTCAATGCGCGCACCTGCGGCCTCGATCAGCTCTCTCGCTTCACGTTCGAACAGATCGGCAAACTTCTCCGCTGAGCCCGGCGCGAGCGAGCAGGTGGTGATGGTGGTTAAGCCCGCTGGCGCCGACGATGCGCCGACGGGCGGCCTCGTTGGGCTATTGGCGGCGAAAACGGGCCATGGCCTGGTTGGCCGAAGCAGAAGCACATTGTCAGAGTTGACCATAGTGGCGTTCGCCTCGGCGCCATGGGCTTTCCACACCGGGCCTGAGTAAAAGGCGGCAAGCGCATCTGCTCTTGCTTGCATATTTGGGAATGAACGGACCCAGACGAATGCGTTCGGGTCGTCTAGATCTCGATAGAAAGCAGGGAGGCCGATGCCCAACTCTTCTTGCGTCTCGACAAATTCGCGCTCGAAGATGCTGAGCAATAACTCTCGCGAGGCTGGGCGAAGCCGATAGCGGCGCAATTCAAATACCGTGTGCTGCATGCATCCCTCTCCAACAGGTCAATCAACCTGTTTTATACATACAGGATGATTGACCTGTTTTGTCAAGCTGGTACTTTGAGATGGTTTGGGAACGGTTGGGTGAGGGTTGATGGCGATCGGAAGTAGAAAGAACGATCCGGAAGGCATGCGTCGGAAGATCATCGAGGCGTCGTTCGCGGTCATGTCCCGTGGTGGCTATACGGCATCCTCGATGCATGATCTTCGAGAGGCGTCGAATGTTTCGAGCGGAGCGTTTGCCCACCATTTTCCAAGCAAGAAGGCGCTTGGTTTGTGTGTCGTACGAGAGGGAATAGCGCCTGCGGTCGCCGACGCCTGGATCATACCGGTGAGCAAAGCGACTTCCGCGCTCGCCGGTATTCGAGATGCATTCAGCGCCATAATCGCTGAGTTGGAGAGGAACGGTTCCGTCTCGGGATGTCCGCTGAACAACCTTGCCGTGGAAATGGCTTCCCATGATGCGGAGCTGAGACAGGAGATGGATGCGATCTTCCAGAACTGGCGCGCGGCGATTGCCGGCAAGCTGTGTGACGATTTGGACTCAGGTCTTGCATCAGATCTCGACCCGCAGAAAGCGGCCATGTTCGTCGTCGCCGTTTATTCAGGCGCGATGGCAATGGCGAAGGCGTCGCAGACAACTGCACCTCTACGCGACAGTTTATCGGAATTGATCAATTACTTCCGACCTTCGTACCGATCCGACGCGATTTGAAATCGGTGCACGGATGCCGCCTCGCCTGCGTGCGTTGGAGTGCTCGCAGCATCCAATCTTGAGAAATTACCCGTGGCAGGTCAGCATCCCTATCGAATTTCGATGCAAACCCCAAACGTGCAAGCTGCGCCTGTGGACATCTTTCAGTGATGCCCGACGGCAATAGAAAATTCGCACGGCGGTTGAGGAGTATCGTCAGCTATCGCGCGCGACACGAGCACATCGGCATTAGCTTTCGTAGAGCAGGTATTTACGCTTCCCGACAAATACGAAAATCGGACTTGCGTGTCGCGCTAAGTCAGCAGGTGCGGTAATTATTGCCAAATCGCAAGACAGCGCTATATAAGTCTGATCGACCATTGCTTGTGACGTCGCATCTGAGCTCGCGCTCCGTTAGATTTCCTCTCAAATAATCGATCCAATCTCGCAGGACATCGCGGGAACAACAACGATTGCTCACGAAAGGAAATCGCTATGAGCACCGGTACCGTAAAATGGTTCAACTCCACCAAGGGCTTCGGCTTCATTCAACCTGACGATGGCAGCACCGACGTTTTCGTGCATGTCTCGGCGGTAGAGCGTGCCGGAATGCGCTCGCTAAATGACGGCCAGAAAATCAGCTACGACATCGTGCAAGATCGCCGGTCGGGCAAAAGCTCGGCCGACAATCTTCGGGCCGCTTGAGCGTGCGATCCGCTGGCGCCGACAGCAAAGCTCACACAACGGCGCTGAATAGCGGGCAAGGGTCGGGTTGTCGCCCGGCCTTTGTTTTTTCAATTGTGATGCCTTGGCATAGTGGAGCCGCATTCGGCGCATGCCTTCGTCGATGATCTGGATTGGTTTGTGATGGCCGCAGCGCCGCATTGGAGGAATATTTGCAAGTATTTGTGAGAGATAACAACGTCGATCAGGCGCTACGCGCCTTGAAGAAAAAGCTGCAGCGTGAAGGTGTCTTCCGCGAGATGAAAGCTCGTAGCGCCTATGAGAAGCCTTCTGAGAAGCGGGCTCGTGAAAAAAGTGAAGCGGTACGCCGCGCACGCAAACAGGCCCGCAAGCAGGCGCAGCGCGAGGGCCTTCTTCCGGCGCCCAAGAAGAAGACTTTGGCACGCGGTCGCCCAAGCCATTGATGACATGCCCACCGAAGCGGAGGACGCATGACGAGAACGAAAGACAATCTCTTCAAGCCCGAAAAGCTTTCAGTCCAGGCGAAAGCAGAGCAGACGTCGTCGGCCGCCAAGGAAATTCTCGCCCTCGAGGCCTCTGATCGGCAAAAGAAAACCGAACGTCTGCGAGCGCTCCGCTTAGGCTCGGCGGTGACAAAAGCTGAGCCTCAGCCAACGAAAATGCGGAAAAAGCAAAAGTAGCTTCTGCAACAGACCTGACGATCAGCGACCTGGGCCGGTAACCGCAATCAGGTCGGAGGCGTTTGTGAGGGTGAATTGCAACTCGGCACTGTGACGGCTTCCAATCTAGCCGTTTTTCCGAAGGCTCGTTCTTTTCCTCGAATGATCGCGATTGGCGTGATAGGTGCGAGGGTCAGCAAAATATGGAGACCCTCGCAAGCATGACTGAACTTACCCCGTCGCAGATCGCTGGATTGAAACTCGCCCAGCAAGGAGACCTGCATCCTCAGGCGTCAAAGAAATGGACCCACGAAAACGCAACTGTGACATATGCGAAGAATGACCGCTGGAAAGAACGGCCGCAAAAAATAAAGTCCGTGACCGATGCCACTTTGAACCATCTCGAGGCAAGTGGCCTCCTGGAACGTCGGCATCTCGATGAAGATGCGTCGAAGGACGTCTACGGGATCACGATGGCCGGCAAGGTTTGGCTGTTGAAACACAAGTAAACAAGCGACGGTCCTGGAATGGTTTTCTATTGACCGGCCATGTCGCTGGGCCCTCGCCCGAAATCGATTGGCGATCCCGGCGACGATCGGCGGCATCGGATCGCGGGCTGCATCAAGAGGTTTTCCGCGCTTAATAGGAATCAAACTTTGAATCGGCGCGGGGTTAGCGGGCATGTCTCATTGCAAGCTGTTGAAATTTCGAGGACTGAATGGGGTCATTCGGCTGCCGATTCACAACCTGACCTTGACGATCGGCATGGTCTCGCCGCTGCAATTGCTGGAAAAGCTCCTACCATCGTCACATGAAACCTCAAGGATTTCCCGGATCAGCTTCTGCCTCCTTGCGATATGACGCGTCAGTCGCCAGACGACTTCCTTGCCAGCCTTCATAAGACGTGTTCCGTCCACACTTTTGTTGAAGCGTACCAGCCGTGACTTACCTTTCTATCTACCCCTATGACGGATCTCCACCGTGACAAAGAGGCTTAAGGAAATTCAGCGTGAACGACGGAACAAGTTCCTCCGTTGTCGCTTTTTTTCTCATGAACA
>NZ_JARFYN010000080.1 GCF_030272695.1 Martinezella calliandrae
TGATCGTTCCGATCGCAATGGAAGAAAAGTTGCGCTTTGCTATCCGCGAAGGCGGCCGCACCGTCGGCGCCGGCATCGTCGCTAGCATCGTCGAGTAATCTCTGGATTATTCGTTGGTTACGAGGGCGCCCCGCTGGAAACAGCGGGGCCGTTCGCATTTCGGGGGGCCGGTGGGATTGATCGTTCTGACAGGCGCATCCGGTTCCGGAAAGACGGCAATTGCCGACGCGATTGCCGAGAAGTACCCCGGTGAATTTGCTGTCGATCGGTTCGACAAAATCGGGGTACCGCCGGTGGATAGGATGATCAGGGATCACGGTTCGCCGGAGGCCTGGCAGCGCGACAAGACCATCGAATGGATGGCGCGCTTGGCGAAGGTCGCCAAGAGTGGAAAGCCGGTTTTGTTCGAAGGGCAGATACGGATTTCCTTTATCGCCGAGGCGATCGTGGCGGCAGGCATTGACCGCTACAGGCTGCTATTGGTCGATTGCGATGACGTAACCAGGACGCAACGGCTCACGGTCGGGAGAGGCCAGCCGGAGCTGGCGGATCAAAACATGATGAATTGGGCAGCCTATCTGCGCAGGGAGGCTAACCTCAATGGCTACGAGATCTTCGATACCAGCAAGCTTTCGCTCGATCAATGCGTTGTGCATGTACTGGGGTATCTGCGGAAGTAGCCACCACAAACGAAAACGCCGAAGTCTCCGACCGGTGATGTCTCCGGACTAAGTCAACTCGGCCAGAGCTCAGCGGAGAATATCGTCGCGCGCATTCGATCTTTAACTCCCTTTCGCCCCGGTATCACAAAATTGTGGTTGGGAAGCCCGCCACACGCGCCGCTTGGGTCGATCTGACCGCTTCGCTCGCCTTGCGAAATGCAGGAAAGGGGCTATCTATCGCTCAATTTCACCAGGAGGATTTTTCATGAAAAAGCGCATTTTGTTTACCGGCGGCAGCGGCAAGGCCGGGCGCCACACTGTTCCCTGGCTGGTCAATGCAGGATACGAGGTCCACAATGTCGATCTCGTGTCGCTGGACAGCCCCGGCGTTACCAATCTGAATGCCGATATCACCGATGCGGGACAAGTTTATAACGTGCTGACGATGCATCGGGATTTACCCGATCTCGATCAGGGCAAGGGTGTGCAGGCCTATGACGTGGTCGTGCATTTCGCTGCCATACCGCGCATTTTGATCAAGCCTGATAATGAGACGTTCCGCATCAACACGATGGGCACTTACAACGTAATCGAAGCGGCGGCAAAGCTTGGAGTCAAGAAAATAATCGTGGCCTCCAGCGAGACGACCTATGGTGTCTGCTTCGCGGAAGGCCATCGCGATTTCCACCAGTTTCCGTTGGAAGAGGACTACGATGTCAATCCGATGGATTCCTACGGCCTGTCGAAGGTTTTGAACGAAAAGACGGCCCGTGCCTTCGCCGAGCGTTTCGGCATCGACATCTATGCGCTGCGCATTGGCAATGTCATCGAGCCTCACGAATATGAGCGCTTCCCGGAGTATTTTGCAGACACCAGCATTCGCAAGCGAATCGCCTGGAGCTATATCGATGCCCGCGATCTCGGCCAGATCGTCCATCTCTGCATCGAAAAGAGCGGTCTCGGCTTTCAGGTGTTCAACGCCGCCAACGACACGGTGTCAGCCAATACGCCGTCCCGCGAGCTTGCCGCTCAGTATTTTCCGAACGTGCCCTTCACCCGCGAAATCGGCGAGTATGAAGGTCTTCTCTCCAACCGTAAGATCCGTGAAGTACTGGGCTTCAAGGAAGAGCATAACTGGCGCCGTTACGTGAAAGCTTGAGGCCGCGCTGACAACCGACACAAAGCCGGGCGCCGTCGCTGCCCGGCTGAAAGTCCCTCAGGGGGAGAGATGCCTCTCCATTTGTTACGGAAGAAAACCAAAAATGCTTCCGCAAACGCTCGACAAATATCCCGGTTGAAGTAAGTAGGTTTGCGTTAGCGAGGCGTGTCCTGGAAATTGCGATGTCCTTCGCGATTCGTGTACTGAATGTGTACTGAATGAGCATCATGTGGCTTACGGGGCCCGCAGGATGTCTGGGCAGCGCGATATGCGCTGCGATGGGAGGGACTATGATCGACGGTATTGCACGTATTTTTGTTGGCTTCGATTCCAAGGAGATTGTCGCATATCATGTGCTCGCGCAAAGCATAATCGAGCGCTCTTCGATCCCGGTGGTGTTTTCGCCGATCGTTCTCAGCAATCTCAATGGCATTTTCACGCGCGAGCGCAATCCGCTGCAATCGACCGAGTTTTCCTTCTCCCGCTTCCTGGTTCCCTACCTCAGCAACTACGAGGGCTGGAGCATCTTCATGGACTGCGACATGCTCGCCCGAGCCGATATTGCCGAACTCTGGAAGCTGCGCGACGATCGCTATGCCGCAATGTGCGTCAAGCACGACTATCAGCCGAAGATCGAAACGAAGTTCCTTGGTCAGACCCAGACCAAATATGAAAAGAAGAACTGGTCGAGCATGATCCTCTTCAACAATGCCAAGTGCCGCGCATTGACGAAGGATTACGTCAACACCGCCACGGGGTTGCAGCTTCATCAGTTCAAGTGGCTGGAAAGCGACGATCAGATCGGTGAGGTTCCAGTGACCTGGAATTATCTCGTCAACGAATACGACTACCGGCCAGATGCGCAGCTGGTGCACTTTACCGATGGCGGTCCGTATTTCGACGAGTATCGCAACGATGATTATGCCGACGAGTGGTTCGCCATCCGTAATCGCATGTTGTACGTCCAGCAGAAATGACGGGGCTGGACCAGGACGTGACCTCGCAAACAGGAACCGGCAAGATGGGCTTTCCGGTTGGCGGAGCCGCCGCTGGCTTGACGACCACCGACGATTGGCGGTCCAAACTTGCGGCGTTCTCCCATATCGTTCTTGTCGCAAACAGCGACGCGGTCGACATCGGGAGCCTTCAGACGCAGTTTCCGCCGACAGCGCTCTTCGTCTTCTTCAATAAGGTCTACAAGGTCCTGGATCGCCCGTTCCACCGGCCTTCGCTGTTGATCTCGCGCGGACAGCCACGCGGTGCCAATATTGTTTATCGGGGTGAGGTCGGCGATGTCGTCAAATTCTTCCCGAAGGAATATTTCCTCGGAATAATGAACATCCGTCTCGGGCTCGAGGAAAAACTCAATCCCGCCGCCGATTTCCAAGGCGCCCCGACCGGCCATCTCGACCTTGTCGGCTTTTGCCGTGATTTCTACACGGATGGCAAGACGCCGACCAGCGGATTTGCCATAGCGCTCTGGTTGAGCGATCTGAAATTGCCCGGCGCCATTGTGCTTGCAGGGTTTTCGGCCAAGCGCAGCGAAAAATGGAGGGTGGTGTCGGTTCACGATTGGACCTTCGAGCAAACCTTTCTACGCCTCTTCGCCCGGTTGGGGAAGATTACCATTCATGGCGGCGTGTCGGCCAACGCCTATGCCAAGCTGGCCGAACGCTTTTGCGAAATTCCAACCGCCGAGATTTCGCTGGCGGCAGCGGAAGTATTATCCGAGCGGCTCAGCAATACCGACGCGGAAGTCGACAGGCTGATCTCGCTGACCAATATGATTCGCTCCACGGACAATTTTCTGCGCCGTCTGAAACCGAAATTCCTTAAGCGGAGGCCCCAACGGAACGCCGGGGGGCAAAATGAAGGCTGAGGGCCGCCACCACGAGGCCTCTGGAAGGCGCCGGGCTGTTACCATGTCAGCTTTCGGCAGCGGGTTAATAGCTTGCATTCTTCGACACTGCACAGCCTCTTGGGAAAAAACGAAAAACAGACTTGCCAATCGTTTCGTCCCGTCTTAAAGGAGCGCCATGTCTTCGAACGGCTCCGCCAGACAACTGAACGGTGCGAATGTTCAAAGCATGAAGGGGTATAGCTCAGTTGGTAGAGCGGCGGTCTCCAAAACCGCAGGTCGTAGGTTCGAGCCCTGCTGCCCCTGCCACTTTCCTTGAATCGACTAGCGCGGTTGTTTTGCAGCTTGTTGGGTCAGGGATTATGCCGGATTGGCGGCAAATTTTCGAAAGCACCGAATTCCCTCTTGTTAATTTGGGAATCGATGTTTATGTAGGGTTCAACAGACACGCGGTGCGTGGGGCTGAGTTGTTCAGCTTTACGCGCCGTAATTGCGTGGGCAGTCAATGGCATCCAAAACGAATCCACTTGCGTTTCTGCAGCAGGTCCGCTCCGAGACGTCGAAAATCACTTGGCCGTCCCGCCGCGAGACGATGATCTCGACGGTGATGGTGCTTGTCATGGTCATTTTTGCCTCGTTGTTTTTCTTTGCTGCTGACCAGCTCATCGGCTGGGTTCTTGGCTACGTGCTGAATACCGGCAATTGATATCGAGTGGAGATGAACATGGCGGCACGTTGGTACATCGTCCACGCTTATTCTAATTTCGAAAAGAAGGTGGCTGAATCCATCGAGGAGAAGGCCAAGCAGAAGGGGCTCGAGCATCTGTTTGAAAAGATTCTCGTGCCGACCGAAAAGGTGGTTGAAGTGCGTCGCGGCCGCAAGGTCGACAGCGAGCGCAAGTTCTTCCCGGGATATGTGTTGGTGCGCGCCAACCTGACGGATGAAGCTTACCACCTGATTAAGAATACGCCGAAGGTCACTGGCTTTCTCGGCTCCGACAATAAGCCCGTTCCGATTCCGGATTATGAAGCCGAGCGCATTCTCGGTCAGGTTCAGGAAGGTGTCGAGCGGCCGAAGGCTTCCGTATCCTTCGAGATCGGCGAGCAGGTCCGCGTTTCCGACGGTCCGTTCGCTTCGTTCAACGGTACCGTTCAGGATGTGGACGAAGAGCGTTCGCGCCTGAAGGTGGAAGTGTCGATTTTCGGCCGCGCTACGCCGGTCGAGCTGGAATACAGTCAGGTCGAAAAGGTCTGATCTTTTTTTGAGTTTGGATGTAAGTAAGTGTTTACTTACATCCCGCGGCGCCGCCGCATTCCGCGTGGAAGGGTAGGGGTCTTAGCCGGGCCTTTTGATCCGTACCACGCAACCGCAGCCGCCGGAGCGATCCGGCATAGTAGGCCGGGTGACCGGTCAGTTAGAAAGGCAGAGAGATATGGCTAAGAAAGTTGCAGGCCAGCTCAAGCTGCAGGTTAAGGCCGGCTCGGCGAATCCGTCGCCGCCGATCGGTCCTGCGCTTGGTCAGCGTGGCATTAACATCATGGAATTCTGCAAGGCGTTCAATGCCGCCACGCAGGAAATGGAAAAGGGCATGCCGATCCCGGTCGTCATCACCTACTACCAGGACAAGTCCTTTACCTTCGCAATGAAGCAGCCGCCGGTCAGCTATTTCCTGAAGAAGGAAGCGAAGATCCAGTCCGGCTCGAAGACCCCGGGCAAGGGTGCCAAGGCTGGCACGCTCACCAAGGCTCAGGTCAAGTCGATTGCCGAAGCCAAGATGAAGGATCTGAACGCCGCCGATATCGAAGGCGCAATGGCCATGATCGAGGGCTCCGCCCGCGCCATGGGCCTGGAAGTGGTAGGTTAAGACCATGGTAGCAAAGCGTATTCAGAAGATCCGCGAAGGCGTTGATCCCACCAAGCTCTATGCCCTGACCCAGGCTATTGGCATGGTCAAGGAACGGGCTGTCGCCAAATTCGACGAAACCATCGAAGTGGCCATGAATCTCGGTGTTGACCCGCGTCACGCCGACCAGATGGTCCGCGGCGTCGTCAACCTGCCGAACGGCACCGGCCGCTCTGTTCGTGTTGCCGTCTTCGCTCGCGGCGCCAAGGCTGATGAAGCCAAGGCTGCTGGTGCAGACATCGTCGGTGCTGAAGACCTGGTCGAAATCGTCCAGGGTGGCAAGATCGACTTCGATCGTTGCATCGCGACCCCAGACATGATGCCGCTCGTCGGTCGTCTCGGCAAGGTTCTCGGCCCGCGCGGCATGATGCCGAACCCGAAGGTCGGCACCGTCACCATGGACGTCAAGGGTGCTGTCGAAGCGTCCAAGGGCGGCGCAGTTGAGTTCCGCGTCGAGAAGGCTGGTATCGTCCATGCCGGCATCGGCAAGGCCTCCTTCGATGCCAAGGCTCTGGAAGAAAACATCCGTGCCTTCGCCGACGCCGTCATCAAGGCGAAGCCGGCTGGTGCAAAGGGCAACTACGTTAAGCGCGTAGCCATCTCTTCGACCATGGGCCCGGGCGTCAAGATCGAGCCGTCGACGGTTACGGCACCGAGCGCCTAATGATTCTGCTGGGCAGTCTACCCGGCATTTAAGAATTCCTGGCCCTTCGGGGCCGGGATATCCGGAGAAATCCGGAATTCCTGTCCGAGATTGCAGGTGGTTGAGACCTTAATCACTTTGCCTGCATGAGACGGGTAAGACCCGAATTTTGAAGAAGTTCTGCTTCGATGAACTCGGTTCGAGCCTTGGATGCCTTGTGCCTTGGAGCCTTAGGGCTCGAGCGCGAGGGGACAGGATCCTCAAGCGTCGCTTGGGATCTCAATTGATCCCAGGAGGCAAAAGGCAACCCGGCAGGTCCGTTTACCCGGTCCTGTCAACTGGAGAAAAGCAGTGGAAAGAGCGGAAAAACGCGAATTCGTCACGGAACTGAACGAAGTCTTCAAGGCTTCGGGCTCGGTTGTCGTGGCCCACTATGCTGGTGCCACAGTCGCACAGATGAACGACTTTCGTTCCAAGATGCGCGCAGCTGGCGGTACCGTCAAAGTCGCGAAGAACCGCCTGGCCAAGATTGCTCTTCAGGGCACGGATGCGGAGGGGATTTCCAATCTCTTCACGGGTCAGACGCTGATCGCATACAGCACCGATCCGATTACCGCTCCGAAGGTCGTCGTGGATTTCGCCAAGAGCAATGACAAGATCGTTGTTTTGGGCGGCGCCATGGGAACAACCACGCTCAACCCCGAAGGTGTTAAGTCGCTCGCGACCCTGCCTTCGCTGGACGAGCTGCGTGCGAAGCTGCTGGGCATGATCCAGACGCCGGCTACCCGCATCGCAGGCGTGGTTGCAGCACCGGCAAGCCAGCTTGCTCGTGTGTTCTCGGCCTACGCCAAGAAGGACGAAGCCGCGTAAGGCGGTTTTTCGCTGTTCATAATCAACCAGTTCGAACCGAACAAAAGGAACTACAAAAATGGCTGATCTCGCAAAGATCGTTGAAGACCTCTCCTCGCTGACCGTTCTCGAAGCCGCAGAACTGTCCAAGCTTCTTGAAGAAAAGTGGGGCGTTTCGGCCGCTGCTCCGGTAGCTGTTGCTGCCGTTGCTGGTGGTGCTGGCGGCGCTGCTGCTGCTGTTGAAGAAGAAAAGACCGAGTTCGACGTCATCCTCGCTGATGCCGGCGCGAACAAGATCAATGTCATCAAGGAAGTCCGCGCCATCACCGGTCTCGGCCTCAAGGAAGCCAAGGACCTCGTTGAGGCTGCTCCGAAGGCTGTCAAGGAAGGCGTTTCCAAGGCTGAAGCCGCTGACATTAAGAAGAAGCTTGAAGACGCCGGCGCAAAGGCCGACGTCAAGTAAGCATGAACTGCTTTGGGAGGTGGCGTTTTGCCGCCTCCCATTTGCCGTTTTTCTGAACAAATTACCCAAAAGCCGCGGGCAAAACGGCTTTTGGGTAATGGGTTCTTCAAGAGGATGGTCTCAGACCGAGCCGCGACGCAATCCGTGCCGAGCGGCTTTCGGTCAGCTAGACGAGATTGAACTACTCATTGATTGATGGGGTCGCCTGGCCAGCGGTTCCCATCCGTTGCAGGCCCGGGTGCAGGATTTTAAAGGAGCGACGATGGCTCAGACCCTTTCGTTCAATGGTCGCAGGCGCGTACGCAAGTTTTTTGGTAAGATTCCCGAAGTCGCAGAGATGCCGAACCTCATCGAGGTTCAGAAGGCATCCTACGATCAGTTCCTCATGGTCGAAGAGCCCAAGGGCGGCCGCCCTGACGAGGGTCTCCAGGCCGTCTTCAAGTCGGTTTTCCCGATTACCGATTTCTCCGGTGCCTCCATGCTGGAGTTCGTGTCGTATGAATTCGAACCGCCGAAGTTCGACGTCGACGAGTGCCGCCAGCGCGACCTGACCTATGCCGCGCCGCTGAAGGTCACTCTCCGTCTGATCGTGTTCGATATCGATGAGGATACCGGCGCGAAGTCCATCAAGGATATCAAGGAACAGAGCGTTTACATGGGCGATATGCCGCTCATGACGAACAACGGTACGTTCATCGTGAACGGCACTGAACGCGTTATCGTGTCCCAGATGCACCGTTCGCCGGGCGTCTTCTTCGATCACGACAAGGGCAAGAGCCACTCTTCCGGCAAGCTGCTCTTCGCTGCTCGCGTCATCCCGTATCGTGGCTCCTGGCTCGATATCGAGTTCGACGCCAAGGATATCGTCTACGCCCGTATCGACCGCCGCCGCAAGATCCCGGTGACGTCGCTGTTGATGGCGCTTGGCATGGACGGCGAAGAAATCCTGTCGACGTTCTACACGAAGTCGCTCTACCAGCGTGACGGCGAAGGCTGGCGCATTCCCTTCAAGGCGGAAACGCTTAAGGGCGCCAAGACCGTTGCTGACATGATCGACGCTGACACCGGCGAAGTCGTTGTCGAAGGCGGCAAGAAGCTGACCCCGCGCCTGCTGCGTCAGTTGCAGGAAAAGGGCCTCAAGGCCTTGAAGGCCACCGACGAAGAGCTTTACGGGCTGTTCCTGGCGGAAGACATCGTCAACTTCCAGACCGGCGAGATCTATCTCGAAGCCGGCGACGAAATCGACGAGAAGACCCTGCCGATCATCCTCAAGGCTGGCTTCGACGAAATTCCGGTTCTCGGCATCGACCATATCAATGTCGGCGCCTACATCCGCAACACGCTGTCTGCCGACAAGAACGAGAACCGTCAGGACGCTCTGTTCGACATCTACCGCGTCATGCGTCCGGGTGAACCGCCGACCATGGAATCGGCCGAAGCCATGTTCAACTCGTTGTTCTTCGATGCGGAACGCTATGACCTCTCCGCCGTCGGTCGCGTCAAGATGAACATGCGCCTCGACCTGGACGTCGAAGACACCGTCCGGATCCTGCGCAAGGACGACATCCTGGCCGTGGTCAAGATGTTGGTCGAATTGCGCGACGGCAAGGGCGAAATCGACGACATCGACAACCTCGGCAACCGCCGCGTCCGCTCGGTTGGCGAACTGATGGAAAACCAGTACCGTCTCGGCCTGCTGCGCATGGAGCGCGCGATCAAGGAACGCATGTCCTCGATCGAGATCGACACGGTCATGCCGCAGGATCTGATCAACGCAAAGCCGGCTGCTGCTGCCGTCCGCGAATTCTTCGGCTCCTCGCAGCTCTCGCAGTTCATGGACCAGGTGAACCCGCTTTCGGAAATCACCCACAAGCGCCGTCTTTCGGCTCTTGGTCCGGGCGGTCTGACCCGCGAACGCGCCGGCTTCGAAGTCCGCGACGTGCATCCGACCCACTACGGTCGTATTTGCCCGATCGAAACGCCGGAAGGTCCGAACATCGGTCTCATCAACTCGCTGGCGACCTTTGCCCGAGTCAACAAGTACGGCTTCATCGAAAGCCCTTATCGCCGCATCATTGACGGTAAGGTGACCAATGATGTGCTCTATCTCTCTGCCATGGAAGAGGCGAAGTACTATGTTGCCCAGGCCAACGCCGAGCTCGACGCCGACGGCTCCTTCATCGAGGAATTCGTCGTCTGCCGTCATGCCGGCGAAGTTATGCTCGCTCCGCGCGACAACATCAATCTGATGGACGTCTCGCCGAAGCAGCTGGTTTCGGTCGCAGCCGCTCTGATCCCATTCCTGGAAAACGATGACGCCAACCGTGCTCTCATGGGCTCGAATATGCAGCGTCAGGCCGTGCCGTTGCTGCGCGCCGAAGCTCCGTTCGTCGGTACTGGCATGGAGCCGGTCGTTGCTCGAGACTCCGGCGCTGCTATCGGCGCTCGTCGCGGCGGCGTGGTCGACCAGGTCGACGCAACGCGTATCGTTATCCGCGCCACTGAAGACCTCGATCCATCGAAGTCCGGCGTCGATATCTATCGCCTGATGAAGTTCCAGCGATCGAACCAGAACACCTGCGTCAACCAGCGTCCGCTTGTCACCGTCGGTGACGTGGTCAACAAGGGCGACATCCTGGCCGACGGTCCGTCGACCGATCTTGGCGATCTGGCGCTCGGCCGCAACGTGCTTGTCGCGTTCATGCCGTGGAACGGCTACAACTACGAAGACTCGATCCTGCTCTCCGAGCGTATCGTTGCCGACGACGTGTTCACCTCCATCCACATCGAGGAATTCGAAGTGATGGCGCGCGACACCAAGCTCGGTCCGGAAGAAATCACCCGCGATATTCCGAACGTTTCGGAAGAAGCGCTGAAGAACCTGGACGAAGCCGGCATCGTTTACATCGGCGCGGAAGTGCAGCCGGGCGATATCCTAGTCGGCAAGATCACGCCGAAGGGCGAAAGCCCGATGACGCCGGAAGAAAAGCTTCTGCGTGCCATCTTCGGTGAAAAGGCGTCCGACGTTCGCGACACCTCCATGCGCATGCCGCCAGGCACCTACGGCACGGTTGTCGAAGTTCGCGTCTTCAACCGCCACGGCGTCGAGAAGGACGAACGTGCAATGGCGATCGAGCGCGAAGAGATCGAACGTCTTGCCAAGGACCGCGACGACGAGCAGGCGATCCTCGACCGGAACGTCTACGGCCGCCTGATCGAGATGCTCCGTGGGCAGGTGGCGCTTGCCGGTCCGAAGAGCTTCAAGAAGGGCACTGAACTGTCCAACGCCGTCGTCTCCGAATATCCGCGCTCGCAGTGGTGGATGTTTGCCGTCGAGGACGAGAAGGTCCAGGGCGAGCTCGAAGCTCTGCGCGGCCAGTACGATGAATCCAAGTCGCGCCTCGAACAACGCTTCATGGATAAGGTCGAGAAGGTCCAGCGCGGCGACGAAATGCCTCCGGGCGTCATGAAGATGGTCAAGGTCTTCGTCGCTGTGAAGCGCAAGATCCAGCCGGGCGACAAGATGGCCGGGCGTCACGGCAACAAGGGTGTCGTATCGCGCATCGTGCCGGTCGAGGACATGCCGTTCCTCGAAGACGGTACGCATGTCGACATCGTGCTCAACCCGCTCGGCGTGCCGTCGCGCATGAACGTCGGTCAGATCCTTGAGACGCACCTCGGCTGGGCTTGCGCCGGCATGGGGCGCCAGATCGGCGAGCTGATCGAAGCCTATAAGGCAAGCGGCAACATCGAGCCCCTGCGCCAGACGATCGATATGGTCGTCGGTGACGGTCCGAAGAGCGACGACGTTCATGAGTATGACGACGCCTCGGTTCTGCGTCTGGCAGATCAGTGGAAGCGTGGCGTGTCCATCGCGACCCCGGTCTTCGACGGCGCCGGCGAAGTCGACGTCAACGAGATGCTCGCAATGGCAGGTCTGAAGCAGACCGGCCAGTCGACGCTCTATGACGGTCGTACCGGCGAGCAGTTCGACCGCCAGGTTACAGTTGGCTACATCTACATGCTGAAGCTTAACCACCTGGTCGACGACAAGATCCACGCTCGCTCGATCGGCCCGTACTCGCTCGTGACGCAGCAGCCGCTGGGCGGCAAGGCGCAGTTCGGCGGTCAGCGCTTCGGCGAAATGGAGGTCTGGGCGCTCGAAGCTTACGGCGCAGCCTACACGCTGCAGGAAATGCTCACGGTCAAGTCGGACGACGTGGCCGGTCGCACCAAGGTCTACGAAGCAATCGTCCGCGGCGACGACACCTTCGAAGCGGGCATTCCGGAGAGCTTCAACGTTCTCGTCAAGGAAATGCGGTCGCTGGGTCTCAGCGTCGAATTGGAAAACTCCAAGGTCGACGATCTGCAGACAGCGGGTCAGCTTCCGGACGCAGCCGAGTAATAGCCGACAGGGTGCGCGCTGCCTGCCAGCGCGCACCGTTCCCGCCGGCGCGCGAATTTGTGTGGCGCAAGGCAGGGACGATTTCGCCGCATTCTGCGGTTATTGTCGTTTTAAGGCGTCAGTCCGGCTCCCGGGAATTTGCCGGTACTGATTGCAATTCGAGGGCGTATCGCCCCTAAAGGAGACAGGCATGAACCAAGAGGTCATGAATCTTTTCAATCCGCAGGTGCCTGCACAGAATTTCGATTCCATCCGGATTTCGATCGCATCGCCGGAGAAGATTCTTTCCTGGTCTTATGGTGAGATCAAGAAGCCGGAGACGATCAACTATCGTACGTTCAAGCCGGAACGCGATGGTCTCTTCTGCGCACGAATCTTTGGGCCGATCAAGGATTACGAGTGCCTGTGCGGCAAGTACAAGCGCATGAAGTACAAGGGCATCATCTGCGAAAAGTGCGGCGTCGAAGTGACGCTGTCGCGTGTTCGCCGTGAGCGCATGGGCCATATCGAGCTCGCTGCTCCCGTTGCCCATATCTGGTTCCTGAAGTCGCTGCCGAGCCGCATTTCCACGCTGCTCGACATGACGCTGAAGGATGTCGAGCGCGTTCTCTACTTTGAAAACTACATCGTCACCGAGCCGGGCCTCACCGCGCTCAAGGAGCACCAGCTTCTGACGGAAGAAGAGTACATGCTCGCCGTCGACGAATATGGCGAAGACCAGTTCACCGCCATGATCGGCGCTGAAGCGATCTACGAGATGCTGGCCAGCATGAATCTCGAGAAGATCGCTGGCGATCTGCGCTCCGAGCTTGCCGACACCACGTCGGATCTCAAGCAGAAGAAGCTGATGAAGCGCCTGAAGATCGTCGAGAACTTCATGGAATCCGGCAACCGTCCGGAATGGATGATCATGAAGGTCGTCCCGGTCATCCCGCCGGACCTGCGTCCGCTGGTGCCGCTCGATGGCGGCCGTTTCGCAACGTCTGATCTGAACGATCTGTACCGTCGCGTCATCAACCGTAACAATCGTCTGAAGCGCCTCATCGAACTGCGCGCTCCGGGCATCATCATCCGCAATGAAAAGCGCATGCTGCAGGAATCTGTCGATGCGCTGTTCGACAACGGCCGTCGCGGCCGCGTCATTACCGGCGCCAACAAGCGTCCGCTGAAGTCGCTGTCCGACATGCTGAAGGGCAAGCAGGGCCGCTTCCGCCAGAACCTGCTCGGCAAGCGCGTCGACTATTCCGGCCGTTCGGTCATCGTGACCGGTCCGGAACTGAAGCTGCATCAGTGCGGCCTGCCGAAGAAGATGGCGCTCGAACTGTTCAAGCCGTTCATCTACGCTCGCCTCGATGCCAAGGGTTATTCCTCGACCGTCAAGCAGGCCAAGAAGCTGGTTGAAAAGGAAAAGCCGGAAGTTTGGGATATCCTCGACGAGGTCATCCGCGAGCATCCGGTCCTCCTGAACCGCGCGCCGACGCTGCACCGCCTGGGTATCCAGGCCTTCGAGCCCATGCTGGTCGAAGGCAAGGCGATCCAGTTGCACCCGCTCGTCTGCACGGCCTTCAACGCTGACTTCGACGGTGACCAGATGGCCGTTCACGTGCCGCTGTCGCTCGAAGCCCAGCTCGAAGCTCGCGTGCTGATGATGTCGACCAACAACATTTTGCATCCGGCAAACGGCGCGCCGATTATCGTTCCGTCGCAGGACATGGTTCTCGGTCTCTACTACCTCTCGATCCTGAACCAGAACGAGCCGGGCGAAGGCATGGCCTTCTCCGATCTCGGCGAGCTGCATCACGCTTTGGAAAACAAGGTCGTGACGCTGCACTCGAAGATTCGCGGCCGCTTCAAGTCGATCGACGAAGAGGGCAAGCCCTATTCGAAGATCTATGAAACGACCCCTGGCCGGCTGCTGATCGGTGAACTGCTGCCGAAGCACGGCAAGGTGACCTTCGACATCTGCAATCAGGAAATGACCAAGAAGAACATCTCCAAGATGATCGACACGGTCTACCGTCATTGCGGCCAGAAGGACACGGTCATTTTCTGCGACCGCATCATGCAGCTTGGCTTTGCTCACGCCTGCCGCGCCGGCATTTCGTTCGGCAAAGACGACATGGTCATTCCGAACACCAAGGCGAAGATCGTCGGCGATACTGAAGCGCTCGTGAAGGAATACGAGCAGCAGTACAATGACGGTCTGATCACCCAGGGTGAAAAGTACAACAAGGTTGTCGACGCCTGGGGCAAGGCCACGGAAAAGGTCGCAGAAGAAATGATGGCCCGCATTAAGGCCGTCGAATTCGACGAGAAAACCGGTCGTCAGAAGCCGATGAACTCGATCTACATGATGAGCCACTCGGGCGCCCGCGGTTCTCCGAACCAGATGCGTCAGTTGGGCGGCATGCGCGGCCTCATGGCCAAGCCGTCGGGCGAAATCATCGAGACGCCGATCATCTCGAACTTCAAGGAAGGCCTGACCGTGAACGAGTACTTCAACTCGACACACGGCGCCCGTAAGGGTCTGGCAGACACTGCCTTGAAGACAGCGAACTCCGGTTACCTGACCCGCCGTCTCGTCGACGTCGCGCAGGATTGCATCGTGACGCATATCGATTGCGGCACCGAAAGCGGCCTGACCATGACCGCCATCGTCGATGCAGGTCAGGTTGTCGCCTCGCTCGGCGCCCGCATCCTTGGCCGTACGGCGCTGGACGATATCGATCATCCAGTCACGGGTGAGCGCATCGTCGATGCTGGCAAGATGATCCTGGAGCCGGACGTCATCGAGATCGAAAAGGCTGGTATCCAGTCGATCCGCATCCGTTCGGCCCTGACCTGCGAAATCCAGACGGGCGTCTGCTCGGTCTGCTACGGCCGCGACCTTGCTCGCGGTACGCCGGTCAACATCGGTGAAGCTGTCGGCGTCATCGCCGCTCAGTCGATCGGTGAGCCGGGGACGCAGCTGACCATGCGTACTTTCCACCTGGGCGGCACGGCGACCGTGGTCGACCAGTCGTTCCTGGAAGCCTCTTATGAAGGCACGGTGCAGATCAGGAACCGCAACATGCTGCGCAACTCCGAAGGCAGCCTGGTTGCCATGGGCCGCAACATGACGGTGCAGATCCTGGACGAACGTGGCGTCGAACGCTCTTCGCAGCGCGTCGCCTACGGCTCCAAGCTCTATGTCGATGATGGTGATAAGGTGAAGCGCGGCCAGCGTCTCGCAGAATGGGATCCGTATACCCGTCCGATGATGACGGAAGTGGCCGGCACGGTACACTTCGAAGACGTCGTCGACGGTCTCTCGGTTCTCGAAGCGACCGACGAGTCGACCGGCATCACCAAGCGTCAGGTTATCGACTGGCGCTCGACACCGCGCGGTTCGGATCTGAAGCCGGCAATCGTCGTCAAGGACGCCAGCGGCAATGTTGCCAAGCTGTCGCGTGGCGGTGAAGCTCGCTTCCTGCTCTCGGTCGACGCGATCCTGTCCGTCGAGCCGGGCCAGAAGGTGTCGCAGGGCGACGTTCTTGCCCGTTCGCCATTGGAAAGCGCCAAGACCAAGGACATCACCGGTGGTCTGCCGCGCGTTGCCGAACTGTTCGAAGCCCGTCGTCCGAAGGACCACGCCATCATCGCAGAGATCGATGGTACGATCCGCCTCGGCCGAGACTACAAGAACAAGCGCCGTGTCATCATCGAACCGGCGGAAGATGGTGTCGAGCCGGTCGAATACCTGATCCCGAAGGGCAAGCCCTTCCACCTTCAGGAAGGCGACTATATCGAAAAGGGTGACTACATCCTTGACGGTAACCCGGCTCCGCACGACATCCTGGCGATCAAGGGCGTCGAGGCTCTGGCTTCCTACCTCGTCAACGAAATCCAGGAAGTCTACCGCTTGCAGGGCGTTGTCATCAACGACAAGCACATCGAAGTGATTGTCCGTCAGATGCTGCAGAAGGTGGAAATCACTGATGCAGGCGACAGCCAGTACATCGTCGGCGACAATGTCGACCGGATCGAACTGGAAGACGCCAACGACCGCCTGATCGAGGAAGGCAAGAAGCCCGCTTACGGCGATCCGGTTCTGCTCGGCATCACCAAGGCGTCGCTGCAGACCCCGTCCTTCATCTCGGCCGCGTCCTTCCAGGAAACGACGAAGGTGCTGACGGAAGCTGCCATCGCTGGCAAGACCGACGGTCTGCAGGGCTTGAAGGAAAACGTTATCGTCGGCCGCCTGATCCCGGCCGGTACCGGCGGCACCATGACGCAGATCCGCCGCATCGCGACCGCTCGCGACGAACTGATCCTGGAAGAGCGCCGCAAGGGCACGGGCGCCGCCGTCGCCACGCCGATGCTGCAGGACATGGCCGACGAGAGTGCCCCGGCCGCTGAATAAGCGGCTGGAGGTTCATCCAAAAATCAAAACCGCCCGGAGCGATCCGGGCGGTTTCTTTTTTTGCATCTGTATTGTGAAAAGCAGGCGAGGGCGCGACAACAGGGTCCCGTCTAGCGGAAGCGGATGATCGCCACTTCGCCTTCCAATGCGCCCTGATAGGCGGAGGCGTGCGGCTCCTCATCCGGAACGTCGGTCAGCATGCCGATCTGATCGAGGTCGGCCTCGATGAAGCCTTCCTCCGCAAGCGCGTTCAGCGCTTCGCGCACGGCAGTGTCGTCATCCGGCGCCTTCAGCATGACATGCAGGTCGATGCCGTCGCCGCCATCAGACTCATACCCCTTGCCGATGATGATGAAGACCATGGGGCCGTCGAAATTGTTGTCGTTATCTGGCGCAGTGATCATAAGTCTTCCTTCGGGTCTATCAAACCGGCCGGGTGATTCCTTGAATTTCCCTTGCCGTCCGATGAAATTGGCTTTCTGTGATTCCTTATAGGGATTTTAACGAAATACCCAAGTCTATCTTGCCCGAGCGGTGCCATTTCGTTGGTTCAGGCGCCAAATGGCTGGTTTGCCCGGCCTTTTCGGGCTTTATGACAAAGATAATTTCTTAACCGGCCTTGACGAACCGACGGGAAACCAGTAGTACCGCCGCCATCAGGACCCATGTGAGGCATGGCTGTTCGGAGCGACGCGCTCTGGAGTTCACCTCAAACAAGGTTCTAAACGCACGTTGAAGACACGAATGCTGCACGCAAGACGCGTTTAACTGCGTCCTCTGCTTTTTTGTGGTCCATCTGCGAAAGCGGATCGGGCCACGTTTTGCGCATTGAGACGAACGTGTGTCGTTGCCGGAGACGGCGAGTGTTAAGCCCGCAAGGGTGTCGAGATAGATTTACAAGGGATGGTTGAATGCCTACCGTAAACCAGCTGATCCGCAAGCCTCGCCAGGCGCAGGTAAAGCGTAATAAGGTTCCCGCTCTCCAGGAGAACCCGCAGAAGCGCGGTGTTTGCACCCGCGTCTACACGACGACGCCGAAGAAGCCGAACTCGGCTCTGCGTAAGGTCGCAAAGATCCGCCTGACCAACGGCTTCGAAGTCATTGGTTACATCCCGGGTGAAGGCCACAACCTTCAGGAACACTCTGTCGTCATGATCCGCGGCGGCCGCGTTAAGGACCTTCCGGGTGTTCGCTATCACATCATCCGCGGCGTTCTCGATACCCAGGGTGTCAAGAACCGCAAGCAGCGCCGTTCCAAGTACGGTGCAAAGCGTCCGAAGTAATTCGGTTTCAGATAATCCGACGCTGCGCGAGGTTCTCCGCGTTGTAAAGCGTCGCTAACAGTTGAGAGACGAGAAGAATGTCCCGACGTCACAGAGCAGAAAAGCGCGAGATCAATCCGGACCCGAAGTTCGGCGATCTGGTCGTCACGAAGTTCATGAATGCCATCATGCTGGACGGCAAGAAGTCCGTAGCTGAAAACATCGTTTACGGCGCATTCGACGCCGTGCAGGGCAAGGCAAAGCAGGAGCCGCTCGGCGTGTTCCATCAGGCTTTGGATAACATCGCTCCGCACGTTGAGGTCCGTTCGCGCCGCGTTGGTGGTGCTACGTATCAGGTTCCGGTCGATGTTCGTCCCGAGCGTCGTCAGGCCCTTGCCATTCGCTGGCTCATCGCTGCTGCCCGCAAGCGCAACGAAACCACCATGGTCGACCGTCTCTGCGGCGAACTTCTTGATGCCTCCAACAACCGCGGCTCTGCCGTCAAGAAGCGCGAAGACACGCACAAGATGGCTGACGCCAACCGTGCGTTCTCGCATTATCGCTGGTAATCCCGAACGGTTTCCCCCGAAAGGCAGTCCACTATGGCTCGCGAATATAAAATCGAAGACTACCGCAATTTCGGTATCATGGCGCACATCGACGCCGGCAAGACCACGACCACCGAGCGTATTCTTTACTACACCGGCAAGTCGCACAAGATCGGCGAAGTCCACGACGGCGCAGCCACCATGGACTGGATGGAGCAGGAGCAGGAGCGTGGTATCACGATCACGTCCGCTGCCACCACGACCTTCTGGAAGGGCCGTGACGGCAAGATGCGCCGCTTCAACATCATCGACACCCCCGGCCACGTCGACTTCACCATCGAAGTCGAGCGTTCGCTGCGCGTTCTCGATGGCGCCATCGCGTTGCTCGACGCCAACGCCGGTGTTGAGCCGCAGACGGAAACCGTCTGGCGTCAAGCTGAGAAGTACCATGTTCCGCGTATGATCTTCTGTAACAAGATGGACAAGACCGGAGCCGACTTCTATCGCTCAGTCGAGATGATCAAGTCCCGGCTCGGCGCAACCGCCGTCGTCATGCAGCTGCCGATCGGCGCTGAAAGCGAATTCAAGGGCGTTGTCGACCTGATCGAGATGAACGCTCTCATCTGGCGCGACGAGTCGCTCGGCGCACAGTGGGACGTCGTCGAAATCCCGGAAGACATGAAGGCTAAGGCGGAAGAATACCGCGAAAAGCTGATCGAGACGGTTGTCGAGATCGACGAAGCTGCGACCGAAGCCTACCTTGAAGGCAACCTGCCGGACAACGACCAGATCCGCGCACTCGTTCGCCGCGGCACGATCGACGTCAAGTTCCATCCGATGTTCTGCGGCACCGCCTTCAAGAACAAGGGCGTTCAGCCGCTGCTCGACGCCGTCGTCGATTACCTGCCGTCCCCGGTAGACATTCCGGCGATCAAGGGCATTGACGTCAAGACGGAAGCCGAAATCCATCGTCATGCCGACGATGCCGAGCCGCTGTCCATGCTGGCGTTCAAGATCATGAACGACCCCTTCGTCGGCTCGCTGACCTTCGCTCGTATCTATTCCGGCAAGCTCGAAAAGGGCGCGTCGGTCATGAACACGGTTAAGGACAAGCGCGAGCGCGTCGGCCGTATGTTGCAGATGCACTCCAACTCGCGTGAAGACATCGAAGAAGCCTTCGCTGGCGACATCGTTGCTCTGGCCGGCCTCAAGGAAACCACCACTGGCGACACGCTCTGCGATC
Organism: Martinezella calliandrae; assembly: GCF_030272695.1. Taxonomy (GTDB): domain Bacteria; phylum Pseudomonadota; class Alphaproteobacteria; order Rhizobiales; family Rhizobiaceae; genus Rhizobium; species Rhizobium calliandrae. Next base: position 19,399 of record NZ_JARFYN010000080.1, read on the forward strand.
CGCTGAAACCGGTTATCCTCGAGCGCATGGAATTCCCGGAGCCGGTTATCCAGATCGCGATCGAGCCAAAGACCAAGGGCGACCAGGAAAAGATGGGCCTCGCGCTCAACCGCCTGGCAGCCGAAGATCCGTCCTTCCGCGTGAAGACGGACCAGGAATCGGGTCAGACGATCATTGCTGGCATGGGTGAACTTCACCTCGACATTATCGTCGACCGCATGCGTCGTGAGTTCAAGGTCGAAGCAACCGTCGGCGCGCCGCAGGTTGCTTACCGCGAAACTATCACGCGCCAGACTGAGAAGGACTACACTCACAAGAAGCAGTCGGGTGGTACGGGTCAGTTCGCTCGCGTCAAGATCGTGTTCGAACCGAACCCGGAAGGCGACGATTTCAAATTCGAGTCCAAGATCGTCGGCGGTGCTGTTCCGAAGGAATACATCCCGGGCGTTCAGAAGGGCATCGAAAGCGTTCTGTCTTCAGGCCCGCTGGCTGGCTTCCCGATGCTCGGCGTCAAGGCGACGCTCATCGACGGCGCCTTCCACGACGTCGACTCGTCGGTTCTGGCCTTCGAAATCGCTGCACGCGCCTGCTTCCGCGAAGCAGCTCGCGAAGCTGGTGCCCAGCTCCTCGAGCCGATGATGAAGGTCGAAGTCGTGACGCCGGAAGACTATGTCGGCGACGTCATCGGCGACCTGAACTCGCGTCGTGGCCAGATCCAGGGCCAGGAAAGCCGCGGTATCGCCGTTGTCATCAACGCGAACGTGCCGCTGGCAAACATGTTCAAATACGTCGACAACCTGCGCTCCATGTCTCAGGGCCGCGCGCAGTACACCATGACCTTCGATCATTATTCGCCGGTCCCGTCGAACGTCGCACAGGAAATCCAGGCAAAGTATTCCGGTCAGAAGTGACCGGAATACCAATTGACCGATAACAAGAATTGATCCCCTCGGGGACAGGAAAAACGGAGAGCCGAAAATGGCAAAGAGTAAGTTTGAGCGCAATAAGCCGCACGTTAACATCGGCACGATCGGCCACGTTGACCACGGCAAGACGTCTCTGACGGCAGCGATCA
>NZ_JARFYN010000009.1 GCF_030272695.1 Martinezella calliandrae
GAGATGATGATCTTCGCAGATGTCAGTTCCGGACGATCGGAGGTCGATAGCGCGTCCTTGACGAAGGTCGACAGACCGGGATTGGCGACCGCAGGGATCTCTCGACGCACAGGGTGTCAGACAGGAACTCGCTAGACCGGAAGAGGGCTGCCACTCCCTTCCCTTTGCACATCCGGGTGTTCCAGCGCCAAAAAGATTTCCAGGATCGAACAACGGCCCTCCGCATGCCTCACACATTGGTCGAAGGCTGCGAATGTAGCATTGATGAAGTGCTGCAGGTCCTCATTTCTTGGATTCATTCCGTCCCCTCCCAGCGGATCGACCAATCGTTCCGCGCGCTAGATGTCCTTCGCGATCCGAAGGCCATCGTAGATCGCCGCATGCGTATTGCGGGCCGCGACGGCATCACCTATCCGGAACAACTGAAATTTCCCTTCAGGGTTGCGAACGACAGACTGGGATCTTCCCGAAAGAAGCTGGTCGTGTGAAATTTCGCCGAAGTTGCTGGAGAGCGGCTTCAGCTCGAAATACAGCTCGTCGAGCGGAATGGTGCCGTGATTCACAACGATCTGGTCGACGACGCGCTGCTTGGAAACGCCCCCGTAGTCGCTTCCGATATTGGCGACGATCTGGTTGCCGTTCTTCTCAGCCGACTCCAGCCGGAACGTCACAGTAAAAGTGACATCGAGCTTCTGCAGCGAGCGCATGTACGGAACGAGGTTCATCGCCATGACTTCCGGCGCGAAAGAGCGGTCGGGCGTCATGATTTCGACCTTCGCTCCTGCCTTTGCCAGGAATTCAGCAGCCTGCAAACCCGCATGATCACCAGCGTCATCGAAGATCAGAACATTCGTGCCGGGTTTTGCGTCGCCTGAGATGATATCCCAGGACGAGACGACAAGTTCGTTTCCCTTTGAAAGAATCTCCGTATGTGGCAGGCCGCCCGTCGCGATGATGACGACGTCCGGATTTTCTGCGGTGACCGTTTCCGCTTCTGCCCAGGTATTGAAGTGGAACTTGACGCCATGCTTCTCGCATTGGCTCATGCGCCAGTCGATGATGCTGATCATCTCTCGCCGGCGATCGCTGCGCGCTGTAAGTCGGATCTGGCCGCCCGGATCGTTCGTGGCCTCGAAAACGACCACTTCATGCCCGCGCTCGGCCGCAACACGCGCCGCCTCAAGACCGGCCGGACCGGCTCCGACGATGACAACCTTCTTCCGGACGTCGGCCTTCGACACGATATGCGGCATGGTGAGCTCACGACCTGTCGCTGCATTATGAATACAATAGGCCGCGCCACCCTGGTAAATGCGGTCGAGACAATAATTCGCGCCGACACAAGGGCGAATGTCCTCCTCGCGTTTTTCGATGATTTTCCGCACGATGTGCGGATCGGTCATATGAGCCCGGGTCATTCCCACCATGTCCACTTTTCCGGCGGCAATGGCATGACGGGCGGTGGCAACGTCTGGAATTTTCGCGGCATGGAACGTCGGGAAGTTCGTTGCCGCGCGAATCTCGCCGGCGAAATCGAGATGCGGCGAATTCGCCATGCCCTGAATCGGAATGACATCGGTCAGGCCCGGATCTGTGTCGATGTGGCCGCGGATGACGTTCAGGTAGTCGATGAGACCGCTATCGCGCAGCCGCTTGGAAATTTCGATGCCTTCTGCCTTGCCGGTACCGCCGGGAAGACATTCGTCGGCCGTATACCGCACGCCGACAATAAAGTCGTAGCCTACGCGTTCACGTATCGCCTTGAAGACGTCCAGACCGAAGCGCATACGATTTTCCAGTGGGCCGCCATAGGAACCGTCGAGTTCGTTGGTGAGCGGTGAAGCGAACTGATCGATCAGATGGCCATAGGCCTCCAACTCCACCCCATCCATGCCACCAGCTTTCATGCGTTCGGCCGCATCCGCGAAGTCCTTGATGATGCGCTCAATATCCCAGTCTTCGACCTTCTTTGGAAACGCGCGATGCGAAGCTTCACGATGATGCGATGGTGCGACAACCGGTAGCCAATCGCCTTTGTCCCAACGCGTGCGACGCCCGAGATGGGTCAGCTGGATCATGATCGCCGCGCCCTCTTCGTGCACGGCATCCGTCATTTCCCGGATCCAGGGAACGATCTCGTCCTTATAGGCGAGCAGGTTATTGAAAACCGGCGGGCTGTCCCTCGAAACCGCGGCAGACCCGGCCGTCATTGTCAGGGCGACGCCGCCCTTTGCCCTCTCCACCGTGTAAGCCCGATACCGCTCCTTCGGCATGCCATCCTCCGGATAGGCTGGCTCATGCGAGGTCACGATGATGCGGTTGCGAAGCGTGAGATGCTTGAGCTGATAAGGCTGAAGCAGAGGATCGTTCGACATGTGTCGGGCTCCGGTTTATGGCTTGTTCGCGCTCGACGCTAGGGCAAAATGTACATTAATGTCAATAAAGAAAACAAATAAGTACGCAGCGTCGACATATATGTACATTTTTATTGAATCGGGTTTCGATTTTTGTTAGGAGATAGCTTATGGAACAGGTTTTGAATGACAGCGGCTGGCGTGGTTCGCAGGAAGGATGGTTGGAAGCCGCCTACGATTCCCTACTGGAATCAGGCGTCGATTCAGTAAAAATCCTACCGCTCGCCAAAAGGCTGAACCTTTCACGAACCAGCTTTTATTGGTTCTTCAAAGATCGTGAGGAACTGCTGAGCGCGCTGCTTGCACGCTGGCGGGAAAGAAATACTGGCGGCGTAATCAAGCAATCGGAAGCTTACGCGGAATCGCTCGCCGAGGCGATGCTAAACGTGTTTGATTGCTGGCTCGACAGGAACCTGTTCGACTCGAAATTCGAGTTTGCGGTGCGCAGTTGGGCGCTACAGTCGGAAGATATACTTGCCGAGGTTCAAAAGGCCGATCAGCTCCGGCTTGATGCTCTGAAGCGGATGTTCATCCGCTTCGGCTACGAAGAGGATCCGGCCGATGTCCGTGCGCGCACGACCTATCTTGTCCAGATCGGTTACATTTCGATGCAATCGAACGAAGACACCGCGATGCGTATGAAGCGCATCCCCGAATATATCGCCATCTATACCGGCCAAGTGCCCCAGCAAAGAGAGCTTGACCGCTTCTTTGCGCGTCATGGCCATAAGCCCGAGTGAGAGGAAAGTGGTGATGGATGGTGCTTTGCGGATTGGCATCATCGGTGGTGGCGGCTGGCTCGGCGGGGCGATTGCCGGTGCATTGCTTGATACCGGCGTGGTTGGGCCAGAGCACCTCGCCCTTTCATATCGGCGCGAACGGCCGGCGCGCTTAGGAGCTTCTTTCTGGACCGCAAATAATCAGGCACTCGTCGACCGATCGGATGTGATCGTTCTCTCCGTCCGCCCCTCCGACTGGCCTAGTATCGCCGTCAATGCACATGACAAGCTTATCATCTCCGTTATGGCCGGAATTCGCCTGGAGCAATTGGCGGCACGCCACAAGACCAAGCGTGTGGTTCGGGCCTTGCCGAACGCAGCGGCGGAAGTCGCCAAATCCTATACGCCATGGATTGCCTCGGGTCAGGCCGGTGAAGACGACCGAAAAATTGTGAGGGCCATATTTGATGCCTGCGGGACGCAAGATGAAGTCACAAGCGAAAGCGACATTGATTATCTGACCGGCCTGACCGGCTCGGGACCGGCGTTTCCCGCCCTGTTGGCCTCAGCGATGATGCGTGATGCGGTCGCTTACGGCCTGCAGAAAGAAGTCGCGCTACGAGCGGTCAGTACTGTGTTTATAGGGGCCGGCCGTTTGCTGGAGCGGCGCGACGATAGTCCCGATGCCATTGTTGAAGCGTTGGTGAACTATCGCGGCACAACGGCAGCGGGCATCGAGTCCATGCGGGCGACAGGCTTCGAAGCAGCCGTCGCCGAAGGCCTTTCGGCAGCGTTCCAGAAATCGGTGAGCATGGGGAAAGCCTTCTGACGACCGCTGGGGTGGGTTAACGCGGCGTCCCTCCCCCGGGGCAGTAGAACGCCGCAACAGAGGGAACGAAAATGAAGAAACTACTTGCATCCACATGTCTGGTATTCGGCCTTTTCGGTGGAGCGTCGATTGCAAACGCCGCAGAATGCGGGAGCGTCACCATCGCCAGCATGAACTGGCAAAGCGCGGAGGTTCTGTCGAACCTCGACAAGATCATTCTCAACGAAGGATATGGTTGCAGCGCCGAGATCACCGTCGGCGATACGGTTCCGACCATCACCTCCATGGCTGAAAAGGGCCAGCCGGATATCGCTCCGGAAGCCTGGATCGATCTTCTGCCGGAAATTGTCAAGAAAGGCACGGAAGAAGGCAAGCTGGTTATCGCCGGCACGTCCCTGCCCGATGGCGGTGTGCAGGGCTGGTGGATCCCGAAATATGTCGCAGACGCGCATCCGGATATCAAGACGATCCCGGACATGCTGAAACATCCTGAGCTCTTCCCCGATCCGGAAGACCCCAAGAAGGGTGCCATTTTCAACGGTCCGCAGGGATGGGGTGGCACCGTCGTTACCTCGCAGCTCTACAAGGCCTTCGGCGCCGAGAAGGCCGGCTTCACGCTCGTCGATACCGGATCGGCCGCCGGCCTCGACGGTTCGATCGCCAAGGCTTATGAGCGCAAGGAAGGTTGGGTCGGCTACTATTGGGCTCCGACCGCCCTGCTCGGTAAATACGCGATGGTGAAGCTCGATGCCGGTGTTCCCGGCGATGCGACCGAATGGAAGCGCTGCAACACCGTCGCGGATTGCCCTGATCCGAAGCCGAATGCATGGCCGGCCGACCATGTTGTGACGCTCGTGGCCAAATCCTTCTCCGAGAAGGTCAGCCCCGAGGTCATCGACTATCTCAAAAAGCGCTCCTGGAGCAACAATACCGTCAACAAACTGATGGCCTGGATGACCGACAACCAGGCGAGCGGTGAAGACGGCGCCAAGCACTTCCTAAAGGAAAACAAAGACATATGGACAAAGTGGGTTTCGCCGGAAGCGGCCAAGAAAATCGAAGCGACATTGTAGTCGCCCAATCAAGCGGTGCGCGAAAAGCGCACCGCTTCTCAACTGCCGATAAAATAAAAAAAGACCACGGCACTTAAGAATAAGGGGAACGTTATGGAATGGTTTTATAAATTCCCGCACATGGACGACGATGCGCTGCGCAATCTAAAGAAGGCGATCGACGACGGCTTTCGCACCTTCACCCGCGCCTATGGCGACTCGATCGAGAACTTTTTCTCCCCTTTGCAGCATTTTCTGATCGCGTCGGAACGGTTCATGACACAGACGCCCTGGCCGATCATCACCCTGATCATCCTGGCGATCGCCTGGGCGGCAAGCCGCAGCCTGAAGGTCGTCCTCGGCTGTCTCGTGACACTACTGTTGATCGGTTATTTCGACATGTGGGACGACACCATGCGCACGATCTCGATGATCTTCGTCTGCACCTTGCTGTCGGTCGCCATCGGCATTCCGATCGGGATTTTGATGTCGCGGTCGGACAGGGTGCAGAGAGTCGTCAATCCGATCCTTGACGTCATGCAGACTATGCCGAGCTTCGTCTACCTCATTCCGGTGGTCATGCTTTTGGGCATCGGCAAGGTGCCGGGACTCATAGCGGTCGTCATTTACGCCATCCCCCCGATGATTCGACTGACCGATCTCGGTATCCGCCTCGTCGACAAGGATGTGCTGGAAGCGGCCGACGCCTTCGGATCATCGGGCACGCAGAAGCTATTCAAAGTGCAGTTGCCGCTCGCTCTGCCCACCATCATGGCCGGCATCAACCAGACGATCATGATGGCGCTCGCCATGGTCGTCGTCGCCTCGATGATCGGCGTGCAGGGGCTCGGCCAGCCGGTGCTCAAAGCCATCGCCAACCAATATTTTACTTTGGGCATCTTCAACGGCCTTGCCATCGTCGGCATTGCCATCATCTTCGATCGGGTCAGCCAGGCCTACGGCAAGCGGCTCCAGAAACATCGGGAGACGGTCCATGGCTGACACGCACTTCAACGGCATCAAGATCCGTCATCTCTATAAGATCTTCGGACCGGAAGCGACGAGGCATGTCGAGGCCGTCAAGAACGGCGTCAGCAAGATCCAGCTCAACGAACGGTTCGGCCATGTTCTGGGGCTGAAGGACATCAACCTCGAAATGCCCTCCGGCTGCATCCAGGTGATCATGGGGCTGTCAGGCTCGGGCAAGTCCACGTTGATCCGGCACATCAACCGCCTGATCGACCCGACCGCTGGCGAAGTGCTCGTCAACGGCGTCGACGTCGTCAAGATGAACCAGGCCGAACTGAGGGAGTTTCGCCGGCACCAGACGGCGATGGTGTTCCAGAAATTCGCGCTCCTCCCCCATCGCAACGTGCTCGACAACACCGTCTACGGCCTTGAAGTGCAGAGCATGGAGCGGGCAAAGAGTGTCGACATCGCCATGTGTTGGCTGGAGCGCGTCGGTCTGAAGGGGTTCGAGCAGAAATATCCCAACCAGCTTTCCGGCGGCATGCAGCAGCGGGTCGGCCTTGCCCGGGCATTGGCCAACGACGCGCCGGTGCTGTTGATGGACGAGGCCTATTCGGCGCTCGACCCGCTGATCCGCACCGACATGCAATCAGTGCTTCTCGATATCCAGAAGGAGATCAAGAAGACGATCGTCTTCATCACCCACGACCTCGATGAGGCCCTCCGACTAGGCGACCAGATCGCCATTCTGCGTGATGGCGAAATCATTCAGCAAGGGACCAGCCAGGACATCGTCCTTAGGCCTGCCGATGACTATGTCGCGAATTTCGTGAAAGAGGTCAACAGAGGGCGCGTCGTTCAGGTCGAAGCCGTAATGTCACCGCTGCGCGCCGGCGTCGGACTGGGTGGGCAGATAATCGCGGCTGGCACGACGGTCGAAGATGCCGTGCGCCTGCTGGCCTCGGCGCCGGACGGAGAGGTCACGGTAGTTTCGTCGTCGGGGGAAGCGGTGGGGCTTGTCACCTTCCGTCAGCTCGCGGAAGCGATGGTCAATTCGAAAGACACATCGAAACAACACGCCGGCGGCCCCTTAGCTGCAGCACTTTGATACTACGCGAGAGAGGAGCTCCGTCGCATGCTCCTCGACACAGAGCATCCTTTGCGAAAGCAGCCCCACAATGAGCTCCACGCGAGGCCGTCCCTCTATTTCGATGGCGACACGGACGTCTGGCAGTCTGCCATCGTCGGCGTAAAGCAGAGGAACTCGCAATGCGCGCCTGCATGGCGGACGGTGCTTCGCAGGCGAGCGCTCGCTCTCTCGTAGACGCCACATTGTCGGCCGCAGTTTTTGGTCCCGCAACGCTGGGCTTTCCGCATTTCGTGGATTACCTCCATGGCTTCGCCGAAGGCCGGATCAAGGGTGACCCGCAACCCAGTCTGCAACGGAGCCTCCCCGCATTCATGATTTCGGATGCCGACGGCGGGATTGCCCAGCTCGGCTTTGACCTTGCTTCATTCCCGGTGTGACTGGAATCACCTTCCCGCCGTCCCCAACGACGGAGCTTAAGATTCCGCGCGCTGTTTTTGAATCTATCAGTCGATTTGCGGCACCCAGGCAGCGCGCAAACAGCAAAAATAGGTCGTAGACCCTCCCCAGAGCTCTCTCTCTTACCGCGCAATTGTCGCAATAGGGCATAACCAGGTGCCCATCACCGTGTATTGGCGACGCCATCGCCAGCATAGCCACGCCCAAGTAGACGCTTCGAGTCAACCACCGCGGCCCGTCGACAGAGGCAGCGGCTGGCGATCGAGCAGCATGGAATCGCCAAATTCATGCGTGCGATAGCGCCCCGCTGCAAGCGCTGCTGAAGCTATGGCGAGCAGGGCATCGTCGGCGAAGGCGTGCAGAAGCTCGAAGTGGCTTTCGCCGGGCTGGTGGACGCCCGTCAGAATTGCATCGACGACGCGGAGCGGCGTGCCCTGCGCAATGCGCCCCGTCGCAACACCATTTCCGGCGCAGACGCTGCCATCCGGATTGGCAGCCGCCTCGAGTGCGCGCACGACGCTCGTGCCGATCGCGATGATGCGGCGGCCGCGGAGCTTCGTTCGTGCGATCTGCTCTGCGGTGGACTCCAGGATGCAATAGGGCTCGTCGAAAGGAAGACGCGAGTCGAGCGCGGGATCGCCCGTGGAAGAAATGCCCGCGGCATGCGTGAGCGATGCGAATCCGATGCCGCGCCGACGCCAGTCCTGAAGCGTGCGCCAGTCGAGCGCGAAGCCTGCCGATGGCGCCTCGAACGCGAACGGCCGAGCCGCGATCTTCGTCCAAACATCCCATAGCGCCAACGGCTCGGGAACATGCGCGTATTAGATCGGCCGGCCATGCTGTGCCAAGCCCGCAAACACCGCCGCGCCGTTGCTGTGGAAGCGCAATTGAAGAAGTCGAGGGTGGTCGAGAAGGCGCTCTATACTGGCCTCGAGCCGGCCAAATTGAAAATAGTCGCCCGGTGACAGTGGGGGCGGTGCCGGACGGTCTTCCGTGCGCGTGCGATGATCGCCCGAACCGAAGGCAAGCGCCACGAAGCGGGTAGGATCGGGAGGTGATAGCCAGCCGGCCAAGCGAATCTCTATCGCCTTCCCGCTTGGCACATGGGTTCCCCACAAGCTCGCGGGCAGGGTCGCGGCATCATTGCCGACGACTAGATCACCAGGAGCCAATAACATTCCAAGTTCAGCGCGCGGCAGGTGGCGCATCGTGCGGTGCGTGTCTACGACGAGCAGCCTGCCCGAGCGCCGATCGGGGCGGTGAGCGGCAATCATGCACGTGCACCGGTGGTCAGCTTATCGCGAGCCGTCAACGCGTCGAGCATCTTTTCAATGATCTCGGCCGCGGCCAATTCGGGGGCTTTCAAGGTGAATGGATCGGAATCCGGGAGTGCCATCGCGTGAAGAGGGGTGTCCATATCGCCGGGGTCGAGCGCGAGGAACCTTATGCCGTCGGGCTTGGCCTCCTCGTCCCAAATCGCGGTAAGATGGGCAAGAGCTGCCTTGCTCGCACCGTACGCTCCCCAGCCGGGATAGGCGTTGACCGCCGCGTCGCTGGAAATGTTGATGACCAGCGCGCCGCAGCCCTCGCGCGCCGACGCGGCAAGCGCGCCGAACAGGGCTTTCGTCAGTCGGAACGCACCAAGGAGGTTGACCGCAAGCGCCGCTTCCAGCTCCTCGCACTCGGTGTCGGCCAGAAGCGCCAAAGGGACTGGGCCGAGGCTCGACGCATTATTGATCAGCACATTGACCCCGCCGAGGCTGGCAGTAACCTGCAGCGCGGTCGGATAGATGTCGTTCTTCTTGCCGACGTCGGCGACGATCCCGTGCGCGCCCGTCTCGGCGGCGATGCGTTCGACGCTCGCTGCGGTGCGAGCTATGAAGGCGACACGCGCCCCCTTCGCGGCAAGCTGTCGCACAAGCGCCAGTCCCAGCCCCGAGGTGCCGCCCGTGATGGCCACGCGAAGTCCCTGAAGATCGATAGATGTTTGCATTGCAGATGCTCCTTCAATGAGAACGCATAATCGCTACAAGTTCAAGTTAACTTGAAGTCAAGCGGGAATCGTGCTTTTGTCTATGCATGGATCCAATGCTGACAATTACTGACGTGTCGCGGCGCAGCGGCGTTGCTTCATCAGCCCTGCGTTTCTACGAGGAGCGCGGGCTGATCGCGTCTGAGCGCGCCGGCTCGGGGCATAGGCGCTATCACCGGTCCATATTGCGCCGGATCGCCTTCATCATCTTTGCACAGCGGATTGGGCTGACGCTCGAGGAGATAGGCGCCGAGCTCGCCAAGTTGCCAGCCGATCGTGTGCCATCGCGTCGGGACTGGTCGCAGTTGTCGGGCGAGTGGGCAACGCGCATCGATGAGCGCATAGCCGAATTGCAGCGGCTGCGATCCGGCCTTACCGAGTGCATCGGTTGCGGCTGTCTGTCGATCGACCGGTGTGGCCTCGCGAACCCTGCCGATGTGGCGGGACGCAAGGGGCCGGGGCCAAGGTATTGGCTGGGGTGAGTAAGCCTCCAGCTGACGATCTTGGGTGACGATGCCGTATTGGCTAGACTGCGGTCACCTCGTCCTGCGGTTCCACGATGCCAGAAGAAAGGCGAGGGTCAAAGTCGCTAGGCTTACAGAATCGATCTAATTCCGCCAGCAATTCTGTCCGCGACATACCGAAATCTCTCTCCGGGACTTTTTCAAACACGGATTCAGAGGGAGCGCGCCGATTTAGTTGCTAAAAAACCATAATTGCTCCACGAACACCACTCATTAAAGACCCAACCGTGAGAATTGGATCGAAGCTTAATGCGTTTACAATATGGTTTCCTCTGTCTGTTCCTAGCGATTGCTCCATCAGCATACGCGCTGGAAACTGGCACACCGACAGTTTTGACGCCGCTACCGCAGCAAGGACAAGCCGCTCATTTGAGCGCGCAATTTCTTGCGCGTCTCCACTATAAGCCCGTTCCGCTCGATGATGCCCTGTCGGCCAGGATCATGAACCAGTTTATCAAGTCGCTGGATCCAGACCGCGTCCTCTTCCTGCAGACGGATATCGACAAGTTCACCGCCATCAATACTAAGATTGACGATGCCATAAACCGGGAAGACCTGCAGATCCCCTTTTCCATTTTCAACGTCTATGTAAAGCGCGTTGTCGACCGCATGAACTACGCGCGCGACTTGCTCAAGCAGAGCTTTGATTTCAGTGTGCAGGAAGACTATCCCCTCGTCCGCGACAAGGAGCCCTGGCCGCAATCGGAAGCGGAAAGCAATGACCTGTGGCGCAAACGCGTCAAGAACGACTGGCTGCGTCTGAAGCTGGCAGGCAAAGACGATGCCGGCATTCGCGATACGCTCGACAAGCGCTACGAAAACTCCCTCGAGCGTGCCTATAAGTACAAGAGCGACGACGTCTTTCAGACGTTCATGGACGCCTATACAACATCGATCGACCCCCATACCGACTATTTCGGCGCAGCCGCTGCGGCGGAATTCGATATTTCAATGAAGCTTTCGCTCGTTGGCATCGGCGCGGTATTGCAGGAAAGAGATGACTACACGACGATCCGTGAGCTCGTCGCCGGCGGCCCTGCGCAAGTGTCCGGCAAGCTCGCGGCTGGCGACCGTATTGTCGGTGTCGGTCAAGGCGAGAATGGTCCGATAAAGGAAGTTGTCGGTACGCGCCTTGATGAAATCGTGCAGATGATCCGCGGCGCAAAGGGATCTGTCGTGCGCCTGGACATTCTGCCGGCGGACGCAGGAGCGGATGGCAAACATCACGTCATCAGCCTGGTGCGCGACAAGATCAGCCTTGACAAACAGGCTGCCAACAAGACGATCCTGTCGATAAAGAATGGCGACGCCACCCGCAAGATTGGGGTGATTACCTTGCCCGCTTTCTACGAAGACTTTGAGGCGCGGCAAAAGGGCGACAAGGACTACCGTAGCGCCAGCCGCGACGTCGCCAAGCTTCTCGCTGAACTGAAACAGGACAATGTCGACGGCGTTTTGATCGACTTGCGTGATAACGGCGGCGGTTCGCTAGCCGAAGCGATTGATCTGACAGGTCTATTTGTCGGCAGGGGTCCGGTGGTTCAGGAACGCGATGCCCGCGGTAAGGTGAACGTTGAAAGCGATGATCTTCCCGCGCCGGCGTGGACAGGCCCGCTGGCTGTGTTGATCAATCGTGGATCGGCGTCAGCTTCGGAGATCTTTGCCGCGGCGATTCAGGATTATGGTCGAGGTGTGATTGTCGGCGAACCCAGTTTTGGCAAGGGCACCGTCCAAACTGTGATCAATCTTGACCAGTTGACCCACGGCAGCAAGCCAAAGTTCGGCGAATTGAAATTGACGGTTGCCCAGTTTTTCCGTGTCGATGGCGGTACGACACAGTTGCGCGGCGTGACGCCCGATATCAGCTTGCCGGGCTTTTCTGATCCCAAGAGATTTGGGGAAGCGAGTTATGACAACGCATTGCCGTGGTCGAAGGTCAAACCGGCCAACTATACCCCTGAGGGCGATATGAAGACGCTGCTGCCTCAACTGCAGAGCCGCCATCAAGCTCGGGTGGCGAACGACAAGGATTTCCAACGCTTTACAGAAGACGCTGCCGAACTGAAGGCGCAGCGTGAGAAACGGGTTGTCTCCCTGAATGAAGCAGAGCGTCGCAATGAATTGATCGCTCAGGCCAATCGCCTCAAGTCCCGCCAGCAAATGAACGATGGTGTGGACACCAGTGAAGACGATGGCCTGGAGGCAAACGAGCGTAGCCTCAGTGCCGATATTGCGATTGAAAATGCCCGCAGGAATGCTAAAGACGTCTTGTTGAACGAGACCGCCTCCATTGTTGCCGACGAGGCGGATCTCCAGGCAGGCGTGTTGAAGACTGTCCCGCAATAACTGGGAAACAGTGGCAGAACGTGACAAATTATCCGCAAGCGCAGTCCTCGACCCCAGACGCCCACCGGATCGCACGCTCGCCTGTGCTCTGGTTCTAAACAACTTGACTGAGGCACGGGCGGCGTTTTTGATGACGCCGCCGGGTTTCGGCGCATATGTCCGATCCGTCTCAGACGGACTTCACCTCGCCATCGTCCATCCGGAGCGTCGTACCGTCATCCAGCGTGCGGCTGGCGAGACGATAAAGGCCATTAGCTCGGCGACCTCCTCCGGCTTGCCGTAGCGCGCAATGCCCGCCTCCTTGGGAAACCGTGCTGTCGCCTCTTCCACGCTCTGTCGTGCAGCGGCGCCCAACGCGCCAGATAACTGCGTCGGCGGCCCGTCATGACAGGTCCAGGCAGGACGCTGTTGACCTGCACACCATCCTCGATACCGCGGTCAGGGAAGGCCTTGACGGGCGCTGATATCGCTGCGTTGATCGTGCCGACCGCACCTGCTTTCGGAAAGATGGCGGAGCCGGACATCAGCACGACGGAGCCCTTGGTCTCCTTCAATGCCTGCAATGCCGGCCAGGCGGCGACTGTCAGGCGGCGCGCGCCGTGCAGTTTCAGCGCCAGGCCGTCATCCCATTGCCGGTCCGTCATCTCGAAGACGTCGATCTGCGGCACGGCGCCGGCAATGTTGAGCAGCGCGTCGATCCGCCCGAAGGCGGCGAGCGCTTTGTCGACAATGGCCTGCGCAGCGACAGGCTCTGCAAGATCCACCTCAATGACGAGTGCTCCCACCCCCGTCGCCCCAACTGCTTTCGCCGTCTCTTCCAGATTGGCCTTATTGCGGGCAACGAGCACAAGCTCCGAAAAGTCCTTGGCAAGCTGGATGGCGGTTGCCTGACCCTTACCCTGGCTGGCACCGGTAATGATAGCGACCGTGTCGGACATGGTTTTTCTGCGTTTAAAGGCTTCAGCCAAGGAAATCACGGATGGCGGCGGCAATTTCTGCCGCATGGGTTTCGAGCGCAAAATGACCGGTATCAAAGAACTTGATCACCGCCTCGGGCATGTCTCTGCGAAAGGCCTCCGCACCCGGCGGAAGGAAGAAGGGGTCGTTCTTGCCCCAGACCGCGAGGAAGCGTGGCTTGTGGTTGCGGAAATAGTCCTGGAACATTGGATAGAGCGCTACATTGCTCTTGTAATCGCCCATGAGGTCGAGCTGCACAGTTTCCGCGCCAGGCCGCGACAGGTAGAAATTGTCAAGCGAATAGCCATCCGGCGAAATTCTGTCAGGATCCGAAACGCCGTGGGTGTACTGCCATATGGTCGCCTCCGGTCCCAGGAAGGCCTTAAGTGCGTTGCGGTTTTCTTCTGTCGCATTCTGCCAATAGGCCTGGATTGGGTTCCAGCCTTCGCTCAGGCCTTCCTCATAAGCATTGCCATTCTGCGAGATAACGGCCGTGATCCGCTCCGGATGTTTCACCGCCAAACGGAAGCCCGTCGGCGCGCCATAGTCGAAGACATAGACCGCAAAGCGGTCGAAGCCAACGATCTCAGTGAAACGGTCGATCGTGTTTGCAATGCTATCGAAGCTGTTGGCGACTGGATCGTCTGACTGGCCAAAGCCCGGTAGGTCGGGCGCGATGATATGGTACCGGTCGGCCAGCAGCGGAATGAGATCGCGGAACATATGGCCAGAGGTTGGAAAGCCGTGCAGCAGCAGCAGCTTTGCGGCGCCCTTCGCGCCTGCCTCGCGATAGAAGATCTTGGTCCCGTCAACTGTGACTGTGCGGTAGGTGATCGTGGTCATCGTAATGCGTTCCTTCAGTTGATGTGGTTGGGGCAGTGATACGCGGGGGGTTTGTGGTTCCCGTGCTGCTTTTTGCCGGCTAAAAATCTCGGGTCGCAGGTAGAGCAGCAGGGCGCAGCAGTCACGCCAAAGCCCTCGGCCACGAGTGGCCCGATCACCTCGGCTCAGCCGCAGCCATCCGCCCAGGCTCCACGGACGAGCATGATGTGCATAGTCTGCTGATGCGTTGACTGAGCTGACATCCAAGTGCTCCTTAGGTCGCTGCATGTAACCTGTTTGATCGATACTAAGAGGTTATGTCAGGAAAACATAACTTGTCAATAGGCTTTTGACAGGTTACACATATGGAACGTTTTCGAGGGGCAGCCATGAATTGCAATCGGCAGCCGGAATAGGATTTGTGATGGATAACCACTCTCCCGCCCTTTTTCTGGGTGACGCGCTAGCGCTGGATTTCCTGAATTCGGTGGCAACGCCGGTCGAAGTGCCGGTCGATTGGATCGAGGATGGAGAAGGCTTTTTGCGCTGGCTTAAGCAGGCAGGCCTCGTCTCGCCAGAAGTACTTGAGGCGATACGGGCCCAGGCGCTACCGGGCGAGTTGGATAAGGTCGCCGATCAGGCAAGGAACTTACGCGAGTGGTTCCGGACTTTTGTGCGCGTGCATAAGGGAAAGCCACTGACGCCTAACGCGCTCACCGAGCTGGAACCGCTCAATCGCCTGCTGGAGCGAGACGAAGGTTACAGCCACCTAGTGACGCGACGTACAGACGAAGGCGAAGTCTTGGAACTTCAGCCGATGCGCAAGTGGCGGTCGCCGGAAGCGTTGTTGCTACCGGTCGGCGAGGCTCTCGGCCGCTTCGTCTGCACCGAGGATTTTTCGAACGTGAAGGCATGCGAAGGCCAGTCCTGCACCCTGCTGTTTGCCGATCACACCCGCGGCCACCGCAGGCGCTGGTGCAGCATGGCGCTTTGCGGCAATCGTGCCAAGCAGGCAGCGCACCGGCTTCGACTCAAGTCGGCGTAACTAGCGGCAGCGCTCTTGCCAGATGAAGGCTTACGAGCAGAAGCTGCCTTGGGTCGGTTCGAAGGTAGTTTACAGTACCTCGAGCGGACACGAACCGGCCCTAAATTCCCGTAGTCGAACTCTTAAATAGGTATGAACCTTTCGTACGCGCATCAAATGCTCCGAATACCTCTAAGGCTCAAAGGAGCTTGAACTTTAGATGCCTGGTGCGATTTAACAAGATGGCAGCGCTTGGCAACTATCCGAAAGACTGCGAAGCAAGCGCGAAAACGATCGGAGAACCATTGCTTGGGCTCCCATAGGCGGCCGCCTCACAAGAAACCATAGTCGTTACAGTGTCAAAGATGGACATGCCGCTTTGCTGGACAAAATTGGCGAATGGACCTGTATCAAAATGCGTATCGAGCCGGAGAAAGCTACCGATATGCGCGACGACATGCGGTTGAATGACGGCAATTGCGTCTTCTTCATAATAGGCGACGACAGGACCAACGACGTAACCTCGGCCGAACCGACGGCGCATGGAATAGGCCATTAGCCTGTGGCCGTCATAGAGACCGTAGCAGACGGAACTCTCAAAAAGCCGCAAAAGATGCCGGTAGCGCGACGTACCAAAAGCCGGCTCGTCGAGGGCGACGATTGCATCCAGATCACCGCGTTCGAGCCGTCTCAGTTGAAGCCCTCGCTTGAGAGGCCCCACCTGGGGAACGGAGACAACCTCGCCCTGACACTGAAAGACCGTTTGTTGCGGCGTAAAACCAAGCGCTGCGCACATTCGGCGCGCTGCTCTTGTCGCATTCAGCCTGAACCTTTCATGGTGGCATTCCGCCAGCATCCGTTTGACGAGCCACTTGGCCGTACCGTTTGTCTGGAGCCGGGGCGCAGTGATCAACATGCCGAATGTGGCGAAAGTCTCCCCATGCGGGAACCACATCGTCGAACCCGAAACCCGACCGATTTCGTCAAGAGCTACAAAGCCACGTCCGACATCGCGCAGGTGCTGCCAATCCTGCGACCGATGCGGCCATCCAACCGACATTGAGAGAGCCTGAAGCTGAGACAGATCGACATCCGCAATATCGGCAAAACGCATCTCGAATGCATCAACATGCAGTTTCTCAGGTATTTTTGTATCCATTCGCGATCCAGCCGCCATTTGATTTGCCGACCGCAGATTCGAGGAGGCCGGCTCATGCTCGACCGACCTTACCCCAAACCGCGCAAAACATTTGACTGCGTATGCAAACTGCGGCGTAAGATTTAACCGTATGAGCAGTGCTTTCGGCAGCTAAACTTCTGGCGAGCGCTTAACCTTCCCATTGATCACTACGTCAATCGCACAAGCGTTGACGGCAATCGGACATGGGAACACATCGATGCGCGCCCCGGATATCCTGGCAAAACTGGTCAGTTTCGTCTCGGTCGTCGGAACGCCGAATGCTGATATTTTGGAGTGGATCGGGACCTATCTGAAATCCTTCGACGCTACAGTCGATATCATTCCCGGCCCTGAAGGCGACCGGTCGAACCTTCTCGCGACGATCGGTCCCCGCGACAAACCGGGCTATGTCCTATCAGGCCATATGGATGTCGTGCCAGCCAACGAGGCTGGATGGACGAGCAATCCGTTCGTGCTGCGTGTAGATGGCGAACGACTGTATGGTCGCGGGACCAGCGACATGAAGGGGTTTCTGGCGGCATGTCTGGCGGCTGTGCCGATGCTTACTGCTGGCCCTCTCATGCGACCGATCCATTTTGCTTTTTCCTATGACGAGGAGGCAGGCTGCCGCGGCGTCCCGCATCTCATTGCGCGCCTGCTGGAGCTTTGCGAAACGCCACTCGGCGTCATCGTTGGGGAACCCAGCAACATGCGCGCCATCCTCGCACACAAGGGGAAATCAGCCGCTCGCGTCACCCTGAAGGGACGCTCCGGTCACTCGTCGCGGCCCGATCTAGGGCTCAACGCAATCCATGCCGCCGCCGAGGTTCTGCGGGCAGCAATTTCTACCGCCCATACTCTCGCCCAAGGACCATTCGAAGCAGAGTTCGAGCCGCCTTATTCATCGATCTCAGTCGGCACCATTCACGGCGGGCAAGCCGTCAACATCATTCCGGACCTCTGCACTCTGGAGATCGAAGCTCGGGCGATTTCCAGTATAGACCCAGCGGCGCTGCTGTCTCCGGTGAGGGAAGCCGCTGCCGCACTTGAGCATCGGGGCTTTCAAGTCCAATGGGAGCAACTAACCTCCTATCCCGCCCTCTCCCTTTCACGGCCAGCCCTTCTTGCCGATCTGCTGACTGAGCTGACGGGCACAGAGCCGCTGGCAGCCGTCAGCTACGGCACAGAAGCCGGGCTCTACCAGCGTGCCGGCCTGGAGGCGATCATCTGCGGCCCCGGCGATATCGGACGCGCGCACAAGCCGAATGAATTCATTCTCATGGACGAACTCGCCGCCTGCCAGGTCATGATCGAGGCTCTCGCGCGACGTTGCCTGGCGTGATGCCGAAGGATGAATAGCCGATGACGTTTCTTTTCAGCTCAGATGCCCGCCGCGGCCATATCTTTCGGGAAGCCTTCGCACGCGAACTGCCGGACATTCCATTTTCCATGGATCCGCCATCGGTCGATCCCGAGGCGGTGCGCTACCTGATAACCTGGACGGTTCCGGACGAACTGCCGCGTTACAGCAATCTCGAAGTGCTGTTCTCCATCGGTGCCGGCATCGATCAGTTCAGTACGGCGCACATCCCAGATCACATAAAAATCGTGCGAATGGTCGAGGACGGCATCACCAGCATGATGCAGGAATATGTGACGCTTGCCGTCCTCGCGCTTCACCGCAATCTTCCCGCCTATCTGGGTCAGCAACGCAACCAGATATGGAATGCCTTGCCGCAGATAAAGGCCGCCGACCGCCGCATCGGCATGCTCGGGCTCGGAAACCTTGGACAGGCCGTGCTCGAAAGGCTGAGGCCCTTTGGCTTCTCGCTTTCCGGCTGGAGCCGCAGTCAACACGAACTGGAAGGCGTTACCTGTTTTGCCGGCGAAGCAGGACTTCAGGCCATGCTTTCCGCCACCGACATCTTGATCTGCCTGCTTCCGCTGACCGATGAGACCCGCGCCCTCCTCAATTCCAACCTCTTTAACAAGCTGCCGCAAGGTGCCGGCCTCGTGCATGTCGGCCGCGGACCGCAGCTCGTTTCGGAAGATCTCCTGGCCGCGCTCGACAGTGGCCGGCTTGCCGGCGCCGTGATCGACGTGACCGATCCGGAACCACTGCCGCCCGGACACGCGTTTTGGAACCACGAGCGCATTTTGCTCACGCCGCATGTCGCAAGCGTCACTCAGCCCCATAGCGCCGCACGCGCCGTCGTCGACAACATCAAGCGAATACGGGCGGGACTGGACCCGGTCGGCCTCGTCGACCGCCGTCGCGGCTACTGACCCTAACTCGGAAAGGAAAACAATGTCCCTCCTCAAGACGATTGACCCGAACCCGTCCTTCGCACCACGCGAAAACGTTGTCGCTCCGGAGCGACTGATCTCGGGTAATCCGAAGCTCAAGACCTGGGCACAGGACGTTGCCAGCAACGAGACGGTTCACACCGGCGTCTGGGAGGCCACGCCCGGTGTCAGCCGTTCGATCAAGGGCGAAACCTTCGAATTCTGCCACATTCTCTCTGGCGTGGTCGAACTGACCCCGGATGACGGCGAACCGGTCATCTACAGAGCCGGCGACAGCTTCGTCATGAAGCCGGGCTTCGTCGGAATCTGGAAGACGATCGAAACGGTCCGCAAGATCTACGTCACCGTCACGCCTTGAGTTCTGAGGCGGAATTTGACCGAAGAATGCGCTGGCATGCTGCCCCAAAACGGGTTTTTGCGCCGCACGAGCCGACCCTATCGGATCAAGCTGCTTTGCCGATCCGATAGCATCTTCGTAAAAATGACCCGGAGGCATTATCATGGACCTTAGCTTCGATCCCGACAGTCTTTCTCTGCCTGTCGGACATTTCATCGGCGAGCATTTCTCTGCCGCGGACGGCGTCATTCCGATGCACCGCCCTTCCGATGGAAAGGCCTATGCCGGATGTCCCGTCGCGGACGCCAACCTCGTGGATCAGGCGGTGCAGACGGCAAAGACCGCGCTGAAGAAAAGCAATTGGGGCGGCATTCGACCGCGCGAGCGCCTGAACGTGCTTCATCGATGGGCAGACCTTATCGAACAGGAGGCCGCAATGCTGGCCAAACTCGAGGCCATCGCCTCGACGCGTCCCGTGGGCCAGCTCGTGGAAGGCGATATCGCGATTTCGGCAGAGCAGATCCGCTTCTTCGCCGAATTCGCGGACAAGGAAGGCAGCGACCTCGTGCCGACTGACGACGGCAATTTCGGCATGATCATGACAGAGCCCTATGGAGTTGTCGGAGCCATCACACCCTGGAATTTCCCGATCAACATGGCCGCGTGGAAGCTTGGCCCGGCGCTGGCCGCGGGAAACGCTGTCGTCTTGAAGCCTTCCGAAATGACACCGTTCTCCACCATCTACCTGGCTCAGCTCGCCGTGCGAGCCGGTCTTCCGGCCGGGTTGATCAACGTGGTTCTCGGCGACGGCGCAACGACCGGCAACGCGATCACCGGCCACCCGGAGATCGCCAAGATCAGCTTCACCGGCTCAACCCGGGCCGGTTCGGCGATCATGGAGAATATCGCTCGCACCGGCATAAAGCCGATGACGCTCGAACTCGGCGGCAAGAGCCCTCAGATCGTCTTCGCCGATGCGGACCTCGACAAGGCTGCGGCTGCGGTCGCGGCGAGCATCCTGGGCAATGCGGGCCAGGCCTGCGTGGCTGGATCACGGCTGATTGTCGAGAGAAAGATAGCAGCCCAGCTCATCGACGCCATCAAGAACCGGATGGAAGGCGTCATTCCCCGTCCTACCTGGGAAGCAGCGAGCCGGTACTCTCCCATCATCTCGGAGAAGCAGAGGCAGCGCATCGATGCAATCATATCGGCCACCGTCGCCGCTGGCGGAAAATGCCTTGCTGGTGGCGCATGCATGGACGCGCCAGGCTATTTTTATGCCCCGACACTGATAGCCGAAGTCGATCAGGATTCTCCGGCGATCATCGAGGAGATCTTCGGTCCGGTGCTGACGATCCAGACATTCGAGGACGAGGAGGAAGCCCTGCAACTTGCCGACCATCCGAGCTACGGGCTTGCGGCAGGCCTCTTCACCCGCGACCTCTCGCGCGCCA
Organism: Martinezella calliandrae; assembly: GCF_030272695.1. Taxonomy (GTDB): domain Bacteria; phylum Pseudomonadota; class Alphaproteobacteria; order Rhizobiales; family Rhizobiaceae; genus Rhizobium; species Rhizobium calliandrae. The sequence continues at coordinate 20,513 of NZ_JARFYN010000009.1, forward strand.
TCCGGCTCACGCGCCGCCTTGAGGCCGGGACGGTCTGGGTGAACCGCTATAGCCGTTCGCGTGACCACATTCTGCCGACCGGCGGCTACAAGCAATCCGGCATCGGCAAGGATCTTGGCCGCGAGGCATTCCAGGCCAATCGAAAGAGCAAGAGCGTCTTGATCAGCCTTTGAGGACAAAGAACATGAAAACGCACCAGATCGCATTGATCCCAGGTGACGGCATCGGACGCGATATGACCGCTGCCGCCTGGCAGGTTCTGCAACGAGCGGCGGGTGCCTTCGGCTTCGCGCTCGACGGCATCGAATTCCCGTGGTCCTGCGCCTTCTACAAGGAAACCGGCGCCATGATGCCCGCCGATGGTATCGAGACGCTGCGCGGCTTCGATGCCATACTGCTCGGAGCCGTCGGCTGGCCGGCGGAAGTGCCGGATTCAGTGTCTCTGCATGGCCTGTTGCTGCCGATCCGGAAGAACTTCGTGCAATACGCCAATATTCGACCGCACCGACAATTGCCGGGCGTTCACGGGCCGCTCAAGGCATCCACTTTCGACATCCTCTGCATCCGCGAAAACACCGAGGGCGAATATTCCGGCGCCGGTGGCCGCATTCATCAGGGCACGCCCGACGAGGTCGCGGTCGAGACGTCGATCTTCACCCGCAAAGGCGTCGAACGCATCCTGCGTTTCGCCTTCGAACAGGCAAGAACCCGCCGGGGCAAACTCGCTTCCGTCACGAAATCCAATGCTCAGAAGCATTCCATGGTCTTCTGGGACGACATTACCCGGGAGCTCGCACGGAACTATCCGGATGTCGAGGTTACCAGTTATCACATCGATGCCATGGCTGCCCGCATGGTGATGGCGCCGGAAACACTGGACGTGGTCGTCGCATCCAATCTCTTCGGCGACATCCTCACGGATCTCGGCGCCGCAATCCAGGGCGGTCTCGGTTTTGCGGCGTCGGCCAATATCAACCCTGAGCGGAACGCGCCGTCGATGTTCGAACCCGTGCATGGGTCCGCGCCCGATATTGCGCATCTCGGCATCGCCAACCCGATCGCGACCGTGTGGTCCGGCGCCATGATGCTCGAACATCTGGGCGAGCGGGATGCGGCAAAGGCTGTCATGGCGGCAATCGAAGCGACGACGGCGAGCGGCGTTGGCACGGTTCCGGGCAAGGACCGGACCGACGCGATCACGGCCGCGCTGCTCGCTGCAATCTGACGTCTTATTGAGGAATTGAGGACCTGAACATGCAGAACCTGAAAGTACCATCCCTCTTCCGCCAGCAGGCGCTGATCGGTGGCGACTGGCAACCGGCCCGCTCGGGCAAGATTGTTTCGGTCGTCGACCCGGCAACGCAGGCCGTCATCGGAACCGTGCCGGACATGGGCGGTGACGAGACACGAGCAGCCATCGGGGCCGCCGAAGCAGCCTATGCCCCCTGGAAGAAACGCACGCATGCCGAACGCGCCGCGCTGCTGGAAGCCTGGCATGATCTAATGCTCGATAATATCGAGGATCTGGCGCTCATTCTGACGACCGAACAGGGCAAGCCGCTCGACGAAGCCCGCGGCGAAATCCGATACGGCGCGTCCTTCGTCAAATGGTTCGCCGAAGAGGCGCGGCGCATCGGTGGCCAGACTATTCCCTCACCGACTCCAGACCGCCGCATCCTGGTGCTGAAAGAGCCGGTCGGGGTGTGTGGCATCATTACCCCCTGGAACTTTCCGAACGCGATGATCACGCGCAAGCTCGCCCCGGCGCTTGCCGCTGGCTGCACGGTCGTGGTGAAACCGTCCGAATTTACCCCCTACTCGGCACTGGCGCTCGGCGTGCTCGCTGAAACGGCCGGTATCCCCGCGGGCGTCATCAATATCGTCACCGGCATGCCGACCGAGATCGGCGCCGAGATCCTTGCAAATCCGACGGTGCGCAAGATTTCCTTTACCGGGTCCACGCCGGTCGGCTCACTGCTGATGCGTGGAGCAGCGGCCAGCATCAAGCGGCTGTCCCTCGAACTCGGGGGTAATGCCCCCTTCATCGTCTTCGATGACGCAGATCTCGACCTTGCCGTGGAAGGAGCGATCATCTCCAAGTTCCGCAATGGCGGCCAGACCTGCGTCTGCGCCAACCGCATACTGGTTCAGGCCGGCGTCTATGACGCATTTGCCGAAAAGCTTGCCGCCCGCGTTGATGCCATGAAGGTCGGGCCGGGCACCGAAGCCGGCGTTGCGATCGGTCCGATGATCAACGAAGCAGCCATCGCCAAGATCAACCGCCATGTTGACGACGCGCTTTCGAAGGGCGCAACCATTGTCACGGCCGGGAGAACCCTGCCGACCGGGCGGCAATATACGGCGCCGATCGTCCTGGCCGGAGCCACCACTGCCATGCAGCTCGCTGCCGAGGAGACCTTCGGGCCGGTGGCACCGCTCTTCCGCTTCGATACGGAGGACGAGGCTATCGCTATCGCCAACGGCACGCCCTACGGGCTTGCGGCCTATTTCTATACCGACAACCTAAAGCGCGCATGGCGGGTGGGCGAGGCCCTGGAATTCGGCATGGTGGGCCTCAACACCGGCTTGATCTCCATGGAGGTCGCGCCGTTCGGTGGCGTCAAGCAATCGGGTCTCGGGCGAGAAGGCTCGCAGCTCGGAATCGAGGAATATCTGGAAACAAAGGCCTTCCATATCGGTGGCCTCACCTGAGCTGCGGGATCGATAGGCAAAAAAAGGGGGTGCAACCGCATCCCCTTTTTTTTGCGACGACGCTCCCTCGGCAGCCCGCCGCCGGCCGACATCACTGAAATTTGTCGAGCGTTTTGTAGTACAAACCTACCAGTGGGAGAAACCAAGGCTTGCCAAAATGCCCGGGAACGGCCGGCCAATCGAGCCCCTTGAGAGGGTTGCGGTCGGGCCTGCCCAGGATCGCATCGGCGATGGTCATACCGAGATGGGTGGAAAGCTGGGCGCCATGGCCAGAATAGCCCATGGCGTACCAGATCCCGTCGTGATAGCCGGCCCGCGGGTAGCGATCCTTGGTGATATCGACCAGACCGCCCCAACAATAATCGATCTCGACCTTGGCAAGCTGGGGAAATATGTGGCCAAGGCTTTCGCGCAATATCGCGCCGCTCCTGGCGTCAGAACGCTGGTCGGACGTTGCGGAGAACCGGGCCCGCCCTCCGAAGATCAGCCGGTTGTCCGGTGACAGGCGCCAGTAGTTGCCGATGTTCATCGTGTTCACACAGGTACGGTTACCCGGCATTGCCGAGGCAACTTCCGCATCCGTCAAGGGCCGGGTTGCGACGATGAAACTCCCGACCGCCATGATGCGCCGGCGGAAATAGCCGAAATTGGCCGTTGTGTAGGCACCCGTCGCAATCATGACCTGATCCGCGGTCACGGTTCCCTTGCTGGTCTTGAGGATGTGCCTACCGTTGGAGTGGCTGCGCTCCGTCACTGCCGCGCCTTCCACGATGACCGCGCCACGCCGTTTGGCCGCCTCGGCCAATCCGACGACATAGCGACCCATATGCATCATCGCGCTCTTCTTCGAAAGCATTGCGCCGTGGAAAGGCGAACCGATCTCATCCTTGAGTTCGTCCACCGAAAGCAGCGCTGTATCGGGATCGACTTCGGCATGCACCGCCTCGAAATTTTTCGCCAGGCCTTCGAAATGCTGCGCTTTCGAGGCAAGCTTCAACTTGCCGGCGCGCCGAAAATTGCAGTCGATACCCTCTTCAACGATGATCGCTTCGAGCGTGTCGATCGAAGCGTCCAATGCCTTGTAGAGCGCGACAGCTCGCTCCTTGCCCAATTCCGCCTTTGCCGCGATGTAACTGTGCGCCAGACCATTGTTGAGATGACCGCCATTGCGCCCGGAGGCACCGAACCCGACGGTCTCGGCTTCCAGAACAAGGACCTTCGCGCCCGCCATGGCGAGTTGCCGGGCTGCGCCAAGCCCGGTGAAACCGCCCCCCACGACGACAACATCGTAGTGTCCCTCGACGGGACCGACGGCTGCACCCGTAAAACGGGCAGCTGTGTCATGCCAATAGGAGGAATATTTCATCGGGCTCACCTCTCTCAAAGCCCTACGACGCCCGGTAGGCCGGATATATCCGCGATCTCGACATATCCGTAAAAGGGATTTGCGGGCTCATGGCCACGGTTGACCCAGACCTTGTTCTTGATGCCGAGGTCATGGGCCGACATCAGGTCATAGCGGAAGGACGACGAGCAGTGCAGAATATCCTCCGGACCGCAGCCGAGCATGTCGAACATATATTCGAACGCTTTGAAGCGCGGCTTGTAGGCGTTGGCTTGCTCTGCCGTAAAGACGGCATGGAAAGGCGCACCAAGCTTCTCCACATTCGACATGATTTGGCCATTCATAGCATTCGAAAGGATGACGAGCGGAATTTCCTTTGCCACCTTAGCGAGGCCAGCCGGAACGTCAGTATGTGGCCCCCAGCTGGGTACGCGCTCATAGACCATTGTGGCGTCCTCATCCTTGAAGGCAACGCCATTGCGCTTGCATGTGCGCTCAAGCGAGTTGTGCACCACCTCTGCATAGGGCTTCCAGTCGCCCATGACCTCGTCCAGCCGGTAGGCGGCAAAGTTCTTGATGAATTGCAGCATCGCCGGCTCATCGAGGCGGTCGCCATAGAGGTGGCGGGCAGCTTCCGCCATCTGGAAATTGATTAGCGTGCCGTGGCAGTCGAAGGTGATGTATTTCGGCCGGAAAGGCGCCATGTCCGTTCGTCCTCTATCTAAATGGCATCTGCGTTGAGACGATCATAGGCTGAAGTCTTACGACGGGCGTGATCGAATTGGTGTCTCCGCAAAGCATATTGTTTCGTATGGACGGCGGCGTTTGGCAGAGTGTTGCAAGGAGTAGGCATCGCGACGCCGCATTTTGGGCGGTTCGCGAGCCGCCAAGAAGGCACCGACAGCATAAGATGCGGCCAATCATATCCGCTACGGCGAAAGATATTACGGCGAACCACGCCTTCAGATGATCTGCTCCGCGGCGATCATGGAGACTTGAGGCAAGGAAAGGACGCCTCATGCGAACCGACGACATAAATCTGGTCAGCTTCACATCGGAGCACATAGGCGGCGCACTAGCTCTCTCGCGCCAGGCCAAATGGCCCCATCGTGCCGAGGACTGGCATATGGGCCTGCATTTGAGCCGTGGCATCGCGGCGATTGACGAGGCAGGCCGGGTCGTGGGCACCATCCTGATGACCCCCTATGGTGAAGATTGTGCGACGATCAACATGGTGATCGTTGACGAGACGATGCGCGGCCGCGGCCTTGGCCGCAAGCTCATGGACGAGGCGATGGCGCTTGCCGGCGATCGGTCCCTCAGGCTCATTGCGACGGCAGACGGCCTTCCGCTCTACCGCAAGCTCGGTTTTGCCGCCAAGGGCGAGATATTTCAGCATCAGGGGTACCTCACCGATCTTGCTTCTCTGGGAGACGTAGAGGCAGCAAGCGCGGGTGATTTCTCGGCCATCAAAGCCCTCGATCGCGCAGCCTTTGGCGCCGACCGCAGCGCACTGATCGATGTACTTGCGAGCGTCGCCCAAGTTGCGGTCATCAGACGTCGCGGCCGCATTGATGCCTATGGTGCGCTGCGCGCTTTTGGTCGCGGCGATGTTATCGGGCCCGTAATCGCGTCGAGCGCTGAGGACGCAAAGTCGTTGATAGCAGCGCTCGCCCTTCGCAAGTCGAGCGCCTTCCTGCGTGTCGATACGAATGAACGCTCGGGACTACCCAACTGGCTGGCGCAGATCGGTCTCAACCAAGTGGGAGGCGGCATCGCGATGCAGCGACCGGCCGGTGCATCAGTGGTCAGCCAGGGCGCAGGAATATTTGCATTGGCCAATCAGGCCCTCGGATAATCTGGAGATCATTATGCTCGCCAACTCCCTCATCGAACTCGACCGCGCACACCTCATCCATCCGGTTTCATCCTATCGCGGGCATGAAAAGCTGGGTGTGCGAGTTTTGAGATCCGCGAAGGGTGCAACTGTTACCGAAGCATCCGGCCACCAGCTGGTCGACGGATTTGCCGGGCTCTGGTGCGTGAACGCCGGCTATGGACACGAAAGCATTGTTGAGGCGGCAGCCCGCCAAATGCGCGAGCTGCCTTACGCGACCGGCTATTTCGATCTCGGCTGCGAAGCCGCTATCCGTCTCGCCGCCGAGCTCGCCGATCGCGCGCCGGGCGATCTCAATCATATCTACTTCACGCTCGGTGGATCGGATGCCGTCGATAGCACAGTCCGTTTCATCCGCTATTACTGGCACGCCAAGGGCAAGCCCGAGCGCGACCAATTCATCTCGATCGAGCAAGGCTATCACGGCTCCTCGACCGTGGGCGCCGGACTAACGGCGCTGCCCGGATTTCACGCGGGCTTTGGCGTGCCCTTTGACTGGCAGCATAAAATCCCCTCGCCCTATCCGTATCGCAATCCGGTCGGCACCAATGCGGATGCGATCATTGCCGCATCCATCCGGGATTTGAAATCGAAGATTGAGGCGATCGGCGCCGAGCGCGTTGCCGCATTCTATGCCGAGCCGATCCAGGGATCCGGCGGCGTTATCGTGCCACCGAAAGGCTGGATCAAGGCGATCCGTGACCTTTGCAGCCAGTACGATATTCTTTTCATCGCCGATGAGGTTATAACCGGCTTCGGGAGGACGGGGCCTCTGTTCGCCTGCTCGCAAGACGAAATCGTCCCGGATTTCATGACGACGGCCAAAGGCCTGACCTCGGGCTATGTGCCGATGGGCGCCGTGTTCATGTCCGATCGTGTCTACAATGTCATCGCCGATGCTGCAGGCAATACAGCCGTGGGCCATGGCTATACTTATTCGGCCCATCCCGTCAGTGCCGCGGTCGGACTCGAAGTGCTGAAGCTTTATGAAGGCGGTCTTCTTGAAAACGGCGTCAAAGCAGGCGCCCGCCTGATGGCAGGCCTGGAAAGCCTGCGTGACCATCCGCTGGTGGGCGATGTTCGTGGTCGAGGAATGTTAGCCGCAGTGGAACTCGTGGTTGACAAGATCAAGAAGACACCGCTGCCAAGCGCTGCCATGCCGGCGCGTAGGATTTTCGACCGTGCTTGGGAAAATGGCCTCGTTATCCGAGCATTCTCCCATGGCGTGCTCGGATACGCGCCGCCACTTTGCTGCACCGACGACGATATCGACGCGATCCTGGAACGCACGCGCAAGACCCTCGACCAGACATTGGAGGATCCGGATGTCCGGGAAGCAATGCGTTGAAGCGGCGGATGCCATTCTCCATCGGCGAAATATCGGACAGACCCGGAAATTCGAAATTTTGTGCCGCGACACACCATCGATTCGGCGACTCCGCCGCTCAGGAACCGCCAAACTACTTCCCAGAACGGCTGAAAGCCGGCTTTTCCGGGCTTTGCAGGGCGATTTTCGCCGATTGAACCAGAATTTTATGCTGCAACCGGTCTGTCCGCCAGCAGACCATGAAGGAGAGCGTGAGTTGGCCAGAGACTTTCAGGACTTCAAGTATCTCACTTTCGACGTCGTCGGCACACTCATCGACTTTGAAGGTGGCTTAAAGACCAGTCTTGCTGAGATCGCGGCGCAAGCCGGCCTCTCCATCGATGGCGAGGAAGCCCTGAAACTTTATCGCCTGGCGCGCTACAGCAAAGATGCCGACCTCTTTCCGGACGATCTCGTGCGGGTCTACAAGGTTATTGCGCCGAAGCTCGGTTTGCCGTCAGAAGAGCAATACGCTCAGCAATTGCGCGATTCCGTCGCGAGCTGGGAAGCGTTTGAGGACAGCGAAGCGGCGCTTGCAGAACTTGCGAAAACGCATCGCCTCATCGCCATGACAAACGCGCGCCGCTGGGCGCTCGATCATTTCGAAAAGAAATTGGGCTCGCCGTTCTTCGCGACCTTTACGGCCGACGATACCGGCACTGAAAAGCCAGACCCCGCCTTCTTCGAACAGGTATTCGAGTTCGTTGCCGGTGAAGGGGCGAGCAAGAACGATATTCTGCATGTCGCGCAGAGCCAATATCACGACATCGGCATTTCGCGGAAGCTTGGCCTGACCAATTGCTGGATCGAGCGCCGTCATGCGCAGGACGGTTACGGCGGGACGATAGAGCCCGAGACCTTCACCCAGCCAGATTACCATTTCACGTCGATGGCGGCCTTTGCCTCGGCGGTCAAGGAAAGGCTGCTCGAAAAACAATAACTCAACCTGGGAAAGCTCGCGGGCAAGACGGGCGTCCCATCAAACCAACAGAAAAAGGGGAATGAGATGACTGAAAAAATTTCAAACTGGACCTCTGCCGACGACGCAATGGTGGAGAATGCCATCAGGCGCGGGGCGACCCGACGCGATCTTCTGAAATTGATGCTGGCAGGTGGCATGGCAGCATCTGGCGCCGGCTTCATTCTCGGCCGGGCTTCGCGGGCTATTGCAGCCACGCCCGTCTCGGGCGGTGCTTTCAAGGCGGCCGGCTGGTCGTCCTCGACCGCCGACACACTGGACCCAGCAAAAGCATCCTTGTCTACCGACTATGTGCGTTGCTGTTCGCTCTACAATCGTCTGACCTTCCTCGACAAGGCCGGCGTGACACAAATGGAGCTTGCCGAGAGCATCGAAAGCAAGGACGCCAAGATCTGGACGGTCAAGCTGCGCAAGGGTGTGACATTCCATGACGGCAAGGAGCTGACGGCCGACGACGTCGTCTTCTCGCTGAAGCGCCACCTCGACCCCGGTGTCGGCTCGAAGGTCGCCAAGATCGCCGCGCAGATGACCGACTTCAAGGCCGTCGACAAGTCAACGGTCGAAATTACCTTGGCCAACCCGAATGCCGACCTGCCGACCATCCTGGCGCTGCATCACTTTATGATCGTTGCCAATGGCACGACCGACTTCTCGAAGGGCAACGGCACCGGAGCCTTCGTTCTTGAAACCTTCGATCCGGGCAATCGCTCGATCGTGGTGAAGAACAAGAACTACTGGAAGTCTGGCCAACCCCATCTCGACTCGTTCGAATTCTTCGCGATCAGTGATGACAATGCGCGTGTGAATGCCCTGCTTTCGGGCGACATTCATTTTGCCGCATCGATCAATCCACGCGCTATGAAGCTGATCGATGGTCAGTCGGGCTTTACGCTGTCGAAGACGACGAGCGGCAATTATACCAACCTCAACATGCGCCTGGACATGGCCCCGGGGAACAAAAAGGACTTCGTCGACGGGATGAAGTACCTGGTCAATCGCGAACAGATCGTCAAGTCAGCGTTGCGTGGCCTTGGGGAAGTTGCCAATGATCAGCCCGTTTCTCCGGCCAACATCTATCACAACAACGACCTGAAGCCGAAGGCCTTCGATCCGGACAAAGCCAAGTTCTATTTCCAGAAGGCAGGCGTGCTCGGCCAGTCTATTCCGGTGGTAGCCTCCGACGCAGCAACCTCGTCGATCGACATGGCCATGATCATCCAAGCCGCCGGCGCCGACATCGGCATGAAGCTTGATGTCCAGCGTGTTCCCTCCGATGGCTATTGGGACAATTATTGGCTGAAGGCGCCGATCCATTTCGGCAACATCAATCCGCGCCCGACGCCCGACATCCTGTTCTCTCTGCTCTATGCTTCAAATGCACCCTGGAACGAGAGCCAGTATAAGTCCGAAAAATTCGACAAGATGCTTGTCGAAGCTCGCGGCTTGCTCGATCATGCCAAGCGCAAGCAAATCTACGGCGAAATGCAAGCGATGGTTGCCGAAGAAGCAGGCACCATCATCCCTGCCTACATCTCGAATGTGGATGCTCTTTCGAGCAAGGTAAACGGTTTGGAAGCCAACCCGCTCGGTGGCATGATGGGCTATGCAATGGCGGAGTATCTCTGGCTCCAGGCCTGATAGCGACGGACACTTCCCCGGGACGGCTGAAATCGCCCCGGGGGACTTCCGCCCCGCGAACGCCATTCGTTTCGTAGAACGCCGCAGGAGCATTTTGTTTGAGATCCGAGGTTTCCTTACTTGTCCTAAACCGGCTCGTCATAGCGATCATCACCTTGCTGATCGTGTCTTTTGCCGTGTTTTTTGCAACCAACATGCTGCCAGGAGACACCGCCTCCATCCTGCTCGGTCAGGCGGCCACACCCGAAGCGGTTGCTGGGCTGCGCAAGGCCATGCATCTCGATGAACCGGCAATCTTGCGGTTCATGGGTTGGCTTTTGGGCCTGATGAAGGGCGACCTCGGTATATCCTATGCGAATAATATGCCTGTCGCACAGCTGATCGGTGGCCGTCTGGTGGCGACGATGGAGCTTGCCGCCATCACTACGCTCGTTTCGGTCCCGCTGGCACTCCTGCTCGGCATTACCTCAGCCATGCTTCGCGGCTCCTATTACGATCGGTTTGTCACGATCTTTTCCATCGGCGTGATATCGGTGCCCGAGTTCATGGTCGCGACGCTTGCGGTGCTCCTGTTTGCCGTCTATCTGCGCTGGCTGCCTGCACTATCCTCCGTCAACGAAGCGCATACATTCTTCGACCTCCTGAAGATCTATGCCATGCCCGTCATTACGCTCACTTTCGTCATCTCGGCGCAGATGATCCGCATGACCCGGGCGGCGCTGATCGAGACGCTGAAGACGCCCTATGTGGAAATGGCCCTGCTCAAGGGCGCCTCGCGCGGCCGCATGGTGTTCAGGCACGCATTGCCCAATGCCCTTGGGCCGATCGTCAATGCGATTGCGCTTTCGCTCTCCTACCTCGTCGGCGGCGTGATCATTGTCGAAACCATCTTCAACTATCCCGGCATCGCCAAGCTGATGGTAGACGCGGTCGCGACGCGCGATCTGCCGCTTATCCAAAGCTGCGCGATGATTTTCTGCCTTGGTTATCTCTTGTTGATTACCGCCGCTGACATTGTTGCCATCTTGTCGAATCCGAGGCTGCGATGACCACGAAAACCCTGCCTCGCCGCACTCCATCCATGCTTGGCTACAACGTTAGCCCCGTCGGCATCCTGGCCTTTGCCATCATCCTCGGGTGGACGATCGTCGCCCTGTTCGCACCCTATATTATCCCCTATTCCGTCGGTGAAATCGTCGATACGGATTATTTTGGTCCGATGAGCCACCAATTGTGGCTCGGTTCGGACTATCTCGGCCGTGACATGTTCTCGCGCGTCCTGATGGGTGCGCGCTACACGGTCGGCATTTCATTGGCTGCCGTCGCACTTTGCTGCTTTTGCGGCGTGACGCTCGGCATGATCGCCGCAGCTATCGGCGGTTGGTTTGACACAATTTTGAGCCGGTTTCTCGATGCTTTGAACTCTATCCCAAGCAAGCTTTTTGGCCTGGTCGTCGTCGCTGCCGTCGGCTCGTCCATTCCGGTGTTGATCATCACACTCGCTGTCATCTATACGCCCGGCGCCTATCGCTTTGCCCGCGCGCTTGCCGTTAACATCAACACGATGGACTTCATTACGGTTGCGCGCACTCGCGGCGAAAGGGTCGGCTACATCATCGGGTCGGAAATCCTGCCAAACATTATTCGTCCTGTTCTGGCCGATTTCGGCCTTCGCTTCGTCTTTGTCGTTCTCCTGTTGTCGGGTCTCTCCTTTCTCGGCCTTGGCCTGCAGCCGCCTTACGCCGACTGGGGAGCTTTGGTCCGCGAAAATATCGGTGGGCTGTCTTTTGCTGCACCTGCCGTGATCGTGCCTTCCTTTGCCATTGCCAGCCTCACCATCAGCGTCAACCTGCTGATCGACAACCTGCCGCGCAGGATCAGAGACAGGAACGCGTGACGATGACCAACCTCGTTGAAATCAAAAATCTGAAGGTCCAGGCGACGACAGACTCCGGTCGCACGGTCGAGATCATCAAAGGTGTCAGCTTCGACATCGCCAGAGGTGAGATTGTAGCGCTCATCGGCGAAAGCGGATCGGGCAAGACAACGATCGCGCTGACGCTCATGGGACATGCGCGGGAGGGCTGTCGCATCTCCGGCGGCAAGGTTCAAGTCGACGGGCAGGACATGGCCGCGCTCCCGGAAAGCGAACGCTCGAAGATCCGCGGCACGACGGTTGCCTATATTCCGCAAAGCGCGGCAGCGGCTTTCAATCCAGCCATCAAAATTATGGAACAGGTGATCGAGGTTACCCGCATTCACCGGCTGATGCCCCCTGAGCAGGCGCGGCGTCGCGCGATCGAGCTCTTCCGGGCTCTTTCCTTGCCAAATCCGGAAACGATCGGCGAACGATATCCGCATCAGGTCTCCGGCGGCCAATTGCAGCGGCTGGCGGCAGCCATGGCTCTGATCGGCGAACCCAAGCTGGTCATTTTTGACGAACCGACTACCGCGCTTGATGTGACGACGCAGATCGATGTGTTGAAAGCGTTCAAATCGGTCATTCGTGCCGGCGATATTGCCGGTGTCTACGTTTCGCACGATCTGGCGGTCGTGGCGCAGATCGCCGATCGCATCGCGGTGCTCAAGGGTGGTGAAATCCAGGAACTGGGAGAGACCGAAGCGATCCTGACACGGCCGAGCCACCCCTATACGCGCGAGCTGCTGGCAGCCGTCGAGCCCAAACCGGCGTTCCGTGGCACAAGCACAGACGGATCGATTGCTCCTGTGTTGAGGATCGACAGCCTGGTGGCAGGCTATGGCGACATCCTGGCCAATGGTCTGCCGGCGGTCTGCGCGGTTCAATCCGTGAGCCTTGAGGTGGAAAAGGGCAGGAATCTCGGCATCATCGGCGAATCGGGATGCGGGAAGTCGACGCTGGCGCGTGCCATCGCCGGCATATTGCCGGCTGTCTCAGGCACTATCGGCTTTAATGGCAGCAATATAGACCGTGCCGCGAAACTTAGAACGCGCGATCAACTGCGCGAGATGCAGATTGTCTTTCAATATGCCGATACGGCGCTCAACCCGGCAAAGTCGGTCGCCGATATCCTCGAGCGGCCATTGGCTTTCTACCATGGGATGGACCGCAAGGCCCGAGAGGCCAGGGTCAACCAATTGCTGGACATGGTGCGATTGCCGCGCGCGCTTCGCTACCGCTATCCGTCGGAATTGTCCGGTGGGCAGAAGCAACGCGTCAATTTTGCCCGCGCGCTTGCAGCAGAGCCGCGCTTGATTATTTGCGATGAAATCACCTCTGCCCTCGACACTGTTGTTGCGGCTGCGATCATCGACCTGCTCAAGGAACTGCAGCGCGAGCTGCATTTATCTTATGTTTTCATCAGCCATGACCTATCGGTCGTTGAGGCAATCTGCGATGAGATCGTCGTGATGTACGATGGCAGAAAAGTCGAGCAAATCACGCGCGAAACCGCAAATGCGCCTCGTCATCCCTATTCCCAATTGCTGTTCGGGTCCGTTCCGAAACTCGATCCGAAATGGCTCGATAACCTTGTCCAGGATCCGGAGCTAAAGCGTGAATATGGCCACGCCTAGCTAACGATACGACCTCGTAACCGATCACATAGGAAACAGGCTGGTCAGCGGCATGTGCGCCTTGACGATCGGTGATTTGAGCACGACGAAGCTGAAATACTTGTCTATCCCTATATCCATGTCGGTCAGCCGTTCCATGATCGTCTGATATTCTCCGATGCCGGCGGTCACGAACTTCAGCATGTAGTCGTAGCCGCCCGAGACGAGGTGGCATTCGATTACCTGATCCACCTTCTCCACCACCGAAAGAAAACGCGCGAAGTCGATCTGCCGATGATTCTTGAGAGTGACTTCCGTAAACACGGTCAGTGTCTGACCCAGTTTTCCGATGTTGATCTGGGCTGAATATCCCTCGATATAGCCTTCGTGCTGCAATTTCTTGACCCGCATCAAGCACGGGCTCGGCGACAGGTTTACCAGTTCCGCCAACTCTACATTGGTGATGCGGCCATTCTTTTGAAGTTCGTACAGGATCTTGATATCGATGCGGTCGAGCTTCATTGCTTTAAGTCTTTCAACAGAGTTCAAGGACAGCATTTTATGCTGCGAACATTCCAAGATCAAACATAACACCATGGCCGATCTTGTCTATTTCATTCTGCATGCACCGAGCTGGCATATTTAGCCGCTTGATCCACGATGAGCAGAATCTTATGCCGCGTGCGGCAGTTGTGCGGCAGCTTCATGGCCGTTCTTCCCGCTATGCTTCAGGCTCGATAGGAGACCCACATCCATGCCCGCACCGCTCACCCTGGTCGAAAGCTCCGCCGAATTGCCATCTCTTGCCGATGCCGTCGTCATCGGGGCCGGAATTGTCGGCGTTTTTGCGGCCTATTATCTGGCAAGACGCGGCCTGAAAGTCGCTCTCGTTGAGAAGGGCCGCGTCGGCGCCGAACAGTCCAGCCGTAACTGGGGCTGGTGCCGGCAGCAGAACCGCGATGCCCGCGAATTGCCGATGGCGACGAAAAGCCTCGACCTGTGGGATCAATTCGCCGCAGAGACTGGCGAGAACACCGGCTTTCGCCGCTGTGGTCTCTTATATCTGAGCAACAAAGAAGAAGAGCTTGCCGGCTGGGCCCGCTGGCGCAACTTTGCGCGCAGCGTCGGCGTGACCACGCATATGCTCGACAGCGCCCAGGCCAGCGAGCGCGGCAGGGCGACGGGCCGCATTTGGAAAGGCGGCGTCTTTTCCCCAACCGATGGCATTGCCGATCCGGCCAACGCCGCCCCGGCGGTCGCTCGAGCCCTGATGAAACTGGGGGGCAGTCTGCACCAGGACTGTGCTGCGCGCGGCATCGAGACCGAAGGTGGAAAGCTTTCAGCGGTCATTACCGAGAAAGGCACGATCAGAACCAGGACAGCCATTCTTTCGGGCGGCGCGTGGGCTTCATCCTTTTGCCGGCAGCTTGGCGTCCGCTTTCCGCAAGCGTCGATCCGCTCCTCGATCCTTTCCGTCGGCGCCGGCCATGGAGACCTCCCGGACGCTCTCCACACTGAGTATGTTTCGGTGACACGCAGGGGCGACGGCGGCCATACACTTGCGATCAGCGGTCGCGGACGGGTCGATCCCACAGCGCAAAACATGCGTTTCGCGCCGCAGTTCCTGCCGATGTTTATTCGCCGCTGGCGCGCGCTTTCCCCCGGCGGCCTCGAGGGCCTTCACAGCGGCCACGAAAGCCTGGCCAGCTGGCGGCTCGACCGGCCGACGCCGATGGAGCGAATGCGCATCCTCGATCCGGCGATCGACAGGGGCACGATCAAGCTGACGCACGACCGCGCCATCGAATTGCTGCCTGCCCTCAAGGGGCGACGCGTGAGCGCCAGTTGGGCAGGCTATATCGATAGCACTCCGGATGGCGTACCCGCGATCGGTGAAGCCTCCTTCGTTCCGGGCTTCGTCCTGGCCGCCGGTTTCAGCGGGCATGGCTTCGGCATTGGGCCTGGAGCCGGCCATCTGATCGCCGACATCATCACCGGATTGGAGCCGATCGTCGATCCGGCGCCCTATCATCCGGAGAGATTCGCGGGATTTGCTTGGGGTAAGGTGGCGGACTTCTGAAACGCCTGTATTCGGCTTAGATTGCCGCGCGACGCAACTCTAAAGGACTATTGACCCGAATGCAGGCACGTCAACTCGAAGTCTTCTGCATGCTGATGCGGTGTGGGACGGTGACCGGGGCAGCCGCCATGCTCAACATTTCGCAGCCGGCGCTGAGCCAGATTCTCCTTCACGCCGAGGACCAGATCGGTTTCAAGCTCTTCAACCGCGTCCGCGGCAAGCTTGTTGCCACGCGCGAGGCTGAAGAGCTCTATCCCGAATGCGAACGGATTTTCGCGGAACTCAGCGCGCTTCGCAGGCGCACGACAGACATGCGCTACGGCCGCACCGGCCTCATCCGGGTCGCAGCTTCCGCACCTCCCGCCATGTCGATCGTTCCCAAGGCGCTGCTTTCCTTTAGATCCGCTCATCCGGACATCGTAGTACGATCGTTGATCGCGCCGCTGGTCAACATTGTGGACATGATCCGTGACGGCGACGCGCTGCTCGGCGTCGTGATGAACAACAAGTCGCGGCCAGGCATCGAAGTTGAAACCCTCGGTCATGCCGAACTCACCTGCATCATACCGGAAGGCCACCGTCTGGCGGAGCATGACGAAATCTCATTTGCCGATCTCCAGAGCGAAACGTTGATATCCTACCGGGCCGGCACGCTACCGGGCCGGCTTCTTTTAAGCGCCGCCGCTGCGGAAAAGCAGATGTTCAACCCGGCAATCGAGATCGACATCTCCATCACAGCCCTTCCTTTCGTTCGGGACGGATTCGGTGTCGCGATAGTCGATGGTCTCTTGCCTTGGGAACAGTTTCCGGGGCTCGTGCGCCGCCCGCTGCGTCAAAAAACCCTTGTTCCGATCGCCCTGCTGACTAGCCGCGATCGGCCTCTGACGGGAACCCATCTTGCCATGCGCGACAATATCCGCGAGGCCTGCGCAGCCGTCCTCGCAAATGGCGATGAGCTCGGTCATTGAGTTGCGCGAGGTGAGAACAACGGGCTGAGCCACAAACCTTATGGCTCGCGCGCCCAGATGCCGATCGGCAGCGGACGAACGGGCGCCTGTTCGCGCAGGCGCCCGGCTTCGCATGCAGCGATGCCGGCCCTTTCGGCGATCAACTCGGCGCCAGCGAGCTGGCAGAAACGCCCCTGACAGCGGCCCATGCCGACCCGGACCAGAGATTTGACCCGATTGGCTTCCGCGCCGCCATAGTCGACGCTCTCACGTAGCTGTCCCGCCGTCACCCCCTCGCATCGACAGACCAGCGTTTCGTCCGAGGTCCGACGAACCATCTCCGCCGGCCACGGAAAGGCGCGCGCCATCGCGCGAGCAAACCGTTCGAGCCGGTCGAGCCGACGCAAATCCGCCGCAACGTCCGGCGCAGGCAATCCCATGTCGGCAAGGCAGGCGCAGGCGGCCAGTCGGCCGGCCACTTCCGCACCATCGGCTCCGAGGAGCCGTAATCCGTCGCCGGCAAGGTAAAGCCCCTCGGTGGCCCGGCCCATCCTATCCGTGCGCGGCAGCCATTGTGCCCAGCCATTGTCGTATTCGAAGTCGCAACCCGCCAGGCCGGCCAGCTGCGTCTCCGCCCGAAGATGCCAGCCAATGCCGACCATATCGCATGCGGTGAAATGCTCATCGCCGCGCCCATCGCGCCACCGCACGCCGATCGGCCCGCGTTCATCAGTATCGATGCCAACTAGCCTCACGCCGGAATGATACAGTCGGCCAAGCTTTGCGCGCATCATGAGGCCGAGCAGAACGAGGCGCGGCCGTGCCGCCGCCATACCGGGCAGACCGGCCAATTGGTCCTGGATCGTCGACGTGTCGAGGACCGCTGCCAGCTTGGCCCCGGCCTTCAGCAACTGGGTCGCCACGAGGGTAAGCAGCGGTCCGGAGCCGGCAAGGACTATCCTGCGCCCGAGTGCCACGCCTTGCGCCTTCAGCGCGATCTGCGTCGCCCCGAGACTATAGACACCGGGTGCCTGCCAACCCGGCACCGGTGCCAAACGGTCCGTTGCGCCGGTCGCAAGGATGAGCCGGTCATAAGGGAATTCCCGTCGGCCGGCCGGCGTCAATGTCTGCAGCATATGGCCCGACCGAGCGAGAACCGAGCTTTGGGGATGATAGTCGACGAGGCCGGCGGTAACCATGCTGTCGAACAAAGCATGCAGCGTGACGGCCTTGCGAGCCTCGTAGCCGTAGAGTTGTTTCGGCTTGCGATTGAACCCCTGAGGCGGCCTGCGGTATATCTGGCCGCCTGCCCTCATGCCTTCGTCGATGACGACTGGCCGGATCCCGGCAGACACCAGAAGTTCTGCAGCCCGGATGCCGGCAGGCCCCGCTCCGACGATGACGACCCTCTGTGCCCCAGGACTCATGACGGCCATCCCTGCGGGACGGCGGTAAGGAGCTTCATGCCACCGGCAATGAGCGTCGTGCAGGCTCTCAGCCGCCCGGCATCCTCCTGCCAGACCCAGCAATCCTGACAGGCTCCCATGAGGCAGAAGCCCGCCCTCTTTTCAGGCCCGAACTCGGACTGCCTCAGCGCTGGAACGTGAAGGAGCATGGCAGTTAGCACCGTGTCGCCGGCAAGCGCTTCGCATGCTTCACCGTTCAGCAGGAAGCGAACCGGAGGCCTGCCTTGCTCGGCAAGGCGCACGATCCGTCCGGTGTCCCTCATCAGCCCGTTGTCAGGTTTCATTCGGCCGCCTCTTTGGTTTCGATCGCTGGTCGAGGCATTTCCTTGAAGCGGGCGCTCACATCCGAAAGAGCCGCCGCGACGCCGTCCGGTCCGACACGTCCTTTCATGCGGCGGAAGATTTCCGTCTTTGTGAAGAAGCGCCAGTGGATGGGAAGACCGGCCAAAATTTCCGTCAGGAGGTCATAGGCGCCGGGCGTCCATTGCGCCTCGTAGCCTTCCCGCTCCGGGCCGTAGTGGAAGTGGGCGGTCGACTTGCTGCGCGAAGCCCTCAGGGCGGCCGTGACGACCTCATCGACCAAGCCGTCGCGAATGACAACACCGTAATCGCGCTCGGCAGCTTCTGGCGAAACATAGCCCCGGGCCACGTCCCGCGCCACCCGCCATGTTTCGCGGTCCAGCGGATCGCCGCGTCCGCCACCGCCGGCAGACCGGATTTCGAGGACATCGCCCGGCTGCAGAACGGCGGTATCGATGTTGCCAAGGCGGCGGTAATCTTCCCGTCCAGGATTGACAGTCATGTCCGACAAGCCGGCTGCTCGACCGCCCAGCAATCCCCACGGACGGAAGAAGCTGCGGTCGCGATTGCGGGCAGTGATGCGACTGCCCGGCGCGAACACTCGAAACGCCATTTCGGTCGCAAGACCGCCTCGCCAACGGCCGGCACCCCCGCTGTCTTTTGCCAATCCATATTTTATGAACTCGATGGGCACCTCGGTCTCGGTGATCTCGATCGGCGTGTTCTTCAGGTAGGCGGCATCCGCGCCCGATCCATTCGTTCCATCGCGATGTGGCATGGCGCCGCCGCCACCGACCACCGGATTGACCGCGGCAATCACGGTGCGACCTGTCCGCTCATCGGTCGTCATGACGTTGACGATGCAATTGTTTCCCGCCGGAGCCGCGGGCAGCTTCTCAGGCACGGCCCGGCAAAATGCGCCAAAAATGACCGAGCGCAGACGAGCGCAGGTCAGAGAACGCATACCAACGGCGGCCGGGGCAATCGGATTGAGAACGCTGCCTTTCGGAGCGATGCAGGTGAAGGGCCGCGTCAGGCCGGTGTTCAGCAGGATCTTCGGGTTCAGCGTGTAGAGCACGTAGTAGACGCCGACCAATAGCATCGTGTGGCGAGGATCGCCGCCCGATGGCACGTTGAGCGACGAGCCAAGTTGCGGGTCGGAACCCGTGAAGTCGAGCAGTGCCTCGTCTCCCTTGATCGTCAAGGTCAGCTTCAAGCGACAAGGATTAGCCTCCACAGAATCCTCGTCGGCATAGTCGACAAATTCCCAGGTCCCATCCGGCATGGCACGAAGGAGGTCCCGCGCCTGCGCCTCGGCATGGTCGAGCAGAGCGTCGGCGCCTTCCAGGAACGCCTCCTTGCCGAATTTTTCAACCATCGCAAGGATCTTCCGCTCGCCCGTATTGAGCGCACCGACGAGAGCCTTGATGTCGCCAACGTTAAGGTCCGGCTTGCGGACGTTGGTCCTCATGATCTTGAGAATATCGTCATCGAAGACACCTTCGTTGACCAGCTTCATCGGCGGAAAGCGGATGCCTTCCTGGTGAATTTCAGTGAGTGCACGCGACAGTGAGGCCGGCACGGCGCCGCCCATGTCCGTGTTATGGATATGGCCCCCGGTCCAGGCGATGATTTCGCCGTCGTAGAAGACTGGCTTCCACAAATGGGTGTCCGGCGCATGGGTCGCGACGAAGCAGGAATAGGGATCGTTGGTGAAGGCGACGTCCCCCGGCTTGTAGTCATCGATCATCTCGATCGCTCGGGTATATGTGAGACCGGGATACCAGGTCGCGCCGAGGCCCATCGGCACGCCGAACGTCTCGCCTCTACGGTTGATCAGCATGACGGTGAAGTCCTCGGTCTCCTTCACGAAGGCGGAATGGGCCGTCCGCTGGAGAGTATAAGCCATGTTTTCGGCGGCAGCTCGCGTGTGGTTGGCGAACACTTGAAGGTTCAATGGGTCGAACATGCGCTGTTACTCCGGGAAGGTGAGGTGCAGGTTCAGGTGGCGGTCGACTTCCACCTGCGTACCGCTCGGAATTGCGAAGGTCGTGTCTTCCTGCGCGACCACGGCGGGGCCTGCAAATCGTCCGCCGGGACGAAGCATGTCGCGCCGGTAAAGCCCGATCCATTCGAAGTTTTTGCCGGTAAAGACAGGTATCTCGCGCTCAGGCGATATCGCAGTGTGCGAATCCGGCGCTGCCGTCGGAAACTCCAGGATCGGTCCCGCTCCAACGGCCGACAGGCGCAAGTTGACGATTTCGATCTCCCCTTCCGGATCGTGGAAATCATAAATCCTCTCGTGAATGACATGAAAGGCGCGCGCCATGGCATCCAGATCGCCGTTGGCAATCCAAGCCACCTCAATCGGCACCTCTATCTCGAAGCTCTGACCAAGGTAGCGCATGTCGGCTGAGACGTTCAGCACAGCCGGCCCGCTATGCCCCTGATTTTTCAGCCAGCTGCGTCCTTCATCAGACAGAGCCTCGAATGCCGTGCGCAATAGCGACACCGCCTCGTCCGACAAGTGGGTAAAGATGGTACGGATAAAATCGCCGCGCAGGTCCGCGACCAGACCGCCAAGAGCCGAAACAACGCCCGGGCGCGGTGGGCCGATGACCTTCGCCATCCTGAATTCACGGGCGAGGAACGCGCCAAGCATTGGTCCGCCGCCGCCGAAGGGCATCAGCGTGAACTCCCTGAGATCGACGCCGGCGCGCGAAGCCAATTTCTCAACTTCCACGAACATTTCCGAGACGGCGATGTCCAGGATCGCCTGCGCGGACTCTTCCACCGTCCTGCCAATCCGCTCTGCAAGTCGGGTCACCGCCGCCCTGGCCAGGCCGACGTCAATCTGAAGCTGACCATAGGCCATCTGACTATGGCCCAGCCATCCGCAGACTGCCATGGCGTCAGTCACCGTCGCCTGCGTGCCTCCCCGACTGTAGCAGGCGGGGCCGGGTGTAGAGCCGGCCGACTCCGGTCCGACGCGCAGAACGCCTTGGGCGTCCACGCTCGCAATCGAGCCTCCGCCGATACCAATTGAGCTGACCGATACCGACGGGATGTGCAGCGGAAACTCGCCGATGAGTTCGCCGGAGCCAAATTGCGGCTCGCCGTCGATGATAAGAGCGAAATCCGCCGAAGTGCCGCCGATATCGAGGGTCAAAATGTGCTTCTCGCCCGCACGCCGGGCAAGCCAGGCAGCGCCGATTACGCCCGACGCTGTGCCCGAAAGCAGCATCTGCACGCAGGACCGCTTGCCCTCCGCTGCATTCATGACGCCGCCGTTCGACTTGGTCAACAATGCCGGCGCGCTGACGCCGCGCGACGCAAGTTTCTCCTCGAGCGCAGTCAGATAGCCGGAAACGCGGGGGTGGACATAGCCGTTTAGGATGGCGGTGGTTGTACGCTCGTACTCGCGGATGACGGGCCACACTTCCGACGATGTGAAGACGAAGAGATCCGGCGCAACCTCTCCAATCTTCGCTTTGACTGCGGCCTCCTGGGCGTCGCTTCGCCAGGAATGCAGAAAGGACACGATGATGCCGGACGCACCCTTTGCCTTGGCTGCGGCCACGGCATTGGTAACGTCCTCCATATCAGGCGCCTGCGCTTGACTTCCGTCGGATCTCATTCGCGCCGCAACTCCGAAGATCATGTCTCTGGAAATGAGCTGATCGGGGCGGGCGCAGAAAAGCGAATAGACATCGGGCATTCTCAATCGCGCTAACTCGATGACGTCTTCAAAGCCGGCATTGGTCAGCAGCGCGAGCGATGCGCCGCGTCGCTGGATTACGGTGTTGATTCCGACCGTCGTCCCGTGAACGAAGCGGCTTACGGTGGCAGGGTCAAGCCCTTCCCGCTCGCTGAGGAGCGAGAGGCCAATCGTCAACTCGGCGCCTGGATCATCTGGGGTCGTCAGAACCTTCAACGAGGCGACGCGGCCGGAGCGGGTCTCCAAAGCGCAGAAATCGATGAACGTTCCGCCGATATCGACACCTATATTCCAATCCTGCTCATCAGGATCGTTTGTCGTGGACGCTGTCACGCTGGCCATTCCGGTTCCTTTCTCACTGATGCGGGGAAAGTTGGCACGAATGAAACAGCAAGATCCAAGATTGAAAAAGCCAGGAGCCATAAGGTTGACTTATGTCGCGCAGTTTTGCGCGTCCCATAGGCTGGACTTATGGAGGAACTAAAACCTCGACTTTGACTCATCCCGGTCAAATCGCGGAGGCTAGGGCCATTCTGAGTGCAGGGCGGGGAGCCGATGGATGCGATCGTTCTAGGTGGCGGCTTAATGGGAGCCGCCTCCGCATATTTTTTGGCCCGGCGCGGGGTCCGCGTGACACTCGTGGAACGCAACCGGGTCGGCAGCGGAGCGACCGTCGCCTCATTTGGGAACATCCGCCGGAGCGGCCGTTATATTCCCCAGTTGGCGCTCGCACGCCGATCGCTGGCGCTGTGGGGAGAGGCTTCGAAGATGCTGGGTCGTGACGTTGAGTTCCGCGCCACCGGCCATCTGAGATTGATATTCAGCCAGGCTGGCCTCGACGAAATGCGCTCCTTCGCGGAGGCGGCCAGGCCTTGGGACCTCGACTTGGAAGAGCTTGGGCCAAAAGAAATCCGCAGCCGCTTTCCGGGTCTTGGCCCCAAAGCCATTGCTGCATCCTTTTCACCGAAAGACGGAAGCGGCAATCCTCGCCTGATAGCCCCTGCTTTCGCTGATGCTGCCCGACGTCTCGGGGCGAAGATCGTCGAAGAGGCTGACGTCCGGGCCATCACCAGAGTTGTTTCCGGCTTCAAAATCGAAACGTCCAAGGGAGACTACGCGGCAGAGGCACTGCTTAATACGGCAGGTGCCTGGGGTGCCCGTATCGCCGCACAGTTTGGCGAGAACGTCCCGATAGTTGCCAAAGGGCCGCAAATGGGCGTTACCGAACCTCTTCCCCACCGCATTCTGCCGGTCGTCGGCGTCTGGGCGCATGACCATGGCGGTGGCTATCTACGCCAGGTCGAACGCGGCAACGTCGTCTTCGGCGGCGGGGCGGAACGAACCGACGTGTCGCTGGATACGGGATACGCTACGGCAGATCCGGCACGCTTGCCCGGACAACTCCGGGCCTTGCTGCCACTGCTGCCGATGCTTGCCAACGTCGCGGTGATCCGCACCTGGTCCGGCTGCGAGGGTTATGTCGAGGACGGTCTTCCGGTGATGGGGCCGTCCGCCACGACGCCCGGTCTGTTTCATGCTTTCGGCTTCTGCGGACACGGTTTCCAATTAGGGCCCGGCGTCGGGGAAGTCATGGCGGAGATCATGAGCATGGGCAGGACAGACGTCTTTCTTGACGACTTCAAGATCAACCGATTTTGAGGTTTTCGCAAAACAGCTTTCCGTTCACGCACCCCGAGACGGAGAGTTCCAGCGCTTGAGGCCACCGGCTTTGCCTTGCCTGGAGAACCAACCGCCTGGGCCTAGAGCATACATCCCAAGGTCGCTTCCAGCAGTAGACGGGCGCCATTGATGACGTCTGCGGGCTCGACATATTCGGCCTCGTTGTGGCTAATGCCGTCACGGCAAGGCACGAAAATCATGGCGGCGGGCGCTACCCGCGCGACGAACAAGGCATCGTGGAAGGCGCCGGAAATCATCCGCTTATAAGGCAATCCGAGAGCCTGCGCAGCAGCTTCGATCCGATCCGTCATAACCTTGGAGAACCAGCCAGGCGGCATATCAAAGGACGTTGATATCCCGACGCTGCATTGTTGCGACAAAGCCGCCTCTTCGCAGGTCGCGCGAACACTTGCGTCGATGGCAGTCAAGGTCGACGCGTCCGGATGCCGGATGTCAATGGTAAAGGTCACGCGATCCGGTATGGCATTAATCGAACCCGGGTGCGCCGAAAACCGTCCGACGGTCAGCCTCGCGTCGTCGTCTTGCGGCATGATCGACATTTGCAGCCGATTGAGCGCCAATGTTGCCGCCACCATCGGATCGCGCCGGTAGGCAAGCGATGTTGTGCCCGCGTGGCCTGCACTCCCCGAAAACGTCACTGTCAGCCATCGCGTACCCTGAACGGCGGTCACGATACCTGCGGCAAGGCCTTCACGCTCAAGCGAGGGCCCCTGCTCGATATGCAGTTCGAGATAGGCCGAAATCGGTGTGCCGAGCGGGCGCATTATCGCCTCAGGCAGGGCTGCAAGTGTAGCGGTGAGTTCTTGGCTGAAGCTTTCTCCCTCGCCTGAAACAACGGATCGGAAATCGTTCGGATGCGCAGCACCGACAAACGTCATCGATCCCATGACGCCGGGCGTGAAACGGCTTCCTTCTTCGTTTGTCCAGGCGACGACTTCGATCGCAGCTTCGGTCTCATAACCCTGATCTTCCACGGCCTCCAGCACTTCAAAGGCGGCAAGCGTACCAAGCGCGCCGTCGAAGCGACCACCGGTCGGTTGGCTGTCAAGATGGCTGCCGATGAGCATTGGCGGCCGCATCGGATTGCGGCCCTCCCGACGGAGGAACAGGTTGGCGATCGGATCCTGAAAGACCTTGAAGCCGCGTGCCCTGGCAAGATCGGCGAGAAGATGCCGGGCGGCGCGATCTTCCTTGCTCAGTGCCTGCCGGTTGACCCCACCGGCACTTGTCCTACCGATTTCGGCAAAATCACTCAAGCGGCGAAGCAACCGCTCGCCACAGATCTCTGGCCTCAGCCTCATCGGCGCAAACCGGCCATAAAGCTTCCGACCCTCTTTGGATCGACAGCATTCCACCAGACGCCTTCATGTTTGAGCGAGCTAGCAACGATGACGCCGTCGACAATATCGAGAATATCGTTGGCATTCTCCGGTGTGACTCCGCTTCCCACCAGTGTCGGCAAGCCTGCCGCTTCTTTGATCATCCGGATATAGCCGAGATCAGCGGCATGGCCGGTGCGCTGGCCGGTCGCAATAACAGCATCGGCATCGAAGAAGACCAAGTCCTTGACCTGCTCTTCCACCGGCCTGTCGGCGACGATCGCATGCGCTCCATGCTTGACATGGGCATCGGCGAAAATCCGGATCCCGTTCGCCCGCAATTTGGCGCGAAAACGCATCGCGCGTGCTGCCTCGCCTTCGACGAAGCCCTCGTTGGCGACATAGGCATTGGCCCATTGATTGACGCGCACGAAGCCTGCGCCGGAAGCGCTCGCAATGGACAAAGCCGGAATGGCGGCGTTGGCAAGAACGTTGATGCCGATCGGGCGGCCAAGCTCGCGGCGGATCCTATCCGATACAACGGACATATAGGCTGCGGTTTCGGGGCCGATATCATCGGGCTTTGAGAAAGGGATGTCGCCATGGTTTTCGACGATGACGCTGTCGCAGCCGCCCTGCAAATAGGCCCTAGCATCGTCAAGACCACGTTGATAAATCACTTCGATCGCCTCGCCATCATAGCGTGGTGCACCGGGCAGCGGTGCCAGATGGACGACGCCGATCACGACCTTCGTCCTGCCGAAAAGTGAAAGAAGCGCATCACCGGACGCTTGGCCGACAGGTTTTTGAGAGAGTGTCATAGGCTTTCCGCCTCCACTGTGTTCATGAGTTTCTCAAGCTCCACCCGGCTCGGGCAGGCTTCCAAGGTTCCGCGGCGGCCGACCGCCAGAGCGGCAGCCGCTACCGCCGTCCGTGCCGATTGCGCGAGCCTCCATCCCTTCATTAGACATCCGGCGAGACACCCGCAAAAAATGTCGCCAGCGCCACTGGTATCGACCACAGCCACCTTGACCGCGGGAATGAGATCGACGGCGCCGTCTTCCAGCAGCAGACATCCGGCTGCGCCAAGCGTGACGATCGCAGCCTTCGCGCCTCGGCGAACAAGGTCTCGAGCCGCATCTTCAGGATCGGGCTTTCCGGTGGTCTCGAATGCCTCGCCTTGATTGACAATGACGACATCAACCGCTGCGAGATCCAGCGCTTCGCCCGACAAGGGGCTCGGATTGAGAATAGTGGTCGCACTTGCGGCCTTCGCAGCGCGAAGGCACGCATTTGTGACCGTCGATTTGAGATTGCCTTGCATGACCAGAATGTCGCCGTGGGCGATGAGGTTCAAAAGACCGGTCTCCCGCAAGGGGTCGAAATCGGCTGCGCAATCGATGCCGCTGACGATCAGGTTTTCCCCGTCCTGATTGACGAGGATCGTCGACCGATCGCTCGGCAAAGGCTTTGCCGACAGTTGCCGGAGATCGAACTCGTTCTTCAACCGCTCGCGGATGAAGGCGGCGGCGGGATCGGTTCCGACGGCCGCAAAAAACCGGACATCCGCGCCGGTCCTTGCCGCGGCAACGGCCTGGTTCGCACCCTTGCCGCCGACACCGTCCATATGACTTCTCGCATTGAACGTCTCTCCCGGCTGAGGAAAGCGATCGACCCGAAACGTGGTATCGACACAGACGTTGCCGACGACATGGACCGGCATGGCTCAATCCTTGGCGGTGGCGAAGGCGAGCATTTGTTCAAACAGCGTCTTGTAGCCATTCCAGGCGATAAAGCCTGGCGGCAGCCAGTGCGGCCCGACATCAGATGTCCAGGCAATCGTTCGTCCCTTGCCGTAGCGTCCCGTGACCAGCAATGGCAAGGAGCCGTAATCGGCGGAAACAGTCGCCAGGACTTCCGCTTCGTCCTTGACGACAACTTCGTTGAAACCGAGAAGAACCGGCCAGTCCTTGCCGAGCCCCGCCAGGATCGGATGGCTCTCGTCGCCGGTGACGACAGGCGTGAACCCTTCTGGCACCTCGACCCGATCGTCGACGGATAAGCACTCTACGGGCAGGACTTCTTCGACCGGCGTCTTGCGGTAGCGCGCACCGCCGTTGATGCCCTGGAAGCTGTAATAGCCGCCGAACATCAGCAAACCGCCGCCGTTGCGGACATAGTCGCGTAGCAGGCGTAGGCGGTTCGGCGTCGTCTTTGAATGGATCCAGGTATCGGGATGTAGGAGCAGTGTGTTCGCCCCGATGTCCGACAGCACAACCGCGTCATAGGCTGACAGAGCCTCGATCGTCTGCGGGAAATCGCGCTGCGCCTCATGCGCCGGCATAAAGGTGACATCGAAGTCGCTGTTGTCTAGCGCGGCAAGCAGTTCGTCGGCGCCGGTGTGATAGGTCACAGTCGGAAACTGATCGAAACCCTTGATATGGGTTGCCGTCGATACCCAGGATTCTCCAGCGAGAAGGATCGTCTTCTTGGACATGTATGCTCCTTGCGATACGGATTTCTTGGCCGGTCAAGCGGCGGAAAAAACGGATTTCGGATTGTCGGTCAGCATTTGATCAATCGCTGCCTGCTCCACACCATGGCGCCTCAGCCGTGGCACGAAATGCTTGAGGATGTAGCCGTAGCCAAAACCGCCATAGCGCGTCAGCATGATTTTCAGGAAGACGTCCTGCGACAATAGTAGCCGGTCGACAAAACCCATATCGATGAGCGCGCGAAGAGCACGGGCATTTTCCTCATCGGATGGGGATTGCGCGTCCTGATCGGCATAATAGTAGTCCATGCCGATCATGTCGTATTCGAGAAACGCACCGCGCTCAGCCAGGCTTTTCTGGTAGGCGAGGTCGTTATGGCTTGGGTTCATATGGCATAAAATGGTGTGCCGGAGATCGGCCCCCTCCTCTTCCGCAACGTCGAGCACCTTATGGGCGAGCCGCTCCCAGCCGGGAAGATGGATCGAAAGCGGCAAGCCGGTGATGCGGGAAGCACGGGCCGAGGCGCGGAGCGATTTCAACTCCTCGGACGTGAAATCCTTGCTGACGCCAACCTCGCCGATGATGCCGGCCATGATGTCCGGTTGAACGGCGCTTCCGCCGACATCATTGATGATGAACTCCGTGATGTCATCGACGTCCATCTCTTTCAGCCACTCTGGATGGGTATGCTCAAGGTAGAACCCCGTCCCCATGATGATCTTCATTCCAGACATGCGCGATATACGAGCAAGCTTTTCCGGATCGCGACCGATGCCGATATTAGTCGCCTCGATGACCGTATGGCCGCCGAGCGCTTGGAATTTCTTCAGTTCGGTAAGCGCCAGATCGCTATCGTCCAGCGAGACATTGTCGCGGTTCATATACGGATTCATCCGCAATTCGCCGACGATCTCGATATTGACCTTCTGTTCGGCAATCAGCCTGTCGTCCGGATGACAGGGGCATTTCCAAGTGCGCGCCCCGTCGAGCAGGATATGCTCGTGCATGAGCGTGATGCCAAGGCCGTCGATCGGGACCGGCCCCAGAACCGTCATGGCAGTGCCGGATGAGACACCGATGGCTGCCCGTTCCCTTGGCTGTGTTCCAAAAAGATCGTCCATGGGTCATCGGCTCCTGACGGCACCCTTGAAGATCCGGAAATTCAACCAGATCGCGATGAGGATGATGGCGCCGGTGACGATCGGCGTGAGAAATGGTGACATATGCGCAAGGATCAGGCCGTTGGCGATAACGGCGACGGTCAGTGCACCAAGAATAGTGCCCAAGATTGTGCCACGGCCTCCGAACAGGCTGGTGCCGCCGAGCACCACCGCGGCGATGACGTCGAGTTCAAAGCCCTGCCCGGCATTGGACGACCCCGAGCCGAGCCGGGCAGCGAGAATGATACCCGCCATTGCGGCGGCCGCACCGGACAGAACATAGACGCAGAGGGTGACGAAGCGGGTATTGACGCCTGCACGGCGCACAGCTTCGGCGTTGGCGCCGATACCGGTCACATAACGACCTAACGGCGTCTGGTTGAACGTAACATAGGCAAGAACCAGGGCAAGCAACGCAATCAGCGCCGGCACCGGGACCCCGAGAAACCAGGCCCTGCCGATTGCCGTGAAAGGACTTTCCGCGTCTACGGGAATGGAATAGCCAGCGGTGATCAGCAGCGCCAGACCACGTACGACCGAAAGTCCGGCGAGCGTGACGATAAAGGCCGGGATGCGCTCATAGGCGATGAAGAAACCCTGCAAGGCTCCGACGGCACCGCCCAGGACCAGCATAAGCACGACCACAAGCGGCCAGCCTATTCCCGCCTGCAGCGATGCAGCTGAAAGGGTGGCGGTCAAGGCAAGCACCGATCCCACGGAAAGATCTATGCCTCCTGTGGTGATGACGAAGGTCATCGACGCGGCGACTATCAGCAAGGGCGCGGACTGGCGAACGATATTCAACAGGTTGGGTGCCGTCAGGAAGGCGCTCGTGAAGATGGAAAAGAAGACGCAGACGACAAAGAAGAACAACGCGATCGACACGATGCTGCCGTTGCTCATGATTTTGTCGCGCCATCTGCCTTTATGAATGCGCGAGCGCGCAGTTGTCGCGGCGGGCGCATGCGCTGTGGAAGACGATGTTGTCATGCCTGAGCTCCCTGGTCCTTGCGGTGGCCGGCCGACCGGGCCTCGAATTTGCGTCCGACGATCAGATTGACGACTTCCTCGATGCTCGTATCTTCAATTTTGCGTTCGGCGACATTGCGCCCTTCATACATGACCTGGATGCGATCGCAGACGAGGAACAGGTCCTGGAGCCGATGGGTAATGAGAATGACGCTGACGCCGCGTGCACTGACCGCCTTGATCAGGTCGAGCACGGCCTCGACCTCGGCGACCGCCAGGGCTGCGGTCGGCTCATCCATGATCAGGACCGACGGGTTGAACGAAGCCGCTCTCCCGATCGCGATCGACTGACGCTGCCCGCCGGACAGATTTTCCACTTTCAATCGCGTGTCGGCAATGACGATGCCGAGCCGCTCCAGCATGTCGCGCGCTTCTTCATGCATCTTCCTGTTATCGAGAAACGGAAATCCGAACAGGCGCCGCCGGGGCTCCCGGCCAAGGAAGATGTTGCCAGCCACGTCGACGCTGTCGCAGAGGGACAGGTCCTGGTACACCATCTCGATGCGTGCAGCCCGTGAATCGGCCGGAGATGCGAAAACGACAGTCTCCCCATCGATTTCGATGGATCCGGAATCGGGGATGACCGCACCGGATAGTACCTTGCTCAGCGTTGACTTGCCGGCGCCATTGTCACCAACGAGGCCGAGAACTTCGCCAGGCCTCAGCGTCAGCGAGACATCGTCGAGCGTCTGAATCGTCTGGTAACGTTTGGAGATACCGGTCATCCTGACGCGGTAGGTTTCATCGTTCATGGCGTTTCCACCTGACAAGAGTTTCTGCTGCGCGGATGTCACGCAAACCGCGGCCATTACTGGCGGCGGTCTGCATATTCGCGGCGCCGCCTACTTGAACATGTCCCGGAACTTGTCGACATTGTCCTTGGTGACAATGGTGACCGGAACATTGATGATCTTGTCGATCGTTCCACCCTTTTTGACCTTGTCAAGCGCTTCAACCGCAGCCTTGCCTTCACCGGCCGGATCCTGCTGGATGACGGCAGTGACCCAGCCCTGGTCGATACCCTCAATCGCCTGCTTGGTCAGATCCCAACCAAAGACCTTGACGTCGCCGGTACGGCCCTGGCTTGTGACGGCCGAAACCGCACCGAGAAGCGCCGGCTCGCCGGTCGCATAAAGCGTCGTCATATCAGGATTGGCCGTCATCAGGTTTTCCGCGGCGCTGAGAGCTACGTCCTGAACATTCTGGCCATCGACCGTATCTAGAAACGTCACCTTCTCGCCGCTGTCGGCGACGGCCTTTTTGAAGCCATCGAGACGCTGATTCTGGATGAAAGAGTTGAGCGCCCCGACAACGCCGATCTTGGCGGAACCGCTCATCTTGCTCTTGACGTAATCGGCGTAGAACTTGCCGATGTCCCCACCGGCCTTGGTGTTGTCGACACCGACGAAGGCAATGTTGTCGCCATCGGGGATCTGCGCATCGATGGCAATGACCGGGATCCCGGCTTTCTTAGCCGCCGTGACTGCGGGCTTCACGCCGTTCACGTCGATCGCGACCAGGATGATACCGTCGACTTTCTGGGTGATGTAGTTCTCGATGGCGTCGTTCTGTGCGCTCGGCACGTTGTTTGCATTGAAAATAACGAGATCGGCGCCGACGGCCTTGGCGGCGGCCTTTGCCCCGTCGTTGATCTGATTGAAGAAGAGGGCCTGCTGGTTGATGGTCACCAAGGCGAAGGTTTCGGCAAAAGCGGATGCGCTGCCGAAAGCAAGTGTCAAAACTGCGGCTGCAGCGCAGCCCGCTGCATACTTGAAAAGGCGCATGTGTGTTCCCCTTGCGGAAAGGCCCGTGATCGGGCTCATTGGCATTGTCAGCAGGGGCATAATTCAAGAGACTTGAATAGTTGTCAAGTGACTTGAATTGATATGCCGGCAGGAAGCTTTCAGACTCTGTCGGACAATCAGAACGTCGCCGGCGTATTGACCCAGAATATGCTGGCGCGCGTTGTTCCGACGTTTCTGTACCAATGCGGCAACTCGGACTTGAAGACGAAGGAATCGCCGATGGAAAGCTTGAAGGTCTTCTCGCCGACCATCAGCTCGATTGAACCGGCGAGCAAATAACCAACCTCCTCACCGGCGTGCTGTATCGGCCCAGCACTTTCACCGCCTGGTTCGATGTGGTGGATATTGCATTGAAGCAAATGGCCCGGCGAATAGGGGATGATCCGCTCGAGCGAGATGCCCTCGCCGCGTCGGAGCGGATCAAGCCCGATCAGCGGGCGCGTCCCCGCGCGAAAGACGATCCCTTCCTCTCCATCCGTCTCCTCAAACATCCAGCCGATATTCGTACCGAGCACTTCCACCAGCCGATGTAGCATCGGCAAGGAGGGCGACGCCTTGCCATTTTCGATTTTCGAAAGCAGGCTTTCGGAACAATCAACTGCCGTCGCCAATGCCTTCAGCGTCATCCCGAGCGTCTGCCTGGCAAGCCGCAGCCGTATCCCCAGGCGACCTTGACTGGCCTCCGAAGGGCGATCCTCGGTGCCTAGTTGGCTTGGCTGGATGTCGATTTTCATTGAGTTCTTCATATATCCGGAATGAGTGTGCTGACATTGTAGGATAGCGGAAATTACCTGAGACTGTCCAGAATCGGAAGCTGGTTCAGTGACACACACGAGGCTTGACCATGGAACGGCTATCGGTCGCGCATCGACAGGTTGGCGCCAAGCACCAAAAAGCCGGAAGCTTCATCGATATATCCCGCAAAATATATTGGATGACGGCAGAGCCGATTATTGCAATGTGTCACTTTTTTAGCGACAGTTGATGTGGCATTCGGTGGGAGGAGACCAATGCACGAACAATCCGTCCATGCGGACGAGGTCTATGAGAGAGCGCAGTCCGCCGCGGCGAGTTCCCCGGTCGTTGCATCATGGCGGCGTTGTATGACGATGCATCGCTTGGCGCCGGAGGACAAGCGGCAGCCCCTCCGCTTGACCGAACAGGAATTCCAAGCGGCGCGCGAGCGTTCGGGAAGACTGGTGACGGAAGCGGCCGATGAATTGGACCGCCTGTTCGTGACGGTCGGCAAGGCGGGCTGCTGCCTGCTGCTGACCGACCGGGAAGGCATAGCCCTCGAACGGCGTGGCACGTCCGGAGACGACAAGGATTTCCGCGATCTCGGCCTGTGGACCGGCTCGGTCTGGACGGAGGCGAGCATCGGCACGAATGGCATAGGGACCGCTCTTGCCGACGAGCGGGCCGTGGCGATCATCCGCGACCAGCACTTCTTCTCCTCCAACATTGACCTGAGTTGTACCACCGCGCCGATCCGTGACCATCGCGGCCAACTCGCCGGAGCGCTTGATATTTCCACTCGCCGAGAGGAAGTGACCGACGTGACTCTGGCGATCCTTTCGCAGACCGTTCGCGAAGCGGCAATGAGGATCGAACTCAACCTCTTTCGCGGCGCCTTTGCTGGCGCCCGTTTTGTCATGGTTCCGACCGACAGCGGCTCGACTTCCGCGCTTCTGGCTGTCGATCGAAACGACATCGTGCTCGGCGCCACAAGGGCGGCGCGACTTGTCTTGAAGCTCGATGATCGGCGCATCGCGGCCGGCATTCCCGCGTCGGACGCGCTGCATGAAAATCAGTGCGGGGTCGGCGAAGAATTGCTGGAGGTTGAGCGGGCCGCTTTGCTGCGGGCGCTGTCGCGCGCCGGCGGCAATGTCTCACAGGCCGCCGCAACGCTCGGCATGAACCGAGCGACGCTCCATCGCAAGATAAACAAGTTCGGCCTACGTTAGCATGTTCACAGTGTCGCAGGATTGCGACACTGTGCGTTGCAGTATGGAGTGGCCACCCTGTCGCCGCGACAGGAACACGCGCAGATTTCTCCCATCGGGTTCTGCCAGAACCTGCCATCAAGGGAGGATGACATGCTGCATCAGAAAATCGTCGAGTCTCCGTTCAAGCTGAGATACGGCAACTATATCGGCGGCGAATGGCGCGAGCCGGTCGGCGGCAAATATTTCGACAACGTGACGCCTGTGACCGGCGGCAAGATCTGCGAGATCCCGCGTTCGGATGAGAAGGATATCAATGCGGCGCTCGATGCCGCCCATGCTGCCAAGGACAAATGGGCCAGGACCTCGGCCGCCGAGCGCTCCAACATCCTGATGAAGATCGCCCAACGAATGGAAGACAAGCTGGAATTGCTGGCCCAGGCCGAAACCTGGGATAACGGCAAGCCGATCCGCGAAACCATGGCGGCCGACATTCCGCTCGCGATCGACCATTTCCGCTATTTCGCTGCTTGCATCCGGGCCCAGGAAGGTTCAATTGGCGAAATTGACCACGACACGGTCGCATACCATTTCCATGAGCCGCTCGGCGTCGTCGGGCAAATCATTCCGTGGAATTTCCCGATCCTGATGGCCGCCTGGAAGCTCGCCCCGGCGCTTGCTGCCGGCAACTGCGTTGTCATCAAACCGGCAGAACAAACACCCGCCTCGCTACTCGTCTGGGCCGAATTGGTGGGCGATCTCCTGCCGCCCGGCGTGCTCAACATCGTCAACGGCTTCGGCCTCGAAGCCGGAAAGCCGCTGGCATCCAGTAACCGCATCGCCAAGATCGCCTTTACCGGCGAGACGACGACCGGCCGGCTGATCATGCAATATGCCAGCCAGAACTTGATCCCCGTGACGCTGGAACTTGGCGGCAAGTCGCCCAACATCTTCTTCGCCGACGTAATGGCTGAAGACGACGACTTCCTGGACAAGTCGCTCGAAGGCTTTGCCATGTTTGCGCTGAACCAGGGCGAAGTTTGCACCTGCCCGAGCCGCGCCCTCATCCAGGAATCGATTTACGACCGGTTCATGGAAAAGGCCGTCAAACGCGTCGAATCGATCCGCCAAGGCAATCCGCTCGACACGGAAACGATGATCGGCGCCCAGGCATCGAGCGAGCAGATGGAGAAGATCCTCGCCTATCTCGATGTCGGCCGCCAGGAAGGCGCCGAAGTGTTGACCGGCGGCTCGCGCAACGATCTCGGCGGCGAATTGTCGAGCGGCTATTACATCAAGCCGACGATCTTCCGCGGCCACAACAAAATGCGGATTTTCCAGGAGGAAATCTTCGGGCCGGTCGTTTCGGTTACGACCTTCAAGGACGAGAAGGAAGCGCTTGAAATCGCCAACGACACGCTATACGGCCTCGGCGCCGGCGTGTGGACGCGCGACGGCAACCGCGCCTATCGCTTCGGGCGGGAGATCCAGGCCGGCCGGGTCTGGACGAATTGCTACCATGCCTATCCGGCACATGCAGCTTTCGGCGGCTATAAGCAGTCCGGTCTCGGCCGAGAGACCCACAAGATGATGCTCGATCACTACCAGCAGACCAAGAACATGCTGGTCAGCTACAGCCCGAAGGCTCTTGGCTTCTTCTGATCTCCTCCCAAAAGAGCCGCTCGAAGGCCCGCGGCTGCGGCCGCGGGCCTTCGAGTTCCACACTGAGGAAAGGGGAGAAGGCAAATGGATGAAACCAGTGGCGAGCCGCACGTGCTTGCGACCGACCGGGCGCTCGAACTGATCCGTGAGATCCAACAGGACCATCCGCATATCCTCTTCCATCAATCCGGCGGGTGCTGCGACGGATCTTCGCCGATGTGCTATCCGGCAAATGAATTCATGATCGGCGACCATGACGTGAAGCTCGGTGAGGTCGGCGGCGTGCCAGTCTATATCAGCGCAAGCCAGTTCGAGGCCTGGAAACATACCCAGCTCGTCATCGACGTGGTGCCCGGGCGCGGCGGCATGTTCTCGCTCGACAACGGGCGCGAAATGCGTTTCCTGACGCGCTCCCGCCTGTTCGGCGGCGGCGAGGCCCGCTAACGGTCGGCCTCTTCCAAGAGGGATCTCAGGGTGCTCGGCGCGACCATTCCGGATCTCGATTATGTTCTCGTAATAGAAACGACGGACCTCCCGACACTGGCAAGTCCGATCCTGCGGCTGCGTCTGCGACCAGCCCTTCAAGCCGGAATGGCCATCGTTGAGCGAGCCGCAGTTGCTCAATATGCTGTGGCTGTAGGGTCCGACCATTAAGGCGACACCTCCCGATGACACATCGCTGTGCCATATCGACAGAATCAGTTTCAATGAAAAACGGCGCGTCCGAGACGCGCCGCTTCGAGATCTTGGTGTCGACGGAAGGCGTCAAGCGCCAGCGGTTTGGGTATGGGTCGTAAGCTGCTCGTCGTGATTGTTGAACAGCACATGGACGGCATCGTGGCCAGTCGGGGTGTAGTTCTGCAACGTGGCGACGACATGGGTTTCCGAACCCGTGTTGATACTGATCTTTGTCGAATTGGTTGCGGTATCGACCGCAGCCGTCATCGACGCGACAGCACTCGCCGCGGTCATGCCTGGATGTTCGCCGACCAGCGCGTTCAGCAGGTTCGAGACATCCAATCGGTCGCCCTCTCCCTTTGGGTTGAAGTCGGTGATGACGTCGCCCATGTTGAGGTTGTGCAGGGCCTGAGCATCGAGCACGAAGGTATCTGCGCCAGCGCCGCCGGTCATGGTGAAGCCGCCGCCGCTCGTCAACGTGTCGTTACCGTCGGTACCATAGAGGTGGCCGAAGTCGATCTCGGCATAGGCGCCGTCGCGGCTCAGCGAGAAGTCGCTGGCCGAGTAGTCGCCTGTAAGACCGATCGTGGCGGTGTGGGCTCCGTCGGTAACAGTCAGCACTCCGCCGCTCTTCGCCGCGTTTTCGGCATAGGAGAAGCTGGCAGTCGCAGCCGAGATGTCACCAAACCGCAGTGCGTCATTGCCGTCGAGGCCGGCGATCGTGCCTGTGAAGGCCGCCGCGTGGTCGATGGTGATGGTGGCCTGGGCGTCCCTGCTCAGGGTAATCGCCTCGTTGAATGAACCGCCGATTTCGAGGCTGGCATGACCCGACATCAGCACCGTGCCGCTGCCGCTGACGTTGCCTTCGAGATTAATGTTGCCGCCATTCGCCCACAATACGCCGTCATTGATGACGCCGCTGTGTATGTCGAGGCCGCCGGTCCCGGTCGCCTCGAGCGTGCCGGTATTGCTCACCGCGTTGACACCGGTGTCGATGACGAGCGCGTGGCTGCCGTTGGCAATGATTGTGCCCTCGTTGACTAGCGTCAGGTGACCGTCGCCGAGCTGGCCGGCGCCGGAGATGGTGTTATCAACATTGGTCAGCGTGACATCGTCGCCGCTGCCGAAAATCATGTTGGAAGCATCATCGGACAATGTCACCGTGCCGCCACCCGTCAGCGTGAGGCCGTGCTGCACGATTTCGAAGGCCGTCTCGCTACCGGTCGAGGCGAGATGGATGTTGCCGGTGTTGTCGAGCGTGCCACTGAACGGGATGAGTGCGCCGTCGGCGACCACCATGTCCCCGCTATTGTGCGTCACCACCGCCTCGTTGAAGACAAAGTCGTCGGCCGTAAGAGCCGCGGCGCTGACGCCAGCCAAGGTGATGGTCTCGCCATCGCCGAGCGTGATGACGGCATTGCCCGAGACGTCGCTCGACAGATGGGCCAGGACATCCGCGAAGCTATTGAAGCCCGCAAAGCCGATTAGATCGATCTTGTCATGCGCCGTATCGAAGCTGTGTACGACGTCAGTGCCGATGGTGTTTGCAAAGACCAGCGTGTCGTTGCCGCTCGATGCGGTGAGCGTATCGTCCCCCGACCAGGCGAAAATCGGCGAACCCTTGGCATAGGCTTCGACGTTGTCGGCCACCGTGGCCATGCCAGTCGAGCCGTCCGCATTGGTCCAGGTCTCGGTGACCTGCAGGACAAGCGCACCGGTGGCGCCATCGGGCGACCTGACCGTTAGCGACGACGGATCGTTCGTCACCACAGACCAAGTGCCATCGGCATTATGCGTGCCTTCGCTCAGTGTCCAACCTGCCGGCACTCCAGCAATGCTCAACGTGACCGCGCTGACGTGATGCGCCGGATCTGCGAGCGCGAGGTTGATGGCCTCGCCGGAAGAGCCGGCGGGCCTGAAAGCGTTCGAAGTGCCGTCTGTCCCCGTATTGCCGGCCAGATCCGTGTATTTATCGCCTTCGACCGTTACATACTTCCAGCCGTTATTGTTGGTGTTATAGGTGAAACCGACCGTATACACGTCCTGGCCGGAGCCGTTTAGGCCAAGATGCTGGAAGTTGTAGAGACTAAAAATGTTAAAGGTTGTGATGTCCGCAGCCGTAAATCCGGACACCGCCTCGCTGAAGGTGAATGTGAAGGTGCCGAGCCCGCCCCCATGGGTTTGCGTTATGGCGACTGTCGGCGCCGTCGTATCGATCTTGATATCATAGGCGCCGTTCGCAGACAGCGGGCTGGTGGTACCCGCATCCGTGAGCGAAACCCGGAAGTTATAAGTCGATCCGTTCGTCAGCGTCGGTGTGGTAATATCGACATATCCATTGCTGATGTTGGTGGCCGTTAGCGTGACCGCCGAGCCGAGCGCGGTCGTGCCGTCATATAGTTGCACCCTATCACCGCTGATCGCACCGGTTCCGCCCAGGCTTACGCGGATACCAAGATTGGTGTCATCCGTGACGGCACCATCAGCCAGGCTACCTTGGATCGACCCGACATTATCGGTGACACTGCTGATGCTCGGTGCCGACACTTGTTCGTTGGTGCCGTGGATGGTCACCACGATATCCTGTGAAGCCGTTCCGTCTGCAGACGCTACAGTCAACTTGTCCGTAACCGTCTGCCCCCCATTCAATGCCTGCACATTCGACGCGGAGTTATTGAGCGTGTAACCCCACGCACCCGTCGCGGTGTTAAACGTGAACGTACCATAGGTCGCAGTCAGCGATGACGGCGCCTGGAAATGGTTCTGGCCATTGTCCACGTCTGCAACCGTCAGCACCCCACTCGCCGTCAACTGGCCATCCTCGGTGACCGAACCGGTCGCCGCGCCCGAGATCGAGGCCGCATCGTTAGTGCCGTTGACCGTCAC
This sequence comes from Martinezella calliandrae, assembly GCF_030272695.1. GTDB lineage: Bacteria > Pseudomonadota > Alphaproteobacteria > Rhizobiales > Rhizobiaceae > Rhizobium > Rhizobium calliandrae. Next base: position 59,173 of record NZ_JARFYN010000009.1, read on the forward strand.
CACGACCGGCTGCGTCGTGGTGCCGCCTTGGCCATCGCTCACTTGGACCGTGAAGCTTTCCTTCGGATGATCTGAAGCTGTCAGCGGATCGGCCTTCGACTGATCGAGGAGATAGGTCCAGGTGCCGTTCGCATTGACGCTCAGCGTGCCGTAAGTGCCGGTGACCGACTGACTTCCATTGGCAGTCTGGCCGCTACCCGCAACCACCGACCATGTCAGCAAAGCACTGTCGACATCAGCTCCGGTCAGGTGACCCGAAACCGTATTGTGAGCGCTGTCGTTAGCAATGCCAACGCCGGCCTCGGTCACGGCACCGCTGGCGCTGTCGCCGCTACCGATCGAAATCGTCGGTGCGTCGTTCGTACCGTTGACCGTCACCACGACCTTCTGCGTCGTGATGCCGCCCTGACCGTCGCTCACTTGGACCGTGAAGCTTTCCTTCGGATGATCTGAAGCTGTCAGCGGATCGGCCTTCGACTGATTGAGGAGATAGGTCCAGGTGCCGTCCGTACCGACGCTCAGCTTGCCGTAAGAGCCCGCAACCGATCCATCTTGGTTGGCCGTCTGGCCACTGCCCGCAACCACCGACCACATCAACGACGTGTTGTCGACATCCGCCCCGGTCAGATGGCCGGAAACGGTATTGTGAGCGCTATCGTTGGCAACGCCAACGCCGGCCTCGGTCACGGCACCACTGGCACTATCGCCATTGGTAACCGTGATTGTCGGAGCATCGTTCGAGCCGATGACGGTGATGTTGACCTGCTGCGTAGCAATGCCGCCATGGCCGTCCGCGACTTCGACCGTGAAGCTGTCGACCTTCTGATCGCCAAGCTGCAGCGAGTTGGCCGCCGTTTCGTCGATCGTGTAGGTCCACTTGCCGGTGCTCGCGTCCATCTGGAGCGTGCCGTAGGTGCCCGGCATCGACGACACGGTCGTCTGGCCTGAGACGATCGACCAGGTCGCGGTGTCGCCGTGGTCGACATCGCTGCTTGCCATGCCGCCCGAAACGGACGGTGTCCCAACCACGTGACCGGTCGCATCCAGGCCCTGCTCGACGACCGAACCGGTCGTCTGGCTCGATGCCAGGATAACCGGCGCATCATTGGTGCCAGTGATCGTCAGTTCGTAAACGCCGGAGGTGACGCTGCCGTTGCGGTCCGTCACTTCAAAGGGAATGCTGAGCTTGGCGATCTCGCCAGCGCCGAGTGCGTCGAAAGCGGTTCCCGGAGTGACGGTAACGGTCGAACCGTCGAAGCTCAGCTGCGGCATGCCGAGGGTGATGTCTTGAGGACCGGAAACCACAGCATGCGCGGTGTCGAAGGTGAGTGCACCCGTGTCGCCCTTGCCGTCGGCGCCGTAGTTGAACTGGGCGGAGCCGAAGGTGAAACTGTGGGTATCGTTCTCGCTCATCGCGTCGGCGATGACCGGCAGCGACGTTGCCGATGCGGCGGTCAGTGAGACATTGGCGAGATAGGTGCCGGTGTTGTCGCTAGCAATGCCGACTTCGACGAAGGAGATCGTGTTGTCGCTGCCGTGTGCCGTCAGCGGCAGGGTGATGGTCGACATAGGCCCGGCGCCTGGCATCGGCGTCAGCGTATCGACCAGCTCTCCATTCCACCAGACCTGTACGGCCGCGGTGCCGTTGGCCGGTGTGCCATACTCGAAGCTTAGAACGTAGCTGGCACCATCGGTCAGACCGTGAACGGTCTGCGAAATCGCGATATTGCCCGGAGAAGCGCCGAGATCGATCATCGGCGCGCCGTTGGACGACGTAACGCCGTTATAGTTGCTGGCAATTTCTTCAAGGCGCACGCCGGTCTGGCCCGGCTCGGTGCCGGAAATCGTCCAGCCCGTACCTTCCGTCGCCCAGATGAAGCCACCGCCATTCGTCCAGGCGGACGCCGTGGCATGGGCAAAATCACCGTCGACCAGAAGGTTCGAGGCAACGGCATGGCCGGCTGCATCTTGTGCGCCGATAATCACCGGGAAATCGTCGGAACCGTTGATCGTCACCGTCAGCGTCTGCGTGCTGGTGCCGCCGTGGTTATCGGTGATCGTGAAGGTGAACTTGTCGGTCAGCGTCTCGTTCGGGATGAGATGCTGCACGGCAGGATCGGCATTGTTCAGGACATAGGTGTATGCACCGGTGGTGCTGTCCCACGTCAGCGTGCCGTAGGTGCCGGCAACGCCCGCATGGCCGTCGGTGACGTCACCGACCTTGGCGACTGAGAGAACATCCAGGTGGTCGACGTCGCTGGCCCCCGCAAGAAGGCTGCCGGTCGCCGTGACCGCTGTGTCCTCAGTCACCGAAGCCACCTCGGCAACAGCGATCGGCGCATCGTTCGTGCCGATGACGTTGATCGTGATCGTCGCCGAACTTTGGACACCGTGAGCGTCCTGAACGGTATAGTCGAAGACCTCCTTGACCTTTTCGCCCTGGCTGAGGGAGTTGGTCGCATCCTTCGTGTCGTCGAGCGTATAGCTGTAATCGCCGTTGGCGTAGATGGTCAGCTTGCCATAGGTGCCGTCAATGACCGTCGGGCCGGAGCTTGCCACATTGGCAACCGCAGACGGCGTCGTTCCCGCATTGATACCGACGACCGTCAGCGTATCGAACTTGTTGGTGTTCGCATCCGTTGCATGGTTGCCGTTGAGAATGAAGCCTTCGACGCTTTCGCTGGAGCTGTCTTCGGTCACCGGGCTCAAGGCGGTGAAGTTGTTTGCCACAGGCGCGACGTTCATCAGCTGGCTGAGCGACAGCGTGCCGCCGGCGCCACCGTTTTCGCCCATGAAGGTGAACTGCTCGACATTGGAGACGGTGATCGTCTCCGTGCCATTCGTCAGCGTGTAGCTGCCGGTGCCGTCATCGAGACCGGTGTGAGCAACCGTCCAGTCGGCCCATTTGCCGGCAAGCTTCAGCGTGTCGGTGTCGCTGCCTGCGGTTGCAACGGGGTCGCTATCGTTGATGACGATGTGGACATTGCCGGTGAGGCCGGTCATGTCGAACGTATCGTTGCCGCTGCCGCTGTTGACGACGATCGTGTCGGGCGCCAGCGCCGTATCGCTGACATTGCCGAAGACGACCGTGTTGCCAGCGCTGCCGCCAAGATCGAGGTAGAGGTCCTCGATACCGTCGGCACGGATACTGCCACCGCCGCTGATGCCGATGGTCAGATCGGCATGGTCATCCGCCGACACGATGTTGCCGGTATCGCTCAAGGCGATCTCGCCGATCGTGTAGGTGTGGCCGGAGCCATCGCCGACGATATGCAGTTCGTCCGTGTCGGTTTCCTTACCGCCAACCAGGGTCGCACCGCCATCGATGCGGTCGGTGCCGGAGCCTACGGTGTAGTAGATCTTGTCGCTGCCCGTACCGCCGAGGATGGTGTCGTTGCCCGTGCCGGCGACAATGGTGTCGTTGCCAGCGCCGCCGATCAGTGTGTCGTTACCAGCGCCACCGAAGATGACGTCGTCACCCGCACCGCCGTCGATGGTAACACCTCCGCCGACTGCATCGCTCATGTAGGTCTTGGAAACCGCAATCAGGTCGTTGCTGTCGGTGCCGACGATGTGTTCGACGCCCTGGAGCTGCAGGCCAGAGGTAGAGCGGTAGTCAAGGACGTAGCCGTTCGTGCCGTAACCCTGCAGATAGAGCGTATCGTCGCCGGCACCGCCGTTGACGCTGTCGCCGGTGCCGGACATGTGGTCAAGCGAGACATCGATCTTAATGCCAGCACCGAGGTCGAAACTGCGCGGTCCATAGGCCGCGGCATCAGCAATGTCGGCGGAAAGATAGATCTTGTCGTTGCCGGCGCCGGCATCGATGGTGTCAGAGCCGGTGCCGGTCCTGATGATATCGTCGCCGGAGCCGCCGATGATCGTGTCGCCGTGGTTCGAGCCCACCAAGGTTACGCCGGTTGCATTGCCGGCATTGGTCAGTGTCCAGCCATTGCCGCCGGCAGCCGACAGGTCGATGTCATGGCCGTTGGCATTGATCGTTGCCGTCCCGCTGTTGACTGTGTCGCTCGTTGCGGTCCAGTCGCCGGTGGCGGTGATGGCAGCGGTCGCACCGTTCAGCACCTTGACGATGTCCTTGTCGTGAAGATCGGTGACGGTGACCGTTCCGCCAGCGGCCACGAAGGTATCGTTACCTGCGCCGCCCATCAGCGTGTCGCCAGCGCCGCCAATCAGCGTGTCGTCGCCGCTGGTGCCGATGACATGCGTCATACCAGCCACATTGTCCCTACCGACAACATGGACCGCGCCGGCATCGGTTGCCGTGTTGGCGGCAATCGTCTGCGAGCCGACGGTCTGGCTGACGTCGGAGAGGTTGACGGTAACGCCGGTCGAGATGGCGGAGTAGTCGATCGTCTGAGCGGTTACCGTGCCGGCTGCGTTCACTTCGACCGTGAAGCTGCCGCTTGCCGTATCATTGTCGCCGTCCGTGGCCGTGTAGCCGAAGGTCAGATCGATCGCATGGCTGCCATTGGAAGCAATGGCGTCGGAGTGATCGAGCGGCTGGAGGAGCGTGAACGTATAGGAGCCGGAGCCTGCGAGCGCGAGCGCCACAGTGAAGACCACGTTGGCCGCATCCGCCTCTGTCGGCATCGATCCCGTATAGGCTACCAGCAGGCTGCCGATGAAGGCATAGGCCAACGGCTTGCCGTTCGACGACAGACCGCTCGGGCCTGTCACGTTGCTTGCGGCGGATGCGTTGCTGAAGGCGACGCTCTTGGCGCCGTCGGCGCCGAAGCTGATCGCCAGCGAGCCCGTGGCAGTCGGATGCGTCGTCGCCAGGTCGTTTTCGCCGATGCCGGCGGTAGCCACGCTTGCGATGGTCGGGACGTCGTCCTTGAAGGTGATGACGCCGGACAGGTCGGCAGACTTGCTTGCCGTATCGCCGTCGCCGTCCGTTACTGTCACCACTGCGCTCAGGGAGCCGGTAGCAAGGTTCAGGTGGTCGACTGGGTTGTTGTTGACGATGTCCTTCAATGCCACGTTTTCCGTGACGCTGAGCACGCCGCTACCGGAGTCGATGGAGATCGTAAAGGCAATGTGCGTCTTGCCGTCGGAGCCCGTATAGACGCCGTTGACCGTCCCTGCGGACTGCTGCTGCAGCGTGATCGCATGATTGTCGATGGTCGACAGGCCGGAATTCCCATTGCTGCCGACCTGCAGAGAATAGACCTGCGAGGCAAGGCCATCGGCGCCGGCATTGACGACCGCCGTGACGATCGAATGCGTTCCGGTCGTGGCGCTGACCGGGGAGGAAGACGTCAGGCCGTGTTCGTCCACGGTGATCGCCTGGCTCTTGTCGACCACGAAGAACGAGATGGACGGGCTGTCGTCGGTGACATCGACCGAGAAGCTCTGTGCACCGGTCGTGGTGTCGCCGTCGCCGTCATGGCCCGCAACCTGGAAGGTCAGCTTGATATCCGAGAGGTTGCTTTGGCCGTTGACGTCGTCGAGCGGCTTGTAAAGCGTGAAGTTGTAGGCGCCGCTTGCGTGAGCACTGTCCTGAGACAGGTCGACCTTGAAGACCCAACTCGACTGATCGGCAGCGTTGCTGCCGGTGTAGGCGATCAGCGTCATGCCGTCACTGCTGACCGAATAGGACAGCGCATGACCGCCGGAGCTGAGCTTGGTCGCATCGAGGCTCTGATTGTTGCCGTAGCTTGCGGTGAAATAGCTGCCGTTCGAATGCGCAACAAAGGTGACGGCATGGGTAGCCGGGCCATCGGCGCCGAAGGCGAAATTGAGCGCAACCGCGCCGGTGCTGATGCCGGAAGGCGACAGCGAGCCGGAATTCGTCACAAGGCTGTGCTCCGCAAGCGTCTTCATCGAGACGGCGTTGCCGATCGACGGGCCGGCATCATCGAAACGAATGCTGCTGCCGATGGAAACGGACTTGTTGACGGTGTCACCGTCGCTATCGGTCGCGCTCAACACCACCGAGAGCTTGTCAGTGAGATCGACTGTATCGCCGTCCGACTTCGACGTGTTCGGGTTGGCGAGCGACATGTACTGGGCGATGCTGACCTTGCCACTGTTGTCGAGGCGGATCGCAAAGGCGATCTCGCCGTCGGCGATCTTGCCGACAACCGTGCCGTCAGCGAGCTGCGAGAGCGTGATCGCCTGACCAACAGTCGTCTTCAAGCCGGAGTCGGCATTGTCGATATGAAGCGTCAGGCTGCTGGTCGCGCCCGACGCATCGTCGGCGCCCATCGAGACCGACGGCGAGACGACGTTGTGCTGAGCGTAGACCGTCGACATATAGGGATCGTTGCCGCCGGTGATGCCGGCAAACAGGCTCTTGACCGCATTGCTGGCGCTGACGTCGTTGTCGCCGCTGCCGCTCTCGTCGATCGTGATCGAGCCCGTGAGGGCCAGATCGACCTTCGGCGTGTCGTCGACGATCGTGACCTTCAATGCGCCGGTCAGCGTCACGCTGTCGCCGTCGCCGTCAGTCGCCTGGATGACGGAACCGAAGTCGATGGCCGAGATCGAGCCATTGCCCGAGCGCAGATCGTTGCCGGGACCGGCGACATTGTCGAGCTGATCGTACTGCTGGAAGGTGAAGTTGCCGTTGCCAGACAGCGACAACGACAGGACCGGGCGGTCGAGAAGCGGATTGTAGCCGCTGTGGTGGTCACTATCGACATAGCCGATTATCACGTTGTTGACGACGGCATAGGAGAGCGCTTCGCCACCCGAAGTCAGATGCAGAGCGGTAAGCGTCGACGCCGCATTGGCGGTGAAGCTGAAGCCGCCGCCGACCGCTGCGCCGTCAGCACCGAAGGAAACGGTGGAAGCAACGGAGCCGGATACCGTGGCCGCAAAGCCGAAACCTAACAGTGCGGGCTGAGAGGACGATCCGTCATTCGTGCCATCGAGCGGGCTGTTGCCATGCGACAGGAGATTATGAATGTCGCCCTCATCGGCCCTGACCGCAACGGTCGTGCCGGAGGCAACCGGGACGTCGTCGGTGATGGCGATCGCCAGTGAACCCTTGGCCGTATCGCCGTCGCCATCCGTGACCGTGAAGCCGAAATTCAGCGTCAGGTTTTCTTCGGTCGTCGACGACGTCGAATGGACGAGCGGCGCATCCGCGCTGAAGCTGTAGGAACCGTCTGGACCAATGGTCAGAACCGCAACGGTGGCATGACTAGAGGCGCCGGTTGCCGTCCAAGTCGTCACACCGTTCGCCGAAGACGACGCCCATGTCACGGATTCCTGGTGGCCGATGCCATGGCTGTCGAGGTAGATCGCCTTCAGCGTCGGCAGGCTGTCCATCGACACACCCTTGACGCCATCGGCACCGGCGGAGAACAGGGTCCCTGCGTCGCCGTTGATCGTCTTCGCGTCGGCGGCGCCGTCCAGGTTGCCATGTGCCTGCGCGTCGTCGTTGAGCGGCGTCGAGGTGGCATCAACCTTATAGGCGATCGGGGCATCGTCCTTGACGGTGACTGTCAGAGAGCCATTGGCCGTATCGCTGTCACCGTCGGTGACCGTGAAGTTGAAGGTTAGATCCTGCGTATTTTCCGCGGTCGGGCTTGCTGCATGGGCGACCGGCGCGCTGAGCGTGAAGCTGTAGGAACCGTCAGCGCCGATTGTCAGCGTCGCGACCGTCTGGCCACTGTCCTTGCCCGTCGCGATCCAGATCGTCTCGCCGCCCGCCGCCGTCGTCGGGCTACCCCAGACGACCGACTCGACGTGGGCAAAGCCATCCTTGCCTGTATAGATCGCGCTGAAATCCGTCGTCGCGCCGAGCGTCACCTGATGAACGCCATCCGCACCGCCCGTAAAGAGCGTGCCGCTCGCGCCACTGACAGTGTCGGTGTCGGCGACGCCGACGGTGTCTGGATTTCCGCCCTTCAGGGCATCGTCGTTCAACGTCACGCTGGTCACGGTGACGGTGTTTGCTAGCGGCACATCGTCCGTAACGTGCATGGTCAGCGAACCAGTCGATGTATCGTTGTCGCCATCGGTCACCGTGAAGGTGAAGGTCAGCGGCAAGCTTTCTTCCGTCGTGCCGGAGGTCGGGTGGACGAGTGGCGCACTGGTGCTGAACGTGTAGGAGCCATCGGCATTGATGGTCAGCGTGGCGACGGTCTCGTGATTGGCGCTGGAAGCAACCCAGGTCGTCGCACCGCCAGAAATCGTCGGCTTGCCCCAGGTAACGTCTTCCTGCTGCGCGAAACCGTTCGCATCGACATAGATCGTCTTCAGAGCCGGAAGGCTGGACTGATCGATCGAGACGCTTGCAAAACCGTCGGCGCCAGCGCTGAACAAGGCGCCGGCAGCGCCCGAGACGCTATGCGTATTGGCGTCGTTGGCATCCAGGTTTCCGCCAATCTGCGCATCATCATTCAGCGGCGAAGCGGTGTTGTCAATCGTGTGAGCGACCGGGAGGCTGTCGGCGACGTTGAGCGTCAGCGAGCCCGTTGCCTTGTCGCCATCACCATCGGTGACTTCGAAGCCGATCTTGAAATTCTCGTTGTCGGAACCCTTGGCATCGGCGAACGCGCCGGACTGCACATAGGCATAGCTGCCGTCGGCACCGACGGTCAGGGTGAAGAGAACCTGGCCCGACTCCTTGCCGATTGCGGTGTAGATGGTATTGCCCAGATTATCCGTCGCGGTGCCATAGGACAGACCTTCCTGGTGAGCGACACCATTGGCATCGATGTAGATGCCCTTGAGGCCGGTCGGATCCGTGAAGGTGACCTGCTGGAAGCCGTCGGCGCCGGCAGTAAACAGGCTGCCCGATCCGCTGCTGACGGAGTCGGCGGGACCTTCCGACGGCTTCGGCCCTTCGCTCAGCTCGACGGGTGGGTGAAGCGGCATCTGCTCTGCCGGCGTCGTGTCGTAAAGGTTGCCGGTGCCGACCGTGACGTCGCTCGCGACAGGCTTGTCGTCGGCGACGGTGACGGTGAAGGTGTTCGTGGCGGAATCGCCGTCGGAATCGGTTGCCGTATAACCGAAGGTCAGCGTGATGGCATCCGAACCCTTGGCGTCGTCGAGCGACTGGACCAGCGTGAAGTTATAGTGGCCGTTGTCCGTATCCGAGACCGTTGCATAGAAGACGATGTTCGAGCCGACCGCGCCCTTGGCATCTGCGACCGCCGTCGGCGCGACGTCGCCGGTGTAACCAACCAGCGTGCCATCCGCCAGCAGCACCGTGTGAACGGCAAGACCATGCGAGCTCAGCGCCTCGCCATCCTGGCCCTGCGTCGTGACCGTAGCGTCGGTGAAGGCGACCGAGCGATCGCTGGCGCCGCCGTGATCGGTGTTGGCGTTGTCGGCACCCCAGGAGATGTTGAGTGAACCAGCGGCCGCTGCATCGCTTTCGACATGCGGGTTCTCGTTGCCGTTCGCCAACGCGCCTTCGGTGACCGAGCCTGTATCGCCGGTGGAGGCGACAGGTTTGTCGTCGGCGACGGTGATGGTGAAGGTGTTCGTGGCGGTGTCACCATCGGAATCGGTTGCGGTGTAGCCGAAGGTCAGCGTGATGGCGTCCGAACCCTTGGCGTCGTCGAGCGACTGGACCAGTGTGAAGTTATAGTGGCCGTTGTCAGTGTCCGAGACCGTCGCATAGAAGACCACGTTGGACGCAGAGGTTGCCGTCGGAGCAGCCTCGCCGGTATAACCCACCAGCGTGCCATCGGCCAGCAGCACCGTATGAACGGCAAGACCATGCGAGCTCAGCGCGCCGTTGTCCTCACCGGTCGCAGAAACTGTGGCATTGGTGAAGGCGACAGACCGGTCGCCGGCGCCGCCCTTGTCGGTGTTGGCGTTATCAGCACCCCAGGAGATGTTGAGCGAGCCAGTGGCGATGGCATCGGTCTCGACATGCGGGTTCTCGTTGCCGCTCGCCAGCGCGCCTTCGGTGACCGAGCCTGCATCGCCGGTCGCTGCGACAGGCTTGTCGTCGGCGACGGTGATGGTGAAGGTGTTCGTGCCGGTATCGCCGTCGGAATCGGTTGCCGTATAACCGAAGGTCAGAGTGATGGCGTCCGAACCCTTGGCGTCGTCGAGCGACTGGACCAGCGTGAAGTTATAGTGGCCGTTGTCGGTGTCCGAGACCGTCGCATAGAAGACGACGTTGGATGCGGAAGTTGCCGTCGGAGCGGCTTCACCGGTATAACCCACCAGCGTACCATCGGCCAGCAGCACCGTATGAACGGCAAGACCATGCGAGCTCAGAGCGCCGTTGTCCTCACCCGTCGCAGAAACTGTGGCATTGGTGAAGGCGACCGAGCGATCACCGAGGCCGCCCTTGTCGGTGTTGGCGCTGTCAGCGCCCCAGGAAATGTTGAGCGAGCCGGTGGCCGTCGCGGCGCCGGTGGCATGGGTCAGGCTTGCGTTGCCGGCAGCCAGTGCCGCCTCTGTGACCGAACCCGCCGTGCCTACCGCTGCAACCGGCACACTGTCTGTGATGTCGACGTTCGCGATGGACGAAACCGTATGGCCGCTCGTGTCGGAGACTGTATAGCGAAATTGCAGTTCAAGCACATCGCTGGCCGAATTGGCCCCGCGCGGATGGTCGAGAGCAGCGAGCTGGGTGAAGGTGTAGTCGCCGGTCGAGGCGTTGAATACCAGCGTGAAGACCGTGACGCCATTAGCGACGCCGGTGACGGTCTGGCCGTTCTGGGTGACGACAACAGGAACGCCGCCGGAGGTCAGCCCTGACAGATGCTGAGTGCCGCTACCGGTAATTTCTGTCTCGCCAACAAGCGTGACGGTGGTGATCGCGGCATTATGGCCGCCGAAGCCGAAGCGGCCGGTGCTGCTTGTCGTGAGGAAGGCACCAGTGCTGCTGCCGCGTTCGATCAACGAAGCTGTTTCGGTCGCCTGCTGATCGATAAAGGGAACGCGAGTCTGGGTGCCAGGCAGATTGCCGCCGATACCGTTGCCGCCTATGTCGCCAGGACCGAGGAGACCAAGCAGATTAAGCGGCGTGCGAGCATTCCCAGCCTGGCTGTCCGTGAACTGGTGGCCGGAATCCGTGCTATTGCCGGCGTGAACCGAACCGTCGGGACCTTCAGCGACGTTGATGCCCTGCTGCTGAAGGGCGGCGACGACGGCCTGCTGCGGCAACGTGACTTCGCCGATCAGGAAGGTCGGGACGTGCAGCGCACCGTTGATGATGACGATGCGTGTGCCGTCGGCCTGGATGAGAACAAGGTTGCGCCCCTCGACGTGGATGTCGTCGATCGAGGTGTTCGCCGGTAGATGGACGACGTTGCCATTGTCCGGCACGATTTGGATCGGCTGCCGGTTGTCGGTGTTTTGCGGCTCGTTGGCAGCAACGCGCGCAGTCTTGCCGTTCGCCTGCTGCTCGGCTGCTTGCGCCACTTCGAAGGCGGCAACGTCAGCATTCTGCGACAACGGCAACCGCTGATCCACACTGATATCGGCTGCAAGGCCCCCGTTCCGGTCGCCCGATGCAAAATCGTTCGAAACCGCTTCATGGTCTACCGTCGAAATGCGCGAATCTTCCATAAGTCTAACTCCCGGTGTCTCGTAATTTGACGGCAATCAATTACGAGAGCGGGGCAATTGCAATACTTCGTTAACCTCACAGATATAGCCGGTTATGCAGGATCGCAGAAATATTTACCCATGGTTAACTCAACAATCAAACAACTTCTTAAGTATACCGCTTGACTTTACGGCAGTCGCTGTGTGCAAATGCGCCGCCATAGGCTGTCGCAGCCTGCGTTCGAGAATTGGGTGGAGTGAGTTGTGCCGTTTGCGATCAGCCTTTCGTTGAGCCCTGTGACTGATTGGCTGCCGGGCAGACGGCTTCGGCCGTCAGCACGCGGTGCCGTTTTTATCCTTTGCGCCGGCCTCGCCGGCTGCCAGATGGACGGTGCCGGCCTAAGTAGCAACAGCAAGAATGACGACGTAAAGATGCCGTCTACCGCAATCGAGGAAACTTACGGCGACGTCAGCGGCACGGAAATTACGCTGCTGCTGCGCAAGGGCGCCGCAGGTCTCTACGAAGGTCCAGCTCGCGACGTACGTGACGGGGCAGTGCTTGGCATCGGCGAGCTCGGCAACAATCAGATTCGGCTGCGTGTAAAAGATGTCGGCCCTGGTCTCGCAGGAATTGCGGCGCAGGTCGCCGCCGCCAAGGGCCGTAATGCCGCGCTTATCGTCAGCTACTTGCCGCCGGCTGAAACAGCCGCCATCGCCGCTATTTCCCCTGTCCAGCGTCCGCCATTGCTTAACCTTGCGAGTGCAATGGCCGGGACCAGCGGCGATGTCTTCAATCTTGCCTCGGACGAAATCGACAGCGCGACCGAGGGTGTCAAGGCGGCCGGTCCCGGAGGTCACAAGAAGGTGTCGGCGCTGGTGCCGGCTGATCTTTCTCAATCCGACAGCACCAGGTTGGGCAACGCCATCTGGAATAGTGGCAACACTTTCATGGGCCTAGGCCGTTATAATGCAAGCGACCAGGCCGCGGATATCCTTACGAAGAACCGGCCGCTCATCCAGTCGGCCGAGATCGTGGTCGTTCTCGGCGATACCTCGGAAATTGGTTCGGTGGCGAGCGCGGTGCGTAGTGCCGCCATTCCCGCGCAGGCGCTCGTGGGTACCAACAAATGGCCGCAATCGGTCTATTCAGCGTCGGCTGCGGCGGGCGCTTTTGTCGCGACAGACGATACGCAAAGCAGCGGACTGATTGCCGAACGCTACCAGCGCCACTTCAATCACCCGCTGACGACCTACGGCGCCTATGGCTATGACGCCATGGCGATCGCCTCCGGCCTCATCCGTTCCCAAGGGCCGCAAGCCATCACCACCGCAAACCTAATGAGCAAGGTCGGCTTCCGCGGCACGACAGGGCTCTTCCGCTTCAATGCCGCCGGCATGGCGGAGCGCAAAATGGTGATCAATACGATCGACGGCGGCAAGTTGAAGGTCGCCGCGCAACCCTCACAATCGTTCTGAAGCAGGCCAATTGCATCGAGCGAGGTGCGCGCTAGAGCGCGCTGTCGCTGCTGCAATTGCTGCTTCATTTGTTCTCGCGCCGGAACGGATGACTTTGGCATCAACGGCGACACCATCCTTAATGGTTTCCCACCAAACCCTACAGAATTTTATACTTATTTGATCGTTCAATTTATACTTAGATTTCCTACGTTTCCGAACGCGGAATTTAGAGATGTCGCGCATTATTCTCTCAATCAGGGAGAATTAAGCGCCAATGGAACGCAAGACCAATAAAACTATACTTGCAGCACTTGCTGCGGCTTCCCTTGCCTTTGGTCTTTCGTCACCGACGATTTGCCTTGCGGGGACGAGCGACACCGTCCGACCGGTTATGAACTTGCTTGCGGATCCGCTCTTCGACACAGTCATCGATTTCCTCGCGCCGGCCGCTGCTAACACGGCAAAGGCGATTGGGGGCATCGAACTTGCCGCGCTAAGCCAGAGCCTCACCGTCGAGCCGGCCGGCCTTCCTGGAAACGATATGGCTGTGTTGCAGCCGGTACATCCCGCACAGTCTACCAACACCCTAACTGGCGACTCAGTGTTTGGAACCGTCGCCATTCCCTTCAAGCATCTTGCGGCGCTCGACAAATTCGCGGGCCCGCTTGCCGAGATCCGGTCCGGCAAAGCGCTTGATTGCAGCGCAGACGGATGCGACGCAGCAGTAACAGCCGTCGCAGCCGCCGAGACAAAGACTGCCGGCGCCTCTATCCGCGACAAGATCAACACAATCAATTTTACCGTCAATCATGCCATCCGCTACGCCAGCGACATGGATACCTATCATGTGACGGACTACTGGGCTAAGCCGAGCGAGGCGCTGTCGCATCAGCAGGGCGACTGCGAGGACTATGCCATATTAAAGATGGCGGCCCTCTACAAGGCAGGCGTCGATCTCGACCAAATGGCGCTGGTCATCCTCTTTGACAAGCAGCGGCATTTCTATCACGCCGTTCTATCGGTCGCTGTCAACGGCAACTATCTCATCCTCGACAACATGCGCGATGAGGTATTGCCCGATAGGCGCATTGCAGAATACCTGCCGCTCTATTCGATCGTCGCCGGCCGCGGCTATCTGCACGGTTCTCGCGATCCTCATGCGCAAGCGGTTGTCGCCGCAATGCCGCTCGCTAAGGTGGCCCCTGGCGAAGGCGAGATCCACTGATCGGGTTCGTTTACCGCGGATAGCGAAAGCGACGACATCCTCAATAAACGGAAATATAACCGATCAGCATCGGGGCCTCGTGCGTCGGCGCCAGCGCCAGATTGATCTGACCCGTCAGCGATTGCGAACCGAGGCCGATCTTGAAGCCGGTGTTCAGCGTCTTGCCACGATTGGCCGATAGGACGGAGAAGGCTTCCTCGACCTGGGTGTCGATAGAAAAGCGCAATGTGCGCGCCGTCTGCAGGACGTCATCAATCAGCGGCAGGCGTTGGCGCAACATTTTCAGGAAGGCATCGTTGAAGAGTTTGATCCCGCGCTCCTGCGTCAACACCACAGCCGGCGTCGGCGATGCCTGAAGGACTGCATTGAGATTGGTCAGCGACGCGACGTCCTCGATGGCGTCCAGGCGGCTCAGCGCCCATTTGAAGCTCAGAACGCGCAACAAAGAGGCGAGATTGCCAGCCTCCGGCATATCGGTCGCCGTGTGGTAGACGATGTCGCCAATGCTGATGCCGCCAGCTTCGGACATCCGACCGAGGCCGTCCCAATAGATCCGCTCCAAGCGAATGCCGCGACGCTCGCCGCCGCCAGTCACGGCACGGAAACGTGGCTCCAGTTCGTCACCATCGACAGACGGCAAGGCTTCGCTGCGGGCCATCGTCGCGACTTCTTCCTTTCCGGCTCCCTTGCGCATTGTCGCCCTCACCGTTCCGTCAGCGCTTCGGAGCGCGCCTTGTTGATCGGTTTCATCAGATAGGCGAGGATCGACTTGCGGCCGGTCATAATCTCGGCAGAAGCCACCATGCCGGGAATGATCGGATACCGCTTACCGTCGCGCTCCAGCTCCGACTTGCCGGTCTTGATACGCACGAGGTAATAGGTCTCGTTCTTGTCCTTATCGACTAGGCTGTCGGCCGAGACGTTGACGACCGTACCGTCCAGCGCACCGAAGATCGAGAAATCATAGGCCGAGATCTTGATGACCGCCGGCTGGCCGACACGAACGAAGGCAACGTCGCGCGGTGAAATCTTCGCCTCGATCAGCAGATTGTCCGCTGTCGGCACGACGCCGGCGATGACCTTGCCGGCGTCGACATAGGCGCCGATCGTATTGACCTCCAGCGTATTGACGATGCCGTCGACAGGGGAACGGATATCCGTATGCTTCACCCGGTCGGATGCTCCACGGATCGTCTCGTCGACGACGGACAGCTCCGACAGTGCCTGTCCCTTGTCGGTTAATGCCTGTTGGCGCAGCTGCAACCCGAGGTCGTTGACTTGCAGGTTAGCCTCCTTGACGGCCGCCTGTAGGCGATCCAGACTTTCGACATAGACATTAAGCTGACCCTGCAGGTCGACCAAGTCTCGGTGGACCTTCAGGATTTCTGTTTCGGCAACAAGCTTCTTCTCGCCAAGCGGCTTCAGCAGATCATACTGCTTTTGGGCGCCGGCAATATTCTGCGTCAGGCGGTCTATGTTGGCATGAGCCTCGTCCAGCTCATTCTGATGCTGCTTCAGACGCTGATCGAGAACATCAAGCTTGTT
The DNA here is from genome assembly GCF_030272695.1 of Martinezella calliandrae. Taxonomy (GTDB): domain Bacteria; phylum Pseudomonadota; class Alphaproteobacteria; order Rhizobiales; family Rhizobiaceae; genus Rhizobium; species Rhizobium calliandrae. The sequence continues at coordinate 74,888 of NZ_JARFYN010000009.1, forward strand.
CTGATAGGCGGCACGATCCGCCTCGAAGAGCTTTTCCTCGTTGTCGCAGACGTCTTTGGCGGCGGCCAGAATATCGGCCGGGCAGACGAATAGTGCGTCGTAAGTGCCTGCCTCCTCCAAGGCGAGGCGCTCAACCTTGGCCCCGAGAGCGCGGGCCTTGGCCACCGACTCACCAAGCGTCGATTCCGTCGTGGTATTGTCCAGTTGCACCAGAAGATCGCCCTTATGGACGACCTGACCGAGATTAACATTGATCTGCTGAACAATTCCGGGCTCGGACGACTGCACGATCTGCGTCTTGGATACCGGTATCACCTTCCCCTCGCCCCGCGCGATCTCGTCGATGTCGGCCAAGGCCGCCCACGCGATAAAAGCAGCGATCATCAATGCGCAGATGCCGAGGATCAGCCGGGCGAAAAACGGAGGGTTGTCGTGGATATTTTGAGGATGAGTACGCATCAGGGCACCGCCTTGCGCTGCATCGCCTCGATGACGGCGTTCTTCGGTCCATCGGCGATGATGCGGCCCTTGTCGATAACGATTAGCCGGTCGACGAGCTCCAACATACTGTGGCGATGGGTCGCCACCATCAGCGTTGTTTCCGGACCGAACGCACTCGTCAGCTTGTTGATCAGGTGACGTTCGCTTGCCAGATCCATCGCCCCCGAGGGTTCATCAAGAAAGACGATCTTCGGCCGGGTCAGGAGCAGGCGGGCGATGGTCAATGCCTGCTTCTGACCATTCGACAGGTTCGCGCCGCGCTCGCCGACCGGCATGTCGAAACCGCGCGGATGGACGGCGACGAATTCCTCGACACCGGTCATGCGCGAGACGGCCAGCAGCTCCTCGTCGCTGGCATCGGCCCGGCCGAGCAGCAGGTTTTCCTTCACTGTGCCAGAAAACAGGTCCGACGACTGGCCGGCAACCGCCACGGCGGCGCGCACCTCTGCCATGTGATACTGGCGGATATCGACGCCATCGATCAACACCCGGCCGCTGGAAGGCTGGAAAAGCCCGTCGAGCAGCCGGCCGAGCGTTGTCTTGCCCGAACCGATGCGCCCAATAATCCCGATCTTCTCGCCAGGCGTGACGGTGAAGGATAGCTGATTGATGACCGCCTGGTCGGAACCTGGATATTGGAAGGAGACGTTCTGGAAGCTGAATCCGCCGCTGCGAATCTGCCGGTTGACGAAGCCGACAGTCGAAGGTCGGTCATCAGGCTGTTCCATGATCTTGTCGAGAATGCGTAGCGACATGGTGGCCTGACGAAAGCGCGCCAGCGTCATGGCGATCTGTCCGAAAGGCGCGCCGGCACGGCTCGCCAGCATGACGGTCGCCACGATCGCGCCCATGGCAATTTTTCCATCGGCGAATTCATAGGTGCCCGCCACGACGATGAACACGCTAACCATCTGCTGCAACAACATCGTCAAGTTGATGGCGTTCGACGAGATGTGCTTGATGTCTTCGCTGGTGCGACTCGAATACTTCGTCAGCTCTTGCCAGCGGCGCAACATGGTCGCTTCGGCTCGAAGGCTTTTCAATGTCTCGATCGTCGAAATTGTCTCGACGAGCATCGACTGGCGACGCGATGCTTCATTCGTCGCAGTCGCCATGCGCTTGCCAATCCGCGCCTGGGCCACGAGACCGATCACGACAGACAGAACGAAGGCTACAGCCGGAATAACGACCAGCCAATCGGCGATCAAATAGATGACGATCAGGAAGATGACGACGAAGAGGCTGTCGATCAGCACACCGATAGTGTTCGAGGTGAAGAATTCGCGCACGAATTCATATTGCGTCACGCGGTTGGCATATTCGCCTGTCGACATCGGGCGGGACGCCAGCGTCGAATTCAGGATCTTGTCGAAGATCAGTTGCGACAGACGCATGTCCGCCTTGCGGCCTGCATAATCTATCAGCGCCGCGCGGGCCGTCTTCAGCAGGAAATCGAAGAGATAAGCCAGGGAAATGCCGGCGGTCAGCACCCAGAGCGTTGGAAACGCCTTGTTCGGCAGCACGCGGTCGTAGACATTCATGGTGAAGAGCGGTGAGGCCAGCGCGATGACGTTGATAAACAGCGCCGCCAGCATGACACGGGCATAGGTACGCCAGTAGGGCACCAGCGTCGTCGCCAGCCAGTGACGCTTCTCTATCTCCACCGCATGACCGACACGTGCTTCTTCCGAAGCATTCTGATAGAAGAGCGTGAAGGCAAAGGCTGCTTGTGGATTGAGCGCGGCAAGCTCGTCCCGCGTCAGATGGAGCGGCGTTTCAGCTGTTGGCGCGATGTCGATGACGTAGGAGCCATTTTCGGCCATTTCGAGCAATGGGAGCACGCCGCCACCAGCAAAGGTGACGATGGCGGGACAGTCGAAATTGCCCAGCCGGCAATCGCGCTCTTTGTGCTTCAGCACCTGCAGGCCGACGCGTTCTGACAGACGCTCGACATCGTCCTGCTCCATGGCTTCCAGAACCTCATCCGGAACGCCTGAAAACAGCACTGTATCCGAGCTCGGGCGGCCGTAAAACGCGGCGACCGATTTGAATGCCGACTTGAACGACCGAAGCGATACGCTCGCAGACACGTCAGGTGCCACGTTCAACATGGGGTACTACCAATCTGGATCGTCACGATTAACGAATCGGCTCGAGCAGATCCATCGGCAGGCCGGGCTTCTGATGCGAGTCGTATCTGGCGTAACCAGGATCAGCCGTGTTCGACGATACGGCGAACTGATCACGGGCATAAGGCGTCGCCTGATCAACCGGCTTCAGCTTCATCGTCGACAACAGACTGCCCGATGCTGCGAGGATCTTGTATTCGGCAAAGAGCGAAGCGACGTCCGCCGTCTTGGCCAAAACCTCGGTGTTGAAGCGGGTGTTCTGAGCATCCAACAGATCGAGCAATGAGCGCTGACCGACCTTGAACTGCTCGCGATAGGACGACACGAGTTGGGCGTTTGTCTTTTCCTGCCCATCCAGGATATGGGCTAGCTGGGCCTGATTGGTGCGCTCGCTCCAAGCGGAGCGAACCGACTGATCGACCTCGCGATAGCTCTGGCTCAATGCAAAACGCTGTTCGGCGGCGCGACGGACCAGTTCCTGCTGATGGGCAGTATCGATGCCGCCGTGATAGAGGTTCCACTTGGCGACGACGCCGACCTGGACGTCGTTGGTGTTGCCCTTGTTGCCATCAACATCGTCACCCATGCGGGCGCTGCCGACGAGGTCCAACTTCGGCAGGAAGGCAGCCTTGGAACCGCGGACATCGGCGTCAGCAGCGTTGACGTCAGCCTTAGCCGAGGAAATCTGCGGATTGTTCTTTTGGGCGACGAAGACGGCGTCATCCAGCGTCTTCGGCAGGTAATGCGCTACGGAGGGAGGACGCTGCGCATTGCTGATCGGCTCGCCGACGACCTGAAGGTAGCGGATCTTCGTCGCATCCAGTTCCTGCTTGGCTTCCTGAAGGCGGGCATTTGCCGCTTGCAGACGCTCGCGACCCTGATAACGATCAGCATCGGTGAGGGCACCACCTTTGATGCTTTCCTCGATGTTGCCGACCATCTGTTTATGGAACGCGACGTTCCTTTCCGCCGCCGCGACGATTTCCGTCTGCAGCATATATTCGAGATAGTTCTGGGTCACTTCAAGCGCCAAGGCTTCTGAGCGCTGCTGGACGCGAAAGGATGCGCCGTCGACACGCGCCGCCTGCTTGTCCTTTTGTGCCTTGCGATCACCGCCGTCAAACAATGTCTGCGTAATAGTCAAGCTTACATCGGCCGGATTGAGGTAATCCGTGGTGCGTGACAGGGCTCCCGACGTGACGTCGGAAAGTCTCCGGCGACCATAACCTGACTCCAGATCGACTGAAGGTAGATAGAGCCCCCTCGCTTGACGCAGCTCGAACTCCGTTGCCTCCCGATCCTGAGCAGCTTGCATGATCTGCGGATTGGTTTTCATCGTCTTGTCAATTGCCTGCTGCAATGTCACGGCGTAAGCAGCGCCGCTCAATAAAGAACTAATGGCCGCAGAAATCCCGATCGTTACAATCAATCTCGTTCTATAACCCAAAACTGAACCCTTCCCCTATAATAATACTTTGCTAATATACTTTCCAATAGCTTGTTCAACTATTAGGCTAGACGAAATCACGTCTCCTTGCAAAGTAGATTCCCATTTATTTTCCTGAAGCAGTTAATATCGCGGCGCGCAAGCCTTACCGCTAATAATTTGTTGACCATTTTTGGGCTGTTCACAGTCGCAGCACCGACGCCCGTCGATTCGGCATACAGTCGTCTCTCATGCAGAACACAAGCCTACTCGTCACTCGAGCTGAGAACGATGAGCTCCACGCAAAGCTGATTTTCGACTATCTTGAAAAAATCGGGCAAGCCCACCGCGCACATGTGCAGCGATGCCATCGATTTCGACCAATCACATCGGACACTCAGACGAATGACGGACCAGTCAGCGCGGTCGTGACTTAACCTACCGATTTCAATTGATCGGGAAGCGGATAATTACCTCAACGTTCGGTGTTCAAGTCCATGATTCTGCCGCGGCGGCGGCATAGAGTCCTGCCCCGTGAGCTGCCCGGTCCAATTCCTCGCGAAAATCCGGATGGGCGAGCGCAATCAGCGCCCTTGCTCGCTCGGCGACCGACTTGCCCTTGAGGTTTGCCCATCCATACTCCGTAACGACGATATGTGTGTCGTTGCGCGATGTCGTCACCGGTCCCGTCAGCGCCGGAACGATGCGTGAGAGCGTGCCTTTTGCTGCTGTGGAATGACAGGCGATGATTGAACGCCCGCCCCGCGACGCATAAGCGCCACGCACGAAATCGACCTGGCCGCCGGATGCGCTGAACTGTCTTCCATTCATGAATTCCGAATTACACGCGCCACTCAGGTCGATCTGCAGCGTCGCATTGACCGATACAACCCGGTTATTCTGCGCGATGACGAAGGGATTGTTCACATATTCGACCGGATAGGCCTCAACTGCCGGGTTTTTGTTCAGGAAATCGTAGAGCGCTTGATCTCCCAGGGCAAAGGTGAAGATTGACTTCCCGAGATGTGTCTGCTTGCAACTATTGTCGACCACGCCTGTCTTGACTAGCGTGGCGAGACCCGGCGTCATCATTTCTGTATGGATGCCAAGACGGCGATGTCGGGAAAGCCCGGAGCACACCGCATCAGGCAAGGCGCCGATACCCATTTGCAGGCAATCGCCATCTTCTACCAAGCCAGCGATGATCGCCCCGATGGCATCATCCACTTCATTGCGTGCAGCGGCTGGCAGAACAGGCAAGCTGACGTCGTTTTCGACCAGCGCCGTCACGCTTGATATAGGGATCATGCAATTGCCGCGCACATAGGGCATTTTTGGGTTGACCTCGAGGATCAGCTGGATCCCAGGCTTTCGTGATACCGCGAGCGAATAGTCGGTACTGGCACCGAGGCTAAAATTGCCGTCCGCGTCCATTGGAGAAACGGTCGCAATCAACGTTTCCACGCCGACATGCTCGACCATCGAGCGCGGCACCTGGCTGAAATGGCAGGGTATCAGATCTACGGCGGGCAACGCCTGCGCCGATCGTCTCTTATCGAGCGCGCGCTCCACACCGCCATGAAAGTAACTCATGGGGACGATCCGGTCGCACAGCTCGAAATCGAACACGCTGGCACCCGCAACGCCAGTACAAAGGAGATAATAGAGCCGCACATTCTTGACGGCTCCCGCACGGGCTCGTTCGGCAAATGCCGCAAGGATGGCGGGTGGCTGACCCGCAGCCAGTGGCATCGCGACCTTTGCCCCTGATGGAATCAGGGCAACCGCCCGTTCGACGGATGTCAGCCGTTCGCGATACAGCCTCTGATGGATCGTTGTCATTGGGCCCTCCTCCCAGTGCAATTCTCAGGACAACTCAGCATCCATTTCCATGTTCACATTTTTATCGGCATTTCCGATCTTTGCGCGTGCTTTCGTCTCTCGCAGAACACGCTCCATCAAAACCGCGCAATCGGTATTTTGCAAGGCATGCGGTGATGTGGCCCTCAAGTGAGAACCGCGGCGGATCGGCATTTCAGGCGACCGTCGCTGCCATCCGACCAGAGCAAGGAGGCTAAAGGCGGCAGAGCGCAGAGGCCAATCGTTCGTCTGTGTCAGCTTGAAATCACCTTTCGTCCGCCTATTTACCATCGCGTGCCGACCTTGAAGGAGCGCAGCCATGGAACTTGCTGTGGTGCCCATTGTTAAGCCGGACGCTTCCAACTTCATCTTTGGTCAGTCGCATTTTATCAAGACCGTGGAGGATCTCCACGAGGCGCTCGTGAGCGCGGTTCCCGGCATCCGCTTCGGGCTGGCCTTTTGCGAGGCCTCTGGCAAGCGGCTGGTGCGCTGGTCGGGTACTGACGAAGCCGCGATCGCCCTCGCACGCGACAATGCATCGGCCAGTGGCGCGGGCCACACTTTTCTGATCTTCCTGGGTGAAGGATTCTTTCCCGTCAACGTGCTGGGTGCGGTGCGTGCGGTGCCAGAGGTCTGCCGTATTTTCTGCGCGACGGCCAATCCGACACAGGTGATCGTTGCACAAACGGAGCTGGGCCGCGGCGTGCTCGGTGTGGTGGATGGCGCCTCCCCCGTGGGCGTCGAAACCGACATCGACATTGCATGGCGCAAAGACCTGCTGCGAAAGATCGGCTACAAGCTGTAGTGGCGGGAAGAAGCCGAGCGCGCGCCCATTGCCGGCTCGATTCCGCCGTGTTCGGCTCGCGCGCCGGCACTTGAGTGGATCCGGCAACATTCACCATTGCGTCGAAGCTCAGGCGAAGTAGGCGATCTGATTGTTGGCGCGGCGCGGGCGGCTAAAGTCACAGGATTGATCGGGGCAGATCGCCTATCGATTTTTTGGGTCGTTCGCCAAATAGTCGCCCATGATGCAGCGGGGTTTTGCGGCCATGGGCTCCACGCACCGGATCGACGATTTTTTGACGGCAGCATCAAAATTCTAATGGGATGACGGGAGCCCCACATTCCCGACCAAGGGTGCTCCGGGACTCCCGGCCGTCACGTGGGGTTCCCCGTTTCAGCAGCTGCAATAGATCGCGCGTCGTCGCGTTAAGCCATAGCAAGCTGTTTGCGTGAAAAATGCAGGATTAATATCCACAAGGCATGTGCCGTTTCAGATCGTCGGCAGGGCAAACCTGTAGAAATCGCGCCACTCGCCGTGCCCAGCGAAGATGCCGCCGTCATCAGGGCGATCCCATCCAACGGCAACGGTCGTGAGACATTCGCAGAGTTGTCCAGACCGCAACCGTCAGCGTGATCAAGCTCCAACGAGGCTTTCAGCACCACGTCGACTTCGCCGGTGGAGGTCTCAGCGTGTGAACTTGCGTATCAGAAGGTTGCCACTGCTCTGAGGCCAAAAATCGCGGCATTCTGTATCCGTGAATTGGGTCTATTGGGATCGGCTGCGTTGCCTCCGGGTCGGATGACATATTGAAAGAAAGGCTGTGCCGACAGCCATGGCGTTATGGCGGCCTGATATGTAGTTTCGATCACAGCTTCGGAACTCGGTACCGGCTGCGATGCGCCGCTGAGGGCATTCTCGGCCTTTACCAGATCCGATATGCCCGAACTCATACTGGCATAGGCAAAGCTGACACCGGCGGTATCATCGTCACGTCCCGGCAAAAGCCCTTTATAGGCAAGGCCCATATCAAGATACCAGTTCATGCTGTTGCGCTCCTGCTGGGGCGCAACAGCCATGCGGACAAAACCGCTGAGGCCATTGTCGGTGCTGGCTGGTTCTTGCCAAAGCGTCTGATCGACAACAGCATATACGGCAAAATTGCCCGAGAGTCGGCGTGGGCTTCCGCTCGACAAAGGATCGGCCAAGGAAACGCCATTCGATGCCGTGGAAAGACTGTCAAATTCCTCCGAATTATACCAGGCACCGATCTTATATGTGCCCGGCAAGCCAGGATCACCCTTCCCCGGCGTATAGGCATAAGCCGCCTCGGCAATCGCAAGCACGCCATCGCCAATTGGAAACCCCAATCCATTGGCATTGCCATTCGGATCCGATCCGGTTGGACTCCCATTGAAGACGGCGGCCTGCAGCGTCCAGGCACCGTTAGGCTTAACGATGATCTGGGCGCCGGGAACAGCAAAGGGGTACGCCGGTCCTCCTCCTGGAAGATCTGCGGCAAAAATGCCTGGCCATCCGAATGTCGAGTTGACGAAAAGGCCGGCCGTATTGCTGATCGCGAAATTTTGGTCCGCCAGAATTTGGCCGAGCTTCACCGTCACCGCGCCGTTCATAAGGCTTTGCGAGAGATAAAATTCTCCAAGCCTGACACCCGAATCGGCCTCCACCGACGTCACGGTCAGGAGATTGCCGACATTCTTCCCAGACAAGCCCTGACCCTGAATGGCATAGCCGGAAATATGAATGCTACCGCCAGTCCAACCTGCCAACCGGCCCATGTCGAAGTCGCCCTGCAATTCGAAGAGACCGTCATAGGCAGCTCCCCTTCTAACGCCACCCGAGACATTGCCGAGCACATCGCTGGTCTGCGTCATCGTGAAACTGACACCCTCATCGCGAAGCCAATTGCGATAGCCGTGCCAATCGCCGGTGAGCGTCGTTTCAGCGTAGGATGGCGGTGCTGTATCGTCGGCTTTAGCCGCCGCGCCATAAATAGCAATCACAAACGCAAGGGCAGCGACGGCTGTATTCCTCATTGCTTTTCCTTTTCACACAGCATTGATCTGACATCAGATGCGGTCAGCCGTTAAGCGCGCGGATAATTTCCTGGTAGTCAAATCTCAATTTCGCGGGCACCGCCAAATTCGAAGCTGAACATGAATGCTAGCGCATTTTTCAAAAATGCCAGCAGCGGCCATTAGTTACTATAGGCTCAGACTCTGGATTCGACTAGGAACGAGAACTCGAGTTTGTCTGAATGACCCTCGATCCCCAAGCCCCGATCGAGGGAAATCGAACCGCTGGTCCACACATCGAAGGCCAATTGCTGATATGGATCTCACAGGGTGATATGGGAACGCCAAGATCCGGCTACAGTTCAGCAGAATTAAATGCTCGAAATAGAGAAGCTGTTGGAAGTATTTATCCGATTTTGGCGTCAAACATCTTTAAACCTATAGGCGTAATTCTTACCTCAATTATCGTTATGTCTAACAAGGCAACACCGATGTGACATCACTCAGGACCACGCCGCCCCTCAAGTGGGGACTCGGGGAGGCGCGGTCATTTTCCCAGGCAATGAGCAGCCCAAGCGTTCGACACGCCCTTAGTGCGTCGAGCGTTTAGGCGCGAAATTTCCCCGTCTTATCAACCAGCACCAACCGGGCGGCTGTCGGGTGGACGAACCCGTGCGCCCATAGGAGGAGAGCAACGATGGAAGCCCTACAAAATCTCAGCCCGATGGAATGGATGGCAATCGAAATCGCCGTCCCGGTCATCGTGTTGGCAATCCTGTTCCGGTGGAGCGGCCTTATCCGCTATATTCCCAACGACAGGCTCGGTATCCTCGAAAAGCTGTGGAGTTTTCGCGGCTCCGTCAAGAATGGCTTCATTGCACTCAATGGTGAGGCCGGCTTCCAGCCGGAAGTCGTGCGCGGCGGCCTGCATTTCTTCATGCCGTTCCAGTATTCGATGCATCGCGCCGATCTCGTGACCATTCCACAGGGCCAAATCGGTTATGTCTTCGCCCGTGATGGCAAGCCGTTGCCGCCGACCCAGACGCTTGCCTCGAATATCGAGGCCGATGACTTCCAGGACGTACGCGGCTTTCTGATGAAGGGTGGCCAGAAGGGCCCGCAGCGCAAGATCCTGCGCGAAGGCACCTATGCCATCAACCTCGCGCAGTTCATCGTGCTGACCGCGCAGTCGACCTATGCCGTAAACCTGAACTCGTCGGAACAAAGACTGTTTGCGGACATGTCCGGGGTGATCACCGAGCGGAATGGCTTCGAACCTATCGTCATCCATGACGCCGAGGACATGATCGGCATCGTCACCATCCACGACGGTCCCGCACTGCCGGATGGCGAGATCATCGCGCCGACCGTTGCCAACGACCCGAAGGACCCGAACTTCCACAATAACTTCCAGGATCCGGAGAAGTTTCTCAATGCCGGCGGTTATCGTGGTCGGCAGTTGCAGGTGCTTGCCGACGGTAGCTATTTCCTCAACCGCATCTTTGCGACCGTCGAACTGGTCGACAAGACGATCATCGACGTTGGCACAGTGGGTGTCGTCGTCTCCTATACCGGCCGGCGAGGCGCGGACATTTCCGGCAAGGCCTATCGCCATGGCGAATTGGTCGAGACGGGCGCACGCGGTGTCTGGTCGACGCCGCTCCTGCCGGGCAAATATGCGTTCAACACCTATGCCGGCAATATCGTCATCGTGCCGACCACCAACTTCGTGCTCAAATGGACCAAGGAGCAATTCGGCGAGCACAGGCTCGACGAGAATCTTTCCGAAGTGTCGCTGATCACCAAGGATGCGTTTGAACCCGTGCTGCCGCTCTCGGTAGTCGTGCATATCGACTATATGAAGGCGCCCCTCGTCGTGCAGCGTTTTGGGGACATCAAACGGCTGGTCGAACAGACGCTCGATCCGATGGTCTCGGCCTATTTCAAGAATATCGCGCAGACCAAGACGTTGATCGAACTCTTGCAGGAACGCAGCGAAATTCAGCGCAAATCCGGCGACGAAATGCGCGAGAAGTTTGGCTCCTACAGCCTCGAGCTGCAGGAAGTGCTGATCGGTACGCCCCGCGCCAATAATGGTCAGAACAGCATAGAGCAGATCCTGATCCAACTGCGCGAGCGCCAGATCGCCGTTGAAAAGGTCGGGACCTATAAATTGCAAGAAGCGGCTGCGATCCAGGAGCGCACATTGCGCGAGAAGGAAGCGCTCGCCGAACAGCAGGCCAAGATCACGACATCAGCGCTCGCCATCGAGATCAGCGAGAACGAGGGCAAGGCGCAACTCGCCCGCACCCGCCAGCAGGCGGAAACCATTCAGGTCACCGCCAAGGCAGAGGCCGAGAAGGTACGCCTCGCCGGCCTCGGCGAGGCCGACCGGATCAAGGCCATCGCACTTGCCGATGCAGAACGAATCAAGGCGACCGGTTTTGCGGATGCCGAAAAGGTGCGCGCCGTCGGTTTGGCAGAGGCCGAGGCCACGGAGAAGAAGGTCGCGGCCTTCGGCGGGCCGGACTATCAGCTCAACTCGCAGGTCCTCATGCGCTTCGCCGAGGCGATCGAGAACGGCAGGCTGCCGCTTGTGCCGCAGATCCAGGTCGGCGGTGGCGCGGGCGAGAAAGGTGCCGGCAACGGTCTCGTCGAAATGATGTTGTCAATGCTGGTCGCCGACCGGCTTGGACGGCAGACACCGCCGATTGCGGTGCCGGCGCCGATGGAACAAGATTGATCGTGGATGGGCCGGTCATGCCGGCCCATTTTGCATCCTGTCAATAATTGCCGTTTCCGCTACCAGCTCGCCCACAAGCCACGTCGCTTTTCGCAACCATAGCTAATCGTACCGAGCGGCGCCTATTCGATAACGCTTTTTGATCCGGTCTACCGGTGTCCCATCGAGAAGGGGAACTCGGCTGAGCCTGTCATAGTCCTCAAAACCCATCTTCGTGTAATAGGCGAGACCGCTGACGTTGTCGGCACGTATGGTCGCATTAATGAATTCAAACCCGAGTTCTTCGGCTGCCGTTCGGGTTGCCGGAAACAGGGCGCTGCCGACGCCGGGTATCTTCGGGTTCACACGTGCAAAAGTAGCGATATCCGCATACCTAGGCGGCGGATCGCCGTAAAGGCTCAGTGATTGAAAGCCGACGAGCAACTGATCATGCTTAGCGACATGGCAGGCAAGGGCAAACTCGCCATCGATGAACCAATCCGCGAACTCGGCGAACGAAACTGGCGTCTCGATCGCCGTTGTGCCACCGATGCGGATGATCTCGTTCAGAAGGCCACACAGCTCCTCTGCGTCAGCGGTAATGGCTTTTCGAATATGCATGTCTCTGCGACCTCATCCTGTCTGCATGGCGTAATGGCGGTCTCCATAGAGCACAAGCAAGCATTTCGTCAGCTGCCCCCAGGTGGATCTTAGTCACCACGTCTTCCAGGGCGCGGAATTGTTCATCCGCATCAACGTCATCAGCCCGCCGCGTATCATTGCGGCCGTCGCTGGCTCCGGGGTTGAACCGCGGTCTGGGACTGAGGATGCGGCTTTATCACTTGCCGACGCGCAGTCGGCGCGGGTCGTGGAACTATCTTGTCGGAAACGATCACGGTTGATCCTCGCCGATCGCCTGCTTTTGACGATCATCGAGGGTGATGCCGAGCATTTGCCGCAAGGGAACTGACGGCCGAAGCAAATCAGAGAGGGTGTAGCCGTCGAGCACGTCAAGAAAGGCGGCGGAAGCCGAAGACAGCGCGCGCTTGAGAACACAGGCAGGTTGGATGGCGCAAACGATGCCGGCATTGAGTTCCATGCACGGAACGATCGCGAAATCGGGCTCGCAGGCCCGAACGATGGCGCCAACCCCAATCTCTGCCGCATCCTTGGCAAGCCGCATGCCCCCCTGGCGTCCCCGTACGGTTTCGATTAGTCCCTTTTGCCCGAGCTCATGCGTGATCTTCATGAGATGCGCCCTGGATATATCATAAGCCGCGGAAATCTCCGAGATGGTCGAGAGTTTCCCGGTGTTCAAACCGAGATACATCATCATCCGCAGGGCATAGTCGGAATAAACCGTCAATCGCATTGGCCAAGCTCTCTTCTAATCTAATCGTTTAATATAATCGCTTTTTTGTATGGCGCACGTTTTTCTCGAGCCAGTGGCGAACGAGCACCGCCATTATCGCAGGTGGCAAACCCGGTCCTAAACTCGACGATATCCGGATTGCAATGCGATGCTTAAAGATGCATCACAAATATATCTTTTTTTGAGGCTGACTCGGACGATAGGCAACATGCGCCTGACCGACGATCGGCACCAGGGGGTGCTCGCAGTGGGAATAGAAGGGGATCACCTTCACGAGGACCAGATCGGAATAACCGCCCACTTCCGTGAAGGTTCGCTGCAGTTCCTGAGCCGCGTCCTGCTTGTAGCCTACGAAAGCTCCTTGTAGGAGCGGGCCACCCGCGCGGGCATATCACGCAACCCTTCCCGCTCAGGATTATCGCCGCTCCACCGCCGAAAAACGCGGACCGCGGCTTGCGCCTGCTCGCGCTTCACGCCTCCCTCGCCATGATCGGCAAGCCTCATAGGCTCCGGTTCCGGGTTCAGCTTCAATCGGTTGTCCATTCCGCATACCAACGGTCTCTATTTCTGCAGTGGCAGGGAAAGACGCGATAAGTCATGGGAGATGAAGACGTGCCATCACCCGTTCGGTAAGCTGGTCGCATTTCCATCCGGCGAAGGGGAAGGCGTCCATAGCGATTGGTCCGATCAGCTCATTCAAGCGCTGTCGCGGTGCGCTGCGGGCCCGATGAAGTCAGCTGCAGACAGTCTCGGGTTTGATATTGAGCAACTCGGCCGGTTCTTCGACGCTCATTTCCTCGACGACGCGCGCAATGAAGACAAGGCGAAATTCGTCCGGCAGATCATCCGGCGACGATTTGATCGACCGGCGGCTTGCTTAACAATTCCGACATTGGCATCTCCATTTTCCGGTTGGATGCTCGGCGACGACGATCGTTCCCGCCAACACAGAATAATATCGAACAAAAATATTGAGCCCGGCGCCATCGTCGCCTGAACTGCTACGTCAAAGACAATCTCGGGTGGGTAATGACAGTGGCAGCGGTCCTCTGGCGACCGGCAGTCATCTCGTTTCGCTCTGAGTGCTTCAGTATAGCAAAATTGTTCCGCCGGACCCGGCGTCGGGAGCACGATACTCCGTTGATCTGCGAATATGATTTCGATATACAGAATTATGGGGACATTTAATTCAGAAATCGAGATTTATCAGTGGACTTGTCATCGATCGAGATCTTTCTTGCCGCCGATAGCAGCATCGCGAAGGCGGCAAAAGCGGTTGAACGAGTGTCGTCGAATGTGACGACGCGCGACCAGTTCCTCGAGGAGGAGCTCGGAGTTTGCCTCCTCGGCCATGACCCTTATCGCAAGAACTGTTGTTCGAGCACATTCGAGACTTTCCACGAAGTCCTTCGGACGACCAAAGGCAGAGATCCACGTCGCTGCGCGAACTAGCTGGGAAGCGTTTGTTCACCTTTCCATTTTAACTCCCATAAAACTGGCTTTACCATGCAATATTCTGAAACCCCGAAGACGGGGATGCACCCCGCTCGCTTGTTTTCACCTATCCTGGCTGGCGCAACCCTGCGTGAACGCCTGATTGCATGCCTGGGTGCCCTGATCGCCATTGGTCTTACCGGCGCCATCAGTGGCTATTTTTTTGGACAGGGGCCCTATCTTCCGCTGATCGTCGCGCCGATGGGGGCGTCGGCCGTGCTGCTCTTTGCCGTTCCGGCAAGTCCGCTTGCTCAGCCTTGGTCGATTATCGGCGGAAACACGATCTCCGCGATGATGGGGATCCTCGCTACCTATTTCATCCACGACCCGGTCATCGCAATCGGCGTCGGCGTTGCGCTTGCGATCGGCGCCATGTCTTTTACGCGCAGCCTTCACCCGCCGGGCGGTGCTGCGGCCCTTACGGCCGTCCTGGGAGGCCCCGCCGTCGCGAAGTGGGGATTTCTCTTCCCCTTCGTGCCCGTTGCATTGAATTCGTGCCTTCTCGTCGGACTAGGCTTGGCTTTTCACAAGCTATCCAAGCGTAACTATCCTCACGTGGCCCCGAAAGTCCCGGAAAACACTCACCAGACCAGCGATCTGCCTCAAGCATCGCGGGTTCGCTTTCGACATGTGGACGTCGATGCGGCTCTTGCGGCAATGAACGAGACGTTCGACATCGACCGGGCAGATCTCAGCCGGTTGGTGCAGGAGGTCGAACAGCAGGCGATTCTCCGGTCGAATAGCGGCATAAGCTGTGCCGATATCATGTCTCGCGACGTGATCGCCGTTCAGGACACCACGGAACCGGAAGAAGCCCGCCGGCTTCTGTTGAAACATAACATTCGCATCTTGCCGGTGAAGGATAGCGAGGGTCGGTTGATCGGCACAGTCGGGCTGCGGGAGCTAGCGGCCGGCAACGATACGATCAGATCGTCAATATCGAAGCCTGCAGTGGCGGCGGCGGCAGAACCTGCATTATCACTGCTGCCCGTCTTGACCGACGGACGGACGCACGCCGTCATCATCATCGATGCTGAGCGCCAGATCGTCGGTCTTATCTCGCAGACGGATCTTCTGAATGCCGTGGCTAGGCTTCTGCCGAAAGACAGCCCGGTGTCCGCGGCCGCCTGACGGCGATTGGAGTGGGAAGACCTCAGTCTTTTTCATAGGCACGGCAGTTGGGGTCTCGGAATTGATCCCCAACCGTGTCGGCCGATTAATCGATCGACGTCAGCGCGGAGAAGAGATCGGCAAGTAGATCCGTCCTGGCTACCGTTCAGATATTTTGTTGTCGAATGCATGACGAGGTCGGCACCAAGAGCAATCGGCTGCTGAAGCACAGGTGACAGAAAAGTATTGTCCACGACGAGGCAGGCGCCCGCGGATTTGGCATGCTGCGATACCCTTACGATGTCAATTACGCGCATAAGCGGGTTGCTCGGCGTTTCGACGAGGATCAGCGATGCTCTCAGCTTGACGGCTGCGGCCAATGGGATCGTCTTGCTGATCGACGAACGATATGTCGAAGTGGCGCTTATTCGCCAGAGCCAACAGCAATCTGTAGGTTCCGCCGTAACAGTCGTGCGGCGCAATCACCCTGTCGCCGGGACGTAAGAGGCAGAGGACGAGATTGACGGCGGCCATCCCCGAAGAGGTAATCACGGCACCCGCGCCGCCCTCCAATTTCGCAGGGTATCTGCCAAAATATCGCGCGTCGGATTTGAGGTTCTGGAATACTCATATTCCTGCGCTTGCCCGAACTCTCGAAACGCGAAGTTGCTGGACAGATAAAGCGGTGGGATGACCGCCCCCGTAAGCAGGATCGCTTGCGATGCCATTGGCGGCTGCGATGGTCCTGGTGTCCTTGATTATCGCCATTCGCGAGGCCGCCTTTCGTTGGTTTGGAAGTATGCCGCCCGGACCCGTGTCGATTATCGATCAGCCGAGTGTGCGATCGACAGGTTGCTTGCAATGCCGACGGAAACGGCTGCGCCCAATCCGATGGCAAGTGGTCGCGACGCGAGTTGCCGTTCCTGGTCCACCATGTAGTCCCGAGCCAGAGGCAATGTCGCGACATTGCGGGTCAGCTGAAGCTGCCAGTTCATATGGCCCATCCTGCGGAACGCCAGTTCCGAGCCAATCAGATAGAATTCGAACATGCGACAGAAGCGCTCGTCATAGATTTTCGCCAGCGTGGTGCGATGCGCCATGAAGCGCTGGCGCCAGAGTTCAAGCGTCCTGGCATAGTGAAGCCGGAGAATCTCTATATCCGTAGCCCAGAGCCCGGATTTCTCGACCACAGACATGACCTCCGACAGCGCCGGCGAATAGCCTCCGGGAAAGATGTATTTTGCGATCCAGGGATTGGTGCTGCCAGGCCCGTCCGCCCGGCCGATGGCGTGAATAAGGGCAACGCCATCATCCTTGAGCATGTTGCGCACGGTCTGGAAGAAGGTCCGGTAGTGGTTGACGCCGACATGCTCGAACATGCCGACCGAAACGATGCGGTCCACCTGCCCATTCCAGTCGCGATAGTCTGTCAGTTCGAAGCGAACGCGATCGCCGAGCCCGGCCTCCTGCGCCCGCCGTGTCGCCGCTTCCAACTGCTCGGTTGACAATGTCAGCCCGGTGACGCGGGCGCCGAATTCGCGCGCAAGATAAATCGCCATGCCGCCCCACCCGCATCCGATGTCGACCACATGCAGGTCCGGCCGATCCAGCTTCAGCTTCGAGGCTATATGACGCTTTTTCTTCAGCTGGGCTTCCTCGAGCGTTTCGTCGCCGTTCGGGAAGTAGGCACAGGAATATTGCCTGTCCTCGTCCAGCATCAGGGAATAGAGCCGCCCATCAAGATCGTAGTGGTGAGCGACATTCTTCCGCGAGCGCCCGGCCGGATTAAACTGATCCAGATGACGGCGAAACCACCGGACCTTCTCCATCAGCTTGTCGAAGAAATGCTGGCCGCCATCCATCGAATTCATGGCGAGAAAATCAAGGGTGTTGAAGAGACTGCCCTCCACCGGTTCCAGCTCGCCATCCATATAGGCCTCGCCGAGCGCCAGGGCGGGATTCAAAAGCAGGCGCCGCCGGGCGCGCTCGGTGCGGATCGCGAATGCCGCTTTCGGGCCGGTCCCCGACCCGAAATGCCGTTGAGACCCGTTGGGAAAAGTGACTGTCAGAGTTCCGATTTTAATGAGATTGGAGAATGCCGCTTCGAGAAGCATGAAATTTCGCCTTCTAACACTTATCGATCATGACCACGGGGGCTCGATCCGCAGGATCCGATAAATGACGACTATAATTTTCACTTTAAGAATGACAACATAATATTGTTCTCAGAACGAGCGTTTCATCCCATTCCGGATCGCTTCTGCGAGCGGTGTCGTCTAGCCAAGCGGCGATGCAGGAATGCTGAGTGGCGCGCGAAACATTCTAACGGGCCGCATGTCTGCCGGAATTTGCAGACAGCCCGTCCGCGACTGCGCAGCCGGCTGCTTTCTTCTGGTCCGGAGCGACCGTCATCACCTGGCCTTTGCGGCTCTATTGGACTGAGCGGCACGCAGCAAGGAAGCGTGATTCGCTAAAGCTGCTTGGTCGGAGCAATCTACGCCCCCGCCTGCTGCCAATCTCGGAGCTGAGTGAGGTCGCCATCGACGGGAAGCTCGATGCCGGTGATGTAGGAGGCATCGTCGGAGGCGAGGAAGGCGACCGCGGTTGCGACCTAGGAGGTGTAGAGATGCTGCCCCCCGGTTGCGTGTCCAACAAGCCCTATCCGCATCTGCTTCATCCCAGTCAGATCGATGGCCTACTTCTTCCAATATTTGTCGACGCATTTCTGGATTTCGGTGCGCATGAACCGACCGGAAGCGCCACGTGCACATGGGCGATCAACGATCCCGCATCGCGGATCATCTTCGCCATTCCGTCCCCGAAATTGGCGGTATGGGGCGCGCAGTTGAACGCGCAGATGGGCCAGCAGCGCGGCAGCCGTCAAGCCGTTCAGGCCGCCGCCAACGATCAGAACCGATGTATGCGTGCTCATGGGCTTCTCCTGTGCTTTGGGCACAAACGGGTTTGTTGCCGGCAGAGCCGGGTTGCAAGGCGCCAGCAGTTACTTTGATTGACAGAATTATTTGATTAATCAAAATATATCGACATGCTGAAGTAGCCTGGAGTCACGCCATGACAACATTGCCCCGCGACGAGCCCGACCGCGCCGCCAAGGCGTGGCGTTTGATGTTCGACTTCCTGATGCGCTCGGCGCCGCAGCGTCTGGAGGCGCAGCAGAAGCACGATCTGACACCGAATGATTCCCGCGCGCTGTTCTTGCTCGACGCCGACGGCAAGCCGATCGGGGCATTGGCGCGCGAATGGGGCTGCGATCCCTCGACCGCCACATGGCTGGTCGATCGGCTGGAGCGGTCCGGTCTTGCCGATCGCGTTCCCTCGCCGAGCGATCGGCGCGTGAAGCTCGTGCGCGCTACGGAAAAAGGAATCGCGACAAAGAACGATTTGCTGGCGGCCTATCATCGTCCACCGCCCGAAATCGAGAAATTGTCTCGCAGCGATCTGGAGGCGCTCATACGTGTTTGTCGAAAGCTGTGAGCTTAATGGCATGTAGGCGACGACAAAAAGTTAATGTGTCCAATACCGCAAACGTCGCATGGGCCGCAGCAGCTTGCGAGTAAGTCCTCAGTGTCTAAAGGCAACGGCCGTCAGCGATTTTGGAGCTTTGGTCGCTAGTGGTTCAGGAGGCGAGCCGAGGGCGCCCGCGTAAGCTACCGTAAAATACGTTGGTGCGGCGGCGCGGCATGCCTATGCTGCAACCGCTAATAAAGCACATGATTGACGACCTAGCCACGTGTTCACAGAGCGGACGCAGAGCGGGTATATTATCGTATAAGCATATATCTTTGAGCTCGCGCCAAGAGCGGTGAACGAGGAGTTTTGCATGCGGTACCTTCCCTATCTCCCCACAACCGATTTCGCCACTCAGTTTGGTCCAGCCGGTTTCGCCTTTGACTATGCCATGGATGCCGCCCAGCGCAGCATTCTGTTCTGGGATGTGATGCGACAGCGCGGCAATCAATCTCAGGCCCAGGCTAAAGCGACCGCGCCGCATGTACTGAGCTTTTCCCACGAGCTCTTGCTTGATGGACGGACGCTTGAGAGGCCGGTCAACTACGGGCTCGTTCGAATAGTCCCGCCGAAGGGGGTGGAGGTTGACGAAACGCGACGGCCTTTCGTGGTTGTCGACCCGCGGGCTGGGCATGGACCGGGGATCGGTGGCTTCAAGGCAGATAGCGAAATCGGTGTTGCCCTGAAGGCTGGGCACCCTTGTTATTTCATCGGCTTCCTTCCGCAACCGGTGCCGGGCCAGACGATCGAAGACATTGGTCGGGCTGAAGCAATCTTTCTGGAAAGAGTAATTTCGCTGCATCCGCAGGCTGATGCCAAGCCTTGCGTGATCGGGAACTGCCAAGCCGGTTGGGCCGTCATGATGCTGGCGTCGCTGCGCCCCGAACTGTTCGGCTCGATCATCATTGCTGGTGCGCCGCTTTCATACTGGGCAGGCGAACGCGGCAAGTATCCGATGCGCTATACCGGCGGGTTGCTTGGTGGCACCTGGCTTACCGCGCTTGCCAGCGATCTCGGCCACGGCCAGTTCGACGGCGCGTTGCTTGTGCAGAACTTCGAGAACCAGAACCCGGCCAATACGCTCTGGACAAAGCAATATAATCTTTACTCGAAGATCGACACCGAGGCACCGCGCTATCTTGGTTTCGAGCAATGGTGGGGGGCGCACGTCAGCCTCAACGCGGAGGAAATCCAGTTCATCGTTGACGAGCTTTTCGTTGGCAACAACCTCGCCGCGGGCCGCATCAACACCTCGAAGGGCGAGGCAATCGATCTTCGCAACATTCGCGCTCCCATCGTCGTCTTCTGCTCGAAGGGAGACAACATCACGCCGCCGGCGCAAGCGCTCGGCTGGATTCTGGACCTTTATGAGGATGTGAATGAAATCCGTTCGCACGGGCAGACGATCGTCTACACGGTGCACGACACAATCGGCCACTTGGGGATTTTCGTGTCCGCGAGCATCGCCCGCAAGGAGCACGGAGAATTCTCGAGCAATATCGACCTGATCGACGCGCTGCCACCCGGGCTCTACGAGGCGATCTTCGAAGCCAAGACCGATGAGACCGTCGGCGCAGACCTCGTCGAGGGCAATTGGATCATGCGCTGCGAGGCGAGAACACTCGATGACGTCCGCGCGCATGGTTGCAATGACTGCGCCGATGATCGGCGTTTTGCGACTGTTGCAAGAGTGTCGGATATCAACCTTTCGCTTTACCGGACTTTCCTCCAGCCTTTCGTCCGCACGATGGTGCCGGAAGGGGCGGCTCGACAACTACGCGAGATGCATCCGCTCAGGCTGCAGTATGACCTGTTTTCCGACGCCAATCCCTGGATGGGGCTGATTGCGGATCTCGCCGACGATGTGGCGAAAGAACGTCGTCCTGTTCCTGCGGACAATCCCTTCGTGGCCTTGGAGAAAGCGTTCTCGGGCCAGGTCGTTGCGGGGCTGGACGCATGGCGCCAAGCAATAGAGGCACTGAGCGAGGCAACCTTCCTCTCCGTCTATGGGTCGCCGATCCTACAGGCGGCTGTCGGTATCGATGCGTCGGATACCAAGCCGCAGCGGCGTGCAAGCAAGACCGCACTGCACGCGGAGGTGCTCAAGACGAGGATCGAGGAGCTCAGGGCACAAATGGGCAATGGCGGACTTCGGGAAGGGCTGGCGCGCAGCCTGCTCTATGTTGCCATCGCAAGCGGCGCGGCGGACGAACGGGGATTTGCGGCTATCAAGCGAATGCGGCGCTCGGAGAACGGAATGCCGGCAATGACCCTTTCCGAGTTTAAGGCCTTGATCCGCGACCAATTCCTCATGCTACTGATCGACGAGGAGGCGGCCGTTAACGCAATCCCGCGTCTGTTGCCGGCAGACGAGAGCGTTCGTCGTGAAGCCTTGTCCGCACTCCGTGACGTCTTGAATGCGCGCGGCGCGCTTTCTGCAGAAGCCGAACAGCGCTGGCAAAGGATCGTCGAACTCTTCGGCATTTCCGGAGAGCCGCGCGCCGATCCGGTACCGCCGCCGCCGAAGCCGACGCCGGTGAAGCCCGTCCGGCGCGCGAGCTAAGCAACAGAGACCTGAAGCCGAGAACGTGAATGCGTCTTTCAACAGGGGGAGCATACGCAGATGCCGGATCTGGAAAACGTTGGGGAAGCCGGGCGACATGAGAAATATGAGCGCCTGATAGCCATAGCCAAGCAAGCAGCGGCGATGACGACGGTCGTCGCCCATCCTTGCGACGAGACCTCGCTGCGCGGGGCAGTCGAGGCGGCCGAAGTCGGGCTGATGCGCCCGATCCTAGTCGGGCCGGCGGAAAAAGTGCGAGCCGTCGCCAAAGAGAACGACCTCGATATCTCGCCCTACGAGCTGGTCGACGCACCGCACAGCGACGCAGCCGCAGCAAAAGCAGTGGACATCGTCCGCGAGGGCCGTGCCGACCTTTTGATGAAGGGAAGCTTGCACACGGATGAGCTCATGCGGGCCGTAACCTCGTCCGCCACGGGCCTGAGGACGGCACGACGGATCAGCCATGTTTTCGTGATGGATGTCCCGAACCACACGGAAACGCTCTTCATCACCGACGCCGCCATCAACATCGCGCCGGATCTCGACGCCAAGCGCGATATCATTCAAAACGCGATCGACCTCTTTACCCAGATCGGCCTCGGCACGCCGCGGGTGGCGATCCTTTCGGCGGTCGAGACGGTCACATCGAAGATCCCTTCGACGATCGACGCTGCCGCGCTTTGCAAGATGGCCGAGCGCGGGCAGATAACAGGCGGGATTCTCGACGGACCGCTTGCCTTCGACAACGCAATCGATCCGGAAGCGGCACGGATAAAGGGCATTCAGTCACCGGTCGCCGGCCGCGCCCAAATCCTCGTCGTTCCCAATCTCGAATCCGGCAACATGCTGGCCAAGAACCTGACCTTCCTCGCCAGGGCGGACGCGGCCGGCATCGTCCTTGGTGCGCGCGTACCGATCATCCTGACATCGCGCGCGGATTCCGTGCGGGCGCGCCTTGCCTCCTGCGCCGTCGGCGTGCTGCTGGCGGATGCGCGCCGCCGCACGGCGCCGATACAGGGAGGTTGACGCCATGGATACGATCCTCGTCGTGAATGCCGGTTCCTCCAGCCTGAAATTCGAGATCTTCGCCGTGGCGGGTTCGCTCACGCGACAGATTAAAGGAAAGATGGACGGGATCGGCACCGCGCCGCACCTGACCATCAGGGGCGCCGGCGGCGATCGGCTGGCGGATGAAGACTATCCGCGCGAGACCGTTCCGGACTTGCCTGCGGCGATGCGTCTGGTGGGACAATGGCTGCGGGAACGGCACGAGGGGCAGCTGATCGCCGTCGGTCACCGGGTTGTCCATGGTGGCCCCGACCATATGCACCCGGCGCGGATCGATGAAAACGTGGTGCGGCAACTGGAGCGATATACGCCGCTTGCCCCGCTGCATCAGCCGAATAATCTTGCGCCTATCCGCGTGCTGTTAGAGCACCAACCGCATCTCGCCCAAGTCGCCTGCTTCGACACAGCCTTTCATCGCGGCCATGATCCGATGACCGACCACTATGCCATTCCGGCAAGTTATTTCGCCGAGGGTGTCCGGCGTTACGGTTTTCACGGGCTGTCCTACGAATATGTCGCCGGAAGGCTGGCGGAGATCGCGCCGGGCGGCGATGGACGCGTCATCGTTGCGCATCTCGGAAGCGGCGCCTCCATGTGTGCGCTTCATCAAGGGCGAAGTGTCGAGAGCACACTCGGCTTCACGGCGCTCGACGGATTGCCGATGGGCACGCGATGCGGGCAGATCGATCCCGGCGTGCTACTCTATCTGCTCCAACAGCATGGTATGTCGGCCGCAGAACTGCAGGATCTCCTCTACAAGGAGTCGGGCCTCAAGGGGCTTTCCGGCATCAGCAACGACGTGCGCGATCTGCTTGCAAGTGACAACGCCGGTGCTGCGCTGGCGCTCGACCATTTCGTGTACCGCATCGGCCTCAATGCCGGCTTGCTGGCGGCAGCACTGGGCGGGCTGGATGCCTTCGTCTTCACAGCTGGTGTCGGGGAAAATTCGCCGGTGATGCGCGCGCGGATTGCCGAGAAGCTCCGTTGGCTCGGAGCATCGCTCGACCCTCGGCGAAACAATGCTGGCGAGTTGCTGGTGTCGAACGATGATAGCAAGGTCGCAATCTATGTCGTGCCGACCGACGAGGAATTGATGATTGCGCGGCATACGCTGGCGGTCATCGCCGATTGACGCGGTCGTGCCGGGATGTGCGCGGCCGGTTTTTGGATCAAAGAGAGGGGCTGAGATGATTCCCGAGGTGAAGGCCAAACTTCTTGAAGGAAAACGCGGACTGGTGGTCGGCATCGCCAATGACCAATCGATTGCCTGGGGCTGCGCCCGGGCCTTCCGAGCCTTGGGCGCGGAACTTGCGGTGACCTATCTCAACGACAAGGCCAAGCCTTACGTCGAGCCCCTGGCGCAGGAGCTTGAAGCGTCTGTGTTCATGCCGCTCGACGTTTCCGTGCCAGCACAGCTGGAGGCAGTATTCGACCGCATTAAAGAGCAATGGGGCGAGCTCGATTTCGTCGTACATTCGATCGCCTTTTCGCCGAAGGATACGCTGCAGGGGCGCGTGGTCGACGTGCCGCATGATGGCTTTCTGAAGACGATCGACATTTCCTGCTGGTCGTTCATTCGCATGGCACACCTTGCAGAGCCTCTGATGAGACGTGGCGGGACGCTGTTTACCATGACGTACTACGGCAGCCAGATGGTGGTGAAGAACTACAACGTCATGGGTGTCGCCAAGGCGGCGCTGGAAAGCGCCGTCCGCTACATCGCCGCCGAACTTGGACCGAAGGGTATTCGGGTGCATGCGATATCCCCCGGCCCTCTGGCGACACGCGCAGCCTCCGGTATCCCCGAATTCGACGAGCTTCTGAATAAGGCACAGGAAACGGCGCCGACACGCAGCCTCGTCTCAATCGACGATGTCGGCATGGCAACGGCCTTCCTGGCGCATGACGCTGCACGGTTGATCACCGGCGACACGATCTACATCGACGGCGGCTACCACATCATGGATTAGGTGACCGCCTTGCTTTGCCGAAGTGCGACCCCGAGCGGGCTTGCAGCCAAAACCTTCCCCGGTCGAACCTGATCCTGGAGCAGACCGAAGGATCACGGCCCAAAAATTAGCGCTTACGCACGAACTCCGTGCGCAAGACCAGACCCTTGATCGTGTCGTGCCGGCAGTCGATCTCCTCCGGGTTGTCGGTCAGCCGGATCGACCGGATCACCGTTCCCTGCTTCAGCGTCTGGCCAGCGCCCTTGACCTTGAGGTCCTTGATCAAGACGACTGAATCTCCGTCTGAAAGAACATTGCCCGATGCATCCAGAACCTCCGCGCCCCTGGCTTTCTCCGCAGCGATTTCGGCAGCAGGCCGCCACTCGCCGGCTGCCTCGTCATAGATGTAGTCGTCGTCCTGGTCGTTCATATCAGTCGTCTCTCGTGTCTTAATGTCGGGCGGCTGCGGTCGTCTTCCGGCAGCACCGGATCGGTTAATCACGGCCTCTAACGGATAGAGGTGCCGGCGTAAAGCTTGGCGCTCACTGTTTTGGGCCACGCCATGCCGGCAGGCGCCTGGCGACGTCTGCCCGCGCCTTATCCCATCGTCAACACGAGGCGCCCCCGCGAAATCGCGCCTGCTTCCATGAGGCGGTGCGCTTCAGCGGCATCCTGCAACTGCATTGTTCGGGCGACCTGCGGCTTGAGCATGCCGGCTTCGGCGAGATCCATCATCGATTGCAGCACCTCTTTGTCATCGGTGATCATGGCGCGTGTCACCGTCACACCGAATTCGGCGCTACGATCGATGATGGGATCTGCCACCAGCCATATCAGGCGCCCGCCACGCTTCAGGACTTGATAGGACCTGTCATGGACATCGCCGCCGACTAGATCGAAAACCACGTCCCGATCGCGCAGTGCCGTGAAATCCTCCTGATCATAGGCGACGACATGATTGGCGCCGAGACCGAGTACATAATCAAGGTTCGCTGCGCGGCAGGTGGCGGTGACGTTAGCCCCGATATGGTGGCAGAGTTGCACCAGCAATCCGCCCACCGCTCCGGCACCGGCATGAACCAATACCTTGTCGCCGGACTTGACCTCGGCCGTGCGCAGGCAAATCCAGGCGCTGCGGCCGGGATTGGAAAGTGCCGCGGCTTCTACAAAATTGAGATTGTCCGGGATACGCACGGCATTCCGCGCATCGCAGGCAATTTTTTCGGCATAACAGCCCTGGGAGAACACCCCAGCCACCACGCTCGCGCGGTCGCCTATCGCGAATTCGGTTACATCGTCGCCGACTGCGATGACTTCGCCAGCGCCATCACGGCCGGGAATGCTCGGCATGGGCAGTGTGAAGTGATCTCTGAGATGACCAGCTCGGAGTTTCCAGTCGAAGGGAGCGACACTGGCCGCCGCCAGCCTGACCAATATCTGACCCCGCCCGACGCTGGGATCGGGCAAGTCGACATAGTGCATAACATTTGCAGGGCCATGCTCGCGGTACAGGATCGCCTTCATGTCCTCTCCTTAGGCCGTCGGATTTCGCGGGCTAGCCGCGGGCCTAGCTTAACAAGATTGACGACAAAATCGTATACTGATTTTTGCCAATTAATTCCAATTTCTCTCATTCTAGCGACATTTTTATTGAAAATGGCCAAAAACTGAATACGCTTTTATGGATGGAAGGGCCAAGTCAAAACCTAATGGAAACGATCTACTCCGATCTGCGGCTCAGCCTGCAGCGGAGCGAAGTGTCGCCGTCAGACCGCCTCGTGGATACCGAGATCGCGGCCTCATACGGCATATCGCGCATGCCGGCCCGTGAAGCCTTATTGCGCCTGGTGTCCGAAGGCTATCTCGTCGGAACGACGCGCGGATTTGCCGTGCGGGAACTTTCACTCGAGGATATTTCCGGCCTGTTCGAAGTGCGCCGCCAACTTGAACCGAGGGCAGCGGCAAGTGCTGCACGCGATATGACGCCCGATATCGAGGCGGCGCTGACCATGGCGTTCGACAGGATCGAGCAAACCCTGAGCGTTGGCAATATTCCCGGGCTCCTGGCCGCCAATGTAGACTTTCGCAACACGTGGCTGCGGGCAGTCACCAACCCACACATGGCGGCGACCATATCGCGTTTCATCGATTATTTTCAATCCGTCCGGGTCGGGACATTTGCCGCCCCCGCCGTCGCAGCGCGCTATTTTGAGGGGCTCTCGGCCATCCATAAAGCCTTCCTTGCCCACGATCCGTTGGCCGTACACGACCGTATGACGCTTTTCATGTTTGCCGCGGAAGAGGCCTATCTCTCCGTGCGCAAGCGCCAATTGGAAAAAGCCGAGGTCATCGGCTCCATTCGCAAAAGACGAAAATAAAGAGGGAAACATGATCAAATCACATCCGCTGAAAGGTCCGAATCGCCTGAAACTCGGCGTGTTCTCCGCCAATGCCGATGGCGGATTGGCAATCACCGATGTGCCGGAGCGCTGGGCTGCCGGCTGGCAGGACAATTTGACTGCCGCACAGATCGCCGACCGCGCCGGGCTGGAATTCTTTCTGCCGATAGCCCGCTGGCGCGGCTTCGGCGGCAAGAACCGGGTGCGCGAATGGTCGTTCGAGACCTTCACATGGGCGGCGGCGCTGGCTGCGGCCACCGAGAAGATCGGCCTGTTCATGACAGTGCATGTGCCGCTGGTGCATCCGCTTTATGCAGCCAAGTCGCTGGCGACGGTCGATCACGTCAGCCAGGGGCGAGCGGGCCTCAACATCGTCTGCGGCTGGAATCCCAAAGAATTCGGCATGTTCGGCGTTCCGTTGGTCGAAAAGGGTT
The DNA here is from genome assembly GCF_030272695.1 of Martinezella calliandrae. GTDB lineage: Bacteria > Pseudomonadota > Alphaproteobacteria > Rhizobiales > Rhizobiaceae > Rhizobium > Rhizobium calliandrae. The sequence continues at coordinate 102,260 of NZ_JARFYN010000009.1, forward strand.
ATGACCAGGCCGCCGAATGGCTGGAGATCGTCGAAAAGGTCTATGCCTGCGATGAGCCCATCGACTATATCGGCGCCTACTATACGCTGAAGGACGCCGTCAGCCGTCCAGCAAGCCTGCAGATGCCGAGGCCGGTGACGATGAACGCTGCGTTTGGCGGTCCAGGCAGGGATTTTGCGGCTGCGAGCTGCGACTACCTCTTTACCACCTTCACTGAAATCGCCGATGCGGGAAAGCATGTCGCCGATATTCGCGAGCGGGCGGAGAAAAAAGGCCGAGACGTTGGCGTCTATACCGTCTGCCATGTCGTTTGCCGGCAGACTCAGCAGGAGGCGGAGGAATATTACACCCGCTACGCCGTCACCATGGCCGATCACGCTGCCGTCGATCAGCATATGGCCGGCAAGAAGGAATTCTCGCAGTCGCATGACCGCGACGCCTATGAGCGCTACCGCCAGCGCTTCGCCGGCGGCGCCGGCAGCTATCCGCTCGTCGGCACGCCGGAAAAGATCGCCGAGGAGATGATCGCCATATCGGCTCAAGGCTATGCCGGCATCGCCCTTTCTTTCGTCAACTACACGCAAGAACTGCCCTATTTCTGCGATCGGGTCATTCCGCTTCTGAAAAAAGAAGGACTTCGCGTCGAATGAAAGGCCCTAGCATGGATGATATGGCGCACGACGCGGTGGAGATGGCCCGTCTGGCCTTTCGCGAGGGAATGGCAAAGCTTGCCGCCGCCGTCAGCATCGTTACGACCGATGGTCCGGGCGGGCTCGCGGGTTTTACGGCATCTGCCGTCTGTAGCGTCACGGATACGCCGCCAACACTGATCGTCTGCCTTAACCGATCGAGCTCGGTCGCTGCCATATTCGATCGCAACCGCTCGCTTTGCGTCAACACGCTTGCCTCCGGCCGGGAGGAGCTTTCCCGACTGTTCGGCGGCTCGACACCACAGCAAGAGCGTTTCGCCGCCGGCGAATGGCTGTCCGGTAAAACCGGAGCGCCGCGTCTTAAGGATGCGATCGTCTCCTTCGATTGCGATCTCGAAAGCTCGATCGAAAGCGGCACGCATCGCGTGCTTTTTTGCCGGGTGATCGATATCGCCCATGGAAAGGAACAGGACGAGGCGCTCGTCTATTTTAAGCGGCGCTATCATCGCATCCGCTGACCGTTCAAGCGCGCTCCGCCCAGATTTTTGCGAGTTCGACAAGCGTCTTGACGGCCTTCTCCATATCCTGCCGGCTGACCCATTCGAGCGGCGAGTGAAATGCGTGGCCGCCGGCAAAGATGTTGGCGCAGGGAAGGCCCATGAAAGACAGTCGCGAACCATCGGTGCCGCCACGGATGCTGCCGCGCACCGGGATCATGCCGGCGCGTCGGACGGCCTCGATGGCGTTGTCGGCGATCTCCGGGTGGCGATCGAGGATGACCTTCATGTTGCGGTACTGCTGCTTGACCTTGAAGCTATAAGAAGAGCCCGGATATTCGCTCATCACCTTCTTTACGATCGCCTCGAGCATGGCTTCCTTGGCGGCGAGGCCAGCGTCGTTGAAGTCGCGGACGATAAAGCCGAGAGCTGCCTTTTCCATCGAGCCGGTTACGCCTGTCGGATGAACGAAGCCATCCCTGCCATCCGTCGTCTCGGGCGCCACGTCCTTCGGAAGCCGACTGATGATCGCGCCGGCGATTTTGATGGCGTTCTCCATCTTCCCCTTGGCGAAACCGGGATGGATCGCAACGCCTTGAATGGTGATCTCCACGCCGTCGGCGGAGAAGGTTTCATCCTCGATATGACCGGCCGTTTCGCCGTCTATGGTGTAGGCGAACTCGGCACCAAGCTTCGTCAGATCGACCCTATCGACCCCACGCCCGATTTCTTCATCCGTCGTGAAGAGGAGCTTGATCGTCCCATGTTTGATCTCGGGATTATCGACGAGGATTTGCGCCGCCGTCATGATCTCGGCGAGGCCGGCCTTGTCGTCGGCACCGAGCAACGTCGTGCCGTCGGAGGTGATGATATCGTTACCGATCTGATCGCTAAGCACCGGATTGTCGCTGACGCGGATGATCTGCTGCGCATCGCCCGGAAGCTGGATGTCGCCACCGCTGTAGTTTCGCACGATTTGCGGCTTGACGTTCGTTCCCGTGAAATCGGGCGCGGTATCCATATGTGAACAAAAGCAGATAACCGGGACCGGCTTATCGACATTGGAGGGAATGGTTGCATAGACGTAGCCATGCTCATCGAGGTGAGCATCCAAAAGGCCGATCGCCAGCAACTCTTCGACCAGAATACGACCCAGATTCCATTGCTTTTCGGTGGAAGGCTGTGTCGACGACTTGGGATCCGACTGAGTATCGATGACGACATAGCGAAGGAAGCGATCGGTAACGGTGTCTGTCATGAGCTCAGGGTCCGATGTGTGATTGTCGACGATGGACAGCTATAGCCCTCGACGGCATCGCCGTGAATCTATTTTCTCTTTCCCGCTACGTTTTGTCGGTGGAACAAGATGCGCTTGCGATCGGAGGCGCAATAGGCCCGCTCCACCGTCCTGGGATCGGACAAGGTCGAGCCATTTCAACTACCTCAATCGAAGTAATTAGGAATTCTAGCCCGTTTGACCGATTGAGATAACCTCAGATAGCATTTAAAATCAATGACATCCGAAGGGTGTCGATCCTATGCCGCGAAGACCGCCAAGGCGGCGCGCGTTGTCCGCTATCGATGGCATATGAAAATCCTCAATCCAGCCTGAACATACCTCTACCGGTAGTCGAGATTGAACAGGAGCAGATTATGAGCGCGCCATTGAACAATCCACCCGCTGTCACTGACCTCACCATATGGGAGGATGATCCAGCCAGCGGAGTATTCACGACAGCCCCGAAACCGGACCTCACGCTACCGCCCCTCAAGTTTTTGATTCCAGGTGCCGAACCGCCTCTCAGCAACGATGTCAACTCCGCAGCGTTCCGGTACTGGACTGCAGCTGAAGCCCTGAAACGAGGCACGAATTTCTGGGCTCCGATAGTCCCGCAACCACAATTATGGCAACGAGGCGGCGATACTCTCGAAGTGCATCTCGATCGATGGGAAGATTTGGAGGCCGACTACAACCGGGATGCATTGAATTTCTATCACGGGCCTTCGCCTTCCGGAACGGTCTATTCCTGCGCGAGCCCGGATGTCGTCTGCCATGAACTGGGGCACGCCATTCTTGATGCGATCAAGCCAGGCCTGTGGACAGCTCACCTTCAAGAGGTCGCGTCTTTTCATGAAACCTTCGCCGATATGAGTGCCATATTATGTGCGCTGCAGTTGCCGTCGTTTCGCCAGGCCATATTGGTGGAGACAAATGGCAACCTCAATAGTGACTCTCGGCTTTCGCGCATAGGCCAGCAATTGGGGGCAGCAGTGCACGTACTTTATCCAAAGGATGCCGATCCCAACTGCCTTCGTAATGCGTCGAGTTTTTTCAGCTATTGCGACCCGTCGAGCCTCCCTTCCAGCGCCCTGACGACAAGTCTCTCGTCAAATCCGCACTCCTTCTCGCGGGTGTTCACCGGCGCGCTGTTCGAAGCGCTTGCGGACATGCTGACCGTTTGTGCGGCCAATCCCAGTGCGGCGACGCCGAACGAGTTGCGAGCGGTCAGCGAGGATATGAGAGACATCTTGGCGTCTGGCGTGACGAATGCTCGTGAAATTCCGGGCTACTTTGCCGAGGTTGCCACAACCATCTCACTTGCGAGCGCTCAAAAAAATCCCGCCTATCCCGGAATATTCCTAGGCGCGTTCGTCGGCCATGCCATTTTGTCGATGGAGACGGCTGCGACCATTCAGTCATCTCTGAATATTCTTCAAGATGAATTCGTAGAGATGGCGCACGATCGCCAATTGGCTGAAGCGCTGACGGTTCTTCCGTCCTCGCGTTACGGTCTTGCCGAGGACCTTAACATCGCGATGACCACTTCACCCTTGGGTTTCATCGCTCGCAGCGCGCGCACTGATGGCAAGTCGATGGAGCACACAAGTCTCCCGGTCGCTGCCGAAGCCTTCGTCGACGAATTGTTCATGATTGGCCAGGTCGACTACAACGGGTTCGGTCTCAAAGGCTTCAAGTCCTACGGCAGACGTCGAAGCAAGACGCACGAACTTGTCCTCAGAGATGGCGGCCTGACATTGCAGAGGCGACTTTTCCATTAGCCAGATAAGTATAATGGGGATGTTAAGCGTACTAGAGGTTGTCTCGGTGGAGGTCTGCCGAGGCTCATCACCGCCGGGAGGATGGGATGGCAGCCATAAGAGGGGATTTTGCAAACCGCGTTCTGTGCACGACGTTAGCGCTTGGCATGGCCGTCGTCCTGACATCAGCTGGGCCAGCACTTGCTCAGTCGGATCCTTCTGATCCAGCATCCACGATGCCGGATTGTAGCTATCAGGGCACCAACTATCTGTTGTCTGTTACCAATCCGCCTCCCGCCGACAGGCAACTTATCATGGATCTCATCCATCGATACAATTGGGCGCTGGACGAGGGTTCGTTAATCGGGGTCGACGAGATGTTGCGCGATGATGTCACCTATGAACTTTGCAACTCCATCGAAAAGCAGGTGGCGTTGAAGACAAACAAGGTACAGCTGGAACAGTATCTCGAAGATCTTTCGAACGAATTGGGTTTCAACGGCGCTATAACCAGACATATCGAGAGCAATACACTTCTGAATGCGGTCGATGCGGACACGGTGCAGGGAAAAACAACCGTTGTCGTTACCATCCAATTTGGCGGAATCGAAACCCCGGTCCTCGACTATACGGGATCCCTTCATACCGTCTTCAGGAGAGATAATACTGGCTGGAAGTTCGCAAGCATCATCCTCATCACGGACGGCCCCAAGATCAGTTTCAGGGCGCGCTAAGCGCCCTGCTCGCTTGCTAACATGCCGAGGAGTTGATGTTGCGGCATATTGGTCTGAGATCGATCCCTATTGCGTTGGCGATGAGCTTACCGCTCGGCGCAAGCTGGCCGGCGTCAGAGCAGGCGGATACCGCTACCATTCATCGTCTTGCCGAACAGATGGCGGCCCTTGCAATCCCCAGAGCCGCCACATCGCGATGTATTAAGAACGATCATTGCGATCTGACGACGGGTTGCATCTCTCCCGCGCCTCCTGAGGAGCCCGTCGCGGAAACTATGCCAGACGACGAGAACCATCGGCTCTATCTGCGAGGTCTGCAGGTTTTTCAGCTCTGCCGCCAATTGACGCAGAGCGCGCCAACTCTTGAGGAAGCCACACTCCAGCCAGAAAGCGATGGAGGTCAGGATGCCGAGGAACGTGAATTCACAGAGACGGTAGAGCGATGGAACGACAATTTCCTGTGGGCACCAGCGTCTCAAACCAGCGATGTGATCACGCGGTTCGGCGACGAGGCCCGCGCCGTTTTCGGCCCGATCCCCGACGGCGATTGCACGGATGAGGTCGCAAAAAACATCGCGCTGGAGATCGACGGCAATGTCGTCGACTTGAAACCCAATCCCGCGAAGCCTGGAAACCCACTGGAATTCGAGCACCGCGACGCGGCCGGTGCTATCGTCAAATGGACCGGCAATATAGGGCGATGCGATAAGCCTTCGCTTGCTGGCAGCGTCACCTATTGCGGCATGAATTCGCGGATAAGCCGTATCGTTAGAGGCAATGTCGAATGGCTCACCTTCTGCCGCAAATCCACATCGAGCCTCGAACTCGAGCCCGACGCCTACTGGCAGAGATCAAATCCGAAATTCTCGCGCCTGGGTATCATCGGGTTCAACGCGGCGACCGGAGAAATCGTGTTCTTCGATGGTACGAAAAAGCGAAAGGAGTTCGACTGGACGCAAACTTTCGTGCCGCCGGGCGGTCATTCCTATTCCGACCGAGAAGGTCGCGCGAAGGCGGCGGCGCTATATGATCCGACCTTTCAGATCGCTTGCTCGGCCTGTCACGACAACAAAGGTGCCTATGTCATCGATCCGCATATCGGCATCGCCAGGGTTGGATATTCATCCAGCATAACCGGCGACAACAACCCGGCTCTCGGCCTCGGTGACTATCTGCCTCAAACGCGGCGCGGCAAAGATTCGCCTTTCCGCATCATCGGCTCTGGCTATACGAGCACCCACGCCGCCGCGATCGGGCGGGCAAAGACGGTCGTCGACCCCAGCCACAACTGCACCACCTGCCATACGCTCACGACGCAGACCACCGGGCAGCGCTTCGCCGCAGATGCTGTTGCGCAGGATCCATGGATTTCGCGGCCGCGTTGGGCGCAGCATCTGCAGCTACAAGCCGAACAGATGAAACTGCATCAGATCGACAGCCACAGGACCGAGTGGGCGCGCCAGTCGGGCCAGGGCAAGATCCACCCCTGGATGGTTCCGTTCGACGGCAACGACCTGTCGACCTCGATGCCGGGGATCAGTTCCGAAGACTGGCGCAAACTCAGCAATTGCCTTTGGGACGCCGGCGGAGCCGAATGCGGTTATCAACCGCTTTACACGCAATGCCCGGCGCCGGTTCGAGGATCGCAAGGCGACGATACCAAGCCCGCCGAATTTGCCGCTACACAGCTTCCTCTGCCGCCGGGAGAAAAAGGCGGCGGTCGCAAGCTTCGATTGAGCTGGAACTATCTGAATGATCTGGGTGGCGTCCCGGAAAGGGATGACGTCCGCTTCGATGTCGCGCTTAAGTCGGTGGCAATTCCGCCATCCGCTCAGCCGCCGGCCGAGGAAGACTACCCAACCATGGACGAGACCAAGGGTAAGGACTTCATCGCCATCGATGGCGAGATCGGCACATCAGGCACGGCGACGCTGATCCGCAATGTCGCCTATTTCGGGCACCCGAAATTCACCGAACCGGTCCCATCGACAAAGCCGCGGGAATACAGGTTGGATCTCCCGGCCCAATGTGACCGTCGCTATCTAGCCCGGATTCTTCCCAAAAGGTTCTGTTTCGATCAGAGCGGGATCAAATATGCCGACGAGGGCCATCTGCTTTATACCGACATTCGGTGTGACCTGCAGTGACGTTTTATATTCGAAATGGCTTATGAACAAAAGCCAACAATGTTAAGCTTAGGAGAGGGGTACCCAAAGCTAATGGCAATAGCATGCAGCGTTTCGCGTGGGGGAGGCCATGGACAATATAAGGAAATGGCTGAGTGAACTGAGGCTCGATCATCTCGTCGGTATCTTCGCCAAGAACCAAATAGATTTCGACAGCCTCCGCCTCCTCTCCGAAGAGGATCTGCAGGAGATGCGGATTCCTCTCGGGCCGCGCCGAAAAATCCTGGCCGGCATCAAGCTGCTAAATAGCGAACATGCGCTGTCCTCGCCGGCGGTCGAACGTCGGCAATTGACCATATTATTCTGCGATCTCGTCGGATCGACCGAATACGCAACCCAGCTCGATCCTGAGGATTTCACCAAGCTTACACAAACCTATTTGGCGGCCTGCACGCGCGCCGTAAAAAGCCATAGCGGCATCGCCGCGAACTATATCGGCGACGCATTCCAGGCCCTCTTCGGATATCCGATCGCAGAGGAAGATGATGGCGAGCGCGCACTGCGGCTTGCCTTCGATATTCTGCGGATCGTCCCACAGATCGCCGTGCCGCGCGGACCGCCCTTGCGCGTGCGGATCGGTGTCGCAAGCGGATTGGTAGTGGTCGGAGATTTCGTCGGAGCGCCTGCGGGTGTCTCGACCGTCGCTCTCGGCTCGATCCCCAATCTGGCCCAAAGGCTGCAAACGCTTGCTGAACCGCAGACGATACTCACCGATCAGAAAACCTATGACGCCACGGCCGGGGCCTTCGAGTTTACGGATCTTGGGCTGCAATCTCTCAAGGGATTTTCCTCACCGCTGCAAATCTGGCGTGCCGAAAAGGTCAAGGACCTGGAAAATCGTTTTGCAAAGAGAACGAGGCTGACGGAACTGGTGGACCGCCAGGAGGAAATGACCCACGTCCTTGGGCTGTGGCGGGAGGTGATTTCCGAGAATCGCGGCCATGCACTCTTGATCTCAGGTGAACCGGGAATCGGCAAGTCGCGGCTGGTTTTCGAGGTTCAGCGACAGATCCCACAATGCACCGTACTGACACTTCAGTGTTCCAGCGCCTATTCAAACAGCGCGCTCTTTCCGTTTCTCAGTCTGCTCAAGCGTTACGCCGGCATTGATGCCGAAGATGCGCCGGACATTTCCCTGGATAAGCTCGAGGCCGTCCTTTCGCTGAGCGAGGTGCCGATTTCGAGCTCGCTGCCGATCTTCGCCGATCTGCTGTCCGTGGAGCAAACACGTTATCCGGCTACCGATTTGACCCCGATGCGCCAACGGGATGTATCGCACAGGATCCTGATCGACTGGCTTCATCATGTTTCTCGGATCAGTCCAGTTCTGCTGACAATCGAAGACGAGCATTGGATCGACCCCTCCTCGCGCGAGGTTGTCGGAATGCTCGTCGGAGAAGCTGTCTCCTTTCCGATGCTGATCCTGATCACCTCTCGCGAGCGGTCGCTCAGCTATGGCGCAGAGCCGGAGACATTATCCAAGATTGGCTTAGAGAGGCTGAACAGCGCCGAAGCCGAATTGCTCGTTCGTCACATTGACGAAGGCAAAAGCCTGTCCAACGAGACGAGCCTGTCACTTTTGGCCAAGGCGGAGGGCGTTCCACTTTTCGTGGAGGAACTCACTCGCGCGGTGCTGGCAACAGGCACCGCCGCCGGTGGCAAAGTGCCGGATCCGCGGACGGCGACACTCGCCGTGCCCAGCTCGCTGCAATCGTCACTGCTCTCTCGTCTTGATAAGATCGGCCCGGCAAAGGCAGTGGCCCAGATCGCGGCGGTGGTGGGACGCGAATTTGACGCAAAGCTCGTCGCCCACCTTTGTGGTGTCGCACCACCCGCCCTCGATCCAACACTCCGGCGGCTCGTTGAATCGGACATAGTTATCCGGCAGCCGTCGACCGGCGGCCAGAACTACGCTTTTGCTCACTCACTTTTACAGGAATCGGCCCGCGATACCTTATTGCGCGAACGACGCCGTGAACTTCACGGAAAAGTTGCTGAAGCTATCGAGCAAGTGCACCCAAAGCTCGCGGCGGAACATCCAGAAGTCCTGGCCCAGCATTTCGCCGAAGCGGGGCTATTCGAGCGGGCTGCCGATTGCTGGCTTGCCGCAGGGCTTAACGTCGGCAAGACTTGGGCCAAGGTGGAAGCCGCGAACATGTTTGCAAACGGCCTGGAGTGCCTCGCCAAATTGCCGCCCTCGCCCGAGCGCGATCGCAAGGAGCTTCGTCTCGAACTGGAGCGCGGCGATGTGCTTTACGCGACATTCGGATATGTGACCGCCGGCGGTGGTGCTGCCTACCGCAATGTCCTGCGGCTCAGCGAAGAACTGGGAGATACCCAGGCACCGATACGCGCGCTCGACGGCATCTTTGGCACCGCCTTCAACTCCGCCCGCTTTGCAGACGCGCTCTGGGCAAGCGAACAGTTGATCGATATCGGCAAGATTCGCGGCAGCCTCAGGGCAGCCGTTCTTGGGATGCAATTCAAGGGCATGAGCCTTTTTGCACAAGGCCATTTCACACAGGCACGCGAATACCTCGAGGCGGCACTTCGCCATATCGCAGACGCCGACGAAATCGGCAGCGATTTTCCAAGCATGGCGATGTCGTATCTTGCATGGACTTTAGAACTGATTGGATTGGATCGTGAAGCCATCGAATTGTATCGCGCGGCGGAAGCTGATGCGCGTCGACATTCCGCCTACAGGCTTGCGGCCTATCTCGGCAACGGCTGCATCCTCCACGCGTTGCGCGAAGATATTAAGCCATTGCGCCGCATGGTCGATGAGCTGTCCGTTCTTGCCGAAGAAAACGGTTTTCGCATGTGGCAGAACATGGCCTATTTTTTCCATGGATGGCTCATGGTGCGATTGGACAACAACCTGTCCGGCCTCGCAAAGATGCGGCATACTTGCGACAACCTGGGAGAGCAGGAAACCGACAAATCCTGTTATCTCGGCTTGCTTGCGGATTGCTATCTGCGATCGGGAGATCTCGACGGCTGCTTGGCGACCCTGAACCAAGCCCTGGAATTGGTCGCCAATACCGGCGAAAACTATTTCACGGCCGAGCTATTGCGCTTGAAAGGCGAAGCTTTGTCACGTGCCAATTCAGCGCTGGGAGAAGCGGAGAGCTGTTTGTCCAAAGCTATCGAATTCGCCCGCCTGCAGGAAGCACGAACCTGGGAAACGAAGGCGATGGACAGCCTCCACCGCATCCAGGGATTGAACGCATGAGCCAAGTCTAATCGTCCCGTGGGCGTACCCGCTTGGAAGCAGGGCACGCCCCGGTGGGATTGGCTGGAGATAAGATACGCTAGTTTATCGCGGTCAGCGTCACCGACGTACCGGTAGCGGCAACATTGAGCCCGAGCTGGCCCGTCACGCTGATTAGCTGGAGATGGACTGAGCCCGAGGAGCCGCCCAGAAGAATGTTGGCACCAACGCCCGCGCCGACGGTTGCTTCGGCGGTGATGCCCGTATAAAGGCCACTCAACGCGCCATGATGATAGCCGGCTGTTGGCGCAAAGACGAGCCAGACAAGCCGGCTGCCAGTTGTGAAGCCGAGATCGACGCCTAATTTTCTGATGGCACCGTTATAGTGATCTATGCGCTCTCTTCCGACGGACGAACGGAAAACGCAATCGACTTCCTTCGCCGATCCGAGAACATACCCAACCCCGCCCCCGATATCGCAAGTGAGGTAACCGATCTTCACACCGTTGCGCTGGTCCGGCTCCTCGTAGGTTCTCTGCAAATCGGCCGCACGCGTGACCGCCGCGCCGGTGAAGATCAATGCCGCTGCTGATAATGCCATGGTGAGTAATTTTTTCATCTTTCCTCTCCTTGTCAGAGTATTCGGGGTGTAGGGCACCACTCGCCGAGCCATTAAAGTCGGCTCTGACTAACGCCTGTCATCACAGTACGATCCCAGAAAATTGAGGCGGCTACTATCTTTATCACGATCATAATATAAGCGTTTGCGCAAGAGACGAGAACCAATGGACGCTTCACGTTTTGCGATCAGTTTGTCCAGCTCTACGTGCGACAATTGGATCGAGCGTGCGTGCCGCGGCCGAAATTACGATCGGGCTTTCTGACGTACCACGCTACTTCCATTCGCCGCGAAAGCGAAGACGTCGACTGGTTCGCCAAGGCCCTTGAGAGGGAAGGCGCCGAGGCTTTCCATCGCGGCTTCACAGCCTGCCATATCGACGAAGGCCTTGGAAAGCAGGACGGGCCGTTTGACCTCCTTGGTCAGTGTTTCCAGTCGCGAAGCGACATTGACGGCCGGCCCGATGACCGTGAAGTCGAGGCGGCTGCGGGATCCGATGTTGCCATACATCACATCACCGACATGCACCCCGACGCCATAGCGCAGCACCTCTCGGCCATTCCGGCTATTTTCCTCATTCAGCGCGTCGACCGCCGCCTCGGCTTCGCTGATCGCTTGCAGAAGATTGGCACAAGCCTCGGGGTTGCTCAGCGGAAAAATCGCCAACAGCCCGTCACCCATGAATTTGAGGATCTCGCCGCCATGTTTCTCGATCGGCTCCGACATCGCGTCGAAATAGCCGTTCAGAAGATCGATCACGTCGTCGCGCGGCCACATGTCCGAAATCGTCGTGAAATCGCGCAGATCGCAGATGAGGATGGCTGCGCCGACGGTGGTGCCGCTGCCGCGGGTGGTTGCACCGGCAAGGATCTGCTCGCTTGCATGTGGTCCCACATAGGTGCGCAAAAGCGTCCGGGCCAGGATGTTCTTCAGCCTGATCTCGCTTACCAGCGTCAGGGCTGGCAACAGATCCTTCAGGAAAGCGACATGCTCTTCGGTAAAGCCCCCCGGCACATCGGCGGCAAAGGTGACGATATGGCGCTTGCCGAGCGTGTGGTAGATCGGCCAGGCGATGTAGTCGGTCAGTCCCTCCGCATGCATTTCCTGGTAGAGCGGGTAAGCCGGCCGATCGGTGTCATCCAGGTATTCGAGATTTTGGCGAACCTCGGTGGCACCGTTGAAAATCTCGTTGATGGGGCTCGCCAGAAACTGCGGCGTCGTCTCTACGCCATAGCTGAAAGTGCTGAGATCGGCCTCCTTAAGTCCCGTGCGCCAGAGGATTCTTGCACCGAGCCATTGCGGATGGAGGGTCCTGAAATGCAATGTCGCCCTCCCGACAGGGATGCCGGCCGCCCGCAGCTTCACGCACAGGTCCACGAGGATATTGTCGATGAAGCGTTGTTCGCGAGTGTCATGCACCAACCAATCGAGGATCGCACTCCGCCTTGTCGGCCAGCTTCCTTGGCTCTCAATATGCGATCCGACTGCCGCTTCCGGTGAAAGTTGCATTACCCATACCCCACGAATACTTACTCATTGTTGGCGCGCAAATGATCCGCGCCGAGGCGGAGAATATACGCCTGTTGTCGTGTCTCTGGAACGACAATCGGCCCTCGCACATCGATTTTGTAAACCGATGCGCGAAGGTATATCACCTTCGTGCACGGCGTATTCAAGGGCAGATAAGGTCGACGTTGGCGTTTGTTAAGAGTGAGGCGGCGGCTTATTTGGCCGCCCTTTGTCTCCAAAGCAAGGAGCAGATCAGACCGAACGGGCGATGGAATGAACTACCGGCTCCTCCATAGGCATTGCCCTGGCCGTTCTTGCAAGAAACTCCGAGCCAGTCAGGGTAATTTGGCCGCTGGTGATGATCTGGTTCAGCGGTACAGGGCGACCCAGCAAATATCCCTGTGCCTCATCACAGCCCTCCGCGCTCAAAAGCGCAAGTTGACCCTGTGTCTCGATGCCTTCCGCCAATACCGGAATCTCCAGGCTCTTGCCGAGAGCCAGCACAGCGCGAATGATCGCCTTGGCCTGCGGACTGGATTCGATTTCGCCCATAAAGGAGCGATCGAGCTTGATTTTGTCGAACGGGAAGGAGCGCAGCGTATCGAGCGACGAATACCCCGTCCCGAAATCGTCAAGGGCGATGCTAACGCCAAGTGCCTTGATTTGACGCAGCATATGGAGTGAACGCTCCCGATCGGCAAAGATGGTCGATTCCGTTAGTTCCAATTCCAGTCGATCTGCTGGCAGTCCCGTTTCAATCAAGATTTCGAGGACGAGCTTCGGCAGGTCGCTGTGCACAAATTGGACCGGAGAAAGATTGACGGCAACCTTATACGGAGGTTCCCAAGACGCTGCCTTGGTGCAGGCGGTTCGCAGCACCCATTCTCCCATCTGATGGATCAGGCCATTTTCTTCCGCCAGCGGGATGAACTCCGAAGGCGGAATGAATCCATGTTGCGCATGCTCCCAGCGAAGCAGGGCCTCATATCCGCAGATTTCGCCGGTCGAGATGGACGTCTGCACCTGGTAGTGAATATCCAACTGGTTGTTTTCGATTGCTTGCCGAAGCTCGCTCGCCAGAGTCCTGCGAGCTCTGACGATTTCATCCATTGATTGCTCGTAGAAGCAAACCGCTCGCGTGATGTCCGTCTTGGCGCGGTACATGGCGAGGTCTGCATTATTGATCAGGGCCTCTTTGTTGTAGGCATTATCGGGGTAAAGAGCAATGCCAAGGCTGGCTCCCGGAGCGACCTCATAATCGTCGAGGCGAAGTGGCCTGAAGAGAGCGGCTTCGAGACGCGCCAGAAAATCGGAAAGGCCGGCCTGGTGCTGCATGCGGTAAACGGCAGCAAATTCATCGCCGCCGAGCCGGGAAGCGAACTCGCCGTCACCCAGAAGATTACTTATGCGCCGCGCGAGGATCTTCAGCACCTCGTCGCCGGCGGCATGGCCACGGAGATCATTGATCTCTTTGAAGCGGTCAAGATCAATGCCAATCAGAGCGACCTTACCGCCCGTTTCATCGGCGATACGGAGTTCTTGATCGAGATGTTCGTTGAAGCTCACCCTGTTCGGTAGGCCGGTTAAATTGTCATTCATGGCCATGTGCCGAAGTCGTTCATAAGATTCGGCCCGCATGCTGGTATCGATAAGGTAGCTGGCAAGTCCGGCGCCGACGATGATCAACGCGACCGCGGCAACGGCCAGGGCAAGCGCCTGCAGAGCGGCCGGGTTCGAAAAAGAGCCGTCGATCAACATTGGAGAAACGTGGAACGCCGCCATTCCAGTGAAATGCAGGCTGACGATCGCCAGCACCAGAACCCCCATCGCAATATATCTGTCGCTCCGAGAGACAAGCCGCATCGCGAAATGTAGTGCCAAGCCAGAAAATATGACGGCGAGGAAGATCGATGCCACGAGGTAGGGCTTGTCCCATGAGACGATACCTTGCACCCGGTAAGCCATCATGCCGGTATAGTGCATCGCGACGATCGCAAGTCCGACGATACCACCCCCTACAATAGGTGCCAGCCGCGTTACGCCGCTCGCCGCCACAACAAGGCCCAGTTGAACACCGACCATGGCGACCAAAAGAGACACAATGGTCATGACCGGATCGAAGCTCACTGGGACATCCGGATAATAGGCCAACATCGCAATGAAATGCGTGCACCAGATCGCGGAGCCGGCTGCCGCCGTCGTCAGAAGATGCCAGCCGATCCGCTGTGCACCTGTCGTGCTGGCTGCCCGGTCGAACAGGCGGATGATAACCCAGGAGCCCGCGATGCATACAACTGCTGCAACGATTACCAGCCAGATATTATGTTTGCCGACTATGCAGCCCAATACGGTCATCATTATCTAATAGCTTTCAAGGCGCAAAAGCGCGCTTAGCATTATTCTCTAAATTCTGTTTCTTTAATTCTAGTGAAGACTAGTCAGCCATTAAGCTGCCATTCGCAACGTCGAAATTATTATCAAACCTCACCGAAATTTCCGGTCCTTGGCGGTTACGAGTGTCCTGCCCTGGATAGCGGAAATCGGCGTAAGCTTTGCAGCGTGGGATCTGCGCTCGCTTCGACTTGGTCTCCAATCGAAGGCGGCATATTCGGGGTATGTGTCTGCCGCACCTTTTGTTGCTCGCAAATGTGATTATACCGGCATGCCGCTCAAGACTATGTCAGAGATAGTGTCGGACGTTCTCCGTTTGGCGGCGGTAGTCCGAGCGCAAGCAATAGAACCATCCCAAGGAGGTGATTCATGAACCCGTCCGAAACATCGCGGATCATAGCAAACGAGGCCAAAAACTGGCGCCGCGAGATCCACCAATATCCGGAGCTTCTGTTTGACCTGCCGCGCACCTCGGCGATGGTGGTGGAGAAGTTGAAGGTTTTCGGCTGCGACGAGGTGGTGAGCGGGATTGCCAAATCGGGGGTCGTGGCGGTGATAAATGGCAACCGGGGTAATGGCAAGACAATCGCACTTCGTTGCGACATGGACGCGCTGCCGATGTCGGAACAGACAAACTTGCCCTATGCGTCGAAAGTGCCGAACATGATGCATGCCTGTGGACATGACGGCCATACGGCCATCTTGCTCGGCGCCGCCAAACGCTTTGCCGCTGATCGTGATTTCGCCGGCAAGATCGTTCTGATCTTCCAGCCGGCGGAAGAAGGTGGCGGCGGCGGACGCGTCATGCTGGAAGAAGGACTGCTTGATCGATTTGGCATCGATGAAGTCTACGGGATGCACAATCAGCCGGGGCTTGCCGTTGGTTCGTTCGCCATCCGCAGCGGCCCGATGATGGCCGCAGGCGATCGCTTCGTCATCACCATCATTGGGCGGGGCGGCCATGCGGCTTCGCCGCATCTCGCCCGCGACCCAGTGCTTGTCGCATCGCATCTCATCGTCGCGCTCCAGTCGATCGCATCGCGCTTTACCGATCCATTCGATCCGGTGGTCATCTCCGTCACCTTCATCAGCGGCGGCGACCGGAAAGCGCTGAATGTCATCCCTCCCGCGGTTGAGGTCGGCGGCACGATCCGGACCATGCTGCCAGCGACGCGCCAGGCCGTCGAGCAACGGTTTCGCGATGTGGTCTTGGGGACGGCAAAACTCTACGACGCGCAAGCAGAAATCGATTGGCGCCCGGGATATCCGGTGACCGTCAACAATGCCGAGAAGACTTCGGTTGCGATCACGGCCGCCAGGAGCATCGTCGGCGCCGAGCGTGTCGACGCGAACTGGCCGATGACGATGGGCTCGGAGGACTTTTCCTACATGCTTGAAAAGCGGCCCGGCGCGATCATCTGGCTCGGCAATGGCGACAGCGCCGACCTGCACAATCCGGCTTATGATTTCAATGACAATGCGATCGCTTACGGCATCGACTATTGGGCCGCGCTGGTGGCGCAACAACTGTCATAGCCGAGCAGGAGAGCGTAGTATTCGACTTGCTATGGGACGTCGCCCGTCAAGGGCGACGCCTGCTATTTCCCGGCAGTCTCGATCCTGATCCAATCGAGCTCCAAGGTGTCGGAGGACGGTATATAGTCGCGATACTGGCCGATCTTAAACTTCGTCATTGGCGCAGATAAGGGATCGGGCTCGTACCCGATCTTGCCCGTTATCCTGGCGATGAACCTGCCGTTCTGGTGAATCTCGATAAATGCACTGCCGTCGCGGCCCGCCTGAACACGATAGCGCATCTCGACCCACTCCCCCGCCGGCGTCGACAGGACGGGATTGCGCCCGTAGTCCACCTTCAAATTGGGCGTGCAAGCTTTTCCGTTGCTATCTTGCGGTCGGATGGACTGGCAATAGCGCGGCGGGCCATCTTTCCAGACGAGATTGCTCCCTTTCGCAGGCGCGGACGCGATCAAGCATCTGCACATGTCGTCTTGGACCGTGACATGCAGGATGCCGTCGTCGTAGCGTTGCGCGAGAAACGGGCTCGGCGACCAGCCCTCGAACTCCTGCTCATACCTGTTGTTGATCGGCTCTTGTTTCCATTGCGCCGTTATCCAGCGAATGGAATCCTTATCGTTCAGAACCTCCTTGGGCATGCGGAACCGGAAGGAATAGAGGAGCGGCACATCGGATCTTCGAAAGAAGGGCTTCTGCAGACGAAGCTCTTCACGCTGAATGCATTCGTCCTCCTGATGGGCTGCCTTGACGCGATTCCAGGCGGCTTCGTCGCAATATCGATCGGGCTCGCCAGCCGTCGGCGCCCACCTCGGCTTTGCTGTTGCAAAAAAATTCGTTCCGAGAAACTCCGGTCTGCTGATGTCCGTTACCAGGTGTTGTGCAGCCATCGTCTCCTGCGGCATTTTGCAAGCAGGCTCGCACCTCTTGCCGCCGAGCGAGGACTCGTTGACAGTAATTCCGGCAATATGATCCTTCCTGTCGGCAGGATTGGCGGAGAATGTCACTGGCGTATTTGTATTGTCGATCTGGCAGGAACACCATTGGCTCTGATTGAGTGTTGGCGACCTGAAATCATCGCGAAGAAGCTCGGCGGCCGAAGTGCTGGATGAGGCTACAGCAAATAGCGAAAGAAACTTTGCAACAGGCGTCAAGCGCCGCATCGTCATTCCCCACCGGTATGAATTGCCCCTTTGGAGGAGGTTTAAACACAGAATTTCGCCAATTGAAATGCACCTAAAAAGACGAGGGCTCGGCGTCTCCGCATTGCATTTTTTCATAGTGCTCCGGACAGCTGAACTCGTCGCTAACTAACGGCAATTTTTTGTGGTGAGAGGTACCCAGCGGAACATAGGAGAGAAGATCAAGCCGATAGGATTTGGGAACGCGTCCTGAGAGCCTTCCGCTCCCCGTTCTGCATCAGCTACCTTGCGCAGACGCGAATTTTCCGGCGGATCTAAATGGCTGTTAAATTTAAGCTAAGCTGCCAAACGGAAGCGATCTGAATATTTACTTCCGCTACGCCCTACTCCAAATGGGCGATCCAATTCCGATTTAAGGGCTGCTGCCAGTGGCGACGATCTGCAGGGTGCGAAAGACCAAGCTGAGACCGGTTTGGATGAGGAGGAAGTTACTACAATAATGCCCGAACGCAAAGTGAAATAGATGACATAATTGATCTTTTGGCGCGGATGTCGGCTGCAATGGCGGTCTAAGTGTCTGATCTACAGAAGCTGAATATCCACTCCCCTTCCCCCGTATCTAGGCTTTTTCGCAGTTGGCAAAACGAAGTACACAGTGCCTTCCGTCGCGGCCCTTAGCGAATGACAAACCCGCGATCTCTACCGCCACCGCCACCTTTGATAGCCTCTCATGCATGGTCGTTCTCGAGGATAACGTTGCTCTCATCAAAGGTTGGAGAGAGCAGTCGAGCTCAAGATTGTTGGAACTTTCATCCACCTTATCCTGTGGCGCGTGGGACGACATACTTTAACCCGCATGTCGCTCCGGCAGCCCG
Source organism: Martinezella calliandrae (assembly GCF_030272695.1). Classification (GTDB taxonomy): domain Bacteria; phylum Pseudomonadota; class Alphaproteobacteria; order Rhizobiales; family Rhizobiaceae; genus Rhizobium; species Rhizobium calliandrae. The sequence continues at coordinate 120,649 of NZ_JARFYN010000009.1, forward strand.
CGTGACCGCGCTAAAGCCATCAGCATCGGGCCGATAGCAAACTCGCCACGGTGGGCTCTTCGTGTGAGATTGCGCAGATAACCACCCGCAGATTTGATGTGTTCCGCTCTTTGGAGCATGCAGGCCATGACGGTCGCCGCATTTTGGGGGCCCATCACGTCGCATGCCTCCTGGTAAACCGATGGACTGATGGCCAACATGGAACGAATGACGATTGCTGCCGTCATAAGGTCACGCCAGTTTTCGACTTTTCCACCCGAACCGTAGGACACCACATCGGGGCAGGCCTGAATGACAAGACCGAGCGGAAATGATTTGAGCGGTGCAGATCTCGACGCCGGAGCGGCCGGTGAAGCTGTTAATCGTCCATGTTCAGGTTGAGCTGATCGAGATGCGTCTCTTGAGCGTAAATGAGGGTTTGAGAGCGGCTCGAAAGGAGGGCGCTCATCGTCGGCGAGGTCGCGCATCAAAACCTGAACCGAATTTTGGCCAGTGTCCGGTTCAGATTCAAAAATGTTTTTAAGGTTTGTATTCTGTATATGGCGCTCAGTTTGGGATTCTTTGGCGCTTTGTTTTTGTGTTTCCAGTCGTCTTTCCAATCGGATAAGCACTTCATCGCGCAGCATCTCAAGCTCTTCGAGAACCGCGTTTAAGTCGCCGATATGCGGGGTGCGTGGAATGGTTCGCGTAATCGTGCGGAAGGTTGATTGTACCATCAGCCAATCGCCAGGTGCTTGTTCCTCGAGCGCGATGTCGATCAGTTTTGCGATGTCCCGACGGCAGATTGAGAGACGTTCTTTGGTGATACGCAAGCGGTCGCGATCGGCAGCGATCCGGGTGGCGTGAGCGAAGATTTCATCAGCACGTGCAATGAGAGCTGCGACGCTGAAGCCGAAGGCCTCGTCGATTTCTCCTTTCCGATCTCGCCGGGCATATCGTTTTCCATTCGGGCTGTCTTTTCGGATGAGTAGTCCTGCGCCCACCAATGCGGCGAGATGGCGCCTCAGGGTCGCGGGAGCAATTCCATGTGCGCGCAGTGACAATTGCGCATTGGATGGAAAGATCACCAGGCCGTTTTCCTGTGACAGGGCATTCTCTGGATAAAAGCTCAGGAGCGCGTTCAATACGGCAAGCGCACGGTCGGAAATTCCATACACGATTCGGGCTTCGCAGAGCGCGCGAAACAGTTTCCACTTATCGATGGATTTTCCGGGTTCGATACTCTTGGCTTCGTATTGATTTGCCAACATGGCAAGCGTCATCGACCGCCGCCCAAAAGGCGTCGTTACGAAATTTGTCTTGTGCATATCTTCGCCTTTAATCGCAGGCAAAGCGAATACGGCCACCGAAACGACTTCGATGCATTGACAACTGATTCGGGGGGAGCTATTGATATCTTCGCTACAAGAATGCAAAGGCTCTCGAATGGTTCGCCGTTTGGGGGCCTTTTCTTTTTGCCGTCGCTTACCTTTCTCTCTTCGTTTCAACCATGGTTTCTCGGTGTTTCCACCGAGTTATCCCGCTTGTCAGCGGATACCAAACAGATCGAAGGTCGCGGCAAAAGAGCAATGATATCTTCGCTACAAGAATACAAAGGCTCTCGAATGGCTCGCCGTGAGGGCTTCTTCCGTTTATACTACGTCTATTCCAAGAACCACGCAGAGCGCGGGGTTGAAAACCCTGTCAGCTGACAGGGTTCTATGGATCATCCTGTCCGTCGGTCGCATCGAACTTCGCGATCAGCGCCGGCATTTCGCCCTCGAGGAAGGCCGCAAACCGCGTACCGCGCTCGGACTCTGGCACCAGTCGCAGCTCTTTCCTTGAAATTTGAAGCCTTGCGAGCGATTGACCGCGCCGATCCAGAAGATTGCGGCCGGGCAGGCGGGCCGCGGCAGGGTTCTTCAGAACACCCATGGCTTGGCTGAATCGTTCATTGGACATCAGTTGCAAAACCCTGTCAGTTGACAGGGTTTTTCTGATGTCGGCCAATGCGCCCGGTTTCGCCTTTAACGATCCGCCGAATTCAACCCATCGCGGCCGTCCTATTTTTGGTGCGCGACCGATCGCCTGGATGACGTCGATGGGGACGACACGATAGACCGCGCGCATGCGCGCGAGCTCTGCGTCGTCGATGCCCAGCGCAGCATAAATGTCTCTCGGCCGGATGCCGGCTTCGTCCATACGCCAAGCAAAAAGCGCACGTTCGATCCAGCTCAAATCTTGACGCGAAGCGTTCTCGATACCCTGCACAACCACAAGGTCTCGGTCTGACATCTCCAAAATTAACGCCTTTACAGGGCGCTGAAGCTCGCGCGCGGCTCGCAAACGGCGATGCCCATAAATCACCTGATATCGGCCCGTCAACGTCGGATGGACGCGGACTTGGATGGGGATTTTTTGCCCTTCTTCTTCGATGCTCCTTTTAAATTCGGCGAAGGATGCATCATTGTCGTCAGGAAGCCGGTCTGGAAAAGGTGACGGGTCGATCAAAGCAGCATCGATCTCCGTCGAACCACCCGATCCTGCTTCCAGCATGGCAAGAAGTCGATCACGCTCGCCCCTAAGGTCGCTGATGGCCTTATGGGTGGCACCAATTACGCCGGCGCCCACGCGTGCGGGCACCGGGGCAGGCGCCTGTTGCTCGGGGTTCCTTTTGGTATCGGCGTTGATGTCGGCTGCGAGCAGGCCAAAGCTTGCTGCGAGCGATGACCTTTTTGCGGGCTTCGTCATCCACGCCCCCAGCTGCTTTTTATCAAGTCCAGCATTGCTTCATTTACGGCATCCATCGCATCTCGGGCTCGCCGATGCGTATCACGGCCGACTTGGCCCATCTCCAATTCGTATAGGCTGCGTTTGGCAAGGCCAGCGGCCTCAATTGCGGTACTTTCGATCGCAGTCGGCAATATAACGTCGTCGCCGAAAAGATGGCGAAGCATGGCCACGACCTGAGACTGCGGCTGGTCATTCGGATTATGGCGGGTGATGAGATAGCGGAAAAAATCCTGCCTCAACACGGCACCGCTTTCACCCAGAACCTGAATAAGATCCCCCATCATCAGGAGGAATTGGCTCATCGAGGATACATCCAGCATTGCCGGGTGCACGGTCACAATCATCCCCGTCGAAGCGTGAATTGCGCTAAGCGTCAGAAAGCCGAGAGAAGGGGGGGTGTCCAGAATCACGACGTCGTAGCGATCATTGACCTCGTCCAGGGCGAGCTTCAGGCGCTCAAAAAACATTCCTTCGCGGCTGCCCAGTCGTTGGGCGAGAATACGAGGCGTCTCATGCTCATATTCCATTACCTCGAGATTGCCGGGAATAAGATCGATGCCATCGAAATAGGTTTGATGGATAATCTCCTGCATCGGCCGACGTTCGTCGTCATATCGCAATGCGGCGTAGATGGTCTCGTTGGCTTGCACATCGAGCTCAGGCTGGAATCCGAACATCGCCGAAAGTGAGGCCTGCGGATCGAGATCGATCGCAAGGACGCGATAACCGTGGAGCGCAAGATATTGCGCAAGATGGACGCTGGTCGTCGTCTTGGCGCTGCCGCCTTTGAAGTTTGCAACCGCGAGAACCTGGAGATGTTCTTTATCTTGCCGATAGGGGAGAAACCGTAACGCGTCCGAGGGCTTCTGCTCGGCAAACATGAGGCGCAACTCGTTAATTTGCTGCAGCGTATAGGCGCGATGGTTGTTTTCAAGGCGGCTCGGGACTGGCCCGCGGCCTTCATTGGACAAGAGCTTTAGGGTCGAATCGGGAATGGAGGTCAACTTGGAGACTTCATTCGTCATGAAGTGCCGGAGACTCTTTTTTGCCCGCGGCGGATACATGCGTTGCCGCAGCGCCTGGAGCTGGTTCGAAAGCATACCCGCGTGCCGGACGATCTTGGTCGCAGCATCCTCGGAAAAAGTATCTTCCTGCTCGATTTGTCTTGTTAGCGCCATCTGTCCCTCTTGGCGGTCTACAGTCGTTCTATCGACCACCGCCCGCTAACAAAGGACATGATTCTGTGTTTACGTCCAGCAAAATAAGGTTTGCGTCGTCTTAACGACGTCGCTCGGCAGAAAAGGGAACGACAGGTTTCCTCATGTTTCCCGTAAGTTAGCTATGCTTCTGCGTGAAAGGGATGTCTATATTAGGGCTTTGGCATTGGCAGAAGTGGTTGCATTTCAGCGGCCGAATTCTTCCTCGAAGACCGCAATACCATAATGAGTCGCGACTCGCTTTTTGTCGATGGGCAGGGGGTGTCGCGAAAAAAAATCGCTGTGGACTATGAGCCGTGAGCTTCCATGTTTTTGAGAAATTCCAAAAGCACGACTGCGTGGTTGTGTACCGGATCCTTTGCGCCGTACAGCAACGTCGCGGGCCCGTCTAAATGGCGAAGCGTCTGCACGGCCGGGTTTGATGCCAGCTCTTGCCGGTACCTTTCCCGAAAGTCCGCGAACCGTTCCGGCTTATGGCCAAACCACTTCCTGAGTTCGGGCGATGGGGCCACATCCTTGATCCAGTCAGCAAGCTTCGCTTCACCCCTGGATAGACCGCGTGGCCATAGCCGATCAACGAGCACTCGTCGCCCGTCTTCGCTTGCGGGCTCTTCATATGCTCGTTTCAACTTCAACAGCGAGGGAGCCATCCAAAAGCCTTTACCATCTCGGAATATGCCTGCCGACCATAAACCACGAGTTTACAGCGGCGATCGGCGTTGAGTATATCCGGCTGCCAGAAAAAGGGGACTAACTGCGCGACAATATTGCTCTCGCTTCGTTCAAGGCAGATCGCTAACGTTGGGAGACTGAGCCGCGCTCTAGTGCAGGTTCTGTAATACCGCCAGTGAGGAGGATGATCGATGGCAGCCCAAGCAGACAATAAGGACCGAAAGCCCAGGATAGCCGTGATAGGCCTCGGCTCCATGGGTATCGGCATGGCGCTGTCGCTTCGAAGGGCGGGGCTGGACGTGAGCGGTTTCGATGTTTCCGCGGCGTCGATGGATCGATTTCTAGGGCAGGGTGGCAGATGCGGCCGGAACCCGGCCGAGGCCGCCGAAGGGGCCGACATTGTCGTTTCCGTGGTCGTCAATGCCACGCAAACCGAGGCGGTGCTTTTCGGTGAGGACGGCGTCGCGGCGGCAATGTCTCCTGCCGGCGTTTTCATCTCCTCGGCGACGATGGATCCTGCCATCGCGAGGAAGCTGGCCGAGCGGCTGGAAAAGGACGGCCGGCACTATCTCGATGCGCCGATATCCGGGGGTGCCGCAAGGGCTGGGAGCGGCGAATTGACCGTTATGGCATCAGGTTCAGCCATAGCGTTCGAAAAGGCGCGGCCGGCACTCGATGCCATAGCGTCGAAAGTCTACGAACTCGGACCGACGGCTGGCACGGGGGCCGCATTCAAGATGATCAACCAGCTGTTGGCCGGCGTCCACATCGCTGCTGCCTGCGAAGCGATCAGCCTTGCCGCCAAACAGGGCCTTGATCTGAATATGGTCTACGAGGTTATCACGGCGTCGGCGGGCAATTCATGGATGTTTGAAAACCGCATTCCGCATGTGTTGTCAGGCGATTACAGCCCGCTCAGCGCTATCGAGATCTTCGTCAAGGATCTAGGGATCGTTCAGGATATGGCGCGCGCCGAACGGTATCCAGCACCGATCGCAGCCGCTGCGCTGCAAATGTATCTGGCCGCTGCCGGTGCCGGCATGGGGCGGGATGACGATGCCTCCGTCGCCCGAGTCTATGCGCAACTTTCCGGAGCGACACTGCCTACAAAGCAGGATCGCAAACCCTGACGTTATCGGAGGCTTTGCTTCGAAATTACCAGTCTGCGATGGAAGATTTCCTCGTTCGGAGGGCCTAGCGCATGACAAGCAGCATGGGGTGGAATCGGAAAGTCCAACTTCATCTTGCCTCAATCCAACTCTGCCAGGCGACGGAGCCTTTTGAGAGATTCGATGAGCAGTCGCTCGTTTGCCAGCATTCCTCGCAAATGGGTTCTTGCCAAATGCTCGACCAAGGCCTCTCCTTGAGGAGTGAGGCCGACGAGCACGCTTCGCTTGTCCTCAGGCGAGGGGATCCGCAATGCCAGCCCCGCGGTCGTGAGCCTGTCTACGAGCTGTACGGCGCCATGATGCTGAATAAGCATTTGATCGGCCAAATCACGCACCCTGATCTGGCCGCCGGGCGCAACCTTGATGACCAATAGCGCCTGGTATTGCTGAGACGTCACTCCCGCTTCGGAAACTGCGGCCTCGCTGAACGAAAGAAACCGCCGCACGACAAGGCGCACACCCGCAAGACCCTCGTAGACGCCAGGTTCGAGCGCCTTGTCGGTCGACGTTTCACGTTTGCTTGAGCTCTTGAGCCGCTTCCCGGGAGACATTCCAAAATTTCCTTTATTTGTATCACAGCATGATATATTTTTTAATCGTATCCGCTAGTGGAGAACCGGTGGTAGGCTCCAAGCCAGGATACCGCAACCGTTATGGTTGCAAAGCATATCTTAAATCTCAACGGTTGAAAGGGTCAGCACATGGACGACCTCAATGTCAGCATCGACGGCTCAATCATCTTGGATCGTGACGTGCGATTCTATGGGTCGGTGACCGGCACGTTGACGGTCCCACCTGGTCGCCGGTTCGAACTTCACGGAAGTATTGGAAAGGATCTTGTTATAGAGAAAGGCGCAGCCGCAATCGTTGCCGGAATAGTTCACGGCACGCTCATCAATAAGGGCGGAGATGTCGTGTTGACAGGGGTTGCGAAGAACTTGGAGGATCGTGATCCAGCCAAGCCTATAAAGAGGAAAGCTCTTACCTAAATGTTCCAACCAGCTTTATTCCGCACCACGCATCGACTACCGCGGTTACAGTTTGCAGAGTGAAGCTCGTTTTCTCGGGCCGCCCGCCCGTACACTGCTGAAAACTCGCGATCGCATGATTGGATTCAAGGTGCATTTCTAATGTTTCCTATCCTTTCGGTTCCCGCATATGCCCAAACGCCGCGAGCAACTCCCGTTACAGATCGTGCCGCCGATTGCACCGAAGTCGTGGAAAAAGTCCTCGCAAAGACAGGCGGCCGGCTCCTGTCGTTTCGTCCAGGCAAGAAGAAATGAACCCTTGTCATTCTGCTGCGAAAAGACGGCGAGCGCCCGGGAAAAATCGTGCTGCAAATCGAGCGCGACCTGGCCGCCAATAATGCGGAATAGCTTCTTAAATAACGGTACTGTGGTCTGATCTTGCGCGTGATGGCGGAAATCGACCGACCAGAATGCAGGCAGTTCATTGAAATCGTTCGTGGATGGGCCGGAACAAGAATTGTTCTGGATGGTGCGCTGATGCTAGCGTCAGGAATACCCCCTTGTTCCTCGGAGCCCTTTTTTTCGATGACTTACGTCGTTTCTATTCTTTTTGGCCTCACCTATCTCGGGATGGCGCTGGGGCGTGTCCCCGGACTGCGCATCGATAGAGCCGGCATCGCACTGATCGTCGCCGTCGTGCTCGTTGTGGCCGGCGCGGCTCCGCGCGGTACGATCGGCGAGGCCATTCACTTCCCGACTTTGCTGCTACTCGCCGGACTGATGATCCTGTCTGCCAGAGTTGGGGCAAGCGGCTTTTACGGCGAGGTTGCCACGTGGATTGCGCGCCAGGCAGGACGGCCGCGACTGCTGCTGGCTCTGACAATTGCCATTGGTGGCATCCTCTCGGCCTTTCTCGTCAACGACATCGTCGTCTTCGCAATGACCCCGCCACTTTGTGCTGGCCTTGCTGCGCGCAATCTCGATCCTCGCCCCTTCCTGCTCGGACTCGCCGCGGCAAGCAATGCCGGCTCGGCGGCGACCCTGATCGGCAACCCTCAAAATATCCTCATCGGACAGGCAGGTGCGCTTAGTTTCTGGGGCTATTTCGCTGATGCTGCTATCCCGTCTCTCGCCGGCCTCGTTATCAGCTATGCATGCGTGGCTTACGTTTGGCGGGCAAACCTCAAGGCACCATCAACAGACGCTCCGTCCAAGGCAGTGTCCTTCGACCGTCTTCAGGTGGGCATATGCGGTGCGGCGCTGCTTCTGTTGCTCATCCTGTTTGCCTCCCCTTTGCCACGGGAGATCTCCGCCCTTCTCGTCGCCGCATCACTAATTGTCAGCCGCACGCTCCCGAGCAGGCAGCTTCTCGATGAAATCGACGTGCCTTTGCTCATCCTGTTTGCGGCGCTGTTCGTTATTAACGATGCGTTTGCCCGAACCGGAATTCCGGAAGAGGCCGTTCGTACACTGGCGGCCTATAATCTGTTGCCAGATCGCGTCTCATCGCTCGTGCCGATTTCGCTGCTGCTCAGCAATACGATCGGCAATGTTCCTGCCGTCGTGATGATCCTGAAGGTCTGGCAGGGAATTCCGGAGGGGGTCTTGGTGGGGCTCGCCGTCCTTTCAACGCTTGCCGGTAACCTGCTCCTCGTCGGAAGCCTCGCCAACCTGATCGTCGCCGAACGGGCGGCTGTCCAGGGCGTGCGGCTGACATTTCGCGATCACGCCAAGGCCGGACTGCCGATGACGATCCTTTCCATGCTCGTCGCAGGGGTCTGGCTCTGGATCGGTGGCTATATGCCACTGTAGCCATCGGGAAGATAGTGGATAGGCGTCATCACGAACCTCGTGAAAGCTTCCGTTTTGGGTGAGGACCCGTCTTGAAGCCGCTGAGCGACAGCCGATGGACCAGCGCCAGAAGCCTCAATTCGCCAACGAGGCTCCCAGCCTTCTACTGGATAGGCCTATACTGGAGGAATAGGCCGGCTCTTATTGTAGATTGCCGGACACATCCAATGACGCGCAGGATCACGCGCGGTGAAGCTCCGTGCCCTGGATGGCGGAGAGCTTCCAGTCCGAACCCGGCTTGCGCACGAAGGTCCAAATCTCGGTCGTTTCCGAGGCATTGCGATCGTCGCCGTCGACCAGTCGGCCGGTCGTGCGATCGACGAGCGCGTCAATGCTCGAATAGCGCATTGCCAGTGTGGCATATTCGGCACCACCCTCCCGCCAGGCTTCGGCAATGTCGCCCTGCAGCAAGCGAACATTGGTGACACTGTTGCGGACACCCTTGGTCGCGTTCTCGCCAAGCTCCTCGGCCAGATAGGACATAGCCTCAGGCGTCGCCAGCCGGCGCAGGGTGGCGTAGTCCTCAGAACCGTAAGCCGACTGGATTTCCGTTAGAAGCTGCTCGAAACGGTCGAGATCGGCTTGCGACAAACCGATCTCGTCATTGGCCTGTCGCGTTTTCGGTGCGGCCGTCGCCGTTCCGCCGCCGATCGGAGGGATGGAAAAGGAGGGACGCTGCGATGCGTTGGCATTGTATGACGCATTCGATCCTGGTGCGGCATAGCGAGTTTGCTGACGGTTGGCAAAAAACTGTATGGCGAAGCGGATGGCCAAGAAGATTAAAACGACCTGCAGCAACATGCCGAGGAAACCGAATCCGCCACCGAAACCATGGCCAATCAACATACCCAGAAGGCCGCCGGCGATCAGTCCACCGATCATCGACCCGCCGAAACCGTTGAACAGGCCGGGACGCTGCTGCGTATTAATCGGCGGTTGGGTGGCGGTCTGCGGCTGCGTTCGAGGCGTCATCGTCCGATCGATGGGCGCGGCCTGCGTCGGAGCGGTCCGCGTTATGGCGGGAGCATCGAAGGTTCGCGTTCCGCGGCTGCCGAAACCACTGAATCCGCCGGCGCGACGTGCATTGGCATCGTCAAAGCTTGTAAGGCACGAGGCGGCGGCAAGCACGACAATGGCTGCGATCTGAGCAAAACGCGGTACTGCACTGAACATCGGTTGTTCTGTCCTTGGGCAGAAAGATGATTTGCGAGATATATAGGGACGCTATTTTGCGATTATAAGTCGGTGGAAAGGTGTTTGCCTGAAGAGGCGAGTCGGCCCCTCAATTTGCGAGGAAGCTTGCCGCGATTGTCGGTCCACCGTGGATGGGCGCTGACGATGTTCGCTGCCAATAAGCAGCATCGTCATCGGGCGCAGGCAAACCACGGTGACGGCAATGATGGCCAGGAAGATGTGGCGGGAAGGATTGGCGTTCAAGGCGCTGGAGAATGCCAGGTACGATCTGGCAGAAGCCAGTTCTGTCGCGAAAACCGCGGCCAATGCCCAGGCCGTCTTGAGGTGCTCGTTTCTCCCGATATGCACACCGACATTCACAACGAAGAATGCGCAAGCTGCAAACACCTCGGACATGATACCGAGCCGAACGCCATACCCCGCCTTCAGAGACGCGAGATATGCTCCTTGCCTCAACGCGGAATTGCCGCCTCGCGCGCCTATCGCGCACTCTAGGCGGCCACACGATCAAGGGCGGCTGAGAAGCCGCGCAGCGACACCTGAAAGCTCAGTGCCTTATCGGCATCAGCCGTAACTTTCAGGTTTAGCCGGGAGCCTGCACGAAGTTTTGTAAGTGTCGCTGAATCGACGGGAAGTAAGGCAATACATCCGGTCGGCAAACAGGTGCGGAAACGCACCGGCTTGAGAGGCGGTTGATCATCGACATTCGGCGTCACGCCGGTATTGAGGACGATCCCAAACGGGAGGAGAAGCGTTGCGACCGCGCTGCCGTCGGGGCGCGTTTGCATCTCGACCGCAAGCAGCCTCTGACCATTCTGTTGCGTCTGATCCTGGGAAATTACGCAGGCCGGTGCCTTATCGACTGCGTTACATGCAACCCGCCAGTCCTGATAGGTCTCCTGCAGCGCCGATGCTCCGTTTGGCAGAGCCGACTGAGCAAAGGCTGCCTGAGCCAGCATAAAAATCATACCCGAACAAAGAAGGGTGAACCTCGCGCGAGCTATGCCCAAGGCATGTTTCGGCGGCAGCTCTGGGAAAATGAAAGATCGCGATTGGGTCATGTGCATACCCATTCGCGGATCTTGCATTGTATTCCTGAGATCTCGCATGCCTTCATGGCAAGGTCTTCAGCTTCCCGGCGGGTTGGTGCCGATTTTGCGCTCCAGGGCGTGATGCGCTTTCCCGCTTCCTTGCCCACGGCCAGCGCACCGCAATGCTCATAGGGAAAACCGGTGTTGTCCTCATCGTCCCAATGCCGATGATTGCGGAACACGCTCACCACAACGCACGCGCTGCCTCCATTCCGCTTGCAATAGTTGCGTGCGATATCCATGGCCTCTTGCCGCTTGTCGGCGCCCCAGAAGAAGCCGTGCTTTTCATCGGGGGTAGAGTAGGCGATGGCCGCCCAGATACCGCGCTCCTCTTGAGGCGGGGGAGTTGGTGGCTCGTCTGCTTTAAAGAGATCGGCTGCCCCCAGATGGCCGTTAGAGATAATCAACATGCCTATCGCCGCAGCGGCAGACCTGAATCTCATTTTGCGCTCCCTTGTTTTCCTGCTGCCGAGGCCACGGAAATGACGACGCAACTGTTTCCGGTCGGCAGAAGCATCGCGTTGCCGCCACTGCTAAGTTCATAGACGCTGACGCTGATCTGCCCGAGATTGTTGACGAGCTTGCTTCCGTTCGGAAACTTGGCCGGAATATCTGTGCAAGGGGCTACAAACGGCGCCACGCGAACCATCGCGCCTTCGCAACCTGATGCGATCGGCGCAGCAAAAACGATGCCCGCAGCCGGACCGCTATAGCCTTGGGAGGCATAGCTCATGCCCACAAGCGCTTCCACAGCATGCTTATCCGCGGCATCGTTGTTCCAGTTCGACTGCACATTGTATTGGGTGCCGTTTGTCAGCAACTCTCCGAGAACCGGGAAGACCGTGGAGCAGGATTGCAAACCAGCCTGTTTGGCATGCTGCCGAAATGGCGTGTCGGCCAGGGCTTGATTGGCGTCGTTCGTCTCAGCGACCGCCGGCCGCGATATGAAATTCACGACCGCATCGTATCGCCAGGCGGCATAGCCGACAGCACCGACAACGGCAATTCCGAGCAGTGAGAGAACCGCCGTTTTCCACCAGTTCCGCTTGGGACGCGTTTGGTCGTCGGCTGCGCTCTGTAGAGCAACGCTGCTCTCATTCCGGGACATGATTCGATCGTGAATTGATTGCTGATTCATTGGAAATCCATCCGTCAATTGATCGCCTTAACGGCGGTAGAAAGGCCTTTGAGGGTCGCGGTCACGCTGATCGTCTTCCCATCCGTCGTCGGATAGGAGATCGTCGGCGCCGCGTTTTTCGAAATCTGTTCACGCATTGTGGCTCCCACCGGCAACATGCCAATGCAAACCACCTGGCTGCATCCATCGAGTTTGATTTGTACCGGGTCTTTGCGTCCCTCGAAGCTTAGCGAGATAACGCCATCGCTCTTGGCAATCGGCGCCGTACGCAAAATCATATAGAGCTTGCCGGCCTTGGTGGCCGCAAGCGACCAACTGAAAGCGATCTGCCCTGCCTGATCTTCGATAATCTGGGTGACGTTGCAAACCCGCTGGCGAACCTTCAGGTTTTCGTCACAGATCAGCGTCCAGTTTTCGAAGGGACGAATGGTCCTCTGATAGTCGCCAAGCTTTGCGTCCGGAGGCACCACCACTTCGGAAGGCTTTATTCGATAGCCGAAAGGACTTGCCTCCTGTCCGGCCGCGTGTGGGCCGGACAGGAGTAAGCAAACCACGAAAGCCGGGACGCCAAAGAACGCTCCTTTTAACATGTCGGGCTCAATTCAAGGTGAAGCTGAGACCAGCGCCGACACCCAATTACCCGCCCGCTGCCGTGCCTGACAAATTGCCGCGAATTCGCCCGTCTTCGCTGGTGTAACCGGCGCCGAAGGCCAAGGCGCCTTCACCCCGCCAGACGCCGCCGCCGACCGCAACGCTCAGCTTACCGGGGCGATCGTCATAACGAAGCGATGCGACAGCAAGCCCGATTGCAGCCCCCCTGCCTAGCCTCCGAGCGAACGTCCCCTAGCTCGTGGTTCAGTTGGCCAAACTTCTGGTCTGTATAGGCGTTGGCGGTGTTGATGCCATATTGAACCTGGGTATCCGTGTAGGATCTAACCTGTGTGATCCCATCGTTCAATTGGGCGACGTTGACAGCATCGGTATTGGCCACGCCCCGGCCAACATTTGAGATGACGACCGGCGCATTTACGTCGCCGCCCTGCAGCGTGATGCTGTTCTTTTTGCTCACTGGCCGCTGCCCGAGACCGGCTCAGAAAGCCGGCCGGGTTTCCGGGATTCATCTGTTCGGCGGGCGGGCGCCTCAGTGCCCCGCCTTGATGAAAGTCCCGTTCTGTAATTCGCGCATGGCCTGCCTGATCTCTTCGTGGGAGTTCATGACGATCGGTCCATGCCACGCGACCGGCTCTTGGATCGGCTTGCCGGAGACCAGCAGGAAGCGGATTCCCTTTTCGCCGGCCTGTACGGTTACTTCGTCGCCCGTATCGAAGACAACGAGCGTACGATTGCCGGACATGTCGCGAATATTCAGCTCCTCGCCATCCACTTCTTTTTCCACGCGCACGCCGAAGGGTTTCGACGCATCGCGGAAAGTGCCGGAGCCGGCAAAGATATAGGCGAAGGCATTGCGGTAGGTGTCGACCGGCAACCGTTTCTTTTTGCCCGGCGGTACGGATACGTCGAGATAGATCGGTTCGGCAGCAATGCCGTCGACCGGACCGGCCTTGCCCCAGAAGTTGCCGCAAATGACGCGCACCGCCGTGCCGTCATCATCGACAACGACGGGAATGTCGGTCGATTTGACGTCTTGGTAGCGCGGTGCCGTCATCTTAAGTGAAGAGGGCAGGTTGGCCCAGAGTTGGAAGCCATGCATGCGCCCGGCGAAATCGCCCTTCGGCATTTCCTGATGCATGATGCCGCTGCCGGCCGTCATCCACTGGATGTCGCCAGCGCCGAGCAGGCCGCGATTGCCGAGGCTGTCCCCATGCTCAACGGTGCCGGCGAGCACATAGGTAATCGTCTCAATGCCGCGATGCGGATGCCAGGGAAAGCCGCGTATGTATTCCGCCGGGTTGTCGTTGCGGAAGTCGTCCATCATCAGGAAGGGGTCGGTCATTGACGGCTCGCCAAAACCGAAGACGCGGTGGAGCTTCACCCCAGCGCCTTCCATTGTCGGAACGGCCATGCTTTCATGCTTAACGGGTCGTATTGACATCTCATCCACCTTTCGTTGGCTTGAAAGGTAGCGATGCTTCATGAGCCCGTTAAGCTTCGGTTTCGAGGAAACACTGTCCACTATCCGGCGATTAAAAAATTGATCTTGGGTCCAAGATTATCATTTGGCACCCGCCATAAGGGCGAGCAACGTCCCCGCGAATTGCGGCGAGCATGAGCTGAAGTCAGGCGACCAGAGTTCGGGCCTGCGTGATTTTGTAGGTATTCTTCCAAGGGCGAAGCCGTTCAAAGGCTGCGCAAGCAGCGAGCACATCCATGTCGCCATAACGCCTGCCGATGATCTGCAGCCCCACCGGTAACCCCCTAGACATTCCGCAGGGAACCGAAGCGGCTGCGTTACCAGTCATGTTCGTGAGGTAGGTCATGCACCAACCGATTTGAGGATCGACCTCGATGCCGTTTATCTGGCTCGGGCCATTCGTCAGCCCGCCTGTAGCATTGTCGACCGGCAAGGCGGCGGTGGTAGGGGAGGCGATCAGATCATAGTGAAGAAATAGATCGGCGAAGGCATCGAAGACGATCGAGCGCATTTCCTGATCACGTTGTCTTTCCTCCAGGGACTGCTCGGACACGCGACGCAGCCAATGCAGCAGCGGTTCCGGCATCTCATCACTGTTGTCGCCGAGAAGATCGATGCCGGAGTGCTTCAGATTTCTTAAGGCCGCGCAACTTCCCGCCGTGATGAGGCGGCACCACAGATCGCTAAGTTCCGTCACGCTGAACGGCAATACCAACTGAACTTCATCGATGGTTGCCCCGGCATCAGCAAACGCCTGGACTGCCGATGCCACACAGTCTCCCACCTCTCGTTCGACCGGAAATATTCCAAAATCAGCAGTGTACCCGATCCGCTTACCGGCAAGGCCAGCAAATGGAAGAGGTTCTGCAAAACTTGTCGGAGTGGCGATGCTGAAAGGATCATGCGGGTCATAGCCGGCCAAACTATCCATGACCAACGCGATGTCAGCGACCGTGCGCGCAATTGGCCCCTGATAAACGAAGGGCGATGTCGCCTCGAAGGCATTTGGCCTGGTGATCAGCGGAACTCTGCCGAATGACGGCTGAAACCCCACCACTCCGCACCATGATGCAGGAATGCGAATAGACCCGCCCCCGTCCGAAGCTCCGGCGACGGGAACGAGACCGTCGGCCACAGCCGCCGCACTTCCTCCCGATGATCCGCCGCTGTTTTTCGACAGCTCGAAAGGATTTTTGGTCGGCCCGAACAAAGGATTATCGGTCGTACCACGAAACCCCATGACAGGGCTGTTCGTCTTGCCGAGGAGAATGGCGCCGGCCGCTTCCATCTTCCGCGGATACGTGCTCCAGACGTTTGGGCGGTAGTCTCGCAAGCTGGGAATGCCGCCGAGGGTCGAAGGCCAACCGGGTTTGAAATCGAAGAGGTCCTTCATCAGGGATGGTAGTCCCGCCAAGGGACCAACGTTGTCTCCGCGCATGATGCGTTTTTCGAGGTCGGCCGCCTGATTGAGAGCACCCTCGAAATCCGTAAAAATCACCGCATTGATGCTGGGATTTCGTTGTTCGATGCGCTCGATGGCTGCGCGCACCGTCTCGACTGGCGAGATCGTTTTTTTCCTGACCAGTTCCGTGGTTTCGACCGCGGTTAGAGTTGGCAGATCCGTCATCTTGCTTCCTCCTCAGGTTCGTTGAACGGCAATTATCTTGGCCGGTTACGTGGCGACGGGCGACCCAGACAGAAGATCAGTGGATCGCGGCAGGCCGCCGAACTGTTTGGATCATCCTCCATGAAGATGGTGACATCAACCCAAAGCGGCAGAATACTAGACCTCTGCAATCGGTTTCGGACTACCTTTTTCGTCAAGGGCAACCATCGATCCGCGTCCTAGTGCCAACCTAACGCGGGAGCGACATGGTTGAGGATGGATTCTGTGACATGTGCGTTGTCGTCGACGCCAAGCTGGATCGGCACCGTCAGTAGCAGAGTATCAGCCTCGGCAATAGCACTTCTCGACCAGAGCGTCGGGTTCTGCAACATAGCTACGTCCGAAAATCGCTCTCGTATTGTCATCGATGATGCCGATCGTATCGTCGGATACGGATCACCAGCCGAAATGGGCGCGGCTACGGTCGGTCACCAAGGCGGAGATGCTGCGGCTGAGCGAAACACAGGCGGCGATGTCTCACGGCAATTAGGCCCGGCCGCACGCTACATGCTAGGTAGCAAACATCAAACTCAGGTTCCGTTATGAGAGGACAATTGGTGGTTTTCTTATTGACGCGGAGACGTCAGGCGGTCGAACGAAGTTGCGTTTCATCGATAGACGGAGAGAGAGATGGGCGTCAGGAATTATTTGATCGAAGGCGTTTCCGGGTCTGGCAAGACCTCAGTTGCCACCGAACTGCAGCAGCGCGGTTACCACGCCATCCACGGTGATCGTCAGTTGGCTTATCAGGGCGATCTCCAGACAGGTGAACCGCTGGATGGCTATGCGCTTGAGCAGAACACTCTGGATGTGGTCGTCCAGCACCAGCGCCACCTTTGGGATGTCGACAAAGTCAAATCACTGGTAGCTGATCAAAGCCACCCGATCTCCTTCTTCTGCGGCGGCTCGAGGAATTTCCATCACTTCATTGATCTGTTTGACGGGGTTTTCGTTCTCGACGTCGATTTGGACACGTTGAAGGGGAGGCTTGCCGGCAGACCTGAAGACGAGTTTGGTGGAAAACCAGCCGAACGAGAAATGATTGTACGGCTGCATGCGACGAAAGAAGACATTCCGAAGAGCGCGACGACCATTGACGCCACTGCGCCGCTCGCTTGCGTTGTCGACGATATTCTATCGATATGCGGAGAGATCGACCAAGGGCGGGCGTCTCGTAGTCTAAATTAATCGCGGTGACCGGCGAAGTCGCTTTCGTTCCGTCCGGCCCTCACGCCGGTTTTTCCGGCGTGATCGTTTCGGGGGCGCGGTACTGCCGCGCCTCTAGCCGTTTGCGGTCTGCTCTAGCTTAGCTAGGCCTCTTCGTAGATTAGGTCCGGTGCGACGATCCACTCGCCACGACGCAACGACATCACGTCGAGCCGTCCCCGACGATCGCGCACGGCCAATCCGACGAAATGGTAGTGGCTGCCGTTCCTGTCGATTACGGAGCCGCGTATCGGCTTGCCGCTAACGTGACCCACGACCGGCCCGACGCCCCTGGTGCCGTTGAGAACGAAATATTCGTGCGGGATGCTGCGGCTGACCATTACGCGCGAACCTCGCGGTTGACGACAAGGTTTGCAGGACCTCTTGCTCCAGGTTCCACCTTTGCGGCTGAAGGCTTCGGTCGTAGCGGCCTTTTCTTCTTGATCTCGACCACGAATGGCCTCCGTTGCGGCTGCATTTTATGTCCTTTCGAATTCCGTTTTCAGGCGAAGACGCACTCGACCTGGCCAAGTGGGCCAAAGTCGACCGCCAGATGCTGACCTGACGAGACCTGATGAATTGTCGTGCAGGAACCGGTCGCGACAACGTCGTCGGGTTCGAGCTGACGGCCGTTCGCGGCAAGTTGTCTAGCGAGCCAGGCAACGGCGTTCAAAGGATGACCCATGACCGACGCCGACTTTCCGGAAAAGACAATCTGCCTGAACAGAAAGGCCGTGACGTCGATCTCCGCTAGTTCGCCGAGTGAGACGTCGTGGAGTTCATCGCCGCAGATCGTGGCAGCATGCAGGCCGAAGTCCGCGATCGCGGCATTGTTACCCGCGAATGTCCGGCGGGTTCTGCGGCCAATGATGCCGATCGCCGGCCGACAGTCCCGGACAGCGTCGCTCAAAGTTTCGATATCGATCGGCTCGCCGGCATCGGGATAGGTTCGGCGCATCGTGATTGCGAATTCGCACTGCACGCCCATCGCTCCGGGCGGAAGCCGGAGCTCCTTTACGCCGGAAAGAAGCGACAGAGGAGGTATTTCGGAATAGACCGGCTTCGTCAGACCCAGCGCCCGGAGCGACGCATCGCTCGTACCGATGATCGCAAAGCCCTTTCGTTCGAAACCCAAAATATCCTGCGCGGTCGCCTGGATGTCGTATGCCTCCCTTTCCGAACCGATCAGGTCTAGTGGAAGATCGCAGAGATCGTCATGGAGGCGGCTTTTGGCAAGGATGCCGGCGGTGGCGTCCTTGAGTTCGAAGTACATCGCATGCTCCAATTCGCAAAATTGGTTGTGCAGGCGAAATTGGAGAGGATGGCATTAGTATTCCATTCGAGCGCATGCTCGAAGAAATCAAAATCTCATAGTGATGCTGGCTCCGCACGCCACACATTTATACAACGTTTATAAATCTCACATTGTTTCCTTATGGAATTCAAAATGCTTGGTGCAACAATCGACTGCTGCAAGGCATGAGCCTGCCCACAGAGTAGTGCTAGGGTCTCCAGCCGCCCGGAGAAACCCCTCATCTACTCAGAGATATTTCGTGATGGTCTTGAACTCGTCGATCGACTGTCGCCGGTCCCTGGGAAGCGCGCCGACCGTCTCCTCCAGGCAGTGATCAAGGTGGTCCTGGATCAGAGTCCGCTTCGCGTTGGTGATCGCCTTCTCGACCGCGGAGAGCTGCTGCGCGATGTCGAGGCATGGCTTGCCGCCCTCGATCATGGCGATGACGCTCTTCAGATGTCCTTCGGCTCGCTTGAGCCGCTTGACGATTTCCGGGTGGGTTGCGTGCGTGTGTTCTGTCATGCCGTCTGTATCCTGCAGGAGGGAATTGGTGTCAACGGACGGCGCCGTGCCGAGCCGGTGGAGGGCCGCAACGCTGCGAACGCCGAATTTCATCCGCGCGTTTCGTCCGGGCGACGTCTGCCGCGCAGTCGTTGATACCGGGACCTATCCTTGCCGGAGGCGTCGTCGAGACGCAAGGGAGAAGCAGCGTGCCGCTCAATGGTGGTGCCCTTCCGGCTCTTCCATCCGGAAGGGAAGCTCGTCCATCCGATCGCCGGCGATGAGCTTGAGGACCGCGTCGAACTCGTGAGGTTCGGCCGGAGCCTCGGTGCTTTGGAGGGTATGGTGGTCGTCGGGCGATGGGATGAGCGGGAGCGTTTCGATCACACCGCCCGGACGTTTGATCTCTACGGTAACCTGCAGGCCATGGGCATATGAGGAGATATTCAGGCGCATCCGCTCGCCCTGCGGCGTATCGACGATCTCGAGAAGGCCCGCCGCAAGCGGCGATTCTACCTTGAACGGTTCGGGCGCATGATGGTCGTGTCCGTCCGCAGCCCTGGGTGATGCTCCAGTCGTGTCTAACTGGATCGTGGCGGAACCGAGGGCCGGCAGGTGAGCTTTCAGCTCCGCCCTCAGGGCCGACAGAATTCCATTCGCCTCATCGACCGATTTCGCACCGTCGACGGCAACCGTTATATCCGTATGCAGCCTGTGGCCCAGCCAGCGGGCCTTGACGTCCTTCACCCTTCTGATGCCGGAGACGTGCTCCGCCGCATGCCGTACGTCGTCGGCGACCCCCGGCTCCACTCCGTCGAGGCTGCGCGTGATCACGGCGCGGGCCGACTGCCAGACGATACCGAAGATCGCGATCGTGATGAGTAGGCCGATGATCGGATCGGCGAGCGGAAAGCCAAGCCAGACGCCGACCGCGCCGGCAACAACCGCAAGGCTTGTCAGGCCATCGGTCCTGGCATGGTAACCGTCGGCGATCAGTGCAGCGCTGTTCATCTCGAGGCCGACCCTGATGCGGAAGATCGCCACGGCCTCGTTGCCAATGAAGCCGATCACACCAGCGACAGCGACGGTGGCGAGCTGCATGATCGGCTGCGGATGGAATAGCCGATCGACAGCCTCGTATCCAGCCACGATGGCGCTGAATAGAATGATGAGGACGATCAGCATCCCCGCCAGGTCCTCGACGCGGCCGAGGCCGTAATTGAACCTCGCCGTCGGCGGACGCCGGACCAAGGCGAATGCGATCCAGAGCGGTATGGCCGTGGTGGCATCACCGATATTGTGGATGGTGTCGGCCAGAAGTGCCACGGAGCTGGAGGCAAAGACGACGATCAATTGCAGGATCGCCGTGATAGCGAGGATGGCAAACGACCACTTGATCGCCCAAATACCGCGTTCCGACGTGGCTATGCTCGGATCGACGACACCGTGGGTATGGCCGTGCCCTCTCGCCTCCGAATGGGAATGGCCATGATCGGCATGGCTGTGATCGTGATGATGGTGGTGCGCGCCAAAACCGAACCATTCCTTGATCGTCGTGAACATGTATCCTCGTCGCCTTTTCATGCGCAGATGGGAAGCTGAATTCTCCTATCCTCCCGGAGAGGATATGGTCAAGGACGTGACACAGGTCAACGAATGAAATCGATCGTTCCGCCAACGTTGATACGTAGATATCTCCCCTGAGGACCGCCGCTCGGGTACTCGCTCAAATGAGGGTGGTTGCCGGCCAACTTGTCGTGCGCAGCAAGTCGCGCTTGAGCCCGAACCGACACCGGGACTTCACTCAGGTCCGTGACGCAGGAATTTTACGGTCAAAAGCCAAGGTCGCGACCGCTCCGCCGCTCGGAAGATTCGCCAATAGCAGCCGTCCGTGATGCGCGACCATGGTCTCGGCCACGATGGCCAGGCCAAGGCCCAATCCGTCCTTGCGATCTGTTTCACCCAATAATTCGCTGCCGCCGTCCAGGCGCCTTTGCGGGAACCCGGAACCCTGGTCCATGACTTTGATTCCACCGCTAAAGACAACGATGGTGATCACTCCGTTTTCAGGGCTGTGATGCAATGCGTTTTCAACGAGGTTGCGAAGGGCTCGAAAGATGAAATCCCTCGCACCGCTGATAAGAACAGGACCGCCTTCGGTCCTCAACTCGATATTGCGGCCAGCCTCTACGACCGCTGGGGCAAGATAACGGGCGACATCGGCGGCGACCGCTCCCAGATCGACGACGTCGGTCGCTTCATAATGCAGTGTCCTGACACGCACTCGGTCGACGAGTTGGGTTATGACGCGCTCGACGTCTTCGAAATCCTTCTCGACTGCACGTGCTATATGGTCCTGCGAGAGGGATAGGCGGGCTTTGGCAATCGCCAGTGGTGTGCGCAATTCGTGAGCCAATTGCCCAGAGAACTGCTCCAGCGATAAAAAGCCGCCCTGGAGCCGGTCGAGGGCCGCGTTTACCGATCGGATCAATGCGAGCACGTCGTTCGGCATGCCGCTTTCTGTCAGACGTGTCGCAATACTCGAAGGGCCGATTTTCGCCGCTTCTTGCGCTGCGACGCGCAGCGGCCTCAGCGCAAAGCCCAAGACAACAATGTTTGTTACCAAGAGTATCAGCACGAACGGAATCCAGATCCAGGCAATGTCTCCGACAAATTCCTCAAGGATGCTGTCAAAGAGGACGTGCTCTTTCGGGAAGGCGACCTGTATGACGCCTGCCAAGCCACCCTGGGCGATTGGCAAGGAAACTCCAAACAGCGTCTTCTGTCCTTGATGGGCTGGAAGCTGAAAATACTTGGTATGATCACCAGCATAGGGAACCAATGGTTCCTGGAGACCGGAAGAAGCAATGATTTCGCCGGCGCTGCCCACCACGGCATATTGGCCTCGCAACTCATGAATACGTGCCTTGAGAGCCAGCGCATTGGGGCTCGAAAGCTGCGGGTCCGCGACCAGTTCGTGGCGGAGATTCTCGGCAAAGGTTGATAGCGTCTCTTCGCGAAACGTCTCATTCGAGGCTTGGAAGCGGAAGTACAGGAACACTGCGCTTGCGCAAATCGCGACGAAGGCAACAATCGACATTGCCAGGATCAACCGCTGCAGAAGTGTGAGGCGCGGTCGCTTCAAGGTCGTTTTTCCCTAAGCATATAACCGATGCCGCGCATGTTGTGGATGTAGAGAGCCGATCCTGCCGCTTGAAGCTTCTTGCGTAATCGATGCAGCAGAACCTCAATGGCATTGGAGCTCAGTTCGTCGTCGAAACCATAGATTGCTTCTTCGACCTCCGCTTTCGACAGGACATGATTGGGGCGGCGCAAAAAAAGGTGCAGGGCGGCGAATTCGCGGCGGCTGAGGGATAGTGGCGTCTCGCCGACGGAGGCGGAATACTGGCTTGGATCAAATGTGACGTCACCGAGCTGCAAAATTGTGCCGTGACGAGGTTCGCCGCGACGCATGATTGCGCGCAGACGAGAAATCAGTACCCCCATCACAAATGGCTTGCAAAGATAGTCGTCGGCACCACTGTCGAGGGCATCGATAATCGAACTTGACGCATCGCGTGCGGTCAGGATCAAAAGTGGAGTCGACGGAGCAATCTTTCGCAGCGGTTCGATCAGCGTCAGGCCATCACGATCTGGCAAACCAAGATCCAATATAATGGAGTCGTAATGGATCGTCGCGACGGCTTCTTCGGCATCATGCGCATTAGAGACATGATCGACGGTGAAGCCATGGGCGCGCATGGCGTCATGTGTCACCGCGGCGAGCTTGCCATTGTCTTCGACCAATAACACGCGCATGGAATGTCCTGTCTTTGCCGTGCCGAAAGTTGCGTTGCGCGCGACATCACCAACCAAGGTGAGCGGTTTACCGGAATTTAGTGTCCTGTGCCAGAAGAAGACGTTGCTGCACTCAAGCGCAGGGCTGACGCGATTGAAAAGGAGGCCTCGCGCAGCATGAGCCGACACCATGGGCGACGGGCCTTATGAAGCGCTTGGAATGATCCATATTGCTCGGCAGGCAATGGTGGTGGTGGTGCAGAGACTGGACTAATGCGACCAACCTGTCTGTTTGCTGTCTATCCTGGAGCGAAGGTATTGAATGAAGGCAGATTTCATCTTTTCGCCAGGATTTTGTAAGCGTGCCGTAAGCCGAGCTGAACATGGTCGCTCCCGATGTGGCGGTGAAAACGCCAGTACGGAGTGGATGTGGCATGATAAATGCGAAGCCTGGCGAAGCGTCGCTGAAGATTTATTTGATCAACCTCGATCGCGCGGCCGATCGGTTGGTTACCATGCAACAGAAGCTTGCGTCCATCGGGCTGTCTGCCGAGCGAGTGTCGGCGGTAGAGGGCGCCTCCATCGAGTTTCCAATACCGGGTTTCAATGAGTTCGCCTTTCGCTTCAAACATGGTCGCCGGCGCAATCCTGGCGAAGTCGGCTGTTATCTGAGCCATATCGAGTGTGCGAGGCGTCTTCTCGCTTCGAGCGGCGAGTTTGCTCTTATTCTGGAGGATGATCTCGAGTTTCCGGATGATCTCGTGGAGCTTTTGGATGAGGCCCTCAAGCAGAACGATAAATGGGATATCCTGCGCCTTTCGACGGTTAGCGCTGGCCGAAAATTCCGCTACTCCTGGCTGACGGAAAGGCGTAGTCTGGCGGTGGCCTTAACCCGGGAAAAGGGTTCTGGCGCCTACATCATCAATCGCCGCGCAGCAGAGTGGTTTGTCCGGAAGCTTACGCCGATGCAGTTGCCCTTCGACTTGGCGTTCGATCTTGAGTTTTTCGCCGGTTTGAAGTCGGCCTTTGTCGTTCCCCTCCCCATAGATCAGCAATTGGGCCTGCCTTCGCAGATCCAGGGTAAACGCGGAGATTACCACAGATCAAAGCTGCATTACGTGACAGTCATGCCATACAGGATCTTCGTCGAGACCAGCCGGCTGCTTTTCCGGCTTGCGCGCCTACTCGGTCTTCTTGCGATCGGACGGGTAGCGGCTGCTATCCATGGAAGCAGCAGAGCCGAAAAAAGCATGTTGCCTTTGCTTGATAGCAAGGTCAAACAGGTCGGCGACCCGCGATGAAGCTCGGCGTCTACATCATCAACCTCGACAGGTCCGCCGATCGATGGGCCGCCGTGCGCGCCAAAGCAGACGAATACTGTATTGACGTCATCAGGGTGGCCGCCACCGACGGGCACGAGCTGTCGCAGGAAGATTTTCGAGACGTGGATTGGAAAGGATTCGCGCGTCATGGAGGGCGAACCATCCTTCCAGGCGAATATGGTTGCTATCGCAGCCACATCAATTGCCTCTCCACTCTTCTTGAGAGCGATTTCGACGCGGCGCTCGTCATGGAGGACGACATCCAGATCACAGTCGATCTGACGAAAAGGGCGATCGCCATTCTTGAGGCCACTCCGGATGCGGACGTCGTTAAACTCTTCAATCATCGAAGTCGCGGGTTTCTCAGCGTCGCAACAAGTGCACTCGGCGACGAAATAGGCCGGTGCCTGCATGGACCGCAAGGCTCAGCCGCCTGCTACGTCATCACCAGGCGCGGTGCTGGCAAGGTCTTGCCGTTCCTGCGCGCCATGAGGTTTCCCTTCGATGTCGCGCTCGAAAGGGGCTGGCACCACGGCTCGAAAGTGTTTACCGTCAGGCACAATATCGTGAGCTTGATGAGCCATAGCAGCGACAGTCAGATCGGGCATCGGGCGGATTACAGCCAGGTCAAATTCTTCGGCCCGAAACGCCTGCCCACGCACCTTTTGCGCGCCGCCGAATATTTCCGACGCATTCGCTACGCATTGGCGATCTGAGGTCGCCTGAAAGGCCTGCAAAATTCGCGGCGAAGTCTCGCGCCGGGGGTGGTCGGAGGCAGCGGCCGGTCCCGCCCTAATGCGCTCTGCGCGAGGATGCGGCCATCGCGAGATAGGCTCCCCCGGCCACAAGAAGGGAAATTCCCGTGACCGTCCCTGGGGTATAAATGCCAGAGAAGGGCATTTTGAACGCCAGCAAAGCACCGGCGAGAAGGGCGATAACGCCAGAAATCGCGAGCCAGCCCCAACCGATCTGGGGCCGCAGCCGTAATGCCAACAGGATATGCGCGATCCCCTGAACGATGAAGACGAGCGCGATCAGCAGGGTGAGGGCGATCGCTCCTGCCAGCGGATTGAGGTAGATCAGGACACCGCCGACAAGCTGAACAAAGCCGACCAGCAGTCCCCAGACAAAACCAGTCCAGGCCGTTACGCGAAAGGCCTGAACAAGCTGCAGGATGCCGACGGCCGCCAGGACAAGCCCCAGGACAAGACCCGCGGCGATGCTCGATATTGCGGGCAACATGATCGCGAGAACGCCGCCTAAAACGAGCGCGATGCCGAGGCAGAGAAACCAGACCCATCGGTTATGGTCGGGTCCGGCCCATTGGTTCACGTTACTCATGACGGCACCTCTGGTTCTCCCTTGCAGCGGCCTTCGCGTTGTCGCCTTAGTAGTCGACAGCGTCACGGACGATCGGGCATGTCATGCAATGGCCACCTCCGCGCCCGCGCCCGAGTTCGGCGCCGACGATGGTGATCACCTCGATGCCCTCCTTGCGCAGCAATGTGTTCACATAGGTATTGCGGTCGTAGGCATAGACGACGCCTGGCGAGGCGCAAACGAGGTTGGCGCCGCTGTCCCATTGCGTGCGCTCGCGTGTGTAATCGTTGCCACCGGTTTCGACGACGCGCATCTTCTTCAGCCCGAGTGCGTCGCGTACGGTATCGACGAAGCTGCCCTTATCCCGGTGGAACTCGACGCCGCCTTTGCCGTCCGGGCGGTAGGAGAAAGCCTCGATGCCGTCGACAATATCCGGATAGAGCAAAACACAGTCGCGGTCGGCAAAAGTGAATACCGTATCGAGATGCATGGCGGCGCGCAGCTTCGGCATGGCCGCCACGATGACACGCTCGGCCGCACCCTTCTCAAAGAGAGCCGCGGCGACCTGACTGATGGCCTGGCGTGAGGTGCGTTCGCTCATTCCGATCAGCACGTTACCCTTGCCGATCGGCATGACGTCCCCACCTTCAAACGTGGCCAGGCCCCAGTCCTTGGTGGGATCACCCCACCACACTTTGACCTTTCCCGCGAAGTCCGGATGAAACTTGTAGATCGAGGTCGTAAGGATGGTCTCCTCGTGGCGTGCGGGCCAGTAGAGCGCGTTGAGCGTCACCCCGCCATAGATCCAGCAGGTGGTGTCACGCGTGTAAAGCGTGTTCGGAAGCGGCGGGAGGAGATATTCATTGACGCCAGCCGCATCGCGGATCAGCGCCAGCTGCTCGCCACCAATGCTTTCCGGGAATTCGTAGGTCGACAAGCCGCCGATCAGAGTTTCGGCCAGTTCGCGATCCGACAGTCCTTCGAGATAGGAACGAACCTCGTTGATAAGGCCGAGCCCGATCTGGTTCGGCACGACCTGATTGTCGAGAATCCACTTCTTGGCTTCGGGAACCGCCAGCGTTTGCGTAAGGAGATTATGCATTTCCAGGACTTCGACGCCGCGGTCGCGCATCTTGGTCATGAAATCGAAGTGGTCGCGCTTGGCATTGTCGACCCAAAGGACATCGTCAAAGAGAAGGGCATCGCAATTGGTCGGTGTCAGACGCTTATGGGCGCGGCCGGGAGCGCACACCAAGACCTTGCGCAGCTGGCCAACTTCCGAATGAACACCGAAAGCTTGTTGAGTGGAGCTTGCAGAAGACATGCATTACCTCCTCTTCAGATTGTCAGGTAGCCGGTGGACAATCCGGTGATCGCGGCGATGCAGCCAATGACTGCGGCGGCGAAGATTACCCAGTCGACGGTCGTGTTGAAGATCTGCTTGCCCTGCTCGCGGCGGGCCCAGAAGTAGAGGATCGTACCGGGAGCGTAAAGAAGAGCCGATAGAAGGACGAACTTCAATCCACCGGCGATGATCATGAAGATCGTATAGATCACAGCAACGCCAGCGATGATCAGGTCGCGTCTGCGCTCCTCCGGCCTGACCTCATAGGTCTCGCCGCGCTGCGCGACGAGATAGCCGTAGGCGGCGACAAACAGATACGGGATCAATGACATGGCGCTAGTCAGGTTCAACATCAGCGCAAACGCGTCACGAGACCAGTAGGTGCTGATCACGAAAAGCTGGACGATGATGTTTGTCAGCCAAAGTGCCGCCGCCGGAACCTGGTTCTGGTTTTCGGTGCCGAAGAGGCGGGGCATGTCGTCCGTGCGAGCAGCAACGTAGAGGACTTCCGCACATACCAGCGACCACGCGAGGTAAGCGCCTAAAACCGAAATGATGACACCGGCGCTGATGAAAATCGCGCCCCACGGGCCGACGACCGCTGCCAGCACGCCCGCCATCGAAGGCTGAGTCATGCCTGCGATCTCCGGACGTTGCAGGACGGCGTATGGCAACAGCGTCACCAACACCATGAGCGCGGTAACGCCGACGAATCCGATAATGGTCGCCGCGCCCACGTCGGCGCGGGTCTGTGCGTAGCGAGAGTAATTGCTGGCGCCCTCGATACCGATGAAGACGAAGACTGTCGCCAACATCGTCGCCCGGACTTGCTCCAGAAGCGAGGCTACCGGCATCCCTTCGCCACCCCAGAAATTGGCGCGAAACAGATCGAGCTTAAAGGCGACGGCAAGCAGCACGATGAAGGTGAGGATGGGCACGACCTTGGCGACGGTGACGACAGTGTTGATAAAGGCCGCTTGTTGCACGCCTCTAAGGATCATGAAGTGGAACAGCCAGATACCGATCGAAGCGACGACGATTGCGACGAGTGTGTTGCCGTCACCGAAGACAGGAAAGAACCGGCCGAGCGTGGACTTGATCAGTACCCAGTAGGAGACGTTGCCGATGCAGCTGCCAATCCAGTAGCCGAAGGCCGACAAGAAGCCGGGATAGTCGCCGAATCCGGCTTTGGCATAGGCATAGACGCCGGCGTCGAGATCCGGCTTGCGTTCCGCCAGCGCCTGGAAGATGCGCGCGAGCATATACATGCCGCCGCCGGCGATGCACCAAGCGATGATTGCGCCAAACGGGCCGGTCGCCGCCCCGAAAGTACGAGGGAGCGAGAAGATGCCCGCACCCACCATCGAGCCGACAACCATCGCTGTCAGCGCGAAAAACGAAAACTTCTGCGTGGAGCCCGAAGCCATAAGACACCAATCCGATTGCTCGCAGGTTGCGTCTCGAGATTTTATGCCTCAAATTTACCACCAGCGAATGAGCTGAAAGTCTCACCTTTGTGCCGAGCGTCCCTTTTTTAGGAAAGGGAAATGTCGCTGTTCCGCGCGCCTGCGCTTGTCACTGGATATCACAGACAGATCAGCTCGCACGACCTGAGCAACGGCTCAGACGGTGATGCGGCCGGTAGCGATAGCATAGACTGCGACGATGGCGCCGATGGCTGCTACCGCGAACATGATCAGCTCGGCCATGCTGAAGATGGCCCTGCGCTGCTCGCGGCGCGTCATGATGAACAGAATGCTGCCGGGGCCATAAATGGCGGCGGACAGCAGGAGATGTGTGCTTCCAGCCGCATAAATCAGCCAGATTGTATAGATGAGCGCAATGCCAGATCGCGCAAGATCACCGCGATGACCGGCCGGATCGCGATCGTAGGTCTCGCCTGTCCAGGCGAGCTTAACGCCGTAGGCTGCGACAAGGAGATAGGGGATCAGTATCATCGAACTCGTGAGCTCAAGCGCAAGGCGGAATGCATATTGGGCAAACAGCGTGAGAATGAGAAATATCTGGACGACAATATTGGTGAGCCACAGCGCATTGGACGGAACGCCGTTCCTGTTCTCGTGGGAGAGAAACCGGGGCATGGTGTCGTATTTGGAGGCCGAAAAAAGGATTTCGGCGGCGAGAAGAACCCAGGACAAGTAAGCACCCGCCACGGAAATGATCAAGCCTGCGCTGACGAACAGGGCGCCCCAGGGACCGACGACGGCCTCGAGAACACCGGCCATCGACGGGTTTCTAAGCCGAGCGAGCTCTGCGTTCTGCATCACTCCATAGGACAACATCGTGACAAGAACGAGCAGGCAGAGCACTCCGAGGAATCCAAAAAGCGTCGCGATGCCGACATCGGAGCGATTGCGGGCATAGCGCGAATAGACGCTTGCCCCTTCGATCCCGACAAAGACGAAGACAGTGACGAGCATTGTCGCACGGACCTGACCTGCTATGTCTCCTAAAGTCGCCCCGCTACCCCAAAAATTGGCACCGAAGGCATCAGCCTTGAAGCCGAAGAAAACCAGGACGATGAACAGAAGTATGGGAATGATTTTCGCGAAGGTCACGATCGTGTTGAGTGCGGCCGCCTCCCTTATCCCGCGTAGGATGAGAAAATGGACAATCCAAAGAAGGACTGACGAGGTCACGATCGCGGTAATGGTGTTGCCGTCGCCGAAGACTGGAAAGAACAGGCCGAGTGTCGACTTGATGAGTACGAAATAAGACACGTTGCCGAGGAGGGCCGCCGACCAGTAGCCCAGCGCCGACAGAAAGCCGAGATAATCGCCGAAGCCGGCCTTGGCATAGGCGTAGATGCCGGCATCGAGATCTGGCTTGCGTTGGGAGAGCGACTGGAAGACGAAAGCCAGCATGAGCATGCCGACGCCGGCGATCGACCAGGCGATCACGGCTCCGAATGGTCCTGTTGCTCGACCGAAGGCTTGCGGCAGCGAGAAAATCCCTGCGCCAACCATAGAGCCGACGCACATCGCCGTCAGCGTCCATACTGAAAATTTCTGTTCAGAAGCGGAAATCATGGGGCGATGACTCGAAGCCAGGTGACTGGGCCAGGTGACTGGACCAGGCGACTGGGCCAGGTGATTGGACCGGGTGACTGGAATGCCGGGGTGCTAACGCGCATTTCTGTATTCTAGCCTTTTCCATGTGGCGCTGTGACCGGCAAAGAATCCCAAAGTTGTGCTTCCGGTCCCAATCCCTTCCGGGCGGCGGGTCGTTTTGGCCCTTAAACGTTCGTGTTGCCCGTATCCTTCTGCTCGCGATCGCAACCGCAGCCTTGGCGCTATTGAGCCGCTCTGCATAAGGTTGAGATTCCCTGCTCATCACGAACGGATGATCGTGAGCTAAGCTACGTTCGCTCATTCGGCAAAAGCTTGCCGGCAGCCAATAGGCGGGAAGCTATGTTTTCACGACGTTTCTTACTTAAGGCACTTTTGACTGGTGCCACCATCGCGCCAATAGTGGCGATCCTCCCCGCAGAAGCCGACGCTCAAAGATCTCAGAGACCGGGAGATCGGCCGAATCGCCCACCTCCACGTCCTCGCTCCGAGCGAAGGCCGCCGCCACGGCGTGGCCATGTCTGGGTACCAGGATACTGGGAATGGAGCGTCCGCAGACGCGACTATGTGTGGGTGCCTGGCCGTTGGATTGCCGCGAGACCTGGTTTCCACTATCGGCAGCCGCGCTGGACCAAACGCAACGGCGAGTGGATGTTCATCCATGGCCAATGGGTGCGGTGACCGTACTGTCGCTCAAAGTGAACGAGGCAAGCCATGTTTTCTTGCACGTCCGGGGATGCACCTGAGAAACCCGCTGAACATATCGACTGCCTCTGCCATCGCCCGGAAATCCAGTCCCTGACCCGGCGGATCAATGTGGATCTATCGCGCCGGGGCTTTGTGGCAGGTATGGCGGCATCGGTGGCGGCATTGGGGTTCGGCAGCCGCGCCAAGGCGCAGATCGCCGCTGACGCGCGGACGTCACTCCCCCATCCTGTTCACGAATTTCCGGCTGTTCGACGGTAAATCCGGTGCGCTGCAAGACGGATATCGCCTGCTTGTCGACGGAAGCCGGATCAAGTCCCTGGTACGAGAGGATCACGCCCCTCCAGAGCGCACGAAGGTCATTGATTGTGGCGGTCGCACCATCATGCCCGGCCTTATCGACGCCCATTGGCACGCCCTGTTCGCCGCCTTACCGATCCAGGTGCTGATGAGCGCGGATATCGGTTACATTTTCCTGGCTGCCAGCACGGAAGCCGAACGAACGCTGATGCGCGGCTTCACAACCGTTCGGGATGTCGGCGGGCCTGCATTCGCCTTGAAACAGGCGATCGACGACGGCCTGATTAGCGGCCCGCGAATCTATCCATCCGGAGCGATGATCACCACGAGCGGCGGGCATGGGGACCTGCGGCCACTATCAGATATACCGAGAAGCCTCGGTGGGCCTGTCAGCGTGAGCGAACAGACCGGTGGCGGTGCGGTCGCAGACAGCGCGGCGGAGGTCCAGCTCAGGGCCCGCGAGCAGCTGTTGCAGGGCGCCTCGCAACTCAAGCTGGTTGGCGGCGGCGGCGTGTCTTCGCCGCGCAGTCCGCTGGATATGTCGACCTTCAGCGAAAGCGAGCTTCGCGTAGCCGTCGAGGTCGCCAAGGACTGGAACACCTACATAACCGTACATGCCTATGCGCCGAATACGGTTCAACGAGCGATCACGGCAGGCGCCGCTTGTATCGAGCATGCGCATCTGATGGACGATGAAACGGCTAGGATGATGTCCGACAAAGGGATCTGGCTCAGCATTCAGCCCTTCCTGAACGACGATGATTCCGTCCCGCTGACAGGTCCGAGCAGAGCCAAGATGCTGCAGGTATTTGCCGGTACCAACAGTGCATATGAGCTCGCCAACAAGCATCGGATCAAGACGGCTTTCGGCACCGATCTGTTGTTTTCGGGCGCGTTGACTGTGCGTCAGGGCACTATGCTCACCCATCTGGCTAAATGGTACAATAATGCCGAAATCCTGATGATGGCGACCGCCAGGAACGCCGAGCTGCTTGCACTTTCCAACCTGCGCAATCCCTATCCTGGCAAGCTTGGAGTCATAGAAGACGGCGCTTTTGCCGATCTCTTGCTTGTGGACGGTGACCCTTTGGCGGATATCACGCTTGTCGCCAATCCCGACAAGAATTTCCTGATGATCATGAAGGACGGGAAGATATACAAGGACAAGATCAGCACGTAGGATAACGCCTTCGACCGACCGTCGTGCGGCTTCGATCTGATATCCACAAAAGTTTCGACAGTACCGACGATATCGTTTCTTACGTTCCGATGGATATTCATGGCTAATGATCGAACCATACTCGTTCTCCTCGGCATTATCGCCGCAATAGCGGTCCTTACTACTCTCCATCTTGCTGCTGTTATTTTTGCGCCGGTCGCTTGCGCTCTCTTCATCATTGCCATCGTATGGCCGATGCAAAGGACGCTTCAGTCCTATCTGCCGCAGCTCCTTGCGCTGGCGCTTGTGGTCGCGGTTGTCCTCGTTGTGTTTATCCTCTTCGCTTCCGTTGCTGCCTGGGGCTTCGGGCGTATCGCGCGATCATTGATATCGGACGCTCAACGATTCCAGATGCTTTACGACCACGCCGTCATCTGGCTGGAGGACCATGGCGTGGTCGTCGCCGGCATTTGGAGCGAGCATTTCAACATGAGTTGGGCCATGGGAATGTTGCAGGGGCTGACAGCGCGCCTCAACACCTTGATTTCTTTCTGGCTCGTGGTCCTCGTCTATGTGCTGCTCGGGCTTCTCGAAATCGCTCCCGTCAGCCGAAGGATTCGGACGTTGATGGGAACGGAAACGGCACGCATACTGATCGACGGCTGCAGCCTGACTGCCGCCAAGTTTCGCCGCTACATGCTGATCAGGACGATCATGAGCATCGTGACCGGAGCGATGGTCTGGGTGTTTGCTCTTTCGTTCGGCCTTCAATTCGCCGCCGAGTGGGGCATCATCGCCTTCACCCTGAACTACATACCATTCATCGGGCCGTTCGTCGCCACGTTGTTGCCGACGCTCTATGCACTGGCCCAATTCGAATCCCTGCAGGCCGCGCTGATTGTCTTCGCATGCCTCAATGTCGTCCAGTTCGCATTCGGCAGCTATATCGAGCCACGCGTGGCCGGCAACGCACTGGCTATTTCGTCGTTCGTGGTGCTGTTTTCGGTTTTCCTTTGGACGGTAATCTGGGGGCTGTTCGGTGCTTTCATCGGGGTTCCGATCACGATCGCCATACTGACGTTCTGTGAGCAATCTCCTGCTACACGATGGCTGGCGGATTTGCAGAGAGCCAAGGATGACGGGAAGGACCGGCGCTAAACGGAAAGATCGGAGCCTGGGACATCCACGCGTTCTGGTGGAAGCATCACCAATACGCCTTCCCGGTCGATCCCAAATGTGTGGACATGAAAATGGGTGACGTCCCGGCCTGTGCTCCCCATGACGGGAGAAGGGGCCGAGACGATTTTAAGCTTCCCACAGTGTCCTATCCAGTCGATATGGCGATGGCCATGCATGACGATGATCCTGTCGCCTAACTGCTGCAGTTGCCGTACAAACCAGGAGCCGTTGATCAAGGCGGTGCCGATCCGCACCGAAAACGCCTTCGAAAGGCCTGGATATTCGATCAGATGATGGTGCAGAGCCACAATCCAGGAAGCGCGCGGAAACCGTTTTATAACCGCCTTGATCGCTTTCGATTGTTCGGACGATATCAGCCCGAGCGCATTCGTGAAGGAGAAATGTGTCTGAGCGGTGGAATCCAGCAGGATGATTCCGAGACCTTCGTCTTCATTCGGCGGCAGGATCATCGGGAAGGCCTCCGCCCAGATCGTGGCAAGGCTCGCAGCCAGCCGAAAACCCCCGCGATCCGCGAATGTTGCGATATCGGTGCGGTAGGGCGCCAGCGCCTGGGCGAGGGTGGCGCCGAGCTCCCAGGTCGAGTGATCCACTACACGAACCCTGTTGGATTGCACCGTCGCCATTCCAGATAGCGCCCGCATCTCCCGCAGCCGTCGGGCAGGACTGATCGGTAGGTCGAGCCGGGCGGGATTGGCTCGGTCCACCACGTTGATATCGTGATTGCCGGGCAGAAGAAGCGTTCGTTCGGCCAACTCCGGATAACGCGACAGGGTGGTCGAAAATTCTGCCCATTCGGGTGATCGGCCGGCATCGGTTATATCGCCGGTGATCAGGATATGATCCAGCCGATTTTCGCTATCGATCGCCGAGAGCCTCACAAAAAGTTGCGCCAGCCGGTCGTTGCCGCGCGGTCCCGATCGTCCGCTCTCGATGCGAAAGCCATATTGCTCGCCGACGACATGGATGTCGGACAGGTGTGCGACCCGCCATTTCCGTGTCAGCTCCGATTGATGGCTGAAGCCGATGAAGCCCTGCGGCTGGTCCATTGCGGCGTCGGCGAGACCCCAGACCAGTGCGGCCCCTGCACAATAGATGCAGAGGATGATGAGCGCGTTGGCGAGGGTGGGAACGACAAGTGAAAGAGGCGCCGTCAAATCGGAGAGGTCGCCCGTCCAACGTGAATAGGGCCATGAAACGGCAATCACCGCTAGGCAGAACAGACATAGAAGCAGGCCCGCGACCGCTGCGCTCACGCCACGCAACCGGGCCCGACGCTTCTCGTTCAGCCGGCTCTCGAACATCGCTTCCAGAAAATGGCGCACAGCTTCGCGAAACAGCGCGTAAGCCGGTTGTATCGCCAGCGAATTCAGTGACCAGAAACCCTGTTCGGCAGCGCGATGGAGTGGTTTCCCGCCGAGCCAGCCGATCGCGGCAACGATCAGGAGAATGATGAATGGCCAGATGCCGCGGTAGGAACTTGCAAGGCTGCGCGAGAATTGTGCGAGCCAGGCGGTCCCGACAAGCGGCACCAACCCCAGCACCAGGGCCGGTAGGGCGACCAGCAAGAACCAGACCAGGATGAGTTTAGGAAGGCTGATTTCCGCAAGAAGGCTGCCGGTCAGAGACAGCAGCGAGCGCCGCTTGGTGCTGGAGGCGTCCGCTTCGACGTCGCCCATTTTGGGATCGATCAGCGTGGTCATCGAATAATGCCTATCTGAACGGATTACACCACGGAAAAGATCGTTTCCTCGCTCAGAATGCATTGTCGCTGCGCAAGATGGACCCTGGCGTCGATCTTGCGAACGACGCACAGGATAGATCCTGGCATCCTTTTCGGCAGTTGGTCGGGTGTCGCGCGAAACTACGTCTTTGTGCCGTCCGCTTCAGCCGCCTTGGAAGCACTTTCAAGAGCGTCGCGAAGGATCTGTTCCTTGGTTTCGTCGAGTGACGTCTTGAGCACGTGGCCGCCGTATCCCTGGATTTCTTTCAATACCTTGTCGGAGGTGATGGACTGGACCAGCAGAAATAGGGCGCCATTTCCTGGGTGCAGGCTGGCGGCAAGATCCTTCATGAAGGCGTCGTTTATACCGACATCGGTCAAGGCGCCGCCAATGGCGCCCGATGCGGCACCGACGGCCACGCCAAGGATCGGGTTGAGGAACAACACGCCTATGAGCAAGCCCCAGAAGCTGCCAGAGATCGCGCCGGTCGCCGTCGTATTCATAAGCTGGTTGAGCTTGATCTTTCCAGACTCGGTCTTGGTGGCGATGACAGCGTCGCCAAGCTTGATCAAATATTCCTTCTGCAGCTCAAGGAGCCGTTGCCGGACTTCCTCGGCCTTAGATTCCGTGGGGTAAACGATGACGATGAGATCTGACATGTGAGCTCCCTCGACGACACTGGGTTGGATCACAGGCATTGTATGTTTTCGGCTTTGCGAAGAAATTAGTTCAGAATCTCGCAACTGTGCGCACAGTCTCTTTCTGACGTGGCAATCGGAGGTCGCTCGCATCTCCAGCACTTACCGGCAGCAGTGTCCGAGGCCCGTCGCGGCGATGCGGGCCCCAGTGGGACGGGAGCGATGGGCAAACCTGGTCCTGCAATGCAATATATGGGATTCTGTGATCAGAATTGAGATTTCACGCCATTTCAAGCCCAGCTCATCCACGCTACAAAATTGGTGCTAGATATTCCGAATTGTGTGGCCAGACAGGCAATGGTTGCATCGGCCTGTTTCCAGATCTGCTTCAACGTCAAAACGTTGGAGGGGACGCCAGCCGAAATCTTGCACAGTTTTTCGGCATCTCGCTTTAGGACGTACGGCGCTGCAGCCCTCTCGGAACCGGAAGGAAGATTTTCTGCGGGTTTCAGGGAAGGAGATGTCATCTTGAAAGGGCGGGTGGCAGTCGTAACGGGTTCGACGAGCGGTATCGGCCTTGGAATTGCGTGCAAGCTAGCCGCAGGCGGCGCCGATCTTTTGATCAATGGGCCTGGAGATGCCCGGGCGAATGAAGCGCTCTGCCGGGAAATCGCCAAAGTCTATGGCGTTCGGGTGGTGTTCGGGGCAGCAGATCTCTCGAACGCGGAGGAGGCCATCGAGCTCATCGGCCATGCAACCGATGCCATGGGGCGTATCGATATCCTGGTCAACAATGCGGGCATTCAGCCACCTGATTCCGCGCTGACATCTGCCGCGAAGCAATGGGATGTAACAATCGCAATCAATCTGACAGCCGTCTGGCTGACGATACGTGCGGTTCTTCCACAGATGCTTGAGCGCCGTTGGGGAAGGATCATCAATGTTGCGCCCATGTGCCGGGCCGATGCGGAAAACAAAAGCGCCGCCCAGGCATCGAAATACGGCGTGATTGGCTTGACGAAGGATGTGGCGGTCGATCTCGCGGGCTGCGGTGTTACCTGCAATGTGATTTGTCCGGGCTGGGTGCCCAGCCCTCATGTCAGCACGATCAGTAACGATGCCAAAGGTGCCAACGATCGCCGCCCTAAGACCCGCCGGAAAACACCCGTTGGAGAGTTGCAACTATCCTATGAGCTGAAGGCGCCGGACCAGCTCGGTTCACTCGCCGCCTTTCTCTGTTCTGATGCTGCAGCTCAGGTAAACGGCGTGGCGCTGCCCGTCGACGGAGGCTGGTTCGGGCGATGATCTGGCGCCGCCGCGCGCTCATTCCCATGACGCCGATCTTCACCCGCCTATGTCTAATCTTCACGAGCACGTTCAACGCATAGCAACTATCAATAATCTTGCCTACGGCAGACGTGGCGTGGGGCCCACCAATCATCGGGAGCGTTCATATGTTCAATATGTCTAAGCTCTTGCATGCCATCGACGTCGCAGGTGTCGGCGACACGCTGACTGCTTCGATCGATTTCACCACACTGGAATATCCGCCGCACGAGCAGTTCGATGCCTTTCGGTCCATGAGGGAAGGGGTCGAGGAGGGTCGGCTTGTCCAAAGCAATGGCGCCACTTTTCCGGCGCGCCAGGTCGTTTGGGATCTCGGGAAGATGGTCTTCGCCTATACCAGGCTTCCCGGCGACGGTTGTATTTACGGGTGGCGCCATCTGAGGAAGCCGATATTCGACCATTGGTACATCTTGCTACCTCTTCAGTCCTCCGGGTACAACGATTGTGAGGAAATTCCGGCCGGCATGCCGACATTGCACTGCCTTGAAAGGCCGTTTGAATCGCAAACAGCAGCATCGGGCAGTTTGGCCCTTTACGTGCCCCACGACTTGTTCGTGGCCGGCGACCATATGGCAAACGTCGAGTTCGGCGGCGGGCTAGGCTCGCTGCTGGCGGATTACATGCTGCTTCTACACAGGTCGTTGCATGAGGTCCGATTGACCGAGACTTCCTATATCGTCGATGCCACTCGTGCCCTTCTTGCTGCATGTGTGGCTCCATCGCGCGAGGGCATCGCAAAGGCACAAAGTCCGATCGATCGGACGATCATGGAAAGGGCGCGACAGCTGATCGCGCGCAAGCTTCTGGATGCCGATTTGACGGTCGACAGTCTTTGCCGGGATCTCGGCCTTTCGAGGGCACGTCTTTATCGGCTTTTCGAAGCGGACGGCGGCATCCACGCCTACATTCGTCGCGAAAGGTTGCTTCAAACCCGTAAGGCGCTTTCCAACCAGGACGACCGGCGGCCGATCTGCCAGATCGCCGAGCAATGGGGTTTTATCGATCCCTCCGCCTTCACTCGGGCTTTCAGACACGAGTTTGGTATATCGCCACGAGATGTTCGCTCGCAAGCAATTCGCGACAGTCTGCGCGTTTTCTCCGAGACCGGGACACGGCTTGCCTTGCAGGGGCAGAGCCTTGGTAACATGCTATCCCTCGCTGGATAGATGACGTCCAGGCGCGGGCTGGCCTCAGCCACAATCAAATCAACCGCGCTTTGACGGTCTTTGCATCTGGTTTGTGGACATATCGAATCTTCGCCGACGAAATTCGCGCATAGGATGGAAACAGACCTAGCCGCCGATTATCCGTCGTCACGGCCCTCAATGAGGGAAGGGGCACGGCCGTAGTGCATATGGTAGGCGCGCGAAAAGCTTGAATAGCCTTCATAGCCGACGCGCCGCGCGATTTCGCTGATCGACAGCTGCCCAGCGCTTAGCAGATCCCTGGCTTCTTCCATTCGCACCATCTGCGCATAAGCATGGGGCGTGGCACCAAATAGCTCGCGAAAGCCTATCGTCAGCTCATTGTGGTTAAGTCCGACACGAAGTGCCATCTGCTTGATGGTGGGTTGGTTGTGGATCTCTCTCCTGTAGATCGCCGCTGCGGTTTTAATCGCTTGGGCCTTGCTCTCGGCGGAGCGCAAACGGATTGCCCTTCGCAGGGCAAGGCCATTGAGCTGGGCAACGACATCACAGATGATCTCGATCGTCTTCGCCTTGAGATACATCGTCTTCAACGGCTCTTCGTACCTGCAGGAAATAATCTGATCTGTGGTCGTGATGATGGAGGGTGTTGGCGGCAGCCTCAAGGCATCGGCCATTCCCACATCCGTGAGGAAGATTGGCTTATACAGCGCCGGAATGTTGTCTGGCCTCAGCCCGAAGTGATCGAGGAAATACTGTCTGTCGCAAGCGATCATAATCCCGCGAAATTTTGCTCCGACCGCGGTTTCCGAGATGGAGCGCGGGCAATTGGTGATCTGGATCTGCGCTGGGTTGACGCGTTCGACATGCTCACCAACACAGCGCTGATAAGAACCCTTGATGGTTATTTGAATGCAGATGAGGCCTCCGCGCGCCATTGCTATGCTATGGGATTGAAGGACTTCGAAATTCTGCACGTAAAGGAAGATGAAATCGTCGATCCGCCGATATTGGCCGTGTTCCCTGGCGCGGAAAATGCCCTCGGTGGGCCCAAGCGCATCGCTAATTCGCACGAACTCGTTATGGCGAAGTTCGCTCTGGATACCCCTCAGATCAAGTTCCAAGGATTTATGCTCCAAGGATTTTTGCATAGCGACTAACCGTAAGACACGTCTACGATAAGTTGAAGCTGATGTGGATGTCAGGTTCGGGCCTAAGCCTGACTCACGGGCAAGCCTGCAGAAGCAAAAGCAGTATTTTTCAATGGGGAAAATAATTCGCAATCGCTTAAATAACAAGTCTGAAATCGTTGGTAGAGTCGATGGTTGACAACAATCGATGATGGACTACCTTGTAATTGCGGTTGCGTCATTTTGGCATGAAATGCGCCGCATGGTTTTCCAGTTGACCAGCGAAAGACCGGCAGAAATCCGATTGCCACAGGCATTTCAGAGGGATTCCTGACCATAATAAGAACAGGATTGTGGACGTGTAAGCAGCTTCGTAGGCCTTAGCGCTTTGGAGTACGTCGATGACCAGTATGTCTCCGTTGAAAATCGATGATCGCAAACAGCTTCGTGATGGCAGGTTGTCATGCTCTATAGACTTTACGACGGCTGCTTTCCCTCCGAGAGATCAATTCGACGTTTTTCGCGCCGCTCACGAAGGCGTTTGGGATCTCTCTCTCGCCAAGAGCGAGGATGCGTCTTTTCCCGCACGCCAGATGGTTTGGGACCTTGGAAAGCTGGTTTTTACGCGGACCAAGCTACCGGGACAAGGATATGCTCACCACTGGCGGCATATCAGAAAAACCAGGCTTGATCATTGGTACGTCCTGATGCCGTTTCACTCATGCAAACCTGGCGACGCTCCCGCGAAAGGCCGGGCTTCGCCGGGCCTTTACTGCCTGTCAAAGCCTTTCGAAGCGGAGATGGAGGCGGATGGAGCCCTCACCTTGTTCATGCCGCGCGACCTGTTCGCCTCGTCCTTCGAGTTCGATGACAAGCTGAACGCGGAGGCCGCGGGCCGGCTTGGGTCGCTGCTGGGAGACTACCTGCTGCTCCTCAATCGATCCTTGCCTGAGCTCAAGACAACGGAACTCCCTCATGTCGTCGAAGCTACCCGTTGCCTCATGGAAATGTGCTTGGCGCCGTCGCGAAACCGAGTTGCGGAGGCTAAAAAACCGATCAATTTGATATTGATGGAGCGCGCACGACGGTTGATCGACCAAAGGCTTGCACAAGCCGATCTGACCCCGGATACGCTCTGCATCGCACTCGGCGTATCGAGATCCCGCCTGTACAGACTATTTGAACCGCTTGGAGGCATATCCGCCTATATCAGACGTCAGCGTCTGCTTCGCACGCGCGACGCCTTGTCCGACAGTTGCGATATGCGTCCAATCGCGTGCATAGCGGAGCAGTGGGGTTTCTACGATGCTTCCGCGTACAGCCGAACCTTCCGGCACGAGTTCGGCGTAACCCCCAAGGAAGCAAGAGAGGCCGGATGGAATGGCTGCGGATATCTCGTCGGACAATCCAGGCCTCAGGAACCCAATCGCGTCTCAAGCCTAGAATACCTGTTGCGCGGCCTTTCCGCCTGATTCCAGGCGTTATCTCATGCGTCATCGTCGACCCCGATGTGAAAAAAATTGTCATGACAATAGCGCTCCGCAATGCAAATCAGAGCGAAATCAAGCCTAAGGGGCCTTGCCTTGGCCCCATCCGGCGCCAAACTGGTGAAAACGTTGGATGTACCGATGAAACACCGTCTGCTTGCGCTTGCCGTTCTGTTGGCCGTGTCTCTGGTCCTCTTTTCACCAGCAGCCCACGCGGAGGGGTTCGTTCATGCCGATCACCAGCGGATCGTCGACGGCGACGGCAAGCCGCAAATCCTGCGCGGCATGGGGTTGGGAGGATGGATGGTCCAGGAAGGCTATATGCTGGGCCTGTCCAATCTTGGCGCCCAGCGCGTCATCCGCAGCCGCATTTCAGAGATCATCGGTGCGCGCAAGACCGAGCAGTTCTATCGGTCGTGGCGCGACAATGCCGTTACGCAAGCCGATATCGACGCAATGGCCGGTTGGGGCTTCAACAGTGTTCGACTGCCGATGCATTGGAATTTGTTCATCAAAGATACGGCAGGTAAGAGTGGCCCCGGTAAAATCGTCTGGAATGTGGAAGGGTTTCGGCGCGTCGATGCCTTGATCGCTTGGCTGAAGGCCAATCGCATGGTTCTGATCCTCGATTTGCACGCCGCGCCCGGCGGCCAGGGCAATGATCTGGCGATTTCGGACCGCGATCCCCAGAAGCCGTCGCTGTGGGAGAGCGGCGACAATCAGGCGAAGATGATCGCGTTGTGGATGGAAATCGCCCGGCGCTACAAAGAAGAGCCGACCATTGCCGGTTACGATCTGCTCAACGAACCGAACTGGGGTTTCCAGGACAAGACCGACATCCATGGCTGTAGCGAAACCGGCAACAAGCCGCTGCGGGACCTTTACGAGCGAACCATCCGGGCGATCCGCTCCGTTGATACCAATCATATGCTGATCATCGAAGGCAATTGCTGGGGTAACAACTATGCCGGTCTGCTGCCCGTCGCCGACCGCAACACGGTGCTGAGTTACCACAAATACTGGACCGCCACGACGCAGGAGACGATCGAGCCTTTCCTGAAACTACGCGCGCAATACGACATGCCGCTGTGGAACGGCGAGACGGGAGAGAACTCCAACGACTGGTATGCCCGCGCTGTCGAACTGGCGGAGAACAACGATATCGGCTGGTCTATGTGGCCGCTGAAGAAGATCGGCAGCAACAATCCGCTCGAAATTCCTGCCAATAGCCAGTACCGCAGTTTCGCCAGCTATCTGCGTGGTGAAGGCGAGAAGCCCAAAGCTGGCGATGTTTTCGCCGGGCTGATGCGCCTGGCCGCCGACAGCCGGTTTGACAGGAATATCCGGCACGCGGATGTGATCGATGCACTGTTGCGCGCCCCGCATAGCGGTCGTCCGATTTCCGATCAGGAGCCATAGGAGCATCCGGAAGAAGATCCAACTTCCGATTGGCAAGTTTCGACATCGCCGCACAAGCTAGTCTTTGGTGTTAGGCGCCGACGCATCATGGTATCGAATTTATACCGGTATTAAGGTTTCCGACTTTTTGGTTACTTGTCGAAAATTTCGGAAAGGCTAATGTATCGCCGTTGGCATCCGAATATCTGTTTGTATTGACGGAAATGACCCTGATGAAAATCGAGCGCCTGTCCAACTATGACTACAATTCGATCATTGCGGCGGACCTCGTTGTCGTAGGGGGTGGTCCCACGGGGCTGACAATAGCAGCGCAATGCGCTGGGGCGGGCAGACGGGTGCTCGTCGTCGAAAGTGGGCTTGAACTCGAAAATCCGGAGCATTCGGCACTCAACGAGGTCGAGAACGTTGGCCAGCCGATGTCCGAGGCGCAGTTTTGCAAGCGGATAACATTTCACAGCCCTCAAGCTGAGTTTTGGTCTCAGGAGGTGCAGCCCTTCGGTGTTCGCTGCCGGGCGCTCGGCGGATCGACACATGCCTGGGCTGGGAAATCGGCACCCTTCAGCCCCATTGACTTCAAGGCTCGCGCTTGGGTCCCAAATTCGGGCTGGCCGGTCGATCGCGCGCACATCGATCGTTATCTCCAGCGTGCAATGGAGGTGCTGAACCTCAGCCCCAAGGAGCCGCCGGGCCGTTTTGAAGAGGAGGGACTTCATTCCTTCTATTGGCAGTTTGCCCGCTCGCGGGTGGATCGGCTCGACGTCATGCGCTTCGGGAGCGAATTCATGGCGCGACGGCCGGATAACACTCATGTTCTTCTGAATGCGACCGTGACGCATGTCGGCCTGAGCCCAGACGGATCGCGTTTCTCACATCTCGACGTCGCAAGCATGGAAGGCAAGCGCGCCCGCATCGAGGCCAAGTTGTGCGTGCTTGCCGCGAGCGGGATTGAAAACGCCAGGCTGCTGCTAGCATCCAACGATGTGTATTCGAACGGAATTGGCAATCACCACGATGTCGTCGGGCGCTATCTGATGGATCATCCAGGAGCGCGCATCGGCAGAATTCCGACCGACCAAATGGCCGTGCTTGCCAAGCTGTTCGGCTTCTTCGGCGTTCACCACAATGGCCGTGCGCACATGTTCATGCATGGCTTGGCGCTGACACCGGAGATACAGGAGCGCGAGCAGCTGCTGAATGCCGCCGTCTACTTCGTCTCAGAGCGCGCACTGGACGATCCGTGGGATGCATTGAAGAAGCTCTTGCGCAGGCGCAGTACGAATGTCGGACGCGACCTGCTTTCGGTTGCGTCAGGTTCCGGACTTATTGCGAAGGGAATCGGAATGAAGGTCCTTTCCGACAACCGGACTCCCAAGGTCTTCAAGGATCTTGTGGTCAATACCGCAATCAGGCTGTCCCCGAATGTCGTCGCCAATGAATTCCAGGATCATGGCGTGCCGCACAAGCTGATCGGCTTGGGGATTGATGCGATCTCGGAGCAGATTCCGAACCCCGACAGCAGGATCAGTCTGAGCTCAAGGAAGGACCGGTTTGGCATTCCGCTCCCTAAGGTCGATTGGCGGATCAACGATGTCGAACGCCAGACGCTGCTCAGGATCGCCGAACTCTCACGCTCGGCCCTGATAAGCGCTGGCCTGCCTGCCCCGATGCTTGAAAATTGGGCACTCGAACGAAGACCACAGGATGTCGTCATCATCGACATGGCGCATACGCTTGGCACGACGCGGATGTCGGACAATGCGAAGACAGGCGTTGTCGACCAGAATTGCAGGGTCCACGGCTTACCCAATCTCTATGTTGCCGGCGGATCGGTGTTCCCGACCAGCGGCCATGCAAATCCCACGTTAATGATCCTGGCCTTTGCCATAAGGCTCGCCGATCACCTGAATTCGGAACTGGCAAAGGGTTTAGTCCTAGCTGGAAGTCAATCGGGATAAATTTTCAGGGTCGTCGATCGAGGGATCTGGTTTCGCAACAGCAAGAAGGGCGTCCAGCCGTTCGATTTCAACACGTGAGCCGTGTACCTTTACACCGTGAGTCCCAGAGTGGCAAAAGCGCGCGCCATAGCTACCGCCTACCGTAGTGCTCCCCATCTATGCCATCATCCAAAGCGCCATGGCCACAATGGCCCAAAGGCCAGCGCCAAGGAAGAAATTTCTGAACCCATAGGAGAAGATCA
The DNA here is from genome assembly GCF_030272695.1 of Martinezella calliandrae. Classification (GTDB taxonomy): domain Bacteria; phylum Pseudomonadota; class Alphaproteobacteria; order Rhizobiales; family Rhizobiaceae; genus Rhizobium; species Rhizobium calliandrae. Next base: position 164,802 of record NZ_JARFYN010000009.1, read on the forward strand.
CAGGTCCCGTACTTGCGATCCCCCTCGGGGCCGCCCGGCGTACCTTCTGTTCGACTTCACTCATTTCGTCGCTCCGCAATGCTGCTGTCGCCGATTTTTTTAAGCAGGGAGGGTCTTGCCTCCTTGTCGGGACGCAAGCGGCGAGAGGGTATCGTCAAGTTAGCGAACTCGGATCGCCACTAGGGCGTGAGGGGCGATTTTCAGGCGTTTAACATCTGTCCGCCGCTTCGATAGAGCATGTAGGCTGCAACAACGAAGATAAGGGTGGCAAAGAGGCTGTTCAGCGCACCCTTGCGCGCGGAAAGATGCCTGGCAAGAAAGGCGCCAAGCAGTCCGCCCGCGATGCCGCCGCCAATGAAGATCGCGGCCAGGGGCCAGTCGACATATCCGGATATGGCATAGTTCACGGCCGTGGTCAGTCCGAAGGCCGTCACGGCTACGAGGGAAGAGCCGATCGCATAGAGGATCGGCATGCCCGTGGAGGCGATTAGTCCAGGGACGATGAGGAAGCCGCCGCCTACCCCGAAGAATCCGGAGAGGGCGCCCGTCAAACCGCCGAAACCGGCGACCTTCCGCACGTTACCTCGCGAACATTGAGCGGCTGGGTCCCCTTCCGCTCCACGTTTGCGCAACATCAGAGCTCCGACGACGAGCATCAAAAGCGCGAATAGGACGAGCAGCTTCTGTCCGTCGACCATCTTGCCGATGCTCGATCCAAGGAAGGCGCCGACAATGCCCGCGACGCTATAGACGCCGGCACAACGCCATTTGACGTTGCCGAGCCTTGCATGACCGACAAGATTAGCCAAGGCATTGGCGGCAACCGCGACGGCGCTTGTTCCGATCGCCAAATGGGCGCTTGGGACGCCGACGACGTAGACCATCAAGGGCACTGCCAGAATTGATCCGCCGCCGCCGAACAGGCCGAGCGTGAAGCCGACCAGTCCGCCGGACAAAGCCCCGAGACCATATTGCATCAGATCGAGGGTCATTTGTGCAGGCAGAGGCTGCCGTCAAGCGGCCCCCTTCTTGAGCGAATGTTCATGGAATTCTCTTTTTCAGTGAGCCCGAAGCGGCGCTTCTCGCCGGGACGAGACGAGGTGGTAGGCAAACATGCCCACGAGCATGGCCACAGCGAAAACGATCGTTTCCCAGCGGCCGGTGACGAGAGATGCGATAGCCGGACCGGGGCACAGTCCGACCAGCCCCCATCCGAGGCCGAACAGAACCGCCCCAGAGACGAGCCTGCCATCGATCGTGCGGCTAGCCGGAACATGGAATTCGGTATCGAATGCCGGTCGAATGCGGCGACGCCGGATTGCATAGGCGACCGACGAGGGGATCAAAGCGCCGCCCATGACAAAGGCGAGCGTCGGGTCCCAGGCGCCGCTGACGTCGAGGAAGGCCAGCACACGCCCGGGATTAACCATGTCCGACACGACCAGTCCGACGCCGAACAGGATCCCGCAGAGGATCGAAACAAGAATGCGTCGCGTCATCACAGACCCCCAATCACGTGGCGTGTCACGAAGACTGTGGCTGCCGCAACCGCCATGAAGGTCACCGTTGCGACAATCGAGCGGGGCGAAAGCCTCGCCAGTCCGCAGACGCCGTGGCCGCTGGTGCAGCCGGAGCCAAGCCGCGTGCCAAAGCCCACCAGCAGACCGCCGATGACCAGAAAAAAAGGCGAGGATGTGATCGCGAGCTCGGCGTGCCGGATATAGACGAACGCAATCGCGCTGCCGCCAAGAATTCCGCTTAAGAAGGCGACGCCAAGCGGGCTGATGCCGACACCCGTCCATCCAAAGGCCGAGGCAGTCAACCCCGATATGCCCGCGATGCGGCCGTTGAGCAGCAGGTAGAGGGCGGCGGAAAGGCCGATCAGAAGGCCGCCGGTCAGCGGCCAGATGAAGTTGAGGTCAGACATATCGGTTACAACGCGTTGACTGGGATCTTCAGGTACTGGACGCCATTGTCCTCAGCAGGAGGTAGCTTGCCCCCGCGCATGTTGACCTGCACCGAGGGTAGTATCAGCTTGGGCATCGCCAGCGTGGCGTCCCGATGGTTGCGCATTTCCACGAATTCATCCTCTGTCACGCCTTGGTGCACATGGATGTTGCCGGTGCGTTCGGCATCCACGGTCGTCTCCCAGGCAAATTCGTCCCGCCCCGGCGCCCTGTAGTCATGGCACATGAACATGCGCGCCTCGCCCGGAAGTTGGGTCAGGCGCTTGATGGACCGATAGAGTGTTCTCGAGTCTCCGCCCGGAAAGTCGCAGCGCGCTGTGCCATAATCCGGCATGAACAGCGTGTCGCCAGGGAAGACGGCGTCGCCGATGACATAGGCCAGGCAGGCGGGCGTATGTCCCGGCACATGAAGGACAATTGCATCCAGATTGCCGATCTTGAACCGGTCGCCGTCCCGGAAAAGCTGGTCGAACTGACTGCCGTCCCTCTGGAACTCCGTACCGGCATTGAAGATCTTGCCGAAGACTTCCTGTACCCGAACGATTTCGTGGCCGATCGCAAGCTCGCCGCCGAGCTCGGATTGCAGAAGTGGCGCTGCGGAAAGGTGGTCGGCGTGGGCATGCGTCTCGAGCAGCCACTGCACTTCGAGATTTTCGGATTTTACGTAATCAATAAGGGCGCGAGCGGACACGTTCATCGTGCGCCCGGACGCGGGATCGTAATCCAGGACGCTGTCGATGATGGCGCAGGCGCTGGAGCCGGGATCGCGGACGACATGGCTGACGGTGAAGGTCGCAGGGTCAAAGAACGATTTGATTACAGGGCGTTGTGTCGAAGTTTCGAGTGCGTGCCGGACGATTTTGGAGGCATGCGAAAGATGCGTATCGGTGATGGAGCCTGACATAGTTTCCTCCTGTCGATGGCGCTAAAATACATATTTACAGTAAGTATGCAAGTGTGTATTTTCAATGGTCATGAAACTGAGCCTCCGCTATAGCCATCTAGCGGCTGTTCGACGGAAAGGATCGGCAATGGAAGCAGTGAATTCGGATAGGGATGAAGCGCCACAGGCCCTTCGGATCAACGACAAAGCGCCAGGCTTTGCCGCCCGTTCCACGGCCGGTGAGGTATCTCTGTCGACTTATCAGGGGCGTTGGCTTCTGTTTTTCTCCCACCCGGCCGACTTCACTTCTGTCTGCACCAGTGAATTCATCGCCTTTGCCCGAGCCCAGGAAAAATTCGCCAAGCTGAATTGCGACCTACTGGGATTATCGGTTGACAGCCTCTATTCGCATGTCGCCTGGCTGCGAGATATCGAACGCAGCTTCGGGGTAAAGGTGCGGTTCCCGGTCATAGAGGACTCCGCGATGGTCATTGCCCGGGCATATGGGATGCTCGACCGGTCCTCGGAAAACAGCGGCACGGTCCGTGCGACTTATGTCATCGATCAGGAGGGCACCATCCGAGCTATCGTATGGTATCCGATGAATGTCGGCCGCTCGGTGGATGAGCTTCTGCGCCTCGTTGAGGCACTGCAAACGTCGGACCGAGAATGTGCGCTCACGCCGGAAGGCTGGCGACCAGGTCAAGCGCTGATCGAGCCCGCAGCATCCTCCATGGACGACGCCGAGCAGGTGATCGAAGGCCAGACCTGGTACTATCGGGAGCGCCGTGCATGAGTGATTTGGCGCTTTTTTCCGACGCGATGCAGGACAAGGCTGCGCAAGCTGCCGACTTCATGCGGCTGTTCAGCACGCCGAGCCGGTTGATGCTCCTCTGCCACATTGCGCAGAGGGAACGTTCGGTCGGCGAGATACAGGACGAACTGGGCTTTAAGCAGCCGGCACTCTCCCAGCAACTGGCCGAACTCCGTCAAGCCGGCGTCGTCCGGACACGCCGCGAATCCCGGCAGATCTACTACTCGATTGCCGATGACCGCGTCGCCGTGGTCATGGAGATGCTTTTGGCAATGTTCTGCGGAACCGTTCCGGTTACCTCCACAGAAGCTCCTGCGGGCCGCGGCGCCGGAGCCGTCTCATTGGGCGAGATGGCGCGCTGGGCGCGGCTCGACAAAACCGACTGAAACCTCAATCCGTGAAGTCGGCGGCGCAACCCGCGGAAATGACATATCGTAGATCGCAAAAGCGATGTCTTATGAAAGCAGAGGATGACTAGCGCACAAATCTGCGATAATGTTTGTGCGCCGCACAATCTAAACATGGGCAAGGCCGATGCCGGCAACTGCGAAGGCAATGCAACGGGAGCCACTTCGCGTCGACCTAGCCCTTCAAGGCGGCGGCGCGCACGGTGCTTTTTCCTGGGGTGTCCTCGATCGCCTTTTGGAGGAGCCATGGCTGCTGATCGAAGGGATTTCGGGCACTTCGGCCGGAGCGATGAACGCGGCGGTCATGGCGCACGGCTATGCCGCCAACGGCGCCGAAGGCGCTCGCGAGGCGCTGGAGGCATTTTGGCGCAAGGTATCCGAGGCGGCGCGCTTCAGTCCCTTTCGACGCGGTCCCCTTGATTTCCTGCTCGGTCGCTGGACGCTCGACCATTCGCCGATTTTCGTGGCGATGGACATGATGGCGCGTGTGTTCTCGCCCTACGATCTCAATCCTGCCGGCTCCAACCCGCTGCGCGCCATATTGGCGGAAACCGTCGATTTCGAGCGACTAGCGGCCAGTCCAATCAAGCTGTTCGTGACAGCAACGAATGTCCGCACCGGCCGCGGCCGCGTTTTCCGCAATGGCGAGCTGACCCCGGACGTGCTGCTAGCTTCGGCATGCCTGCCGACGCTGTTTCAAGCCGTAGAGATCGATGGCGAAGCCTATTGGGACGGCGGTTACGCGGGCAATCCGACGATTACGCCGCTTGCGCGAGAATGTACATCGCAGGACACCATCCTCGTGCAGATCAATCCGGTCGAAAGGCCTGGCACACCTCGGTCCGCACGTGAGATCCTCAATCGTCTCAACGAAGTCTCTTTCAACGCAGTCCTTTTGAAGGAACTGAAGATGATCGCCTTGTTACGGAAGGTCGCACAGTTGGATAACGAGGAGGGCGCGCGCTGGGCGTCGATGCGCGTCCACCGGGTCGCAAGCGACGCCATGACCGACCTCGGCTATTCATCAAAACTCAATGCGGAGTGGGAGTTTCTGACCATGCTGCACAAGGAGGGCCGCAGGTCCGCCGATGCATTCCTAAACGCCCATGGCGGCGATCTCGGCAGCCGCTCGTCGCTTGATCTCGATATATTGCTGGAAGGGGTCTGAAAGGTGGGGCTTCTCGGCATCCTGATTGGGCTCGGGCTGCTGGTCTGGCTCGCCTTCCGTGGTTGGAGCGTCTTGTTGCTGGCGCCGTTCGGCGCGCTCGTCGCCGCGCTCTTTGCCGGCGAACCAGTGCTGGCACACTGGACGCTGACCTTCATGAACAGTGCCGCCCATTTCTTTGCTCAGTTCTTTCCGTTGTTCCTGCTCGGCGCACTCTTCGGCAAGCTGATGGAGGACAGCGGTTCAATAAGCGCCATTGCCGATTTCATGATGCGGCGGCTCGGAAAGAACCATGCAATCCTTGCCGTCGTCATCGCCGGTGCGCTGATCACCTATGGCGGCGTCAGCCTCTTTGTTGCCTTCTTCGTCCTCGCGCCAATGGCGCAGGAACTGTTCCGGTCGGCCGGCATTCCGCGGCGGCTGATGCCCGCGACGATCGTGCTTGGAACATCTACTTTCACCATGTCGGCATTTCCGGGAACGCCATCGATACAGAACGCCATACCGATGCCCTTCTTCGGTACGACGCCGTTTGCCGCGCCGGGACTCGGCATCGTCGCCTCTGCGATCATGCTTGGTTTCGGCCTATGGTGGCTTCGTCGCATCGAGGCGGCTGCGCGCAAGTCCGGCGAAGAGTTCGGAGAGGGCTCGCCCGCGACATCAGACGATCTCGCTTCCGACGAGCAGATGCGTGAACGCGCTTCGGTCGGAAGGGAATTCGACCCCGCCGAAATCGCGCATGGCAAACGTGCCCAAGTGACACCACCCATCCTTATCGCCGTGTTGCCGCTGGCCGTAGTTATCCTCGTCAATCTCAGCATGACGCTGCTAATCCTGCCGTCGCTTGATCTCGGGTTTCTTTCGGAAGCACGGTGGGGTGGGATTTCCCGCTCCGCGGTAAGCGGTGTGTGGGCCGTCGTCACGGCGCTGGGAGCCGCGGTCGCGACCGTCGTCGCGCTGAATTTCCGCCGACTGCCGACATTGCGCGCGACGATGGACGCAGGTGCCAACGCGTCGGTCCTTCCGGCGGTATCCGTCGCCAGTCTGGTAGGCTTTGGAGCGGTTGTCGCTGCAATGCCGGCCTTTGTGATCGTGCGCGACTGGGTGCTCGGTATCGGTGGAGGACCGCTCGTCTCGATTGCGGTGGCCACCAACATCCTAGCGGCGCTCACCGGCTCAGCCTCCGGCGGCCTCACGATCGCTCTCGATGCGCTTGGCGCTACCTACCTGGCGCGCGCGCAGGAGACAAGTCTCGATCCGGCACTGTTGCACCGTGTCGCGGTCATCGGAGCAGGGACGCTGGATAGCCTGCCTCACAACGGGGCAGTGGTTACGCTGCTTGCGGTTTGTGGGTCGACTCACGGCGAAAGCTACCGCGACATCGTTGTCGTCGGCATTATTGGCGCGATCCTGGCACTGATCGCAGTCATTGTTTTGGGAACCTTTCTCGGGTCATTCTGACTTCCTCGGAAAGGGAAATAACGATCGGAGTTGATCCGCCTCAATGCGGTCCGCACAGGAAGGCGTCACTCTAGCGCGCCTGCGCGGCTATTGTCCGAATTGAAACCGGCTCGGGAGGAGACGACATGTATAAGAAGATCCTAATTGCCACGGATGGGTCCGACCATGCACATAAGGCGGCCGAGATTGGTGCCGTTCTTGCAGCGGCATATGACGCCGAGGTCCATCTGGTGCACGTGTTGCTTTCCGGTGAGATCGATGAAGATTTGCGACGCATGGTGGAGACAGAACACCTCGATGATTTGTACTCCAAAGCGTCGGCCGGGCTCGTACCCGGCCTCCCGGCCACATTTTCGTCAAGGGATTCTGCTGGCAACTTTCGCATCTTGCAGGCGCTCGGCACCGAAATTCTCAACAGGGCGAGCACCGACGTCAAGACGCGCGGGGTAAAGCAAGTTTCAACTCATCTCATGGAGGGTGATGCCGCCGAACAGATCGCCAAAGTGGTCGAGGAGGTGCATCCCGACCTCGTCGTCTGTGGAGCAAGGGGCCTTTCAAGCCTATCTCAACTGGTGCTCGGCAGTGTGTCTACCAAGGTTGCCCAGCTGACCACCGTCACCTGCGTGACCGTCCGGTAGTATGCAACAAGGGCGATGATCTGCCTTTGCCGATACGTTAATCCAGCGACTTCAGGTCGCGATTATGGCGTTGTTCGAGAGTGGTTCGACGAGGATTTCCGTCCTCGGGCGGAGGTGTTTGTCCATCGATGGCACAGCCAGATTGGCATCGCGAGCGATGACCGCGTTTGCCTGTGACACCCTCGCTCAGGCTTGACGTCCGCCGCGCTCTCGTGACGAACGCATGTGGCGGCCTTGGCTTGCTGCCGCGACCCGCGCTGGCATCTTCTTGCGCCTCTGTGAGGCTCTGCAATCTCTACGCCGATGCCGTCGCCGCGGCAGCAGGCGCGATGCGCGAAGCTGGCCATGTCGTCGAAACCCTGGTCGTCGACGTGACTGACCTGCCGGCGCTGCATGCGGCGATTTCCGCAGCCCGAGTACCACATATTCGTGAACAATGCGGGCACCAATCGGTCAGGGCCATTCGTCGAGGCAGCCCGAGAATTTCGACCTGATGATGAACCTGAATGTGCGCGCTGCACTTTTTTGCGGGCGCAGGCCGTGGCCGCGGCACAGGATCGCCGCCGGAATCGCGGGTTCCATCATCAACATGTCGTTGCAAATAGGTCATGCCGGCAGTGCCGGCCATTCGCTTTATTGCGCGACCAAATGGGCGATGAGGGCTTCAGTCGCTGCATGGCCTTCAAAGCGGAGCTTTTGCGTGTCCTCAGTCGTCTTTCAAGGGTGGAGGATCTCATGGCGCCGATCGTCTTCCTGGTAAGCGACGCTTCCGCTTTGATGACAGGCTCCGCCCTCATGCTTGATTGGGGAGATGGACTGCAGATTGAACAGCAAATTGGCCGAGCGAGGCGCCGCGGCGCGACATTCAGCATCAATGCCCCGAGGCGCTTCTGCTTGATGAGATAACGTCAGTCCTGGGACCCGGAGCTTGTCGCTGAAGCTCTCGACATTACTCGCGAGCTTGCCCGCGAACGAAAGATCATGATCATGGCGACATACGAAATGCAATGTGCGCGAGAAGTATCAAACTTGGTTGTATTCTTGGAATAGGGGCGCCTTCTAGAACAGGGACTCCCGGAGCAATTCTTCAACGTCCCGGCGGGGCCGTAGACGCGTCTTCCTCAAGCAAATCATCGAGGCAAGGCGGATGTCGCTAGCACACAGTCTAATGCAAGTCTCAATGGAACGCAGAAGCGATCCTCACTTTGCCGCCGATGCGCAACTTTCGTGACTGAATATTGCGGAAAGTCTTTGCTGATGGCCATGTTAGCAAGGAAATAGTCTCCCAAAACTACGGAACTGTTCGCGCGTTCTGGAGGATCGCCCGCGAAAACTGAGCCAAAATCGTGATCGCAATGTTGAGAGCATCAAATTGAGCAGGATGTTTTCTTTTATAGCAATCTCGATCTTCGGTTGCATCGGGAATCCCTTTTGCTTCGGCTGGACGACGAACGGGACGGTAGAGCACGGTAGAGCCAACAAGCTGTGACTAATCCTTTTGCTAGAGGTAAGGGGCCATTTTCATTCTACTTTAAGTGAAATTGTTCTGCCAATGGTGAGGCACTAGCGTGCTGGCACAAGACTAATCCGCAATGCCGTCCAGGGCACGGAGGGGTGATTGCGGCTACTGCCGGAAGGACATTAGCGCGAAAACAGGGGGCGAAGATGTTTGCGGGTCCAGAGGTGTTTCACCAGGGTTTTGACGTGTGCGTCGTGGGCGCAGGTCCGGTCGGTATTGCCGCTGCGCTGGAATTGAGCAGGCGCGGCATGCGAACCCTGCTTGTCGAGGCCGGGCCAAAACAACCGAAACGACCTCAACAAAACGAAACAGGGTTCGACATAGGAGACGATATCCATCACGCCGCGGACCAAGTTACTTCGGCTACCGGACTTGGCGGTACGTCCGAACGATGGGGTGGGCAATGCGTTGAGCTCGATGATATTGACTTCGAAGCAAGAGACTATGTCGCTCACTCCGGCTGGCCTATTGCTCACGAAGAGATTTCGCGTTTCTACCAGCGGGCTCGTGCGCTTTTGAGCAGCAATGTCGCCGGCGAGCGATCGGAGCCGGAATCGGATGCCGATTTTCCAATATCCCGGGAAAGCTGGACACGAATACGCAACACGGCGAGAGCCAACAAGGCTGAGCTCGCTTCTTCGAAGAACCTCTACGTCGTCTTGGACGCGAGGGTCAAAGCTCTGGCATTCGATCCGGGGGAAGAACGGCTACATTCGATATCGATTGCCTGCCGCGGCGATTCCTACAAGCTGTGCGCAGAGCGCTATGTGCTGGCCTGTGGCGGTAGGGGCAATACCCGGCTTCTGCTAAACCTTCAGGTCGCGTTTCCGCAATTGTTCGGTGGAAGCGATGGGCCGCTCGGGCGCTTCTACATGGGGCACCTTGCTGGGCAGATCGCACAGGTCGAATTCACCGCCAAGGAGCATGCCGAACGGTATCTCTTCAAGCGCACATCCACCGGAACCTTCGTGTGCAGTCGGTTTCAACCTGGCCCCAAGCTGCAACGCGCACTCGAACTGCCGAATATCGCATTTTGGCCGACGAACCGGAGGGCCGCTTTCGGTGAGGTCGACGCGGCGCTCTCGCTGCTATATCTCTGGAATAGTAAAAAGGCCGTCGTCCACAAGGCAACATGGCGCGACGCCGACCGATCCCGTTACTATAATGTGCTGCGTAACGTACTGCGCAAACCGTTTGGCGCGAGCTATTCAGCGCTGGAGCTGGTTCGCCAGAAATACGGCCGGGCCGAACCTTATCTCCTGCTGCGCATGCCTGACATGAGATACGGCCTGCGCTACCACGGGGAGCAAATTCCAAGCAGCTCAAACCGCGCGTTCCTCAAGCGCGAGCAAGATGCGGACGGCCAGTTCAAGCTAGACGTCTCATTCCGATATTTGCCACAGGATATCAGCGGCACGCTCCAGGCGCATCTCACTCTCGATCGCTGGCTCAAGGAGCACAAAATAGGCAAGCTGATATTCGACACAGCACCAGGACATCTTGAAGAGCATATCGATTCTCAGGCCAAGGATGGCTATCATCAAATCGGGTTGACCAAGATGGGCGTGGACCGCAAGCACGCCGTTGTCAATCAGGACTGTCGCGTCATTGATATCGCTAACCTCTACGTCGCCGGTAGTTGCGTTTTCCCTACGTCAGGACAGGCTAACCCAACGCTACCCGCTGTCGCCTTCGCCATCAGGCTCGCCGAACATCTCGTTACCGAGATCCGCCGTCAAAGCACGCCGGCCGCTTTGTCGGTGACCAGCCGCTTGGAGCCCCAAATGGCTGCGGTGATACGATCCGCCTTGGATGGCGCGGCTTAAGTGGCCGAATGACATGCGCTGCGTTTGCTGGCGACGTTGGTAAGCGAGTGACACTACTAGCCACTTTAAACATTGAGCATAAGTCGACTGTTTCCGTGCGTGCAACTTTTCGTTACCCGGTTCATCACGACGATCCCGAGAGCCAAGCGCTCGCGGAGTCGGTCGTTCTAAAAAGATAGGGTAATCGGCTTCGAGCCCATCTTCGACCCGGTGAAAGGAGCAGCGCTTCGAGTTGATGATAAACGTGGTCTGACGTCATCAGCCCCAATCATCTGAAAGGAGGGGATTTCCGCCTTAGCGTTGCATCAGTCGTGGAATTTTGTCCTTCGGCCGCGCAATTCAAAGGGCGAGGCGGGCGGCGGCCGCGGCCCGCCAGATAAGCAAGATTAGCCTCGAGGCGGCCGCGCGACTTTGATTGCCAGCAAACAACCTTCATGCTCGTGCCGGTTACAGCCGGTCGTCATTGATTTAGCGCAAGGACAGATCTCGCTTCTGGCGCCAAATGCCCTTCAGTCCGCTTGAAGGAACCAATCATGTCCAATCCCCTGGTCGCCAAATACGGCGAAGCACGGTTGCCGCGCTACACCAGTTACCCGACGGCACCTGCATTTTCCTCGGCGATAGGGCCGGACGCATATGCGCAAGCACTGGCGAATCTCGACCAGGATCGGCCGGTTTCGCTTTATCTTCATGTCCCGTTCTGTCGCTCCATGTGCTGGTATTGCGGTTGTCACACGAGCATCACGCGGCAGGATCGCCCGATTCTTGAATATCTCGATGTCTTGCACCAGGAGATCGAGTTGGTCGCATTTGCTGCGCACAAACCGATCATGGTCGAGAACGTGCATTTCGGCGGTGGGACGCCAACAATCGTCAGGCCGGACGATTTTCGAGCATTAATCAAGAAGCTCAGGAGCGCGTTTGATTTCCAATCTGATTGTAGCATAGCGATCGAAATCGATCCTCGCACGCTGTCGGCCGAAATGGTAGAAGCGCTCGGCGAAAACGGCGTTGATCGGGCAAGCCTCGGCGTCCAGAGCTTCGACCCGATGGTCCAAGCAGCAATCAACCGCAAGCAATCCGTAGAACAGACGAGCGCAGCCGTGTCGCTGCTGCGAGCTTCAGGCGTTTCCAGCATCAATTTCGACCTAATCTACGGACTGCCGCATCAGACGGTTCAATCGTGCATCGATACCGTGAATGCTTCGATTGAGATGCGCCCCGAGCGATTTGCGGTGTTTGGTTATGCGCACATCCCGGCCTTCAAGAAGCATCAGCGGTTGATCGACGACGCAACGCTCCCGTGCGCCGACGAGAGAAACACGCAAGCGGAGGCGATTGCTTCACAACTGGTTGCGGCAGGCTATGTCCAGATAGGTCTCGACCATTTCGCTCTGCCCAATGACACGCTTTCTGTTGCCAGTTCCCTGGGGGAGGTGCGCCGAAATTTTCAGGGATATACGACGGACACCTGCGAGACGTTGATTGGCATCGGAGCCTCTGCCATAGGCAAATTGCCGATGGGATACGTCCAGAACGAGGTCGCACTCGGCACCTATGTCGATCGTGTCGCGTCCGGTGTTCTCGCGACCGCGAAGGGGTATCGCCTGACGGACGAAGACAGGCTTCGTGCCCGCATCATCGAGCGCCTCATGTGCGATTTCTCGGTCGACTTGAACAGCATCACTGAAAGTTCCGGCTTCGACGTCGACTATCTGCTCGTAAACAATGGCAGGCTCAAAGATCTCGAAGGCGACGGCGTGATTGAGATTGATGACGGCAAGGTTACCGTGCGCCAGGAATCGCGTTTCATGATCAGAGCTGTCGCCGCGGCCTTCGACGCCTATCTCGGCATATCCGGGCGAACACACAGCAAGGCGGCCTGAACGGCGCCCGAGCGGGGCCCTTCAGACGTGTCTCGGGCGGCAAAAGCGCATAACCGCTGATCGCACGGGCGAGGCCACGATGCCTAGGACATAAATAGGGTGACCGGGCCTCAGGCCAGGTCACCACTGGCAATTATCGCATTATTGGGTGACCTGCATGAGATCCGCGTCAAGGCGCTTTCGCGCCAGATTTGGAATCCTGGCGGTCTTTATGGCTTCGAGATTTGCCGGATGGTCTCCAACCTGGATAAACGCAACCATGCCCATGCCCGCGTGCGGCGTGCACTTCACGACATAGGCGCCGGGCACATCGAACTTGACCTGATATTGCTCGCTTGCTTTGGATTTGAATTCCGGTGCTCCGGCAGGAATGAGTTCCTTGAATGTTTCGACATTGTGGGTGTTGTCGGTCGGAATGAAGGTGATGGTATCGCCGGGTGCGATCTTGACGAAGCCTGGTTCGAACACCATCGCGCCATCCGCATCCTTGTTGAGCATCTGAATCTGGTGATCTGCCGCCATAAGTGGCATTGCCGAAGCCATCATAGCTGCGGTCGCAGCGATCAGACCGGTTTTGAAACGCATTCTCTTGTCTCCTACTTGCGATGGCCTCTGATTGGTGCCCCCGGCACGTGTAGCCGGCCCGCGGGGCGTCTATCGGCTTGGCAACTTTCAGTTCGCCTGCGCTGCCGTGTCAGGGACCCATGAAGGCAACCGGTCGCTGTCTGAGGTCGTGCTCTCCAAAGGCCATGTCGAACTGGCTCGATTCTACTTCGAAGACAGCTTGCGCCCCGGGGCTTTCGAGGCGATCCGCCAACTCGAAGCTGCCGGCATCGGAAGCTGCGTATTCTCCGGCGACCGAAGAGCGGTTGTCGAGGCGACGGCTCGCCCACTCGTTGCTGATACGTGGTACGCGCAATTGGCTCCCAAGCAGAAGGTCGAGGCCTGTACCGATCTGTGCAGCCAAGGTCACCGGGTCATGATGATCGGGGACGGCATTAACGATGCACCAGCGCTGGCCGCGGCGCATGTTTAAATGGCGCCTGCAACTGCTTCCGACGTTGGTCGACAGGCAGCTGATCTGGTTTTCCTGCACGAGAGCTTGGATGCGGTTCCGGACGCAATTGCTTTGGCGCGCCGTGCGGCTACTCTCATCCGCCAGAATTTCGCTCTGGCAATCGGCTATAACGTGATTGCCGTTCCGATCGCTATCGCCGGCTACGCGACACCGTTGATCGCCGCCATTGCCATGTCCACGTCTTCATTGATCGTGGTGACCAACGCATTGAGGCTCAATGTTCGCCTTGGTCACACCCGACGAAGCGCCGCAACATCATTGATGCGGACCGCCTTTACGTGAACCGATATGCGCGCCACCCTGAGCGCGGCTCGCGAGGCTGGTTGCGAGCCTTCGATTTGGATTCGAACGAGACGGGTTTTTTCACATGCAGAAGGGGCCAGTCTTACGCGATTTCCTGGCCCCCCGTGTTTTGATTTTGGTCAGGCGGTGGGGGGTTTCGACCTCTTTCCTTGGCGACAAGCACTACTCGGCGGCGTTCACCCCGCCGGCAAGCGCTCATGCATGGCCGCCGGTGACATGCATCCGATCGATAAACCCACCAATTCCACGGATGTCTTCCACGAGGACTTTGATTGCCTTCCGTTCCAGTTCGGACCGAACCCCACCCGCGATTGCTACCTGGGAATTTTCAACCGCGATATCGATCTTGTCACAGTCCAAACCGAGATCGGATCGCAACCGGGTCTTGATCGCCAGTCGAACCGCATCGTCGCCGGCGGCGATAACGTCTTGGGCGCTGTTGACTATCGTGCGAAAGACATCGCGCCGGTTGACGATGCCGACCAGCCGATTTTCTCTGACGATCGGAATTTGCCTGACGTGGTGCTGCTGCATGAGGCCGATGATCGAGGAAATTGGGGCGTCCGGCGCTGCGGTTACGACGTCACATGTCATGGCATCGCCGACGCACCAGCTATGGCTATGGATATACTGGTTGAGATCCTTCACCGGTTCAGCCTTGTCGGGGAGATTGGCGTCGACTTCCTTGCGCGTGAAAAGATCGTCTTCGGTCAATATCCCGCAGAGCCGATCGATATCCTCGACAACAGGCAGGCAACTCACTCCTGTATCCAGCATGAGGTTCAGTGCGTGGCGGATGCTGCAGGCCGGATCGATCGATACGATGGTCGTCGTCATAATGTCTTTTGCTTGCATGGCTTTATCCCTGAAGTTGGAAACGGCCCTCTACCCATCCTGCCGGGCAGCCGAACAGGCTGAGTATGGAGAATTGCCATCGGTTTTATGATTGACCGCGACACCTCGCATTGACCCACATCAAGCAATTCCATGGTCACACAGCCAAGCCTGCCACCGCTACGACCCACCTCCGACATGCTGCGCGCACAGGCAATATTTTCGGTCGCGTGCAGGTTCTTGACCAGGATCAAGGCGCTGCACGGGCACAGGCCTAAATTTGCAGCGAACGAACAATTCCAATCGTGAGGTGTGACATGCGAGCCAAAACCATTCTGAGCATTATTAGCGTCAATCAAAACGACGAGGATCTGCGCGCTGCGATCGAGTTGTGCCGCGCGGCGGGGGCGCATCTTTCAGTGCTGCTAACTGCGCTCGCGATACCTCCCATCGGCGGATACGGCGAAATCTCTTCATCCGCATGGGCCGAAGAACGCGAGCGCCAGTTGGAGAAACTCGGCCAGCATGTCGTGGCCGCAAAAACTCTGTTGCAATCGAGCGATATTTCATTTGATGTCGACGATCTCTTCACGGAATACGGATGGGTCGACAACGAGATCGGCGAACGTGCCCGATACGCTGACCTGACGTTGATCGGTGGTGGTCTCCTGGCGGAGGATGACATGCGCTGGCGCATTCTGGATGGCGCCCTGTTTCAATCGCCGGCGCCGATTCTCGTTGTGCCGAAAGCATATGCCGCCTCGCTTCGACCACGCACGGTGCTCCTGGCCTGGAACTCCCGCAACGAGGCAAGTCACGCGGTCCGTGCTGCGATGAACCAATTGACGGGAGCCGACAATGTGCATGTCGTTATCGTCGATCCGCACGCATCAATCCGTAGCAACGGCGAGGAGCCGGGCGCAGATATCGCCGCATTTCTAGCGCGGCATGAAGTCCGGGTCTCGGTCGATATCCTGGCAAGCGGCGGCCGCACCGTCGCCGAGGTCCTGCGCCAGCATGCCAGGGATGTTGCAGCCGACCTGATCGTCATGGGTGCCTATGGGCATTCGCGTATGCGGGAATGGATTTTTGGAGGGACCACACGCTCAATGCTGGAAACAACACCGGTCCCATTGTTGATGACGCGGTGAAACGAGCAGGAGGGCACTGCCGCGTCCTCCGATTTTGTCGTCACATCAACAGATGCATGGGAGGGGAAGATGGTTGGAACCTACGACGTCGCTTTGCTGCAATCCGATCAGATCGAGCGGGCCTACCCGCTCATCCAAGCAGCTGTCCCGGCCCTTGATCTCGCAAGCTGGCATCGGATGGCTTCCGATGCCTTCCGGCGCGAACAAATCCTCGTGGCCGTCAACCCGCGCGGATATATCCAGGGCCTCAGCATCTTTCGGCACTTCAAGCATCCCATCTTGGGAGCGCTGCTCGACGTCGTCTTTCTTTGTGCCATCAGTGCCGCCGATGAGCGTGGCGTCGCCGAAGGTTTGTTCGCAAGCATCAACTTACGGGCCAAAGAATTAAAATGCGCGCGAGTTCGCTTCTGGAATCAGGGCCCGGACAATTGGCAGCGGATGCGGGACGAGACACAATTCAACCGCCTGGATCACGGTTTGATGGTTTGGGTTGCCAATTCGCCCCGGTGAGGTGCGATACATTCAGGTGTGCCGTTTACACTTTGCCTGTGAACACGTAGCCGACGCCACGGATCGATTTGATCAATTGCGGGTGCTTGGGATCGATTTCGATCTTCTTGCGCAACCGCGCGATTTGAGCATCGATCGTCCGGTCAAAAGCTTCGAGGTTGCGACCGCGGGTGAGATCCATCAGCAGCTCGCGGCCGAGGACACGTCCGGCATGCCGCACGAAGACGACGAGCATGTCGAATTCGCCGGTGGTCAATTCGACTTCGCCGCCATCGGCCGCCAGGAGCTGACGTTTTGCGACGTCGAGTTGCCAGCCTTCGAAGCGGATGATTTCGCCGATGCTGGTCTCGGGTGCCTTGGCAACAGGCTGCCGGCGTCTAAGGATTGATTTCAGACGCGCGTGCACTTCCCTGAGGTGGAAAGGCTTGGCGATATAGTCGTCGGCTCCGACCTCGATGCCAACGATCCGGTCCACCACGTCGTCTCTGCCGGTGAGCATCATGATTGGAATGTCCGACTGCGCGCGAATTTCACGCGCGAGATCCAGCCCGTCTTCCCCTCCGGGGAGAACCAGATCCAACAGGATGATATCGAAACTCTCCTGCCGCAGGCGCGCCCGCATCTCAACGCCGCCTGACACGGCGCTCACCGCATATCCTTCGTCCTCGAAATATCGGGTCAGCATTTGCCGAATTCGCGGATCGTCGTCTACTACAAGCACATGCTCACGCCGCAGCTGGTCGGAGGCCATCACGAAAAATTCCAATAAATGTAGGCCGCGCCGCCCTGTGACAATCCGTTACAAAATCGCGCCATTTCTAACACGCGCGGCATTCGGCTGTCACGCACGGACGATCAATTATCCAACATCGACAAAACATTTGAGAGGGATTGTCATGTTGCAGGCGGGCTATGCGGTACAGGCTCCGAGCTATAGTGAAGCGGTCGTTTTCGGCGAAGAACCGATTTGCCTGCAATCGCTGTTTAGAAAGCAGCCGGTGGAACATTTAGACGCCGGCGAGTCGCTGTTTTTCGAGAGCGATCCGGCAAGACATCTTTTCGAGGTCGTTGAAGGCGTTTTACGCATCTTCAAGATCATGGCTGACGGCAGACGCGTCATCACGGGCTTTCTGTATTCCGGCGATCTTGTCGGCGTCTCGCTCAAGAATCATTATCTCTACAGTGCCGAGGCAGTGACCCCGGTTAAACTCCGTCGCTTTGCTCGCAAAGCCTTCGAGGACGCGGTCAGCGGCTCGCCGGAACTTAGGCCGCAGCTCTTTGCGCGACTATGTGACGAGATGGCGGCGGCCCAGGATCAGATGGTGTTGCTGTCGTGCAAAAATGCCGAGGAAAGACTTTGCACCTTTCTGCTGCAGCAGCTGCGGCGCGCGCGCGAGCAAGAGCGCTCGGCAAGCGTCATCGACCTGCCGATGACGCGCCTGGATATTGCCGATTATCTTGGACTGACAATCGAGACCATCTCGAGGACGATGACGAAGCTGACGAATAAAGGCGTCGTCAGCCCGGCTGGCCGCCATTCCATTCGTATTGCAAAACCCGGGACGCTCGCACATCTTGCGGGCGATGGAGATGAATGTCACGACGCCAACTCGATCGTTCTGGCCTTTGACAGCGCGGGACGGCGCCACTAGGCAATTACAAGCGAAATCAATATGAACGAGCAGTCATCATTGGCACAGGCGAGAGAAAGTGGACTGGAGGAGATTGCTCGCGTCCTGGATGGCGCGAACATCATCATTCACGGTTTCGATGGTGTCATTAGCCGATGGACGAGTGGCTGCGAGCAGCTTTACGGTTGGAGCCGTGAAGAAGCGGTTGGCCAGGTGGTTCATGACCTGCTCGCGACCGTTTTGCCGGAGCCCCTCGATCGGATACGCGAAACAGTCGCCCGGCACGGCGTCTGGCAAGGAGAGCTCGTTCATCGTCACAAGGACGGCCGGCCCATTGTCGTTGCCAGTCGGTGGGTGACGGCCTTCTCGATCGATCCAACCCGACAACTCATTGTGCAAACAAACAATGATATCAGTAACTTGAAGCGAATTCAGGCGGATCTCGCTGAGCGCGAGGCGCACCTGCGCTCGATTCTGGCAACCGTACCGGAGTCGATGATCGTCATCGACGAGGCCGGCATGATCACCTCCTTCAGCGCGGCGGCGGAGAGCCTGTTCGGATATCCGGCCGATGAGGTCGACGGAAAAAATGTCCGTATTTTGATGCCTTCCCCGGACCGCGAGGCACATGACGGCTACATCGACCACTATCTGACCACTGGCGAGCGGCGCATTATCGGCTACGGCCGCGTTGTCAGAGGGCAACGCAAGGACGGTACGATCTTTCCGATGGAGCTGTCGGTCGGCGAAGCAGTTGCAAACGGGAAGCGCATCTTTACGGGCTTCGTGCGCGACCTGACCAGCCGGCACAAGATCGAGGAAGAGCTTAGGCAGGCCCAAAAAATGGAAGCCATCGGCCAACTGACCGGCGGACTGGCGCATGATTTCAATAATCTGCTTACCGTCATCAGCGGCAATTTGGAAATGATAGAGGGAAGACTTCAGGATCAAAAGCTGTTGTCACTGTTGTCCGAGGCGCAGGCGGCTGCCGAAGATGGGGCCAAGCTGACGGGCCAGCTCCTGGCATTTGGCCGCCGCCAGCCGCTCAATCCCAAGCTGGTCGATATCGGGCAGCTTGTGGCCGGTTTTTCAGATCTTCTGCGACGAACGCTCGGAGAAAGCATCGAATTGCGAACGGTGGTGACCGGCGGCACGAACGAAGCGCTTGTCGACGGGTCGCAATTGCAGAACGCCCTTCTCAATCTGACCCTCAATGCGCGTGATGCTATGCCGCGCGGCGGCCTTTTGTCGATCGAGATTTCCCACGCGCGGCTCGATGCCGACTATGCCCAGATGTATCCGCAGGTTCGTACCGGTGAGTTCGTGCTCATCTCCGTAACCGATACCGGTGTGGGGATGTCGAGCGAGGTCCGAGAGCATGCCTTCGAGCCGTTCTTCACGACAAAAGGAATGGGTTCGGGGACCGGGCTCGGCCTCAGCATGGTTTACGGTTTTGCCAAGCAATCGGGAGGCCATGTTCAGCTCTACAGCGAGATCGGGCAGGGAACGAGCGTTCGCATCTTCCTGCCGGCGGCGCAGAAAGCCCAACCCGGCCAGCCAGCGGAACCTGCCGAAATGGGGAGGCGCCCGCATATTCCCCGCGGCTCCGAGTGCATCCTCGTCGTCGAAGATGACGCGCGCGTACGTCGCGTTGCCGTGTCGCGGCTGCTGGATGCCGGCTATAAAGTTATAGAAGCGGCAAACGGCGCCGAGGCATTGAAACTCTTCGAAGACAATCCGGAGATCGCGCTTCTTTTTACCGATGTTGTCATGCCTGGTGGCCTGACGGGCGACGAATTGGCCCAGAAAGTTCGGGCATTACGCCCGAGCATCAAGATATTGTTCACTTCCGGCTACGCCGAGCCGACGATAGCCGGCCGGGAACTTGCGGAGGCGGGCAGTTGGCTTAAGAAGCCTTACACCGCCCACGAACTCGCCATTCGTCTGCGAGAGCTGCTCGATTAAGGCATTTTCGCAGGCACCAACTGGAACCAGTTGCTGTCTTTTGTTAGCCGGCGGCGCGAACCTCTTTCGCTGCATCGAACAGAAGTTGGCGCATCTTCTCGCGCAGGCCTTTTGCATCGATCGAGGCACCTGCCGATTGCATATCCGCCTGGAGCTTGGAGAACAGCCCCTCATCCCCGGGCTCGGCCAAATCGGCGGTGATGATTTCACCGAAATAGGCGTCGAAATCCTGCCGGCCAATCAAATCGGCGGCCCAGCGAGCCAGCATCCTGTCACGTCTCGCCCTGATATGAAACGACTGTTCAAGCTTCACGACATATTCTTTTTCGGCGGCTTCTTCCCGTTCTTTGAAAATGCTCATGGCAAGTTCCTCCGAGGCAGTCATAGTGCGCATATTCGAATTTAGGTGAAACTAAAGATTGGGCATTGATGCCTGTCAAATAATCATAGATCCAACGATCTCGGCCGCGCTGACGAGCTGGCGCATATATGATTGCAGCAGTCGGGATACTGTTTTTTCGACCAAAGCGATATTGATGGTGAAGTCTTTTCTGCCAGCAATGGTCCGTCGATCGGATCAACAACGAACATTGGGCCGTCAACAGCCCGTAACCAGCCACCGTTGACTTCGCTTAGAACTGGAATATCCGCATCGAGTTGTTTGCAGGCTTCACACAATAGTCTGTTACACTCGAGATCGGCTGCGGTCTCAGGTGACCCATCCGTCTTCGTCATCACCTGATTGACGGTTTGCCATCGGTCATTGCGAGGTCACCCGCATCGCGAACGGATGGCAATAAAGCGTAAATCAATTGCTCTCGGGACAGATGGGGCACTTGTATCTCCACCCAAGAGCTTCGATGTAACATCTTAAGTGCATTAGCAATGGGTACCTTGATCCTCATCAATGTGTCCGCTGTTGGATATGATTTGGTAAAGTCACCTCGGAGGTATTTTTCCAACGGGGTGTCGGGCCGCCGCCCTTACCGTTTTTTGGGGGAGCATGAAGGCGGCGGTTCGATTGGAAGAAGATCGGCAAAATATGGGAAGCAACGATGATTGTCGACGACCAGCGAGCGGCCATAGCCTTTCTGAGCGATCCGAAATCCCACGGTCTCGATGCACCGATAGAGGTGATCGAAACGCATATCTCGCGGATCTTCCTGGCAGGCGAACGCGCCTATAAAATGAAGAAGGCCGTGAAGCTTCCCTACGTCGACTTCTCATCCGCACCCCTTCGTTTGGACGCATGCCGGAAGGAGTTGGAGCTAAATGGCGCAACCGCGCCCGGGCTCTATCTCGGCGTCAAGAGGCTGGTTAAAGACAAGAGCGGGACCGTTTGCTTCGCTGAGGATGGCGCGTGCGTCGACGCTGTCGTCGAGATGGTTCGTTTCGATCAGGATCTCCTATTCGACAGGCTTGCGGCCGCGAACAAACTTACAGATGAGTTGATGACGTCAACTGCTCGCATGATCGTCCTCTTCCATCAAGATGCCGTCGTTGCCCAAGGCGTGGACGGCGCCCGCCAAATGGAATCGGTTCTGGACATCAACGACGCCGGGTTCGCGACCAGCACCGTGTTTACCGAGCACGAGGTCGCGGCGTTCAGCCAGCTTTTTCGAGACATGCTTCAGCGGCACGCGGAGCGATTGCGACAGCGCAGCGCGGCGGGCAAGGTGAGACGGTGTCACGGCGATCTGCATCTGCGCAATATTTGCCTCCTTGATGGTCATCCACGCCTATTTGACTGCATTGAGTTCAATGATGAGATCGCCACGGTCGATGTGCTCTATGACCTTGCCTTTCTTCTTATGGACCTCTGGTATGAAGGCCATCAGCACTTCGCCAATCTCGTAGCGAACCGCTATTTCGATGAATCCGACAATGAGGAAGGGTTTATGCTCCTGCCCTTCTTGCTTGCCGTCCGTGCTGCGGTCAGGGCGCATGTCATCGCGACCCAAGCCGAAACGGCGACGGCGAACAAAGACGAATTGCGTGCCGAAGCCCGACGCTATTTCGAGCTGGCAAGAGAATTGCTCGAAACAAGGGCACCACGGCTGATCGCCCTTGGCGGACTGAGCGGGGCCGGCAAGACAACGGTTGCGGAAGCGCTCGCTCCCCACATTGGCGTGCCGCCGGGGGCACGGATTGTCGAAAGTGATCGCGTTCGCAAAGCCATGCATGGTGTTTCCGCCGAAACGCGCCTTCCGAAGGCTGCCTATCGGCCGGAAATATCCAGGAAGGTTTATGCGGAGATGGTCCTGCGGACCGATATTATTCTTGCCGATGGCGGAAGCGTCGTTGCCGACGCTGTCTTTGATGATCTCGACCACAGAAATGCAATTGAAGCACCGGCACGTCACCGGAACGTTCAATTCGATGGGCTTTGGCTTGACGCCGATCCCGCATTGCTCTGGAAGCGCGTGAGCGGTCGGCGGGGCGGCGGCCCCTCTGATGCGAATGTCGAAGTTTTGGAGATGCAACTTGCACGGCGCTCCTCCAACATGACCTGGCACAAAATCGAAGCCCGTCAGGACATTGAGGTCATTTGCCAAGATATCTTGGCGAGATCGGCTTCAAAATGACCTCCGCCAAGATCAAGGCGAGGGGTTAGAACAGTTCGCTTGCAATCTTACTGAATCTATGTATATCTCTCCAAAATGGAGAGATTTGTGAGCATAGGCGAAGCGGCGGAAGTTTTGGGCGTGTCGATCACGACATTGCGCCGATGGGAAGCTGAAGGCCGTCTGGT